>NZ_JASGHB010000001.1:3162500-3810941 GCF_047602525.1 Amaricoccus sp.
AGCTCAGCTGGGAGAGCGCGTGCTTTGCAAGCATGAGGTCATCGGTTCGATCCCGATAGGCTCCACCAACCTTCGGTTGGTTCCGCCTATCGAGCCTTTGGTTGCGCGCCTTTGGCGCGACAGGCTCCACCAGCGCCTTTTGCGGCGAAGCCGCAAAACCCGCGAGACGATCTGATTGGCAGGTTCATCGGCTGATGAGCCTTCCTGTCCGATCGACGATCGCGACATTCAACTGACATCGTGAAGAGAGCAATACACGAGACGCTGTTCGGGCGCCTGCCAAGTGGGGCGGGAGCCGCGCAGTCGGCCGCGAGGCCGTCTGCAACGACAGCAGTCTTTCCAAGTCAAATGACACTGACCGTGGATCCTGTCTGGCCGTCGAGGCCGTTCAGGGTTCGCGAGCCGCGGCGCCTCTCTGCCGAGGGAGCGCCGTCGGGTCAACGACTTCCGACCAGATCGGGACGCGGGTTGAGGGATGAACCACCCTCGCGCAAAAGGGCCTGTCGTCTTCTGGATCGGATCAAGCGCGATAAGGGCGTTTGGTGGATGCCTTGGCAGCAAGAGGCGATGAAGGACGTGGCACTCTGCGATAAGCCCGGGGGAGGCGAGAGCACCCTTTGATCCCGGGATGTCCGAATGGGGAAACCCACCTGACAGTCTTCGATTATGAGAAGCCGGAGCGGACCTGCGCACAGCAGGGAAACTCCGACATGGCTTCTGATGATCGGAGGTTGAACCAGGTACTTTTGACCTGAACACATAGGGTTAAAAGAGCGAACCCGGGGAACTGAAACATCTCAGTACCCGGAGGAAAGGAAATCAACCGATACTCCGCTAGTAGTGGCGAGCGAACGCGGACCAGCCGAGCCTTGAGAGTTAGCAGAACCAGTTGGGAAGCTGGGCGATATGGGTGACAGCCCCGTATGCGACAACTCGATGGGACACATTAAGTAGGGCGGGACACGTGCAATCCTGTCTGAAGATCGGGGGACCACCCTCGAAGGCTAAGTACTCCTTGCTGACCGATAGCGAACCAGTACCGTGAGGGAAAGGTGAAAAGCACCCCGACAAGGGGAGTGAAACAGTCCCTGAAACCGGACGCCTACAAACAGTCGGAGCCTGCGACGATCTTCGGATCGATGACGGGTGACGGCGTACCTTTTGTATAATGGGTCAACGACTTGGTCTTACTAGCAAGCTTAAGCCGCTAGGCGTAGGCGCAGCGAAAGCGAGTCTTAATAGGGCGAATGAGTTAGTAGGATCAGACCCGAAACCGAGTGATCTAGGCATGTCCAGGATGAAGGTGCAGTAACATGCACTGGAGGTCCGAACCCACACCTGTTGAAAAAGGTCGGGATGAGGTGTGCCTAGGGGTGAAAGGCCAATCAAACTCGGAGATAGCTGGTTCTCCGCGAAATCTATTTAGGTAGAGCGTCGGACGAATACCCTCGGGGGTAGAGCACTGCATGGGCTATGGGGACTCACCGTCTTACTGATCCTAAGCAAACTCCGAATACCGAGGCGTACTATCCGGCAGACACACGGCGGGTGCTAACGTCCGTCGTGAAGAGGGAAACAACCCTGACCTGCAGCTAAGGCCCCCAATTCGTGGCTAAGTGGGAAAGCATGTGAGACGACCAAAACAACCAGGATGTTGGCTTAGAAGCAGCCATCATTTAAAGAAAGCGTAACAGCTCACTGGTCTAGACAAGTTGTCTTGCGGCGAAGATGTAACGGGGCTCAAGCCACGAGCCGAAGCTCAGGGTGCACCTTACGGTGCGCGGTAGCGGAGCGTTCTGTCTATGCAGACCCTGCCTCTTAGCATCCCCCTCGGGGAGTGCGCGGAGGCATGGGTCTCGGCGATGAAGCCGGCCTGTGAGGGACCGGTGGAGCATTCAGAAGCGAGAATGTTGACATGAGTAGCGACAAAGCGGGTGAGAGACCCGCTCGCCGAAAGTCCAAGGGTTCCTGCTTAAAGCTAATCTGAGCAGGGTGAGCCGACCCCTAAGGCGAGGCCGAAAGGCGTAGTCGATGGGAACCGGGTTAATATTCCCGGGCCAGGAGGAAGTGACGGATCGCAAAGCTTGTCGTCCCTTAACGGATTGGGACGGCCTGTCAGCGGTTCCTGGAAATAGCCCTCCATGAGATCGTACCCTAAACCGACACAGGTGGACTGGTAGAGCATACCAAGGCGCTTGAGAGAACTACGTTGAAGGAACTCGGCAAAATGCCTCCGTAACTTCGGGAGAAGGAGGCCCCGTTGGCGCGCAAGCGTTGGCGGGGGGCACAAACCAGGGGGTGGCGACTGTTTACTAAAAACACAGGACTCTGCGAAGCCCAAAGGCGACGTATAGGGTCTGACGCCTGCCCGGTGCCGGAAGGTTAAAAGGAGGGGTGCAAGCTCCGAATTGAAGCCCCGGTAAACGGCGGCCGTAACTATAACGGTCCTAAGGTAGCGAAATTCCTTGTCGGGTAAGTTCCGACCTGCACGAATGGCGTAACGACTTCCCCGCTGTCTCCAACGTAGACTCAGCGAAATTGAACTCCCCGTGAAGATGCGGGGTTCCCGCGGTCAGACGGAAAGACCCCGTGCACCTTTACTACAGCTTCACACTGGCATCAGGCCAGGCATGTGCAGGATAGGTGGCAGGCTTTGAAGCGGGGACGCCAGTTCCCGGGGAGCCTCCCTTGAGATACCACCCTTGCCTTGCCTGATGTCTAACCGCGGACCGTCATCCGGTTCCGGGACCCTGTGTGGCGGGTAGTTTGACTGGGGCGGTCGCCTCCCAAAGAGTAACGGAGGCGCGCGATGGTGGGCTCAGGTTGGTCGGAAATCAACCGTCGAGTGCAATGGCATAAGCCCGCCTGACTGCGAGACTGACAAGTCGAGCAGAGACGAAAGTCGGCCATAGTGATCCGGTGGTCCCACGTGGGAGGGCCATCGCTCAACGGATAAAAGGTACGCCGGGGATAACAGGCTGATACTGCCCAAGAGTCCATATCGACGGCAGTGTTTGGCACCTCGATGTCGGCTCATCACATCCTGGGGCTGGAGAAGGTCCCAAGGGTACGGCTGTTCGCCGTTTAAAGTGGTACGTGAGCTGGGTTTAGAACGTCGTGAGACAGTTCGGTCCCTATCTGCCGTGGGTGTCGGAGACTTGAGAGGAGTTGCCCCTAGTACGAGAGGACCGGGGTGAACGCACCACTGGTGGACCTGTTGTCGTGCCAACGGCAGTGCAGGGTAGCTATGTGCGGACAGGATAACCGCTGAAGGCATCTAAGCGGGAAGCCCCCCTCAAAACCAGGTCTCCCTTGAGGGCCGTGGAAGACCACCACGTCGATAGGCCGGAGGTATAAGTGCAGCAATGCATTCAGCTGACCGGTACTAATCGCCCGATAGGCTTCATCCGATCCGGAAGACGGCAGGACCGTCCTCCAAACCGGAAGTCGAAGAACCCGAGTGTCGCTGGCAACGCCAGCAAAAGACGAACGAAAGACGTCTCGTGTATCCCGAAACCCGGCTCCGCCGGACTTCGTGGGCTTTCCAGGTTTGGTGGCAACAGCGCGAGTGAAACACCCGATCCCATCCCGAACTCGGCCGTTAAGCACCGCCGCGCCGATGGTACTGCGTCCCAAGACGCGGGAGAGTAGGTCACCGCCAAACCTGTAAAGCCCACGAAAAACGCTCTCGACACGAACAGAACCGCCGGCTGTCAGGCCAGAACCCGACAAACCGGTGAAAACCATCCGCCTATGCCAAAATCGGCACACGGCAAAGACCTTGGCGCGGGGTGGAGCAGCCCGGTAGCTCGTCAGGCTCATAACCTGAAGGCCGCAGGTTCAAATCCTGCCCCCGCAACCAACGATACTTGCGAAACCTCCGCCGACACCGTCGCGGAGGTTTTTTGCTGTTCAGAACCATTCCGCAGTGATCGTCTGTTGCGCGTCCCCGCAACCAACGATCCCGGCGATGCGTCCTCTTCCAAGGGAGGGGTCCCATCGTCATCGCCATTTCGCAAAGATCGTCTGTTGCGCACTCCCGCAACCAACGATCCTTGCGAAAGCAGATTGTCCAAAGCCTCGGCCTCCGAAAGGAAGTCGGGGTTTTTCTTGCCCGCAGCAAAGCGCAGGATCGCACCGAGGTCGCCGCGAAGGACGATGGCCAGTTCGCCGTTGTCGGGCATAAGCGTGACCTGATCGACCAGTGAGCGGAAGGTCTCGGCGGCATTCACGCGACCGTCCTCGTCTTGCAGATGCTCGTAAAGCTGCCCGATCCGCCGGGAATAAAGCGCCGCCATGTTCGGATGGAGCAGGGGCGGAGGCACGTCGGCATTGGCCAGCTTCTCCGTCAGCTCGGCTTTGCGGGCTTCCAGCTTCTCGGATTTGTCTTTCAGCTTCGACAGAGGGAAGCCTTGCATGATCGCATCGACGATCTTGTCGAGTTCCCGGTCGATGCGCTGGAGTTCGTGCTTCCATCCCTCAAGGTCGGCGCCGCGCTCGATGCGCAGCCGGTTCACCTCTTTGGTGAACTCGTCGCAGAACTCCTTGAACAGGGCCGGTTCCATCAGGTGTCGGCGCAGGCCGTTCAGGATCGAGGCTTCCAGCGCATCGCGGCGAATGTTCAGCCGATTGTCGCAGGTGCCCTTGTTGCGCGCCGTCAAGCAGCCGAGCAGATCCTTGGAGATCATGGAATAGCCGCCACCACAGCGGCCGCATTTCACGAGCCCGGCAAAGAGATGCTTCGGCCTCCGGCGATCATTCATGAAGTTGGTCGTTTTCTCTGCTCCCGGCCCATAGGAAAGCTGGTTCTGGCGTTCCTTCACTGCATCCCAGACATCCTGATCCACGAGGCGAAGGTCGGGAACATCCTGCGTCACCCATTCGCTGTCCGGGTTCAGCCGCGACACACGCCGGCCCGTGTCGGGGTCTTTGATGTAGCGCAGCCGGTTCCAGATCAGCCTGCCGATATAAAGCTCGTTGTTCAGGATGCCCGTGCCGCGCTTCGGATTGCCGTGAATGGTCGATGGTCCCCATTCGCTGCCTTGCGGACCAGCGATGCCCCGGCGGTTGAGGTCCATCGCGATCGTGCGGGAGGATTTGCCGTCGAGGTAGTCTGCGAAGATGCGGCGGACAACGGCTGCCTCGGCTTCGTTGATTGTGCGATCGCCCCGCACTGCCTCGCCACGGTCATCGAACTTCTTCACGACGTCATAGCCATAGCAGAGCCCACCGCCCGACTTTCCGTCCTCGACCCGACCGCGCAGACCGCGACGGGTCTTGTCGGCCAGGTCCTTCAGGAACAGCGCGTTCATCGTCCCCTTGAGGCCGACATGGAGATGGGTGATCTCCCCCTCTGAAAGGGTGAACATCTTCACGTCGGCATAGGTCATCCGCTTGAAAATTCCGGCGATGTCCTCTTGGTCGCGTGACAGCCGATCCATGGCTTCGGCCATGATCATATCGAAGCGGCCGCGGGAAGAGTCGGTGATCAGCGCCTGGATACCGGACCGCAGGATCATGCTGGCGCCTGAGATGGCGTGATCGGTATATTCCTCCACCACCGTCCAGCCTTCCTTCTCGGCGCGCAGGCGGCACAGGCGCAACTGGTCGGCGATGGAAGCATCGCGCTGGTTGTCGGAGGAATAGCGGGCGTAGAGTGCGACTCTCATGCGAGGGCCTCCTTAATCAGGGAGGCGGTCGCGCGGCTGTCGGGCCGTCTCCTGTTGGACGAAATCGCGTGCAGCCTGGCGTGCGAGCTGGCGGACAAGATCGACGAGGCGGGGGGCCGGTTCGCGGGCCTCGGCAACACGCGCGACGGCTTCAGCACTGGTCTGGGCGACCAGGCGAAGCGCAGTAGCGGTGGTTTGTCGTTGCCGAGCCATTCCCGTCCCATATCCTGAAGAGCCTCCGATAAGACTACATAGGAATTCCAACAGGTTACAGAGAAGCGCCCGGCGGGATTTGGGATATGATCGGCGGTGGATTGAGACAATGGCGTAGTCCTGCGCAGCATGGCGTCGCGAAAATACTGGTGCGACACTTGTGCGAATTTGCGGCTCGCCAAGAGAATTGAACGTCTGCTCGCACAGCGCGACGTTCCAGCCATGTCCTGATGGCAATGTAACCCGGAGGCGGCATCCGTGGCAATAGAGGAGGGAGGAGTCGGCCCCGATGAGCACGACTAGTCCCGAGACTGGTTTGCCCTGTAGAAGCCGTCATCAAGCCTAGGCGTATCCCAGTTCCGTGTTGCGCCAGTCCAGCGATCGACATAGCGCTGAAACTCCGGGTCGCTGAGACGGAGTTGGAAGGTATAGAGCCGGTTGACGACCTGACGCATCAGGTCGCGCATTTCGCTGTCGTCGATCCGCGAGACCTCGGTCCAGGTAGTGCGGTTGCCTTCCGCATCGACGACAAAAACGTCGGAGAAGTCCCCGGTTCTGCTCACAGGCCCCCGACCCGCGTGTATGTCTTCCAGCATGGTGTTGCGAACGCAAATCATCGCCATGGCCTTGGCGAGCTTTGCCGCTGCTCGCTCTTCATCCTTACGTCTCATCCGCCGCTCCTGTTCTGTTCCTGCAAGCCCGGCAGCCCGAGGCTGAGCTGCCGGACGGCTGGTTCGTCTCCTTGCACCTCCAGTGAGGATAGCGTGACGCCGAGGAGGCGTATGCCCTTTTCGACCGGGAACAGGGGCTCCAGCAGTGCCGCGGCGATGCCGGCCAGTTCCCCGGCGCCGTGCAGGCCCCTGCCGATGGTCCGGCTGCGGGTGATCTGCTGGAAATCGGCGTATTTCACCTTCAGCGTCACCGTGCGGCCGGTCAGACCCTGGCCTCGCAGCTTCGCCAGACCTTGGCCGCCAGCGCCGCGATTTCGGCCCTTGCCGGAGAGGGGGTGAAGATGTCCTCGGCAAAGGTGTCCTCCGCGCCGATGGATTTGCGCTCCCGGTGCGGTTCGACCGGGCGATTGTCGATGCCGCGCGAGATGCGGTAATACCAGTCGCCGGACTTCCCGAAATGCTCGCGCAGGAACTCCGCCGACTTCTCGCGCAGGTCTGCGCCGGTGAGGATGTCCAGCTGCTCCATCTTTGCCGCTGCGGCCGGGCCGACACCATGGAATTTCTTGACCGGCAGCTCGGCCACGAATCGCGGCCCGCGCGCCGGGGTGATCACCGCCTGGCCATTGGGCTTGTTCAGATCGCTGGCCATCTCGGCGAGGAACTTGCCGTAGCTGATCCCGGCCGAGGCGTTGAGGCCCGTCACCTCCTCGATCTGGTCCCGGATGACGGATGTCGGTATAAGAACGACTAGTAATGCACCGCGATTTCATCCCGTGGGAGAGCAACATGCCTACGATCACAGCATTCAGAGCCTCGCCCGACAAAGGCGTAGGGCTGGCGCGGGACATGAGTGTCCGGTGGGTGCTGGAAGAGGCGGGTCAGCCTTACGATGCGCGGCTGCTAACGTTTGAAGAGATGAAGCAACCGGCGCACCTCGCGCTTCAGCCATTTGGACAGATACCGACTTTTGAAGATGACGGTATCGCCCTGTTCGAGTCGGGGGCCATTGTCCTTCATGTCGCGCAACGTCATGATGGCCTTCTGCCAGAAGGCGAAGCTGCGCGCGCCAAGGCGATAAGCTGGATGTTCGCAGCGCTGAACACTGTCGAGGCACCAATCGTGGAACTCGATTACGTGAGATACTTCGAAGCGGACAAGAGCTGGCAGGCAGAGCGCTTCGCCATAGTGGGCAAGCGTATCAGGACGCGGCTGGACCAACTCGCCACCGCATTTAGAGACGCGCCATGGTTGGTCGGCTCTTTCAGCGCTGCCGACATTCTGATGGTCCAGGTGATCCGCAGGCTGGAAGGCTCGGGGATACTCGAAGACTATCAGGTATTCATGGATTACATCGCCCGCGCCAAAGCTCGGCCCGCCTACAAGCGCGCATTTCTGGCCCAATACGAGGTTTTTCAGAATGCAACTCCTCATGAAAGCGGACACTCTGGTTAAGCGCTCATGCGGCAGCTTTCTTCCCGCATAGCGAACGACTAGTCGGGGAAAGGGGAGAAAGCCTTCCCCCTGGCCGACGCCAAGGTCGCCGGCACACCCCCTTCTGCGGGGAGACCCCGCAACGCCCCCATGGCAGGCGATCGTCCCGCGCGATCTTCAAAGCATGAGATGCCCGAGAAGAAGAAGGCGACCGAATGCGATTCCTGTTTCCTCATAGTCACGCCTTTCGGAAGGGCCGCGTGACCATCGACGATGACGGGCAAGCCGCGCCCGACTGCCTGGTCGAGTTCGGCGATGGCGTCACCGTCATCGCGGAGTGGCACGCCGAGGGCGATGCCATCCGTATCGCCGTTCCCGACTATCGCACCGCGCGCGGGACGCTGGTCACGGCACGGACCTGGCGGCTCGCCAAGGGCAAGGACGGCAACTGGCGCTCGGAGCGCGTGGCCTGATTGGAAAGCCTGTCTGAACCGGATGCGACGTGAGGCTCGTCGGCGCGGACGTGGTGCTCGGGCAAAGCACGGCGCCTGAAATCTTAGAGTAATACCAGCGCGCATAGGTCCTGACTCACGCGGGGGATTCCCCTGAGGGCGTTGTCGTGATTCATCATGGAGAACGAAGGGGTTTTCCATGGCGGCAGCGATCGGGCTTCGGGGTGATCTGGATGGTGACGATCTTCGCCGGCTGGCGCGGGACAGCCGGGATGCGAAGCAGGTGCGTCGGCTGCTGGCGCTGGCGGTGATCGCGGAGGGCGGCACGCGGACGGAGGCGGCGCGGGTCGGCGGGGTCGGGCTGCAGATCGTGCGGGACTGGGTGCTGCGGTTCAACGCGGAAGGCCCGTCGGGGCTGATCGACCGGCATGCCCCCGGCAAGGCGCCGACACTGACGGCAGAGCATCGGGCGGCGCTGGCGCAGGTGGTGGAGGCGGGACCTGAGCCCTGGCGCGACGGGGTGGTGCGCTGGCGGCGGATCGACCTGGTGCAGTGGCTCTGGGAGGCGTTCCGGGTGTCGGTGAGCGAGGCGACGGTGGGACGGGAACTCCGGGCGCTCGGCTTCCGCAAGCTTTCGGCGCGGCCGCGGCACTACGCCCAGGATCCGGAGGCGGCGGCGGCTTTCAAAAAAGTCTCCCGGAGCGCGTGGCGGAGGTCCGCGCCGCGCATCCCGGCAAGCGCATAGAACTCTGGTTCCAGGACGAAGCGCGGATCGGGCAGAAGAACAAGCTCACCCGAAGATGGGCGCGGCGGGGCGCCCGACCGCGGGCGCCGCACGACCAGCGCACCGCCTGGGCCTACATCTTCGGCGCGATCTGCCCGGCCGAGGGCAAGGGCGCCGGCATCGTCATGCCGTTCTGCGACACGCCGGCGATGCAGACGCACCTCGCGGAGATCAGCACCGCGGTGGCGCCGGGCGCCCACGCCATCCTCATCCTCGACCAGGCCGGCTGGCACCTCGCCCGCGCCCTCATCGTGCCGAAGAACATCACCATCCTGCCGCTGCCGCCCCGCTCGCCCGAGCTGAACCCGGTCGAGAACATCTGGCAGTTCATGCGCGACAACTGGCTCTCGAACCGGGTCTTCAAGGGCTACGACGACATCGTCGCCCACTGCTGCGCCGCTTGGAACGACCTCGTCGACCAACCCTGGCGCATCCGATCCATCGGCCGTCGGGACTGGGCGCAAGGGTTCTGATCAATGCGGGTTGGTATTATCCATAGACAGCGTTCCTGACGTCGATGGGGAAAGCACCCCCAATGCCTTCAAAGGCCGTGTTGGTGAGTGCCACAACGGAGATGCCGTTCTGACGGTCCATAAACCAATAGTGGCCATAGGCCCCGCCCCATTGCAGGGTTCCTGCCGCCTGCGGCGTGCCCGTTGGCAAAGGATCGTCCAGCACCGCCCAGCCGTAGCCGAAACCCCAACCCGGCCCCTGCGTTTCTGCTTGGGCACCGACCTGATCCTTGACCATGGATTCGACGGTGCCGGCCGTGAGGATCGGTGCGCCGCCCGCGCGGATTGCCTCTAGAAAACGCAATATGTCCTTAGCCGTGCCCGCCATGCCTGCGCCACCCGAGGGGTAGGATCGGGCGTCGAAAATGCGGGACGGGGCGAAGATCGCGGCCAGCCCTTCAAGCCCCCGCTGTGCGACCGCGATACCATCCGTCATTGCCACCGGCTCTGGATCGCCGTCCGCATACGCCTTGGCGAGCCGCGACACGTCGCGGATTGAGAAATCCGTATCCTCAAGACCCAGCGGGGCCGTCACCTTCTCCCGCACAATGTCCGGCAGACTCCGACCTTCAACCTTCTCCAGAACGCCGCCAAGCACATCCATCCCGAGCGAATAGAGCCAGCTCGTGCCCGGTGCGAAATTCAAGGGGGCGGCTGCGAGACGGGAAAGATTCTCTTCGAGCGACAGGCCGGGCTGATCTAGGCCATCGGAGACATTCAGCTTGTGATAGGGGCCGTCTGCTGGTTCGAGAAGGCCGTAACCCAGCCCTGACGTATGCAGGAGCAAGTGACGAATGGTGATCTCCGGCTTAGTCCCGTTCGTCAGGGTGGGGCAGAAGTCCGGCAGCCATCGCGTGACAGGAGCGTCAAGGTCTAGCCGCCCTTCCTCCACGAGCCGCATAGCCGCGGCCGTCACGAAGGGTTTGGTGACGGAGGCGAGAAGGAAAATTGCATCCTCACGCATCGGAGTGCGGGCTTCGCGATCCGAGTAGCCCGCAGCGCGATGATGGATGATCTCTCCGTTATGGGCAGCCAGCACAACGGTTCCGACGACACGCTTCTCGGCTAGGGCCTTGTCTATGGCCGCGTCGATGCGGACGGGCGCACTCGAAAAATCTGGGAGACTCATGTGGGATAGTCCTCTATAATCACAATGACCGTTCCCGAATATCTCACCTCGAAGGATATTTCTAGAGTGATCGATGTGAAAAATAAGGAAGATGTGCCGCGCCGTCGCGGACGGCCGCCCGCCTTCGACCGCGATGAGGTTCTGGCGAAGGCGACGGAAACTTTCTGGCGGCTCGGCTATGAAGGCGCGTCCATCGCCGAGCTGACGGCGGCCATGGGGATCACGCCGCAAAGCCTCTATGCGGCGTTTACATCGAAGGCCGATCTGCATCGCGAGGCGCTGGCTTGGTATCAGGCCCATATCGGAGCCTCGGCGACGCGCGCCTTCGAAGACCGAGACGTGGTAACGGCGCTGGCCGGAGTGCTTCGCGAATCCGCACACGAGTTTACTCGGCCCGACCGACCTCATGGCTGCATGATCTCGACGGCCGTGCTGACCTGCGCGGTGGAGAACGAGCCGGTCGCTCGTCATGTCTCCAGCCTGCGCAACACCACGCTCGATCTGCTGAAAGCGCGGATCGAGCGTGGCATCGCCGAGGGGCAGTTGAAGCAAGCCACCGACGCAGCAGCGCTTGCGCGCTTCGTCGGTGCGATGATTCAGGGCATGTCGGTGCAGGCGCAGGACGGCGCGTCCAAAGTCGCCCTCTCGGCTATGGCGGACCTTGCGGTAGCGGAGATCGAGCGTCATCGCGTCTAAAGACACGCCTGTCCATCTATCCCACCATCGGTGGATTGAGGCGGGCGAAACCCTCCTGCCGGCGATATGGGAAATGGGGATAGGGCGCGGTGACGGCGCTGGCCTCGTCCAGCTTTGCGACCTGCTCGGGTGTCAGGCTCCAGCCGATAGCGCCGAGGTTCTGGCGAAGCTGGTCCTCGTTGCGCGCACCGATGATGACCGAGGAAACGGTTGGACGTTGCAGCAGCCAGTTGAGGGCAATCTGCGGAACGGTCTTGCCGGTTTCCTCTGCCACGGCGTCGAGCGCATCGACCACGCGATAGAGGTGTTCGTCGTCCACGGGCGGGCCGAAGCTCGCGGTTTCGTGGAGACGACTACCTTCGGGCAGCGGTGTGCCGCGCCGGATTTTCCCGGTAAGCCGGCCCCATCCGAGCGGACTCCAGACCATCGCCCCAAGGCCCTGATCTTCGCCCAGCGGCATCAAATCCCATTCGTAGTCGCGCCCGACCAGCGAATAATAGACCTGATTGGCGACATAGCGAGGCCAGCCATAACGGTCGGCGACGGCCAGCGATTTCATGATCTGCCAGCCGGAGAAGTTGGAAACGCCGACATAGCGGACCTTGCCTGTCAATCGGCGCGGGATCGGGACCCCTGATCGGCTTCCAATAGGGACCCCCGTCGGCGAGGAGCGGGACCCGGCCCGGCGCAGCGGTGCGGGTGGCGGAGACGGGCCGGTTCCCGCTCCGGTGAGGCGGTGAGGGTGGGGTCAGGCGCGGTTTTTGAAGCGCCAGCTCTCGTTGCCGGTCTCGACGATGTCGCAGTGGTGGGTGAGGCGGTCGAGCAGCGCGGTGGTCATCTTCGGATCGCCGAAGACGGCGGGCCATTCGCCGAAGGCGAGGTTGGTGGTGACGACGACCGAGGTCTGCTCGTAGAGCCGGCTGACGAGATGGAAGAGGAGCTGGCCGCCGGCCTGGGCGAAGGGGAGGTAGCCGAGCTCGTCGAGGACGACCAGGTCCATGCGGCAGAGGTGGTCGGCGAGGCGGCCCTGGCGGCCGGCGCGGGCCTCGGCCTCGAGCTTGTTGACGAGGTCGACGACGTTGAAGAAGCGGCCCCTGGCGCCGCCGCGGATGCAGGCGCGGGCGATGCCGACGGCGAGGTGGGTCTTGCCGGTGCCGGTGCCGCCGACCAGGACCAGATTGCGCTGCTGCGCGAGGAAGCCGCCGCCGGCGAGGTCGCGCACCAGGGTCTCGTTGATCGGCGTGGCGTCGAAGACGAACTCGTCGATCTCCTTGGCCATCGGCAGCCGGGCGATGGCGATCTGGTACTTGATCGAGCGGGCCTGCTTCTCGGAGAGCTCGGCGGTCAGCAGGTCGCTGACCACCCGCTGCGGCTCGTGCTGGCGCTTCACCGCCGAAGCGACGATCTCGTCGTAGGCCGCCCGCATGCCGAAGAGCTTGAGCTCGCCCATCGTGGTCATGATCGCGCTGCGCTCCATCATCCGCTCGCCCTCCTGAGGCTGTCGTAGCGGGCGCAGTCGGCCGCGGGCTCGTGCCGCAGCCGCAGCGCCTCGGGGGTCATGATCGTCGCCGGCGGGCCGGGGTCCCGGCGCCGGGACAGGATGTTGAGGATGACGTCCGCCGAGTGGACGCCCTCCCTCAGCGCCTCGGCGCAGGCGGCCTCGACCGCCGGCAGGCCGTCGGTCAGCACGGCGCCGAGCACCTCGACCATCTGCCGGTCGCCGTCGGGCGCGGACTTCAGCTTGCGGCGCACCCGCTCGAGCGCGCCGGGCAGCACCCAGTCCTGAAAGGGCGCGCCGTTCCTGAGCGCGCCGGGTTTGCGCGCCAGAACGGGGACATAGTGCCAGGGGTCGTAGACGGTCTGGCCGCGGCCGAAGACGCGAGAGTGTTGCCCGACGATCCGCCCGTCCTGCCGCAGCTCGATGCGATCGGCATAGGCGCGAACCTCGACCGGCCGGCCGACCGCGCTCGCCATCACCGAGTATTTGTTGTTGTCGAAGCGAACGAGGCAGGTCTTCGACGGCGAGACCGGCGTCGCATGGAAGCCGTCGAACGGGCCGGCATAAGGCACGAGGCTCGGCCGCTCGGTCTCGAACATCTGCCAGATCGTCCTGTCTCGGACCTCCGGATGCGGCTGCGCCTTCGCCCAGGCGACGCAGCGATCGACGAGCCAGGCGTTCAGCTCCTCATAGCTCCGGACCCGCACCCGCGGCGAGAAGAACCGCTGCCGCACCGTCCCGACCTGGTTCTCGACCTGGCCCTTCTCCCAGCCCGACGCCGGCGTGCAGGCGACCGGCTCGACCAGGTAGTGCCCGCACATCTGCTGGAAGCGCCGGTTGTAGTCCCGCGCCTTGCCGACCAGGATCGCGTCCACCGCGGTCTTCATGTTGTCGTAGATGCCCCGGGTGCAGGCCCCCCGGAAGAAGGCGAAGGCGCGGTCGTGGGCGTCGAACACCATCTCCTGGCTCTCGCGCGGATAGGCCCGCACGAACAGCATCCGGCTGTGGCAAAGCCGGACCTGCGCCACCTTCACCGTCACCGTGGCGCCGGCGATCAGCACCACCTCGTGGCTCCAGTCGAACTGGTAGGCCTCGCCGGGCGCGAAGCTCAGCGGCACGAACGCCGCCGCCGTCGCCGCGGCCCGCTCGCGCTGCCAGCCGGCCGCGTACCGCCGCACCGCGTCGTAGCCGCCCTCGTAGCCGAGACCGCGCAGCTCCTCGAACACCCGGATCAGCGTCAGCCGCGCCCGGCTCGCGCGGCCCGCATTCTCCGCCAGCAGCCGGTCGAGCTCGCCCGCCAAGGCCCGATCTTCGGCTGCGGCTGCACGCTTCGCTCGTAGACGAACGCCGTCTCGCCGCCTCGAACCACCTTGCGGACGACCTTCCGCGAGACCTTCAGCTCACGGCAGATCTCCTTGATCGCCTTCTTCTGGACGAAATAGGCCCGCCGGATCTTGGCGATCGTCTCCACAACCAGCATCCCAATCTCGGCTCCCGATCATCCCTCGGGAGCACTGTGGACCCACTCGCAAAAGGGGTCCCTTTTGGAAGCCGATCACCCCGTAAGCGGGGTCCTTATTCCACGCCGATCCACACCTTGCCGGCGCGAACGAGGGTATCGAGTGTCGAAAGCACTTCCTCGACCGGCGTGCTGGCGTCGAAGGCGTGGAGCTGCAACAGGTCGATATAGTCGGTCTGGAGGCGGCGTAGCGCATCCTCGACGGCGCGGATCAGCCGGAAGCGCGAGGAACCGGCGTCATTCGGTCCGTCGCCCATCGGCAGGCTGGTCTTGGTCGAGATCAGCACCGCATCGCGTCGGCCCTTGATCGCTTCGCCAAGCACTTCCTCGGAAGCACGGTCTGAATAGACGTCTGCCGTGTCGAACAGGTTCACACCGGCCTCTAGGCAAATATCTACGAGGCGGCGGGCTTCCGTGGCGTCCGAATTACCCCAATTGCTGAACAGCGGGCCGGAACCGCCGAAGGTGCCGGCGCCGAAGCTGAGGCCCGGCACCTTGAGGCCGGATTTGCCGAGTGGTCGATAGTCCATGGGATACTCCTTAGTGAACGGGATTGCAGGAAGAGCTGAGGGCCGCGCCCTTGCTCGCCCGGACGGCGATCAACGCGGTGGCGATGGCGAGAAGCGGGAACAGCGCGGCCGTGATCGGCACCACGACAAGGCCCGGCCCATGGTCGATGACCATGCCGCCCGCCCATGCGCCGATGGCGTTGCCGAGGTTGAAGGCCCCGATGTTGAAGCTTGATGCGAGACTCTGGCCTGCGCCTTCGGCCTTGGACAGCACCCACATCTGCAAGGGTGCGACGGTGGCGAAGCCCGCCGCGCCAAGCAGGCCGGTGAAGACGATGGCCGCAATCTGGTTGCCGAAAGCAAAGGCCATCAGACCGAGGATGACGGCAAGCATCGCCAGAGTGCCAAGGATGGCGCGGACCAGGTTGCGGTCGGCCAGCTTGCCGCCCAACAGATTGCCCGCGACCAGTCCGCCGCCGAAAACCAGCAGGATCGGCGAGACGGCGCTTTCGTCGAAACCGCTGATTTGGGTGAGCAACGGCGCGATATAGGTGAAGACGGCAAAGACGCCGGCATAGCCGAGCACGGTGGTCAGCAGGCCGAGCAAGACCGGGCGACGGGCAATGGCGCGCAGGTCGGCCCGCCAGTCTGAGGCTTCGGGCGGCAATCGGTCCTGCGGCACCAGTGCGGCAAGGACGGCAAGCGCGACCAGCCCCACCAGCGTCACGGCCCAGAACGTCGCGCGCCAGCCGTAGTGCTGGCCGAGCCATGTGCCGAAGGGCACGCCGAGCACGGTCGCGACCGTGAGGCCCGTGAACATGATGGCGATAGCCGAGGCGCGCTTGTCCTCCGGGACAAGGCCGGTCGCGACCACCGCCCCAACGCCGAAGAACGTGCCATGCGTCAACGCGGTCAACACGCGCGCCGCCATAAGCCAACCGTATGTCGGCGCGAGCGCGCAGGCGGCGTTGCCGATGACGAAGATGACCATCAGCCCGACCAGCACGTTCTTGCGCCGCCAGCGAGCGGTCAGCGCGGTCAGGAGCGGTGCGCCGATGGTGACGCCGATGGCATAGCCGGAAATCAACAGACCGGCGGCGGCGATGGTGACGTTCAGTTCCCGGCCGACCTCCAGCAAGAGGCCCATGATGACAAATTCGGTGACGCCGATGCCGAAGGCCCCGGCCGTCAGGGCATAGAGCGCCAGCGGCATGATGCGATCTCGATCTTCATTCGGAACAGTTCCGAGGAAGATAGACGTTCGACACTCGATGAAATAGATTGCGCAAAGGAATATCACTTATGAGATGAAGTCACTATGGCGCGACTTGAGGTCAACCGATCCGGCGAGATGGAAGTGTTCGTTCGCGTGGTCGAGTTGGGAGGGTTCTCGCCCGCTGCGAGGGTCGCTCGCATGACGCCTTCGGCGGTCAGCAAGCTGATCGCGCGGCTGGAAACGCGCCTCGGCGCAAGACTGCTGAACCGTTCAACCCGGCAGTTGCAACTCACCCCCGAAGGCTGCGCCTTCTACGAACGGGCGACGCGCATTCTCGCCGATCTGGAGGATGCCGAGCGGGTAGCAAGCGTCGGCGAGCAAGCGGTGGGGCGCGTGCGCGTCAACACCAGCGCCTCCTACTTCAACCATGTCCTCGCCCCGGCACTGCCGGCGTTTCTCGCGCTGCATCCCGGCGTCACGCTCGACATTGTGCAAACCGACGCGGTGGTCGATCTTCTGGCCGAGCGCACCGATGTTGCTGTCCGCGCCGGGCCGCTGAAAAGCTCCAGCCTTGTCGCCCGCAAGCTCGGCGAGACGGCGCTGATGATCGTTGCCGCACCGTCCTATCTGGAACGGTGTGGCGAGCCGCGTTCCATCGCCGATCTCGACGGGCACAATCGCCTCGGTTTTGGCTATGCCCGCGCCGTCGACGGCTGGCCGCTGCGGGAGAACGGGGAAACCATCGTCGTGCCAGCGACGGGCCGCGTGCAGGCAAGCGATGGCGAAGGGCTTCGGCATCTGGCGCTCGCCGGCGCGGGTCTTACTCGTCTGGCCGCCTTCACCGTGCGCGAGGACATTGCCGCTGGCCGACTCGTGCCGGTCCTCGGCAAGCTCGATACGGGTGAACGCGAGGCGTTTCACGCCGTGCATGTCGGTCAGGGTGGTCCACTGCCCTCGCGCGTCCGTGCGCTGCTCGATTTTCTGGCGGAGCATGGAAGGGTGTCCTGATCTGCGTCGGCCTGTGCAGAACACCCCGACGAACTCCCTCTCCGATCCGACGCGCTCGGTTGATTCGACGTTGCGGCCGATGATGAAGACCGCCCATCTCGGCGAATCCGGGCCGCACCCCATGGTTGCCAGTGCCGCTCGCGAGCGGCTCAACTAATCCGACAACGAGCAATCGGGCGTGCTTTCCACCGCTATCTCGCTCCTCGGCCTCTGCCGCGATCCCGTCATCGTCGATGCGGTGAGAATATAGGTGAGCACCGGACAAGGCAGGTGATCTGATGCGATGGCCGCGGCGAAAAGGCTCCATAATCACCGCGAGATTTGCGGGGATTTTCATTGCCCATGCGGCGATTGCCGGCCATAATCACCGCATAAGGAGCGGTAGTTATGACCTATATCCATCAGCGAGCGGAATGGCCCGCCTTCACATGGGCGGCTGACAGTATCAGCACGACCCTGGCCGCGGTTCGCCACAGGCAGGGCCGTCTGGTTGGGCGGATGGAGGCGCTCGGCTTCGATCTTCAAGCCGAAGCCGTCCTCCAGACGCTGACGGAGGACGTTCTGAAGTCCAGCGAGATCGAGGGCGAGAGCCTCGACAGGCAGCAGGTGCGTTCCTCCATCGCCCGACGCCTCGGCATGGAGATCGGCGCGCTTGCGCCGGTCGATCGCGATGTCGAGGGTGTGGTCGAGATGATGCTGGATGCGACGCAGAACCATGCGGCGCCGCTGACCGCGGAGCGGCTTTTCGGCTGGCACGCCGCGCTGTTTCCAACGGGGCGCAGCGGCATGACCCGGATCGCCGTCGGCGCATGGCGCCCCCCGGAGGCCGGGCCGATGCAGGTCGTCTCCGGCCCCTATGGCCGTGAGAAGGTCCATTTCGAAGCGCCGGACGCGAAGCGATTGCCGGGCGAGATGGCCGCCTTCCTGGACTGGTTCGAGCGGCGGGACGCGACGGACCCGGTCCTCCGCGCCGCCATCGCCCATCTGTGGTTCGTGACGATCCACCCGTTCGAGGACGGGAATGGCCGTATCGCCCGCGCTATCGCCGATATGGCTCTGGCTCGTTCTGAGGGGAGTTCGCAGCGCTTCTACAGCATGTCGGCCCAGATCCGGCGTGAACGGGCCGAATACTACGCGATGCTGGAAGGAACGCAGAAGGGCGGGCTGGACATCACCGGCTGGCTCAACTGGTTCCTGCGCTGCCTGGACCGGGCCTTCGACGGCACCGAAGAGGTTCTGGGCCAGGTCCTGCGCAAGGCACGCTTCTGGGAGGCCGTGGCGGGCGAGACCTTCGGCGAGCGCCAGCGCGCAGTGATCAACCGGCTGCTGGATGGCTTTGAGGGAAAGCTGACATCCTCGAAATGGGCCAAGCTCACCAAGGTCTCCACCGACACGGCGCTGCGCGACATTACGGATCTTGTTGATCGTGGCCTGCTTGAGAAAGAGGAGGGCGGAGGCCGCAGCACCAGCTACAGGCTGGTTGAGCGGGGGCAGGGCTGAAGGCTGAGCGTTGCCCCAGTCCAATTCAGGCCGTTTGAAGCTCAAGGAGCAGTCAAAGATCGGTTTTCAAAGCTAAAATAATACGTTACGCTAAGCGGCAAGCTTCGGGATCTGGCTTTCGACCAATCGCAAGTATCGTTGGTGGCGTGCCCCCGCAACCATTTCTGTCATAAGTCTCTAGAAATCGAAGTGTGACAACAGCTTGCACCGAAATCGGCGAACCACACAAAGCCCCGGGCGCGAAAGCGTCGGGGCTTCTGTTGTTCACTCACGGCTTGCAACTCGAATCCCTTGCTTCCGGCAGCAGACGTGCGTGCTGTAACGGCAGAGGGCGATGGGGGCTGGGCTGCGCCGATCACGACAAATCTCCCAGCGGCGGGAGTGACCTCACGATCTTCATGGTCTCCAGGCTGACGGTAATGACGCGTTGGAACAGCCGCAGCGGATAGGCTGGGTCGCCGGCCGTTTCGATGGCATAGCGATTGGCGTCGTTGACGATGCCGCTGGCTTTGTCCTTTTTCACGCATTGACGTTCCATCACCCATTCGAGCGCAGGCTTACCGTTAACAACATAGTCGTATGCCTCAAGCGGGATACCGCTGATCGTGATATTGGCATTGTAGATCACGGTGGATTTATCGAGCTTCGGGCGCTTGCCCGCGAATTTCATCTGCTCCACCCGATAGAATCGCTCGGGATCAAGGGGCGGCACAAGCGATGTGTCGCCGCGTATGAAGGTGACGGGGTAGGGCTCCACCTGCTCGAAGTTCACATGCAGCGCCGCCAGTGCATGCCCTGCCCTGGAAAAAGCCCAGAAATCAGCAGCGGCCTTGACGCGGGGAATGCGCGGCAATTGCTTCGAGAGGTTATCGGCGAAACGGGTGCGATAGTCCTCTGAGTGGAGCAAGCCATAAATGTAATAGAACAGGTCTTTCTTGGTGATCGCCTCACCGGGATAGGCGGCCTGGAAATGGGCCAGACCTTGATCGGTGATCGCGTCGCGGCGAACGAGGCGGGGCTGAGAAACTTCTTTTTCAAACAGGTCGGCCTGCTTGTCGCTCATTTCCCGTCCTCCGTTTCGTAGAGGAACAGCGGAAAGCACTGGCTGCCGTCGATGTCCACCATATGGAGGCTTGGCAGCGCGTTGGTCATCAGGACGGAGAAGCCGACCTTCTGGCCCCCACCCGACGCGCAAATCACCAGATTTTTCTCTTGACATTCCGTCAATGTCAGGCAGCCATTCTCCGCTCCGCTCCGCTCCGCTCCGCTCCGCTCCGCTCCGCTCCGCTCCGCTCCGCTCCGCTCCGCTCCGCTCTATTTCTGTGTCCAACCCATAGAGATATTCCGGGAAACATTGCGTCCCGCCATCGGTTTGCAGTTCTGGGATGCTCTTGGTCATCAGTGCAAACTGACTGCCTTCATGCTGACGTTGCTTGACTATGATGACGTTGTTTTCCGCCTCGGCATCGCCCATCGGGAAGATGCGCGGCATTTGATAAACTCGTTCGTTGAAGGTCCGGTTGTAATAGAGCCACTGGTGAGTAAACGGCCGATAGAGGCTCGACACGATATTCGACTGATCAAAAGTGTGCGTGTTGTTTCGGACAATCTCTGTTTTCAAACCGTCTGACCAACTGATTTTGGTCGGGTTGGTGTCAATGAAACCGCCTATAGCCGCATCACGCGCCCTGCGGTCGGCATGGGGGTGGGTTGCGTTGAAGCGATCCAGTTCAGCATTATAGAAGTCGATCATGGCGCACATATTCGATGCTACGGCTTGGGGGCTGGCGTTGAAGCACCAGACGTCCCTCTGGCTTTTCAGCCCACTGGAATAGTTCGCAAATAGCGCCGTTGCGCCCTTTGTGTCCTTGTCACCCATCGCGATGAAGGTGTCGAAATTCTTGTCTCGCTGGCCCAGCCAGTCGCCATATTCGTCCGGGGTGATGGACTCCCAGCCACTGGCTGCGGTGATACCTCCAACGCTGCCGAACCGGGCAACGATAGACAGCTTTTCCTCACGGGTGAGATAATCGCCGATGTCGTGAAAATGGATGCGCCCCTGTTCGGCAGCATTGGGGTTCTTCACCAAAAGGGTGATGGCAACGGGGGTGCGGCTGCCGGAGCCGAAAATCTTGCCTCCCTCACGCTTCGACCGTTCGCCCGATGTCCGCTGATTGCCGCGTAGGTGGAACACATAGATGTTGGCGAACTCCTCTACCGCGCATTGGCGCAAGCCGTCCGCCGTGTTCGCATCCAACCAGCCCGCGTTGGAGACATAGGCGACAACGCCAGCATCACCGATACGGTCGCTGGCCCAGCGGATGGCGCGAATATAGCTGTCGTAAAGGGCGTTCTTATTAGTGGCACCGGAGCGGGCGGCGTAGGTGTCGCGGATACGCTGGTCCAGCTTGGGATACTCGATATTGGCGGCATTGTCGTTGGCGCTGCCTTGCCCTACGGAATAGGGCGGATTGCCGACGATCACGCGAATATCCAGCTCCTTTTGCCGGGTGCGACGATTGCTGTTATCCGCCATTAGATCGCTGATAAGGTCGCGTTCTTGTTCGTAAAGCTGGAAGGTGTCGGTGAGACAAATCCCCTCGAACGGCACATAGTCGCCGCCAGCCACGCCGTGGTAGGCCGCCTCGATGTTGATGGCCGCGATGTAATAGGCGAGCAGCACGAGTTCGTTGGCGTGAATCTCGTTGCGGTATTTGTGTTCCAGCTCCTCCGGCCTGATGAGGCCGGATTGCAGCAGGCGGGTGATGAAGGTGCCAGTGCCGGCGAACGGGTCAAGGATATGGACGCCCCGGCTACCGAGAGTCTGGCCGAACTCCGATTGCAGCACCTCGTTGACGGAATGGATGATGAAATCCACCACCTCGACCGGCGTATAGACAATGCCCAGCCGGTCGGTCAGCTTGGGGAAGGCATTGCGGAAAAACTTGTCGTATAGCTCGACGACAATTTTCTGCTTGGCGGTCGCGCTGTCGATGCCTTCGGCCCGGCGTTTCACACTGGCGTAGAATTGGGCGAGGCTTTCGGCTTCCTTCGCCAAATTATGTTCGTTGAGTGCAACCAACACAGCCTGCATCGCTTGCGATACCGGATTGGCTTCGGCGAAGCTGTATCCGTCGAATAGAGCGTCAAAGACAGGTCGAGTAATAAGGTGCTGCGCCAACATCTCGATGGCTTCGGGTTCCGTGATGCTATCGTTCAGGTCATCCCTGATTTCTCCAAGGAACGTCTCGAAGGCGGCGCGCTCTGAAGTTTCCGGCTTTACGACAAGGGAGGTGATGCGGGTGATATGCGTCTGGGCGATCTTGGCGATGTCGGTCGCCCAATCCTCCCAATAATCACGCCGCCCGCATTTCCTGACGATCTTGGCCATGATGGCCTTCGAGAACTCGTCAAAAACGAACGCACCCTGGGCAGGAGTGGTTGGCTTGATGTCACCCGGCTCATGGTTGTCATCCCCCCCGGCGGCGCTGCCGTGACCGATGTTGGATTTTCCACCTGCACTGTCTTTCTTGGTGGGGAGTTTGTTGCTGATGGCGATAACCTCGATGTGGTCCGACACGTCCACACCAAGGTCTGCCTTGTTGATCATCGCGTCGAATCGCTCGTCATGGGAGCGCAGCGCGTTCAGAATTTGCCAGACGACACGATAGCGTTCGTTGTCGTTCAAGGCCTCTTCAGGTGTTACACCAGCGGGGACACCGATGGGCAGGATGACGTAGCCCATGTTTTTACCCGGTGCGCGCCGCATGACGCGACCGACCGATTGCACCACGTCGATCTGCGATTTGCGTGGGTGCATGAACAGGATGGCATCAAGCGCCGGAACATCCACGCCTTCGGACAGGCAGCGTGCATTGGTGAGGATGCGGCAGGCATGATCGCCATGTTCCTCTTTCAGCCAGTCCAGTAGGCGATTGCGGGCTTTGGCGTTGAACGTGCCATCCACATGCTCAAGCTGACATTCCAGCGGCTTCGCATCGCCTTCGGCTTCCTTGCCCTCATCTGACGCCAGGTATTCCGCGATAACGGCGGCAAATTCGTTCTGCACCAGCTTCGATGTGGCGATGTCCTTGCAGAAGGCAAGCGCCCGGTGCATCGGCTCCGGGTCGGTCAGCAGCTCGCCTTTCAGGCCATGCTTGGTCAACGCCTTGTAGCAACCAATGATCTTGGTCGCGTCGTCGAGCTTGAGTTCCGCGCCTTCCTTGAGGCGGTTCTGAACGCCGCCGCTCACCATCTGCTCGTCCACGGCGAGGACCAGCACCTTGTAGTCGGTGAGCAACTTGTTCTCGACCGCCCAGCCGAAGCCCCGCGCGAACAGGGTCTCGCCATACAGGGTTTCGTCATCCATAGAGCAAAGGACTGCTGACGCTTCGCTCGCCTTGCTCTTCACCACATCGCCGAACACACGGGGCGTAGCGGTCATGTAGAGGCGCTTTTTGCCCGCGATGAAATCCTGATTGTGGATTTTGACGAAATTGCTTTCGTCCTCGCCTTCGAGCGTCGCACCCGTGGTCCGGTGCGCCTCATCGCAGATGATAAGGTCGAACGCGGGCAGGCCGTGCTTGTGCTGCGCGTCAGAAATGACCTGAATCGACTGGTAGGTGGAGAACACGACCATCATCCGGTCGGGCGCGGGTTGTGCGGCCTTCTGCGCCAGCTTCGCCGGATTGGTCGTCGCCGGATAATCAAGGTCGTGAACCTCGATTTCGGCGATGTCGGAATCCGATTTGCGGCGCTTGCCGACCTGAACATCGGAACAAACCGCGAAAGCCCGTATGGGCGTGGCGGTGTCAATCGTCCATTCCCGGACGGTCTGGCTCATCAGGGCCAGCGACGGCACTAGGAACAGGACCGTCTTTCCCGCGCCCGCCATGTCCTCGGCGATCTTAAGGCCCGTGTAGGTCTTGCCGGTGCCGCAAGCCATGATGAGCTTGCCGCGATCCGCGTCCGTCAAGCCGGCACGGACGGCCTCAAGCGCGTGTTTCTGGTGGGGGCGGATTTCCTTGGGTTTGGCAAGCTTCACCTCGTCGCGGAGAAGATAGGCCGACCAGTCGATGGGGCTGCCTTCGAGACGATCCAGACCAATCCGCGAAACGGGCTTGTCCTGCTCGTCAAGCGCGGTTGCGGCGTTGGTGCTCCACGGCGCGTCGGTCGTGTCGATGATCAGGCGGCGACTGAACTGGCGCTTGCCGGATGCGGTAAAGAAGCTGTCGATGTCGGCTTTCTGGACGCGGTAGCCTTCGCGGTAGAATTTGCACTGGATGGCACAGAAGGAGTCTTCTCCGCGAATCTTGGCAACAGCGTCGATTCCGGTGTCGCGCCCGTCCATGCCATGCGTGGCAGCCCATTCGGAAAAGAGCCAGGCATCCTCATACTCCTGCGCCATACCGTGGTCGTTCTTGATGAAATCGACCGCCAGCCGCTCGAAGTAGTTGCCCTTCTCGCGTTCGCTGCGGGCGGAGTCCCGGTATTGGCTAAGGAGATTGCGAAGGCTGCCCGCCTCGTGAGCGAGTGATTTGGCGTGGTGCTGGATCATCGCTCCCGATTGCCCTTTTGTTGTTCTTCTACCTTGTGTTTGATCCAGCTTGCGATGACCTGCCGCTCGAAGCGCCACGACCCGCCGACCTTGAAGCCGGGAATCTCGCCCGAGAGGGCGAGCTTGTAGGCAGTCTTCTCGTTGAGCTTGAGAAGTTCCGCCACTTGCCGGATCGTTAAGATTTCGTCGGCCATGTTCCCGCCGTGGATCACACCCAGCGAAGCATATATAGAAGATCAGAGAAAATTCGAGAAGATAGTGTCCCGTCCATCACCATTGCACGATGACACTGCGGTAAAGTCCCGGAATGCCCGGATGATGGCGGGCAGCGCTGCGATATGGGTTCTCCGAGCCGCCCGCCATCGGTCACGCCCGATCCCGCGGCGGTGCTCTGCTGTCATGCGCGCCTGCCGTCCGCTCCGCCGCGAACGCAGCCTTTCCCTTTCCGGCCCAGAGTTCCCGCGCCCGCTCACCCTCCTTGCTGTTGAGCTTTTCGGCCATCCAGATCATCGCGCCGTAGATCATGGCGCGGTCGTCATTGGTCAGGTCTACGACGCCCGCCTTGACGACGAGGCCGCCGAGTTCGATTAGGTGCCGGGTGCGCCTGCGGCGCTCGACCTGCCATTTCCGCATGTCATGCCGCGCCCGTTGTGCCTGATGCCGGTTGCGCGCCGCCTGGTTGCGTTTGAGCGCTGCCAGTATCGCGGTCAGATGCCGGAGCAGATCGCCGCGCCCGGCCCTGGAAAAACGTGGCACCGCGTTTCGCCCATGCCTCCCGCTTCGCGGCGTCCTTCGTCTCGGCCAGCACGACCAGCGCCCCGGCCAGTTCCTCGGCGGTGAGGGCATCTGCCCCGGTGGCGATCACCAGCTCACCCAGCCCCGTCACCTTGAGCGCTTTCAACTCCCGCGCCTTGTCTTCCAGCGCCTTCAGTTCCGCGTCATAGTCCCGTGGCTTGCGCATCATCGTCTCCATAAGCTGTTGATGCGGCAATGATAGTTGCGCAGACGGCTGAACGCAGTATTGTTACCGGGACGGTGTGGCACGGCCCGGTCCATCCCGAGATTTTTTCGAGGGAGGGCGCGCTTATACGTCGTTCCGACGTGCGCTTCGCCGTGCCAATGCTTGGATCGCGATGGCGATCTATCATCTTCACGTCAAGGTCATTGGCCGCAAGGCCGGGTCGAGCGCGGTGGCCGCCGCCGCCTACCGATCGGCTTCGCGGATGCGCGACGAGCGCATCGACCGCGTGCAGGACTTTTCCGCCAAGCGCGGCGTTGTCCATTCCGAGGTCATGCTGCCGGAGAACGCACCGGAGGCATGGAGCGACCGCGAACGGCTCTGGAACGATGTCGAGGCGTTCGAGGTCAGGAAGGACGCGCAGCTTGCGCGCGAGGTGGAGTTTGCCATTCCCCGCGAGATGACGCAGGCGCAGGGCATCGAGCTTGCCCGCGACTTCACGCAGTCGGAATTTGTCGATCAGGGCATGATCGCCGATCTGAATGTGCATTGGGATATGGCCGAGGACGGGATGCCGAAACCCCATGCCCATGTCATGCTCACCATGCGTAGCGTGGACGAGAATGGTTTCGGCCCGAAGGTGCGGGACTGGAACCGCACCGAGATGGTGGAGCGCTGGCGGGAGCGTTGGGCCGAGCATGTCAATGAGCGGCTGGCTGAACTCGATATTGACACTCGGATCGACCATCGCAGCCTTGAGGCGCAGGGCATCGACCTTGAGCCGCAAAGCCAGATCGGCGCACCGGCACAGCGGATCGAAGGCGAAGGGATCGAAGCCGCAGACCGCGCCAACATGCACCGCGAGATCGCCCGCAACAACGGCGCGCGGATCATTACCGATCCTTCCATCGCACTGGATGCGATCACACATCGGCAATCGACATTCACGCGCCGAGACATGGCGATGTTCGCGCATCGGCACAGCGACGGCATCGACCAGTTCAACGAGGTCATGGGCGCGATGCGCGGTTCGCCTGATCTGGTCGAGCTTGGGCAGGACGGACGCGGTGAGGATCGCTTCACCACCCGCGAGATGATCGAGGCTGAACAGCGGCTCCATCGCGCGGCGGAATTGATGGCGGAACGCGAACGCCATGAAATGAACGACGCCGACAGGGAGGCGGCACTTGCCCGAGCGGAACAGCGCGGCCTTGTCCTGTCCGGCGAGCAGGCCGACGCGCTGGCGCATGTCACGGACGGGCGCGATCTTGGCATTGTCGTCGGTTATGCCGGGACGGGAAAGAGCGCCATGCTTGGCGTTGCCCGCGAGGCTTGGGAAGCGGCAGGCTATGAGGTGCGCGGTGTTACGCTGTCCGGCATCGCGGCCGAAAATCTGGAAGGCGGATCGGGCATTGCATCGCGCACCATCGCCAGCATGGAACATGGCTGGAAGAACGGGCGCGACATGCTCACCAGCCGCGACGTGCTTGTCATCGACGAGGCGGGCATGGTCGGCACGCGCCAGTTGGAGCGCGTGTTGTCCCATGCCGTCGAAGCGGGCGCAAAGGTTGTGCTGGTCGGCGATCCGCAGCAGTTGCAATCCATCGAGGCAGGCGCGGCGTTCCGCTCCATCCACGAGCGTCACGGCGGTGCGGAAATCGGCGAGGTGCGCCGCCAGCGCGAGGACTGGCAGCGCGATGCCACCCGCGATCTGGCGACCGGCAGAACGGGCGAAGCGATTCATGCCTATGATGCGTATGACATGGTGCATGAGGCACAGACGCGCGAACAGGCGCGCGACGACCTGATAGACCGTTGGGACCGCGACCGGCAGGCATCGCCCGACAGCAGCCGCATCATTCTTACCCATACCAATGCCGAGGTGCGCGAACTCAACGAGGCTGCGCGCGACCGGATGCGGGCGGTGGGTGATCTGGGCGAGGACGTGCGCGTCACGGTCGAACGCGGAGAAAGAAACTTCGCTGCCGGGGATCGCATCATGTTCCTGCAGAACGAGCACGGGCTTGGCGTGAAGAACGGCACGCTCGGCACCATCGAACAGGTCAGCGCGCAGAGTATGACCGTGCAGACCGACGATGGCCGGTCCATCTCGTTCGACCTAAAAGACTATGATCGCATCGACCACGGCTATGCCGCGACCATCCACAAGGCGCAGGGCATGACCGTGGACCGCACCCATGTTCTTGCAACGCCGGGCATGGACGCGCACGGCAGCTATGTCGCCTTATCACGTCACCGCGACGGCATGGACCTGCATTATGGCCGCGACGATTTCGCCAATCAGGATCGTCTTGCCCGCATCCTGTCGCGCGACCGCGCCAAGGACATGGCGACGGATTACGGCCAGCAGACCGACCCCGCGCAGGATTATGCCGAGCGGCGCGGCATCACCTTCCGCGCCCGCGTCGCCCAGATCATGCGCAGGCTGATACCGGAGCGCGTGCGCGATGCCGTCGATGGGATGTTGGATCGCCTGCACCAGCCCGACAAAGGCGCGCCTGGCCGTGAAGTCGGGACCGGGCCGGAAAGGCAGCGTGCGGGAGGGGAAGCGCAGCGTCGGGCGGATGCGAAGTTCGAAACCGCAGAGCTTGATCCACAAGCAGCGATGCGCCGCGCCCGCACACAGGCCCTTATCCGGCATGCCCGGGCTGTGGATGCGTTTCTGGAGGAAAAGCGCCAGGGGCTTGTGCCGTCCGATGATCACTGGCGCGACCTTACTACGGCGCGTGAGGCTTTCAACGAACTGCGCCCCCATGGCTGGCAGGACGCCGAAACCGCTTACAACAAGGACAACAGCCTTGCCCGTGAGGCGGCGTCAGGTCGCGTTGTCCGCACCATCCACGCCCTGGAACTGGAGACAGAAATCCGCACCGACCCGCAGCACCGCGCGGATCGGTTCGTGGAGCGTTGGCAGAAGCTCGCACGGGACAGCCAGCACAAGTATGCGGCCGGTGACTACTCCGGCCACAAGGCCGCGCGCCGGGAGATGGGCAACATGGCGATGAGCCTGGAGCGCGATGCCCAGATGGAATCCCTGCTGCGCGGCCGCAAGCGCGAACTCGGCATCGACATGGATTTCGACTCAGGCCGCAGCCTCGGTCGGGCGCTGGCCTTCTCTCACGGTATCGACTTCGGTAGGAGAAGGGGACTCGGGTTGTGATCTGATAACACTGGCACTTCGAATTCCTGGTCGCATATCGATTGGTGCATACGGTTGAGTAGAGCGGGGGGGGGGGGGGGGGCGACTTCATTGGCATATGTGGGAAACGATATTGGGTCCGGGTTTGGCTGCGCGGCTTCTTCTGCTAGGATTTCCCAACCCGAAGACACCGCTGCCCGTGGTGTCCGGGTTTGGCTGCGCGGCTTCTTCTGCTAGGATTGCATGCTACCGTTCATCGGTGAGGACGCCAGTCCGGGTTTGGCTGCGCGGCTTCTTCTGCTAGGATGACCCCTGTTTCGCCACCAGTGCGGTTATGGTCCGGGTTTGGCTGCGCGGCTTCTTCTGCTAGGATCCAGAGGAGGATGCCTCAATGGCCATCACCGTCCGGGTTTGGCTGCGCGGCTTCTTCTGCTAGGATGATGTCCTTCTCCCCCGAGAAGTGGGTCTCGTCCGGGTTTGGCTGCGCGGCTTCTTCTGCTAGGATCTTAAGGACAAGCTGCGTATGCGCGTCATAGTCCGGGTTTGGCTGCGCGGCTTCTTCTGCTAGGATTATGCCCCGCACAACACCTTGTTGTGCGGGGATTTTTTCTTGAATCCGGGTGGAAAAAACGACGCCGAATCGGTCAGAACAGGGCAAGTTGGCGTGGTTTTTCCGTTGGCCGTGGCTGCGCGCTCCTGCCGCGAAAGACCTGTGTCTGCCCATATTGCTTGTCGGTGAAAAACAAAACCTGCACATGGCCCGCCTCCGGCACGGATTCGCCTATCTGCCGGGCGAGGGATTCGGCTTTCTCTTTGCTCCAAGCATGTCGAATATAGACTGAAAACTGCACCATCTCGAAGCCCAGATCGAGCAAGTCGTTGCGAAAGCGTGTCGCCTGCTTGCGTTCGGCGCTGGTTCCGACGGGAAGATCGAACAATACCCAAATCCACATGATGCGATACCCCGACAGTTTACTGTAACGCTCGATCTTCATCGGAAACCTCCGTTGGTATCGGATGCGACGGGAACGAGAGCTTGAGCTTGCGGTCCAGAAATGACTGCGCAAGGCTTTGGCCGAGGCGGATCAGTACATGGGAGAGCGGCGTTGCGCCGTTTTTGGTCGGGAAATCTGCCGTCAGGCAGCCGATCAGCGCCTCGCGCCCGTCCTCCACACTCTCGACCCCGCCAGAAACCAGGTCGTGGACGATAAGATCTACGGTTGGGCGGAACGGCTCCATCAGGTCGTCCGCCAGTGCCAGCGCATCGCCACCGGAACTGTGGTGCAAGGAAAGCGATGGGTGCAGTCCCGCGGCCACGATGGCACGTGCTGTGGCCGCCCGCAGGATCGCATAACCGTAGTTCAGCATCGCGTTCGTGCCGGGATTTTCTCGGTCGCGCCGGAAGCTCTTTCCCATCAGCAAGGGCCAATAGGTTTGAGCCGCTTGCGCTTCTCGATTGTCGGGATCGCCCGAGCGGACGGTCGCGGTCAGTCGATGCAGGCGTTCGGAAGGCAACCCGAGACGGTCCAGAACCTTGGCTTGCGCCGCGATCTTGTGCCTGACGATGGTCGCCCAAGCCTGCTTCCTGAATGGAAGCGAGGCATCCGCTTGTGCACGGAAACGCTCGGCTTGCGCATGATGGCCGTCAAGTGGCAGGATCACCGCGACCGGAGCGAAGTTCTGGCCGAGGAACATTACCGGAATCTGATGTTCGCTCAGTTCGGCGAGGGCTGTGCTGGACCAGGTAAGGCCCGGCGAGGAGGCAAGCACGGCCTCGATATCCTCGATGGCGAGTCGCCCTAGCTCATGTCCCTTTTCCTCTATGGCAAGAAACCCGCGCCGTTTATGCACGGCGAGGCCATTACGTGTCAGTTCCAATATGCGTCCAACCATGACAGACCCTCAGGATAAGAAGGCCCGACAGGTTCCCGTATATTTAGATCGTGCCGGATGGCACGGTCCTTAACCGCCCCAGTTCGTCTATTCTGACCCGCCGGGCTCGCCTGAGACGCAGCCGGTCGAACGCCGCCGTTGTCGAATTCGTATTTACGGCGTCGTTGACGGGTTGAATTCTGACGTAGTTGTTTGTGGTTGAGTTCGGAATCGATGTAACCAGCATGATCCGGTTCGTGCCCGGAATTATTGACTTTTCTTTGTCATCCCAGTCGAAAAGCTGAATGGTGTCGCCCTTGAACAGGCGCATGATGAACCGAGCATCGGGATGCGCCTCCTGCCAGGGGGCATCCGACCCGGACGCGTTGGACCACAGATCGACGCCATAGCGGAACCATTTCCCATCCGGCCCTTCCAGGATGTCGAGAAACAGGTTCTCGGCTGGGATCATCCATTTATAGGCCGTGCCCTCTCCGGGCTTGCCGAGGCGGGCATGGATCGCGCGCGCGCTTTCGTCGGGGGTGATAACGCGTAACCGGCTATGGCCCGTTCTGACGCTCCATGCGGCGAGTTCGGCTTTCAGCGCACGGTCGTCTTTCCACAGATGCCGCGTCGCCTCCTCCAGTTCCTGCCGGATTTTCTCGTCCCGAACCCGACCGATTTCCTTCGGGCTCAGGCTGATGACCGGCTTGCGCCTGACTAGATTGCCGATCGTTCGCGCTGCCTGGTTTTCGGGAACGTCGCGCACCCGGCCATAGGCGGTGTCCTCATGCAGCTTGCCGCTTGGGGAATGGTCCGGGCGATGGCTGACGACCACCGAGGCGATCCGGCCCCGGATCTCATCTGAGAACCCCTCATAGGGTTGCGGTGGGTCGGGAAGCAGGCGGTCGAGGTCCTGTGCCCCCATCCGGCCCGCATGTGTTTGCAGGTTCTGGATCATGCGCCGGTCGATGGCGCCGACCGTCGCTGCGTCCAGCGCATGGTGGCGGTGGTCGTCGCGGGTCTTGGCGTTGTGGTCGGGCAGATAGAGGCCCCAGCGGCGGCGCAGCATCGCCGTCATGCGGCCGGGCAGCACCCATGCATTGGATGTGCCGTCGCGTGGGAACAGGGCCACCGCATAGGCGCGAACCACTCTCGCAAGATGGCCGGTCGCGTGAAGCTGGCGATCCTCGAACCCCCGACGGTTTTGCCATTCCGCAAGCGCGCCGGGGAGGAACCGCCAGAGCTTCTGACGCATCCCGGGGGCGGCTTTCACACGCGCAAGGATATCATCGAGCGCGCCGCCCGACCAGGCATCGCCAGGACCGCGCTTCCCCTTGATCCGGTTCGCTTTCCTGTAGCACAGCGTCTTGTTGCCTGGGCTGTCCTCGAACGTATCCTCGAAGGGCAGGATATGGTCGATCTCCACCTCGTCCGAATGCAGCCTGTGCAGCGGGATCGGTTCGCCGGAATAGGGGCAGAGCCTGTCGGCGGGTGTCCTGCCCAGCTCCTCCCAGAGCCGCATCCGCAGCAGGTGATCCCCGACCCTTGCGCCCTCGGCAAGCAGGCCGGCTTCTTCCAGTTCGGCCCGCCATCTGTCGTTGCGTTTGGTGTTCTTGCGGATTTCGCTGTCGATCTCGTTCAATTCCCGCGCCGATTTCGCCATGTCGCGGGTGGTTTCCAGCACCACCTGCGCCGGCTTGCCATATTCCGCGATCAGCGCGTTCATCACCCGGCGGAACTGGTTCAGCGCGATATGCACCGTGGGGTTGGGGATGCGGCCATAGCGGATGTCGTCGGGGTCGTTTGGGTCATTGGTGCCGGTGCCGATCATGCGCTGCAATTCCGGCAGCCGGTTATAGGCGGGTAGCAGGTCGAGGCCATCGCCATGCCCGCGCAGGTCGGAGTGATGCCGCTCGATGCCCACTCCGAACAGGCCGGCTTCGCTGGCCTGTTTCACGGCATCGGAATAGACGATTACATCCTGGCGAAACATCTGCACGATGGCGCGGGTCGCGCGCTCGCCCAGCATCAGGTGGCCATCGGGCAGAGGGATTTTCTCGATACGCTCGGCGATGTCGTGGGGCAGGGGGATTTCGTCAACCAGCCTGTCGATGGCGCGCTCGGGTGAAGCCTCTTCGTCGAGGATCGTCAGCAGCCGCAGCCGCGTCTCATCGTCCATCCCGCGCCAGCGATCCGCCAGCGGGCCCGGCTTTTTCGCGGTTCCGGCAAAACGGGCGGCAAGCTGGTTGCTGGAAAGTTCCTTCAACCCGCCGGTTTCAAGGTTGATTTCCGTGCTGCGCGGCAGTTTCAGCTGGCTGCGCAACCCTGTCCAGGACAGCTTTTCCCCACTCATCAGATGCCGGGCCAGCAGGTCGCGCGCGGTCAGGTCGAGGGGGCGCTCAGTCTGATCATCGAGCCGCCGCAGCATGTTCAACTGTTGGAGGATCAGAAATTCCTGCGCGAGAGGGTGCCATTTCGGCAGGCGTTCATCCTCGGGAAAGAAGGTGCAGCGTCCAGGTTTGACCGGCTTCAGCGGGCGCTGAAAGAAGACCGCATCGCGGATGGCGGCCTTCGCCGCGTCGGTCAGCGCGGAATGGTGCTGTGCCTGTATGCCCCAGATATAGTCGAATTCCGCCTCCAGCATGGCGCGCTGCGGGTAGAATTCGTAGGCGGTTTCAGTGCCGCTGGCCTGTGGCCGCACCCGGACGGGCTGCTTCTGCGTGTGACGCGAGGCCAGCCAGGCACCATAGGTGGCGAAACCCTCCTCCACCAGCCGCTGCCGCAGAGTCGCGCTGGCCGAGGCGATCTTGCCGCTTTCGTCCTCATTGCTGCGATCCGTCTTGCGGTTGCTCTTGAACCCCCGATGTTTGGACATATGCCAGATGGCGCGGCCGAGGTCGTGGAGATCGGCCCTGCCCGTAGCAGCACGGGCCCGCGCCTCGTAGGGGTCGATGGCAAAGAATCCGTCCCGCCCTGACGGGGGCATCAGCCCAAACCCGACCAGATGCCCCTCCAACCGGGTGCGGCGATCTATCCGGCGATCAATTTGTCTGCGTTGCTGGCGTGGTTGACGGCGGCCTGCGGCCGTGGATTCCTTCGATTGCGGATCGCGCCCGGTCGGAAAGATGCGCGCGCCTAGGTTGACCAGGCCACAGATATGATTGTTGCTGTCCAGCCGGTAGACCGCCCAGCCAAGCGAGCCCGAACCCAAATCGAATGCGAAACGATGCATCTCCGATCCCCGCGAAATCTCTTGCTTGCGAGCATAGGCGCGAGTAGGTTGAAATTCCTAGCAGAAGAAGCCGCGTGGTCTTTCCCGCGATAAGGTTTTAGACCACAGGATCGGGGCAGGCTGCGGCCTGCCCCACTTCTTTAGCTGGATCACCTCATCACAGATGACGGGCTTGTTGCGGCAGGAGCGAGGCTTCCTGCTGGCGAACCCTGAATGCGCTTTGGACATATCCCACGAATCAGGCTGCCGATCATGTGCCGTATTCGCCGTTAAACGCTGAGTTGAGCCGAGTGACGGTTGGGGTCCCCGACTCTGGACCCGTCCCATTTGTAGCCCTCTCTACGCCACAGTACGACGGGGTGAAAATCCCTCTTGTCCGCCCGTAACTGCTTGTTCTGTCATGGATCATGAGCAGTCAGAAACAACCCGCAGGAGGCAGATCGGTCATGCCCGCACCAGATCGCATCATCCGTCTGAACACGGTCCTCGCACGCACCGGGCTGTCCCGGTCCACCATCTACCGCAAGATGGCCGAGGGCACGTTCCCGGCCCAGTTCAGGATCAGCACCAACGGCACGGGCTGGAAGGAATCCGACATCAACCGATGGGTCGAGAACCCCGCCAAATGGCGGCCAGAGGAAGAGGCCGGTGATGGCCGATGACAGAAAGCGTCCTGGCGGAGAGAGGCCGGCTAACGACAACCGACCACCAGATGGACGGGATGCTGGGGATAGGGCTGATGCATCTGCGCGACTGGATGCGGTGCTCCTGACCATCGCCCGGCTGATCGGCAGGCGGATGGCACGCGAGGACTACGAGAACGCCATGCGGGCAGCCAACGACAACGCTCCGCCAACCCGAGGTGGGGGCGGGCGGGATCGCGATGGCGATGCGTGAGGCTGCCGCATGAGGAGAATAGCTGCGTGGAATATTGACATCCAATGGGATGTCTATAAGTTATCCCCCATGAGGCTGGTTCTGGACACCAATGTGATCGTTGCGGCCTTCCGCAGCCGCAACGGGGCGAGCAACCTGCTTCTGCGGCTGGTTGACCGGGGCGCGCTGACGCCGCTTTGCTCGACGGCGCTGTTTCTGGAATACGAGGCGGTGCTGAGCCGGGAGGAAACCCGGAAGGTGACGGGGCACAGCCTGGAGGATGTGGAGGCGGTGATGAGTGCGCTCGCCGCCGTGTCCGAGGGCGTCGATATCTCGTTTCGGACGCGGCCCATGCTGTCTGATGTCGCGGACGAGATGGTGCTGGAGGCCGCGCTGAACGGGCAGGCCGAGGCCATCGTGACGCATAACGTCAAGGACTTCCGCCCGGCGCTTGCGCTGGGCGTCGCCATCGCAACGCCGGGAGAGATCGTCAGGAGACTGAACACATGACGCAGACCCAACGCTACAAATACCCGCTGCAACTGCCGCAGTCGCTGAAGGAGACAGCGGCGCGCTTGGCGCAGGAAGACGGCGTGTCGCTCAACCAGTGGATCGTATCGGCCGTCGCGCAGAAGATCGGCGCGGTGGAGACGGCGGCCGATTTCCTCAGGGCGCGCGCCGGGACGGCGAAGCGCGGTGACCTGACCCGGTTTCTGGACCGGGCACCGGACGTGCCGCCGATGCCGAAGGATGCCATCAAGGATTGACCGAACGGAGACTGCCGCCATGACCCGCGCTGCCCTTTATGCCCGCTATTCCGACGACAAGCAGAGCGAGGCGTCCATTGAGGACCAGTTCCGGCTTTGCCGCGAACATGCTGGGCGGGAGCGGTGGCAGATCGTCGGTTCCTACGAGGATGCGGCCATATCCGGGGCCAGCACGATCCTGCGTCCGGGCATCCAACGACTGATGCGCGATGCACAGCAGGGCGAGTTCAACATCCTGCTGGCCGAAGCGTTGGACCGGATCAGCCGCGATCAGGCAGACGTGGCGACGCTCTTCAAGCATCTGAAATTCGCGGGCATCACCATCGTCACGCTGGCCGAGGGCGAGATCAGCGAGCTTCATGTCGGACTGAAAGGGACCATGAACGCGCTGTTCCTGAAAGACCTCGCCATGAAGACCCATCGCGGTTTGCGGGGCAGGGTGGAGAAGGGCAAGGCGGGTGGTGGCCTATGCTACGGTTACAAGGTAGTGAAGAAGTTCGATGGAAACGGCGAGCCGATCCGCGGCGACCGCGAGATCATCCCCGCGGAAGCCGAGATCGTCCGGCGCATCTTCCGCGAGTTCGCGTCGGGCAAGAGTCCCAAGGCCATCGCCGTCGATCTGAACAAGGACAGAGTTCCCGGCCCACTTGGCCGCGCATGGGGAGATACCAGCATCCGGGGCCACCGCAATCGCGGCACCGGCATCGTCAACAACGAGCTTTATGCGGGCGTGCTGGTGTGGAACCGGCTCCGTTTCGTCAAGGATCCCAGCACCGGCAAGCGGGTCTCGCGCCCGAACCCGGAATCCGCTTGGATCAGGACGGAAGTGTCGCATCTGCGTATCGTGGATAATACCCTCTGGAACGCGGTGCGTGAGCGTCAGAAGGAGATCGCCGAAATCTTTGGCCCGAACCCGGCCAATACGCGGGAGGGCAGGGCGAAGCGGCTGCATCTGGCGAACCGGCCGGTTTCCCTCCTTTCCGGCCTGATGACTTGCGGATGCTGTGGCGGGAAGGTCGGCATCATCCTTTCCAACCGCCTCGGGTGCCTCAATCACCACCGGCGGGGCTTCTGCACCAACAACCGCACCATCCTGCGCGACAAGCTGGAAGCGCGGGTTCTGACCGGATTGCAGGAGCGACTGGTCTCCGCAGAGGCGGTGAAGGAAGCGGTTCGGGCCTATGTCGAGGAAACCAACCGGCTGAATCATCAGCGGCGGGCGCAACAGGATACCGACCGCCGCGCGATGGCGAAGATCGAGCGGGCCATCGCCGGGATCATCGCCGCCATCGAAGACGGCATGTATCAGCCGTCGATGAAGGCCCGGATGGGCGAGCTGGAGCGCCAGAAGGCCGAGATCGCCGCCCGCTTGGCGAAAGCCCCTGCCGATGTGCCGGATGTTCACCCGAACGTAGCTGCGAACTACAGCCGTAATGTCGCGCGCTTCGCCGAAGCTCTGCGTGATGCCGATGGCGGCAGGCAAGCCGCCGAGGCGCTGCGTTCCCTTATCGGCGAGATCATCGTTACCCCCGGCGAGAAGCGGGGCGAGGTCCATGCCGAGCTACGCGGCGAGTTGATGGGCATCCTCGGCGTCGCCACCGCCCAGCCGGAACAGGGGCCAACACATGTTATGTCCCCGGTGGCCGCACGCCCCCGCAACCAACGATACTTGCGAAACCCGTCGCATCAGCGGCGGGTTTTGTCGTTTTTGCAGATTTTCCAATGGCTTGTGATGTGCCCTGACCTGCCCCCTTCCTGATCCCTCGATTTGAGTGAGAGTCCGCCACCTGAAGGAGACGGACGAGAAGAAGAGCAGGTTTAGCGAAGCGCAGATCATTGGCGTGCTGCGCGAGCAGGAGGCGGGCGGGACGACCGACGAGGTCTGTCGTCGGCACGGGATCAGCCAGCAGACCTTCTACCGATGGAAGGCGAAGTATGGCGGCCTCGAGGTGTCGGATGCGCAGAAGCTGAAGGCGCTCGAGGACGAGAACCGGCGGCTGAAGAAGCTGCTGGCCGAGTCGATGCTGGATGTGGCGGCGCTGATCCTGCTGCGACGGCACTCTGTCGTTCGGGGTTGCCGGACGATCCATCTCGAACGCCATCTTTCCCAGCTTTGTCCAGACGCCGCGTGCGTGTTTGCCGTCCTAGCTCTTGAGCTTTTCGGCGATCCAGATCATCGCCCCGTAGATCATGGCGCGGTCGTCGCCGGTCAGGTCCACGACGCCCGCCTTGACGACGAGGCCACCGAGTTCGATCAGATGCCGCGTTCGCTTGCGGCGTTCGACCTGCCAGCTTCGCATATCATGCCGCGCCCGTTGCGCCTGATGCCGGTTGCGCGCCGCCCGGTCGCGGCGCAGTGCCGCCAATGTCGCGGTCAGGCGCTGGCGCAGGTCGCCGCGACCTGCCTCGAAAGAACGCAGCGCCACGCTTGGCCCATGCCTCCCTCCTTCCGGCATCGGTGGTTTCCGCCAGCACGACCAGCGCACCGGCCAGTTCCTCGGCGGTGAGCGTATCGGCCCCGGTGGCGATGACCAGTTCGCCGAGTTGCTGCACCTTGCGGATTTTGAGTTCCCGCGCCTTATCTTCCAGCGCCTTCAGTTCCGCGTCATAGTTCCGTGGTTTGCGCATCATCATCTCCATAAGCTTTTGATGCAGCGATGATAGTTGAGCGCCTGCCTGAATGCTTCTATGTTGCCGGGACGGTGTGGCACCGCCCGGTCCATCCCGAGATTTTTTCGAGGGAGGGCGCGCTTATACGTCGTTCCGACGTGCGCTTTGCCGTGCTGATGATGACCGCATGGCGATCTATCATCTTCACGTCAAGGTCATTGGCCGCAAGGCCGGGTCGAGCGCGGTGGCGTCCGCCGCCTACCGCTCGGCCTCGCGGCTGCGCGACGAGCGCATCGACCGCGTGCAGGACTTTTCCAACAAGCGCGGCGTAGTGCATTCCGAGGTCATGCTGCCGGATAACGCGCCCGAGGCATGGTCCGACCGCGAACGGCTCTGGAACGATGTCGAGGCGTTCGAGGTGCGCAAGGACGCCCAGCTTGCCCGCGAGGTGGAGTTCGCCATTCTGCGCGAGATGACACAGGCGCAGGGCATCGAACTGGCCCGCGATTTCGCGCAGGCTGAATTTGTCGATCAGGGCATGATCGCCGACCTCAACGTGCATTGGGACATCGGCGAGGACGGGCTGCCGAAGCCCCATGCCCATGTCATGCTCACCATGCGCAGCGTGGACGAGAACGGTTTCGGCCAGAAGGTCCGTGACTGGAACCGCACGGAGATGGTGGAGCGGTGGCGCCAACGCTGGGCCGAACACGTCAACGAGCGGCTGGCCGAACTCGACATAGATGCCCGCATCGACCATCGCAGCCTTGAGGCGCAGGGCATCGAACTGGAGCCGCAAAGCCAGATCGGCGCACCGGCGCAGCGGATCGAGGGCGAAGGGATCGAGACCGCCGACCGTGCCGACATGCACCGCGAGATCGCGCGCAACAATGGCGCGCGGATCATTGCCGATCCTTCCGTCGCGCTGGACGCCATCACCCAGCAGCAATCGACGTTCACGCGCCGGGACATGGCGATGTTCGCGCATCGGCACAGCGACGGCATCGAGCAGTTCAACGAGGTCATGGGCGCGATGCGGCGTTCCGTTCGATCCATGACCGTCACGGCGGCGCGGAAATCGGCGAGGTGCGCCGCCAGCGCGAGGACTGGCAGCGCGATGCTACCCGCGATCTTGCGACGGGCAGGACCGGCAATGCGATCCACACCTATGATGCGCACGACATGGTACATGAGGCCGCATCCCGCGAGCAGGGGCGCGACGAACTGATTGACCGATGGGACCGTGACCGGCAGGCATCGCCCGACAGCAGCCGCATCATCCTCACCCACACCAATGCCGAGGTGCGCGAACTCAACGAGGCCGCCCGCGACCGGATGCGGGATGCTGGCGATCTGGGCGAGGATGTGCGCGTCACCGTTGAACGCGGCGAGCGCGGCTTTGCTACTGGTGATCGCGTCATGTTCTTGGCTAACGAGCGCGGGCTTGGCGTGAAGAACGGCACGCTGGGGACCATCGAACAGATCAGCACGCAGAGCATGACCGTGCGCACCGATGACGGGCGCAGCATCGCGTTCGACCTGAAAGACTATGACCGCATCGACCACGGCTATGCCGCGACTATCCACAAGGCGCAGGGCATGACCGTGGACCGCACCCATGTTCTGGCGACACCGGGTATGGATGCCCACGGCAGCTATGTCGCTCTGTCGCGCCACCGCGACGGCATGGACCTGCATTATGGCCGCAACGACTTCGCCGGTCAGGACGGGCTCATCAATACCCTGTCGCGGGATCGCGCCAAGGACATGGCGACGGATTACGAACAGATCGACCCCGCACAGGATTATGCGGAGCGGCGCGGCATCAGCTTCCGCGCCCGTGTTGCCCAGATCATGCGCAGGCTGATGCCGGAGCGCGTGCGCGATGCCATAGACGAATATATCGACAATCTGCGTTCTCCCGGTGAGCATGTGCCCACAGAGCCGGACAGGGAGGCGGCGAGACGAGAGGTGCAGCGCGACCTTGAAGTCACGTCACGCAAGACCGGCGTCGAACCGGAAGAACTCTTGCGCCGCGCCAGTTCCGGGCAAAGCTTCGTTCGTCATGCCCGTGCCGTGGATACGATCTTCGCGGCGCAGGACCGGGGTGCCGCTGCGACGCCCGAGCAGGTGCAGGAGCTGCACGAGGCCCGCGCGGCCTTCGATGAGCACCGGCCTCACGGTTCCCGCGACGCCGAGGCCGTCTATAAACGTAATCCCGGATTTGCTGCCGATGTCGCCTCTGGCGATCCAGATCGCGCCGCGCCCGCCAGGCGCGCCCTGCAACTGGAAACCGAGATGCGCAAGAACCCCGACCTACGCGCCGACCGTTTCGTGGAACGCTTTCGAGACCTCAGGCAGACCGGCGAACGCCAGTATGCGGCGGGCAACTATTCCGGCTATCACGCCGCGCGGGCGGAGATGGGCAACATGGCAATGAGCCTCGAACGCGACCCGCAGATGGAATCCTTGCTCGAAGGCCGCAAGAAGCAACTCGGCATCGGCATGGATTTCGACTCAGGGATGAGGCTTGGTCGGCAACTTGCCCTCAGTCACGGCCTTGGCAGAGGCAGGGGCATCGGATTGTAGATCGTAGAACTATCCTATTTACCGCCGTTTCTACGCTACACCACTACGGAAGCTAAATATCTATTGCGCAACGATAAATCGTTGCCTTGTCTGGTCTCTGCAACTGTCAGAAACGACCAGAAGGAGGCAGCAGGACTATGCGCCAACCAGACCGCATCATCCGCATGAAGACCGTTCTCGCCCGCACCGGCCTGTCCCGGTCCACCATCTACCGCAAGATCAAGGAGGGCACGTTCCCGCCCCAGATGAAGATCAGCGCCAACGGCGCGGGCTGGCATGAATCCGACATTAACCGCTGGATTGCCTACCCCGCCGGATGGAAGCCGCGCGGCGAGTTCGACTTCTATGACTTCTGATAGCGAGGGCGGTGACGGAAAACAGAGGCCAGCGAACGACAACCGACCGCCGAATGGACAGGATGCTGGGCAGGCGGCGGATGCGTCCGCGCGGGTGGATGCGGTGGTGCTCACCATCGCTCGCCTGATCGGTAGGCAGTTGGCGCGGGAGCATTTCGAGGCATTGCAGGCCGCCAACGATAATAGCGTGCCATCGGAAGAAGAATGATTATCACGCCTCGCGCACCCCATATCACCGGCAAAAGTTGTCTCTACACTGTTGACACAGGCCGCACGACATACCATTGTATCTACATCATAGATACAGGAGGCGTGACCATGCAAGTGAGCATCAAGAAATGGGGCAATAGCGCCTCGGTTCGGATTCCGCATTCGGTGATGACCGCCGCCAACCTTCATGTCGATCAGGCGGTGGAGGTGCGCGAGGAAGATGGGAGGATCGTCATAGAGCCGGTCCAGAGCCTTTCCTATGATCTCGACAAGCTGCTGTCCGGGATGACGCCTGACACCTTCCATGACGAGGCGGATTTCGGCGCTCCGGTTGGCAAGGAAGTCTGGTGATGGCGGCATGGGTGCCAGACAGCGGCGACATCGTGTGGCTGAATTTCGATCCGCAGGCCGGGCACGAGCAGGCGGGCCATCGTCCCGCTCTGGTGCTGTCGCCCGCCCGCTACAACGGGCTGCGGGGCATGATGCTTTGCTGCCCGTTGACCACGAAGCTCAAGGGCTACCCGTTTGAAGTCGTCATCAGCCAGAATCCACCAAGCGCCGTTCTGGTCGATCAGGTCAAGAGCCTCGATTGGCGTGCCCGCAAGGCCAGGCACAAGGGCAAGGTGACTGCCGTGGTGCTCGCGGACGTTCGTGCCAAGCTCAGGGCACTGTTGCAAATCTAGGGAGGCCTGCGCCGCCCTTTACGCCCGCTACTCCGACGACAAGCAGAGCGAGGCGTCCATCGAGGACCAGTTTCGGCTTTGCCGGGAACATGCGGGGCGGGAGCGGTGGCAGATCGTCGGTTCCTACGAGGACGCGGCCATCTCCGGGGCCAGCACGATCCTGCGGCCCGGCATCCAGCGGCTGATGCGCGATGCGCAGCAGGGCGAGTTCAACATCCTCTTGGCCGAGGCGCTGGACCGGATCAGCCGCGATCAGGCAGACGTGGCGACCCTCTACAAGCATCTGAAATTTGCAGGCGTCACCATCGTCACGCTGGCAGAGGGGGAAATCTCCGAGCTTCATGTCGGGCTGAAAGGCACGATGAACGCGCTGTTTCTCAAAGACCTTGCCATGAAAACCCATCGCGGGTTGCGGGGCAGGGTGGAGAAGGGCAAGGCGGGCGGTGGGCTTTGCTACGGCTATCGCGTCGTGAAGAAGTTCGACGGTAACGGCGAGCCGATCCGAGGCGACCGCGAGATCATCCCCGAGGAAGCGGAAATCGTCCGCCGTATCTTTGGCGAGTTCGCGTCCGGCAAGAGCCCCAAGGCCATCGCCGTCGATCTGAACCGCGATGGCGTTCCCGGCCCGCTTGGCCGCGCATGGGGCGATACCAGCATCCGGGGCCATGCCTCGCGCGGCACCGGCATCGTCAACAACGAGCTATATGTCGGCGTCCTTGTGTGGAACCGTCTGCGCTTCGTCAAAGACCCGTCCACCGGAAAGCGCGTGTCGCGCATCAACCCACCCGAAAAGTGGATCAGGAGCGAGGTTCCGCATCTGCGTATCGTGGACGACGCGCTCTGGCAGGCAGTCAGAAATCGACAGAAGGACATTGCCGTGCGGTTCGAGGCGACAGCCGAGGGCGTCAGGAAGGCCAAGGCCCGCAAGCTGCATGAGAAGAAGCGGCCCGTTTCCCTTCTTTCCGGCCTTCTGACCTGCGGCTGCTGCGGCGGCAAATACGGCCTCATCATGCGCGACCGTTACGGTTGCCTGAACCATCACCGGCGTGGCACCTGCGACAACAGCAGAACCATCACCCGCGACAAGATTGAGGAACGGGTGCTATCCGGTCTCAAGGACAGGCTGATTTCCTCGCGCGCTGTCGAGGAAACCGTCCGAGCCTTTGCCGAGGAAATGAACCGCCTCAACCGGGAACGCCGGGCACAAGGCGAGCAGGACCGCAAGGTGCTGGCAAAGATCGAGAAGGCCATCGCCGGGATTATCGCTGCCATCGAGGACGGCATGTATCAGCCTTCCATGAAAGCGCGCATGGATGAGTTGGAGCGCCAGAAGGCGGAGATCATCGCCCGGCAGATGAAGGCCCCCACCGACACGCCGGATGTGCATCCCAACATCGCCAGCATCTATCGCAGGCGGGTGGAGAGGTTCACGGATGCCTTGCACAACGACGAGGATGGTCGCATCGCCGCCGAGGAACTGCGTTCGCTGATCGAGGAAGTCGTGCTTATGCCGGGCGACAAGCGCGGCGAGGTTCATGCGAGGTTACGCGGCGAGTTGTTCGGTATCCTCGACTTCGTGGAAGCGGAACACCGGCAAAGGCCCGGAGAAGTTAGGACAAAGGTTGAAGCCAGCCCCCGCAACCATCTTTACTTGCGATCCACCCCGCCCACCGGCGGGGTTTTTCGTTTGTGCGGAAATCATAAGAATTCCAGCGAGATCGCCCTTGACGTGCCCCCCTCCGGTCCCTCGATCATTGTGAGAGCCCTTGGTTTTGATAGCGGACCTCCGTCGCCGACGGTAGCGGGCGGGCGGCGGAGCGGTTTCCGGTTGGTCAGATAACGGCTCGCGCGGCGAGGGCCACGGCGTAGAACGGTCCCGAACTTCCGGCGATGGCTCGGGGGTCTTCAGCCTCGTCCAGGATGGCGGCCGCGAGTTCGGCGCCGCGCTCGTGACCGATCCCTGCATCAAGGCCGTCGGCTTCACCGGCTCGCTCGCAGGCGGACGGGCGCTCTTCGACCTCTGCGTCGGGAGCCCCGAACCCATCCCCTTCCAGGTTCTGAAGCTGGAAGGATTATATAGTGTGGATCGGCGTGCCTATTGACCCCACCTAGGCGTCCAAGCGTGACCCCCGCTCTGACCTGAATTCTTCTTGAAGACCAGAGATTTGGAGGCCGACGTATGGGGTCACGGTTCGGAGCCGATAGGGGTCATCGGGCGGCGTCGATCCGCAGCCTATGCCCTCGCCGCGCTGCTGCGCTTCCGCCGCACCCTCGACTGACCTGCCTTTTCCGCCTTCGCGCACGACGTTGCAAAAGGCGGTTGTGGCGATGTTGCACGCGGCATTCGCCGAACTGCGAACGGCCGGAGTGGGCGGAGTGGGCGGATTTCGTTAAAGAAGGGAGCTTGAGGGCGGCACGCCTGCACCGGAGCAGAATCGGCGCGAAGAGGGAATCAGCCGCGCGCCCCCCCGTAGAAAATTAACCTTGGAGTTGACTCGTGCACTCCACTCATGCGCTAGCTGACGTATCCCAACAGGGTATCAATACGATCCGGGTCCAAAAGGACCGGCAGGAGGAAGTCAGAGACGCCGGACGAGGAAGCTCTGTCGAATCCCGCAGGTGGCGGGGTAGTAAGGGTTTTCCTCGTCGGCGATCTTATTTGTGGGGGAAGACGCATGAAGCGCTGGATTCTATCAGGCGCGGCCTTGGCGCTGGTGCCGGGCCTGTCGTTCGGTCAGGCCATCTATCCGCTTGATCGGGCGACGATCCTGTCGGGCTCGAAGTTCGACTTCAAGGTCGAGTTCCCGACGATCGTGGCACAGGACGTGATCGCGGTCACGATCAACGGCCAACCCTACGAGGAGATCCTCGGCAAGACGGCCGAGTATGTCGAGAACGAGGACGGCAGCAGCGGCTCGACCCTCATCCTCCGCGACGTGAGCATCGCCGCGCCCGGCACCTACACCGTCGAGGCGAAGGCCGGTGACGCGACGAAGACCGTCGGCTGGGAGGTCTTCGCGACCTCGGCCGAGCCGAAGGCGAAGAACGTGATCTTCTTCCTCGGCGACGGCATGACGGTCGCGCATCGCACCGCCGCGCGGATCATCTCGAAGGGCAACACCGAGGGCAAGGCCGACGGGCGGCTCGCCATCGACGACTTCCAGCACATGGCCTTCATCGGCACCTCGAGCCAGGACTCGATCCACAACGACAGCGCCAACACGATGGCGGCCTACATGACCGGCCACAAGTCGGTGGTGAACGCCCTCGGCGTCTACGGCAGCCGGGCGGAGAGCAACTTCGACCATCCGAAGGTCGAGACCATGGGCGAGGCGATCCGCCGCCACAGCGACAAAGCGCTCGGCATCGTCACGAACACCGAGGTCCAGGACGCGACCCCGGCGGCGCTCGTCTCGCACACGGTCTCGCGCAACGACAAGGCCGAGATCACCGAGATGCACCTCGCCGTCGAGCCGGACCTGCTGTTCGGCGGCGGCTCGGCCTACTTCCTGCCGCAGGCGACGCCGGGCTCGAAGCGCAAGGACGACAAGGACATGATCGCGGCGTTCAAGGACAAGGGCTACGCCCTCGCCACCAGCGCCGCAGAGCTGGAGCAGGCCGTCGCCGACCACAAGGACGGCGGCAAGATCCTCGGCCTCTTCAACACCGGCAACCTCGACCCGACCCTCGACATCCGGGTGACGAAGAAGGGCACCGTCCCGGACTTCCCCGACCAGCCGCTCGTCGCCGACATGACCCGCGCGGCGCTCGACGTGTTGTCGAAGGACCCGGACGGCTTCTTCCTGATGGTCGAGGACGGCTGGACCGACAAGGCGACCCACGCCCTCGACTGGGAGCGCGCGGTCTACGACATGATCGCCCTCGATCAGGCGATCGCGGTCGCCCGCGAGTTCCAGGAGGCGAACCCCGACACGCTGATCGTCTTCGTCGGCGACCACACCCACGGCCTTTCGATCACCGGCACGGTGGACGACGACAAGCCGGGCGACTCCATGCGCGAGAAGGTCGGCACCTACCAGCACGCGGGCTTCACCAACTACACCGACGAGGACGGCGACGGCTTCCCCGACCGGATGGACGTCTCAAAGCGCCTGATGATGTACCTCGGCAACTTCCCGGACCACTACGAGACCTTCCGGCCGAAGCTCGACGGCATCTTCGTGCCGGCGGTGCAGGACGCGGACGGCAAGTACGTGGCGAACGAAGCCTACAAGGACGTGCCGGGTGCGGTGCTGCGGGTCGGCAACATCCCCACCAACATCAACGCCGGCACCCACTCGATCGACGACGAGGTGCTTCAGGCCGACGGCCCCGGTGCCGAGGCGTTCCGCGGCTACATGGAGAACTCGGACGTCTACCGGGTGCTCGCCGACGCGCTGGCGCTGGCGCCGGCCGCGAACTGAGCTATCCTGCGGGAGGGTCCGGGATCGCGAGATCCGGGCCTTCCTTTTTCCCGGGGAGGGGCCGCCATGAATGAACCCGCGACGCTCAACTTTGACGAGATCTTCGCCAGCGTCGGCGTGCTCGGCCACACGTTCTCCGAACGGCTCGCCGCCCTTGACGGCCAGACCGTGCGGATGCGTGGCTACCTCGCGCCCACCGGCCACGGCAACACCGACATCCTCGCCCTGACGCGCATTCCGGTCGCACCCTGCTCCGACTGCGGCAGCGGCCACGACCTTCCCGCCGATGCCGTCTTCGTCTTTCCGGCGGACGGCGACCGCCCGGGCTTCGTCCCGGGCCGCGAGATCGCCGTCGAGGGCGTGCTCGAGCACGGCAGTCTCGCGCTCCCCGAGGCGGAGGCGACGAGCCTTGTGCGCCTGCGCGATGCACGCTGGTCGAGCAACTGAGGAAGGCCCCATGTCCGCGACCCCGCCCCCGGTCGGCCGCCGCGCCTTCATCGGGCTTCTGCTCGGGATGGCGGCGCTCCTGCCGCACCGGGCCGACGCCGCGACCGAGCTTCCGCTTCGACGAGCTTTACGGCAAGGTCGGCGTACTCGGGCTCCAGTTCTCCGAGAAGGTGGTGGCCCTCGACGGCCAGACCGTCCGCATCGTCGGCTACATGGCGCCGCCGCTGAAGGCCGAGGCCGACTTCTTCGTGCTCGGCAAGCAGCCGATGGCGATCTGTCCGTTCTGCTCGTCCGATGCCGACTGGCCCGACGACATCGTCGTCATCTATCTCCGCCGGAAGCAGACCTTCGAGCACACGACCGGTCTGATCGCCGTCGAGGGGGTGCTCGAGCACGGCTCCTGGACCGATCCCGAGACGGGCTTCGTCAGCCTGCTGAGAGTGCGCGACGCGGACTTCCGGTCGGCCTGATGCTGCGCCTCGATATCGAGGGCGTCGCCGTCCGCTTCCCCGACCTCGCCGCTCCGGCGCTCGACCTGCCCCGCTTCGACGTCGCCGCGGGTGAAAGCGTCGCCGTCACCGGCCCCTCCGGCGCCGGAAAGAGCACGTTCATCAACGTCATCACCGGCCTCGAGCGGCCCACCGAAGGCGCCGTCCGCTGGAACGGCACCGACATCGCCCGTCTCGGCGAGGCCGCGCGCGACCGCTGGCGGGCCGGGAACGTCGGCCTCGTCATGCAGGACTTTCACCTCTTTCCCGGCCTCAGCGCGGTCGAGAACGTCCTCCTGCCGGCGCGCTTTCGCCACTTCCGCCTGCCCGACGGGCTCGCCGAGCGCGCCGCCGCGCTCCTCGCCGCGGTCGGCCTCGACGCGGGCGACCGCGGCATCGGCACCTTCTCGCGGGGGGAGATGCAGCGCGTGGCGATCGCCCGGGCGCTCCTGCCGCGGCCCGGCGTGATCGTCGCCGACGAGCCGACCGCGAGCCTCGACGCCGAGAGCGGCGCGGCGGTCGCGGCCCTGCTGACCGGGCTCGCGCAGGAGGCCGGCGCGACGCTTATCGTCGTCACCCACGATCCCGCCCTCTCCGGCCGGCTCGACCGGCGGATCACGCTCGCCGGCGGGCGGCGGACCGACGACACGCTCCGGGAGATCGCATGATCCGCTTCGTCCTGGCCGACCTGCGCCTCCACGCCGTCGGCGCGCTCGTCGTCATCCTCCTGATCGCGAGCGCCACCGCCCTCGGCATGGCCGTCCGCATCGAGGAGCGCGCGCTTCGGCTCGGCAGCGCCCGCGCCGCCGACCGCTTCGACCTCGTCGTCGGCGCGGCCGGAAGCGAGACGCAGCTCATCCTCTCGTCGGTCTTCCTCCAGCCGGCACCACTGACCCTCGTCAGCGGACGGGTGCTGAAGGAGCTCTCGGAGGACCCGCGCGTCGAGTTTGCTGCACCGGTCGGGTTCGGCGACTCCTTTCTTGGCTATCCCCTCGTCGGCACTACGGCGCAATTCGTCGAGAGCCTCGGCCTCGCCGAGGGCGGGCCCGCGTTCGCGACGCTCGGACAGGCGATCGTCGGCGCGAACGTCCCGCTCGAGGCCGGCTACGAGATCCGGCCCATGCACGGCCTGCCCGGCCAGGAGGAGGACGAGCACGAGGAGGTCGTCTATCACGTCTCCGGCCGCCTCGCGCCGACCGGAACGCCGTGGGACCGCGCCATCCTCGTTCCCATCGAGGGCGTGTGGGAGGCGCACGACCACGGCGATGACGAGCCCGGCGAAGAGGGGGATGAGCACGGGCACGGGCACGACCACGACGACGGATATGCGGAGGACGCCCATCTCGGCCCACCGTGGCCGGACGACGTGGAGGGGGTGCCCGCAATCATCGTCAAGCCCCGGACAATCGCGAACGCCTACCAGCTCCGGGGCGAGTACCGCACCGAGACGACGCTCGCGGTCTTTCCGGGCGAAGTGCTGACGCGCCTCTATGCCACCCTCGGCGACGCTCGGCGCGTGTTGACGGCGATCGCGCTCGGCACGCAGGCGCTGGCCGGCGCGGCGGTGCTCCTCGTCGCGATGGCGCACCTCGCCCAGCGCCGGCGCCAGATCGGCGCGCTCCGCGCCTTCGGCGCACCGCGGATCGCGGTCTTCGGGGTGGTATGGGCGGAACTGCTGGTCATCGTCGGGACCGGAGTCGCCCTCGGCGTGCTCCTCGGCTACGTGGGCGCCAAGGCGCTCGCGCTCGGCCTCAGCCGCGAGAGTGGGATCCGCCTTCCGGTGACGCTCGAAGCTTCCGACCTCGGCTTTGCCGCCGCACTCCTCGCGGTCGCCGCCACCATCGCCATCGTCCCCGCGGTCTGGGCCTACCGCCAGTCCCCCGCCGCCGCGCTCCGCGCCTGATACGCTCCACGGAGATCCGGGCGCCTCGCGCTCCTCCTGCGTCGTTGCAGACGTTCCCGGAACCACCCGCTCGCCCCAAGGGCACGGGGGCGCCTGCCAGGGGGCAGTATCCGTTTTGGTCAAGTGGGGTTCGGTGTCCATTTCGGCCTTCGCGAAGCAGGGGGCGTCAGCGAGGACCGGGAGCTTGCGCACGACGGCCGCCAGGGCGAGCTTCTTCGACTTTCCGGCCGCGACGAAGCGCCTGTAGGTGGCGCGCATGTCGGGGGTTGAAGCGGGTGGCGACCAGGGCCGGCATGTAGCGGGCGCGGCGCAGACTGGCCCGGCCGCCGCCGATGAAGGTCCGCCCGGTGGCTCGCCGCCACCTATAACCATCGAGGGTTCGACAGACCTCGCCTTCTCCGAGGACGTGGGCAAGCGCTTCGAGCGCCTACGGTTGGAACGTGATCCGCGTCGAAGACGCTAATGACATCGGCGCGCTCGATTGCGACTTCGCCTAGGTCCTCGGTGCCTTCGAAGTGGCGGGTACGGCGAGGACGCCCCGGCGATCCGCGCCGAGATTGAGCGGCGCGGGCTCGCCATCGAATGCGTCGGCCCGCCGGGGGGCGCGATGGTGCTCTCGTAGGCGATCTTCGCCTCGTTCAGCCGGTGCGGCGTCAGGTAGCGGTCCGCGATCTCGGCGAGGCCGTCGAAGGGGGCGGGGTCCTCGGCGAGGCAGACGAAGACCATGCCGCCGGCGTCCCGGCAGGCGACGGGCCGGAGGCCGTGGTCGGCCGGCTTGAAGTCCGCCCCCATGTCGCGGGCGAAGAGCAGCCGCCCGTCGAGCTCGTAGGTCCACTGGTGGTAGGGGCAGACGAGCTTCGGGCCGAGCCCTTGAGCGCGGTGCACACCCGGCTGCCGCGGTGCCGGCAGGAGTTGTGGAAGGCGCGGATCTGCCCGTCCGCCCCGCGCACGACGAGGACCGGATAGGCGCCGACCTGCAGGGTGACGAAGTTGCCGGTCTTCGGGATCTCGCAGGCCGGGATCGCGAACAGCCAGTCGCGATACCAGAATCTCGGCGAGGTCGACCTCGAGCATCGCGGGGTCGGTGTAGAAGGGCCGCGGCAGCGCGTGATCGGGCACGCGGCTCGCCAGCAGGTTCAGTGCCGTCGGGTTGACGACCATCTCTTTTTCTCCTCGGGGCTACCTCCCGTGGCCGTCCTTGGTTGTGCGGACGGAGAAATGCGACGGCCCCGCCGGCGCGGGCCGGACGGATTCCGTCCGTGCCGCCGCCCGCGGCTCGACGTCTCGCAAGGCTGGTTTCCGGGCTCCGGAGGGGCCTCTCGGCCGACGCGACGCCTTCCCGGGTCCCCAGTGGCATCTCGCCGCGTTCAGTCCTCCGCCACCGTTGCGGGGGCAGCGCCGGCATCCGACCGGCTTCCCAATTCTCCGCTCCTCCCGAAGCGGCACCTTGCGACGACGATGCTACGTCCGGCCGCCGCGCCCATGCACGCGAATTCCGACATCCGGGCGGCCGTTTCGGACCGCTCGGTCCCGCGCGGCAAGACGCGGACGGCAGCGATCGGGGACAACCCCTGCCTTCCGGGATAGGAGCCCTGATCGCCGAGACCGTCTTGTCAGGAGGGCGGGTTCGGGTTAGGGACGCATCGTCGGTTTCCTAAGGGAATTAATAGGGAATCCGTATCCGTCCCCGCGACGGTCAAACGGAACTGCCCCCGCAACTGTAGGTGGTAGTCAACCCCGGATATGCCACTGGGCGCGAGCCCGGGAAGGTCGGGGAAGGCGATGATCCATCAGTCAGGAGACCTGCCGACGCAGGCTGTTCAACCCGAGCGGGTGGGCTCGGGCGCGACAATGGCGTCGGCGCGTTTCCGCACCCGGCCCCCTGTCCGTCCTTCCGCACCGCTCACGATGCATCGGAAGGGACGCACGATGTTGAAGCTCACGTTGAGGCTCACGGCGGCAACCGCCACCACCTTCGCCCTGGCGCCAATGGCGCTGGCCGCGACCGAATACCCGCTGACGCTCACGAGCTGCGGCCACGAGATCACGATTCCGAAGGCCCCGGAAAGCGTGGTCAGCGTCGGGCAGAGCACGACCGAGATCCTCTACGCGCTGGGGCTCGCCGACAAGGTCGCGGGCACGGCGCTCTGGATCAACCCGGTCCTGCCGCAGTTCGCCGAGGTGGACGCGAAGGTCGAGCGCCTCGCCGATAACGCGCCGAGCTTCGAGAGCGTCGTGGGCAAGCACCCGGATCTCGTCGTCACCGCCTACGAGTGGATGATCGGGCCGCAGGGCGCCGTCGGTACCCGCGAGATGTTCGACGATTCGAAGATCCCGAGCTGGGTGATGCCGACCGAATGCGTCGGCAAGGACAACACCCAGAGCATGGACGGCGCGCGCACCGTGATGTTCGACCCCGAGCTCGTCTACCAGGGCATCACCGAGCTCGCACAGATCTTCGACGTGGAGGAGCGCGGCGAGGAGGTGGTCGCCGACCTGAAGGCCCGCGAGGCGGCGGCCACGGAGAAGGCGAAGGCGCTGAACCTGCCCGACAACGTCTCCGCCGTCTTCTGGTACTCCTCGGCCGACATCGAGATCGACCCCTACGTCGCCGGCGCCTATGGCGTGCCGGGCTGGATGCTCTCGACGCTTGGCGTGAAGAACGTCGTCGACTCCGCCGAGGAATGGCCGACCGTCGGCTGGGAGACCATCGTCACTGCCGATCCGGCCTTCATCGTCGCCGCCGAGATGAACCGCCGCCGCTTCCCCGCCGACGACATCGCGGTGAAGCGCGAATTCCTCGCCTCCGATCCGCTGGCGAAGGAGATGAGCGCGGTGAAGAACGACCGCATCCTGAGCATGGAAGCCAATGCGATGGATCCCTCCATGCGCTCGATCTTCGGGCTCGAGGCGCTGGCGGATGCGCTGGCCGGGTTCGACCTGTCGAAATGAGGTCGGGCGTCGCGGTCCGCGGCCACGGTTGGGGCCGAAGCTGGCTCTGGCTCGCGCCGGCCGTTCTGGCCGCGGCGCTGTTCTTCGGCACGGCGGTGGGCGAGACGCGGGTTCCGCTCGGCACCGTCCTCGACGTGCTGGCGGTGAAGTCCGGCCTCGCCGGCCGCGAGGTCAGCGCCGTCGATGTCGGCGTGATCTGGCACTATCGCCTGCCGCGGGCCGTCGTCGCCGCCTGCGGCGGGGCGAGCCTCGCGCTCTCCGGGCTGATCCTCCAGGCGCTCCTGCGCAACCCGCTGGCCGAGCCCTATCTGCTCGGCATCTCCGCCGGTGCCTCGACCGGGGCGGTGGCGGTCTCCGTTGCCGGCATCGGAGCGGGAATGCTGTCGATGTCGGCCGGCGCCTTCGCCGGGGCGCTCACCGCCTTCGCGCTCGTCGCGGCCTTGGCGCGGGCAGCCGGGAGCGACACGGGGCTGCGCGGCGCCGGCGTCATCATCCTCGCCGGCATCGCCGGGTCGCAGATGTTCAACGCGCTGACCGCGCTCATCATCGCCCGGTCGGCCAGCGCCGAGCAGGCGCGCGGCATCATGTTCTGGCTGCTCGGCAACCTCTCGAGCGTGCGCTGGCCCGACACCTGGATGGCGCTTCCCATGGCAGCACTCGGCCTCGGCACAGCCCTCTGGCATGCGAGGACGCTCGACGCCTTCACCTTCGGCGCGGACAGCGCCGCCTCGCTCGGCATCAACCTGCGCGTGACGCAAGCTGTCCTGATCGGCGCGGCGGCGCTGGTGACGGCGATCATGGTCTCGATCGCCGGGGCGATCGGCTTCGTCGGCCTCGTGGTGCCGCACGCGATGCGGATCATCGTCGGGCCGCGCCATGTCCGGCTGGTCCCGGCGACGGCGCTGGCGGGGGCGGTGTTCCTCGTAGTCTCCGACGTGGTCTCGCGCATCACCATCCCCGGCCAGGTCCTGCCCATCGGCGTCATCACCGCGCTGGTCGGCGCACCGGCCTTCGCGCTCATCATGATCCGGGGGCGGCAGCGGTGACGCCGATCCTCGAAGCCGTCGGCGTCAGCCGCGCCGTCCGGGGCCGCGAGATCGTCTCGGACGTGGACCTGCACCTTGCGTCCGGCGAGACGCTGGGCCTGATCGGGCCGAACGGCTCGGGGAAGTCGACGCTCCTCGGCATGCTCGCCGGTCTGACCAAGCCGAGCCGGGGCGAGATCCGGCTCGAGGGCCGGCCGATAACCCGGATGCCGCGGCGCGAGATCGCCCGCCGCCTCGCCCTCGTCGCCCAGTCCGCCGAGACGCAGGACCGCATCTCGGTGCGCGACGCGGTGGAGCTCGGCCGGACCCCGTGGCTCGGGCCGCTCGACCCGTGGGGGCCGGCGCACGAGGCCGCCGTCGCCGCCGCGCTCGACGCGGTCGGCATGAGCGCTATGGCCGGACGCGACTGGTCCTCGCTCTCGGGCGGCGAGCGCCAGCGCGTCCACATCGCACGCGCCCACGCCCAGGCCCCGCGGGTCCTGCTACTCGACGAGCCGACCAACCACCTCGACATCCACCACCAGATCGCCATCCTCGACCTGATCGAGGGGCTCGGCACGACCACGGTCATCGCGCTCCACGACATGCACCACGCGCTGCGCTGCGACCGGATCCTCGTGATGAACCGGGGCCGCGCCTTGGCGCTCGGGCCGCCCGCCGACATCCTGACCCCTGCGCTCATCCGCGAGATCTTCGCCGTCGAGGCGGCGCTGCTCCCCCATCCCGAAGGCGGCCGCCCGGTCTTCGCCTTCCGGCGCCTCGCCGACCATCCTCCCGCCTGAAAGGAGCCTCCATGCTGTTCCGCGCCACCCTGCTCGCCTGCCTGACGCCCCTCGCCGCCATGGCGGAGGTCCACGAGGTGAAGATGCTCAACCGCAACGACACCGGTCCGATGGTCTACGAGCCGGAGTACCTGGTGATCGCGCCCGGCAACTCGGTGAAGTTCCTCGCCACCGACCCCGGCCACAACGCCGCCACCATCGCCGGGATGATCCCGGGCGAGGGCAAGAAGTTCATCGGCAAGATCAACGAGGAGATCGAGGTGAAGCTCGACGACGCCGGCACTTGGGGGATCAAGTGCTCGCCGCACTATACCATGGGCATGGTGATGCTGGTCCAGGTCGGCGACACGCCCGCCACCGAGGCCGACCTGCCCGCAGACCTGCCCGACGCCGTCCGTCAGCGCATGACGGAGATCCTCGCCCGGCACGCTGCGGCGGAGTGAACCGGACCGGATACATGGTTGACATCTCTGGCTGACGACAAGGGTGGCCTGTGTTGGCCGCCATCGCCCGGCCGCCGCAGGGTGGCGTCGGGCCGGCGTAGGTCGGCAGAGCATCCTGATCACTGGACTGACGCCTATCGAGCCGGCGGCTCGAAGTGTCGCCCGTGCTGAAGACCCGTCGCGGATAACTGCGAGATCGGCATCGAGGACCTGAAATTTGGCATTCACGCCACTGGCGATCGGAACCTATGCGAATGCATCGAGGCTGGGCCGCCGAGTCGGGTGTGCTGAACTCGGTGCCGCTGATGATGAAGTCGCCTATGCGGATCGCTGGGACGTGCAGTCCATCGTTACCGCCGGTGCTGCCTCGCCGTTGCCGGTTCTGCCCGACAGTAATGTTGATGACGAGGCTACAAGAGCGAGAGAGCGAGGGCGACGGCGTAGAAGGGCGATACGCGACCCCGTCGGCTCCTGGTCTGGAAATAGGCGCTCGGAGCGAGACGTACCAAGTCGGTTCTCGATCGCTCTAATACCACCGGCCGCGCTTTCTGACTCTCTTGGGATTCCCAATTCGGCTGATCTCTGACTCACTGCGGTCGAGGCAGGAGGAGGCTGGGGATGTCAGCGGCGGTGCAGGTGACAAGAAGGGAGCTGACGGCGGCGGAGCTGAGGCGCGCGGCTGTCAGGAGCCGGGATGCGAAGGCGGCGCGGCGGATGCTGGCGATCGCGCTGGTACTGGAGGGGGTCGATCGGCAGACCGCGGCGGAGACCTGCGGGATGGACCGGCAGACGCTGCGGGACTGGGTGCACCGCTACAATGCCGAGGGGCTGGCGGGGCTCTCGAACCATCGGGGCGGGGCGCAGCCGCGACGGCTGTCGCCGGCGCAGATGGCCGAGTTCGCCTCCTGGGTGGAGGCGGGTCCCGACCCGGCGCCCGTTCCAGTGGGGGACGGGGTGGTGCGGTGGCGGCGGCAGGATCTCGGGCGACGGATCGCGGAGCGGTTCGGGGTGGAGGTGCACGAGCGGACGGTGGGCAAGTATCTGGCGGCGCTCGGCTACCGGCGCCTGTCGGTTCGTCCGCGGCATCCGAAGACCGATCCCGAAGCCCAGGAGGGGTTTAAAAAAGCTTCCCCGACGCGGTAGCCGCGGCGCTGCCCGAGGCGGCACGGGGCAAGCCGCTGGAGATCTGGTTCCAGGACGAGGCAAGGGTCGGCCAGCAGGGCACGCTCACCCGCATCTGGGCGAAGCGTGGCACCCGGCCAAGGGCGCCGCGCGACACCCGCTTCCAGTGGGCCTACATCTTCGGCGCGGTCTGCCCGGATCGCGGCGTGGCGGCGGGCCTCGTCATGCCCTTCGCCGACACCCCCGCGATGAACGCCCACCTCGCCGAGATCGCCGGCGCCGTCGCGCCCGGCACCCACGCCGTGCTCGTCCTCGACGGTGCCGGCTGGCACGGCGGAGGCGGCCTCGTCGTCCCCGACAACATCTCCCTCCTCGTGCTGCCGCCCTACAGTCCCGAACTGAACCCCGTCGAGAACGTCTGGCAATACCTCCGCGCCAACTGGCTCGCGATCAGCGTCTTCGACGACTACGACGCCATCGTCGATGCCTGCTGCGACGCATGGAACCGCTTCGCGACACAGCCAGCAGTCATCGCATCGATCGCATCAAGGGAGTGGGCGAAGGTCAATCCATAAGGCCGGTGGTATAACCAGTAGATCGGCTGCGGTACTTCCGCTTGCTTTGGCCGGGAACGCTACTCGGCAGTGGGCCCGCCGGATGACCATCGGCACCTTCAAGAAGATCGGCAACGAATACACCGGCGAGATCGTCACCCTGAGCGTCCAGGCCACGGGCGTGCGCATCGTCCCCGACCTGCGGACTTCGGGCGAGAACGCCCCCAGCCACCGGGTCCTGGTGGGCCGCGCGGAGATCGGCGCCGCCTGGAGCAAGCGCTCGAGCGAGGGCCGCGACTACCTCGGCCTGAAGCTCGACGATCCGAGCTTCGCGCACCCGAACCTCTTCGACGACGAGGACGGCGAGGGCTACAGCCTGATCCGGTCGCGCCCGAACGCCCGCCGGAGGGACTGATACCACCGGCCGCGCTTTCTGACTCTCTTGGGATTCCCAATTCGGCTGATCTCTGACTCACTGCGGTCGAGGCAGGAGGAGGCTGGGGATGTCAGCGGCGGTGCAGGTGACAAGAAGGGAGCTGACGGCGGCGGAGCACCGCCGCCAGCCTGCTCAAAAAGGGGATGTTCCCCGCCGCATCGGACGCACCAGGGGCGGCCTGAACTCCAAGCTGCACGCCGTCTGCGACGGTGAAGGCAAGCCATTGATATTGCTCATGACCGAAGGCCAGGTCAGCGACGATCGCGGGGCCGCGACACTTCTGCCCGCCCTGCCGGACGCCAAGGTCATGAGTGCCGATCGCGGCTATGACAGCGACTGGTTCCGCGAAGCTCTCACCGGCCAGGGGATCGAGCCCTGCATCCCCGGCCGAAAGAACCGCAAGCAGCCCGTCGACTACGACACCGAACGCTACAAGCAGCGAAACCGCGTCGAGCGCATGTTCGGCAGGCTCAAGGACTGCCGCCGCATCGCAACCCGATACGACCGCTGCGCACACACATTCATGAGCGCCATCTGCATCGCTGCGACCGTCATCTTCTGGGTATGAGTCCTGAACCTAGCCCATAGCCCATAGCGCTTCCTTCCACTCCTTGGAAAAGATTGCACCATCAAAGCCCGGGATCAAACAAGGACTGCGAAGATCTGTCGTGGCGTCATGGCGTATCCCCGTCTCGGGTGCGGCCCCCCACCTCAAGCCTCGTCAAGCGCTTCCAGGACGAGCTCGGCGGTGATGCCGCTGCTGTATTGCTGCTGGCCGGTGATCAGCCGCCCGTCCCGGATGGCGAAGGGCTCGTCGGGTCCGCGGCGGACATAGCCCGATCCGGCGACCCGCGCGGCCTCGCTCTCGATGGTGTAGTCGTTGAGCGTCATGCCGAAGGCGGCGTTGACGGCCGCCTCCTCGGCGTCGGTGAAGCCCGTCCATTTCCGGCCCTCGGCCAGGAACCGCCCGTTCGACAGGCGCGTCCAGAGCAGGAGCGCCGAGCCGTGGCAGATCAGGGCGACGATCCGGCCGGTTTCATAGAAGGATGCGATGAGGGCGTGGAGCGAGACGTCGTCCCGGAAGGTCAGCAGCGGGCCGCCGCCGCCGGCGACCCAGACCGCGTCGTAGTCCTCGACCCGGACGGCCGAGATCGGCAGCGTGTCGCCAAGCATCGCGCCGAACCTCGGATGGTTGACGAAGCCGAGGCTGATCAGGTCGTCGGTATAGGCTCCGCCCGGCGTGCGCGGGTCGCTGTGGGTGTCGTACATCACCGCGCCGCCCGCCGGCGAGGCGAGATCGACGCGATGCCCCGCCTCGGTGAACATCAGGAAGGCGCGGGTCATCTCCTCGGCGAAGAAGCCGACGGGAATACCTTTGAGTTCGGTGGTGTTCGAGACGATCGACAAAATCCGGCGCGGCTTGCGCCGCGCGCCCAACCGGGTTTCGAGCCTCAGGTCCGACGCCGCCATGGCGGAGCTCCTGTTTACTTGGTCGTATAGCCGCCGTTGACGAGGATCGTCTGCCCGGTCATCCACCAGCCGTCGGAGACCATCATCCGGATCCAGGGGACGATGTCGCCGATATCGGTGAGGCCGGTCTTCGAGAAGCCCGAGAGCGCCGCGGCCGATCGGTGATAGGTGACCGCGTCCTCGCCCTCGGCCGGATAGAAGAAGGGCGTGTCCATCGGACCCGGCCCGATCGCGTTGACCGAGATCCCCCGCTCGCCGAATTCCTTCGACGCCGCGCGGGTGAAATGCTCGACCGGCGCCTTGGTCCCGGCGTAGCTCGCGTAGAACGGCGTATAGGCGCCGAGCAGCGACGTGACGAGGGTCACCACCTTGCCGTTGTCGTTCAGGTGGAGCCCGCATTCTTTGAGGAAAAAGAACGCAGTCTTGGAATTGACCGCGCTCATCTCATCATACTCCGCCTCCGAGATCTCGGTGATCGGCTTCTTCAGCACCTTGCCCACGGTGTTGACTGCGATGTCCGGCCGCCCCACGGCGGCCAGGACATCCTCGAAGAGCTTCGCCATCGCCCCGGCCGAGGTCAGATCCGCCTGGAACGCCACCGCCTCGGCGCCCGCCTCGCGGATCGCGGCGACCGTCGCCTCCGCGTCGGCCGCGCTCGCGGCGCTGTTGTAATGGATCGCCACCGCCTTCGCCCCATGCGCGGCGAGATCGCGGCTCAGGAGCCCACCGAGGTTCTTGGCGCCCCCGGCGATCAGCGCGACCTTGCCTTCGATTCCGTTCGTGGTCATCTCCGCAGCCCTTTCTCTCGTTCCGTTCAGGCCGGAGGCGGTGCCCGGTCCGACAGGAGCGCCGCCGATGCGGCCTTCTGTCCCGGGATGCCGGGAGGTGACAAATCGCGCGACACGCACAGGCGAAGTTCATGGCGTCTTTCCGACAGGACGCTCGGATTTTGCAAAATCCGGGGCTGTCACCCGGGGCACGCACGAGCCTAAATCGGCATGGGACATGCGCCGACGGCGCCCTCCCGGACCAATCGCACCCCACACGGACTTTCGAAAGACTCCCGCATGATCCGCCTCGCCTTTCTCCTGCTCGGCGCCCGGACGATCAGGCCGCTCTGGCCCGCCCTCCTCGCCCTCGGCCTGGTCTGGATCGGGGTCGGCGCCTGGCTGCTCTTCAACCTGCGCGATCGCGAGGTCGTTTATGTCGAGGACACGCTGGCGATCTTCCTCGCCCTTGAGGGCGTCGTGCTCCTCGCCGCGGGGCTGATGATGGGAGCGCGCCGTTTCTGGGGTGAACTGGTCCGCGGGATCTGTTTCCTTTTCCTCGCCTTCCTCGTGTTCAACGTCGTCTGGGACCACAATTTCGGCGCCATGGTGATCTTCGGCGCGGCCTTTCTGATCGACGGCGTCTTCCGCGTCGCCTCCGCCCTCGTCCTGCGCGACAGCCGGCTGGTCCGCGGAGTCATCTCCGGGGTGATCTCGATCCTGCTCGGCTTCGTCATCTTCGCTCGCTGGCCGCTGCCGCGCGATCTCACAGTGCCGTTCTGCATGGCGCTGCTCTTTATCTCCTCGGGGCTCGCCACCCTGCGCCTCGCGGCCCAGCTGCGCCGCCTGCCCCCCGGAGGCTCCATCACCAGCCTGCCGATACATCGGGCCCGCAACTGGCAGGCCCGCGGCGTCGCCGTCCCGCCAGTCGACGGCGAGGTGGCCCCGGTCCAGGGCGCGCTCAACATCCGGGTCTGGACCGCGACCGGCTCCATCGCCGATCCCGAGCGACACCTGATCGTCGACCGCTACATCGCAACCCTCGACGCCAAGGGCCACGTCTCCACGGGCCACGCCGCCCTTGAACTGCCACCCGACCTCTATGTCAGCCACTATCCCGCCCAGGAGATCGAGCGAAACTCCGACGAATTGCTGACGATCCTGAACTCCGGCCGCCGCAACGACGTGCCGGGCAAGTTCCAGCCCTCGCTCGCCGTCGAGGCCGCGGACTGGTGTATGCCCGACCAGACCGTGACCCTCGCCAGATACAACGAGGCGGCGTTGCGTGCGTTCTGGGCGGACTATTCGCGCGATACCACCTACAATCTCGCCGCGCGCAATTGCTCCACCACCGTGGCACTCTGTCTCGACGCCGCTACCGAGGGCCTCGCCTCCACCGGCCGACCGTTGCGCGATTTCATCCGCCTGACGCTGAACCCGGAGTTCTGGATGCTGCACCTTGTGCGCGGCCGCGCGGAGGCGATGACCTGGACCCCCGGGCTCGTCCTCGACTATGCTCGCCTGCTGCGCCAGGTGCTGGAATTCGGTCAGCGCCGCTGGCGCGACCGCTTCGCCTATGCGCTCGCCGTGCGCCGGCGGGAGCGCGACCGATGAGCCAGCGTCGGACCCAGGTGGCCGTCATCGCGACCGCCGCCGCCTTCGGCCTCACCTATGGTCTCAGCGCTCCGCTGATCGCGCTTGAGCTCGCCGGGCGCGGCTTCTCCGGCACGGTGATCGGCGTCAACGCCGCGATGCACGCCGTGGGGGTCCTCCTCATCGCTCCCGTCCTGCCCCATGTCGTCGCCCGCGCCGGCCTCGCGCGGCCCGCGCGTGTCTCGCTGCTCGCCGCGGCGATCCTGCTCGCCCTCTTCCCGCTACTGCCTGCCCTCGGCCTCTGGTTCCTGCTGCGGATCCTGCTCGGCATGTCGGCGGAATCGCTCTTCGTCCTCTCGGAATCCTGGCTCTCCGAAAGCGCCGACGAAGCCTCGCGCCCGAAGGTGATGGGGATCTATGTCGCCGCGATGTCGGGCGGCATCGCGCTCGGCCCGACCATCCTCGCGGGGACCGGCCGCGATGGCGCCCTCCCTTTCCTGATCGGCGCGGCCCTTGCCCTCGCCGCGCTCCTGATCCTCGTCCTCAGCCACCCCGACGAGCCGCAGGCCGACCAGGCGCGGGAAGCGGGGCTCCTCGCCTGCTTCCGGCGCGCGCCCCTGCCGGTGGCTGCCGCCGGGCTCAACGCGGCCGTCGAGGCCGCGGGCCTCGCACTCCTGCCGCTCTATGCCATGGCGCTTGGCTGGAGCGAGGCGGGGGGCACGCTGCTGCTCAGCGTGCTCCTGATCGGTGCCATCCTCCTGCAAGCGCCGATCGGCTGGCTCGGAACGCGGATCGACCGAGGACGCCTCACCGTCTGGCTCGCGGTGCTCTCGGGTCTCGGTGCGCTCGCCTGGCCCATGGCCTTCGCCCATCCCTGGCTCGCCTGGCCGCTGGTCTTCGTCTGGGGAGGCGCTTTCGTCGGGATCTACACTCTCGCCCTGACCGAGGTCGGCGCGCGCTTTCGCGGGGCCGACCTCGCCGGGGTCTTCGCCGCCATGTCCGTCGCCTGGGGCCTCGGCGCGCTCGCGGGCCCCCTCCTCGGCGGCCTCGCCGTCGGTCTCCTCCGGCACGGCCTGCCGCTCCTGACCGCCGCGCTCTGCCTCGCCTTCGCCCTCGCCCATGCCGCTCGGCGCCGCTCCTGACCCCGCTCGGGCGCGAAGTCCTTGCGGCGCGTCCCGCCGGATGCTTCAATCCGCGCGAGAAGTGATCCCGCATGTTCGTTTCGGGATCGCCTCGTGATCCGTGGTGGGGACAGGCATATGCGGACCTTCCTTCAGGGCATTCCCGATTCATGGGGTCCGAAGCATTGCACCGCGACCGGGGCCGTCGCGCATACCCGGACCGGGCCGGACCAGATCGTCCTGACGCCGCCCGTGACCTTCGCCCTCATCCTGCTCACGCCGCAGCCCGACCGTGAAGTCGCGCTCGGGGCCGACCGCTGGACCATCGGCCTCGCGCCGATCGGTGGTGTCGAGATCGTGCCCGCCGGCGCCGACCTCTTCGCGCGCTGGCGGACCGAGAAGGAAAACATGCTCTTCGCCCTGGGGGCGGAGCAGCTCGCCGAACTCGCCGACGGTGAGTTCGGCGACGACGAGGTAACGTTACGACCGCCTGGCATCGGATTCATCGATCGCGGCGCGCTCTGTCTCGCCCAGATGGCCCGCGACGAGATCGGGCGGGGCGAGGAAGCGAACACGCTCTGCCTCGACAGCCTGATCGTCCTGCTCGGCACGCATCTGCTGCGCTCCTACTCGACCTTCGCCGGCCGTTCCCCTCGCCGTCATGTCGGCGGCCTTGCCCCGCTCCGCTGGCGGTTTATCCGTGACTATATCGAGTCTCATCTCTCTGAGAGACGGCTCTCGATCCGCGAGCTCGCGACCACCGTCGGCCTGTCGCCGAGCCATTTCCTGCGCGCCTTTCGCGAGACAGCCGGACAGGCGCCTCATAGCTACGTGATCGAGCGCCGTCTTGTTCTGGCCGAGCGGCTCATTCGCGAGGGCGACCTCCCTTTGAACGTCATCGCCTCCATGGCGGGCTTCGCCAGCAACAGCCATATGACATCGAGCATGCGCCGGGTCCGCGGCTATACCCCCAAGGACCTTCGCTCCGATGGAATGCGCCGGCTCATCTAGCAGGGCGCCCAAGAAGCCGGTCACCGAAATCCCGGAGACCGGCTATGACGAGATGAGCGCGGGCTTAACCTGAACGACAACGGCAAGGCGGTGATGCTCGTCACGTCGCTGCTTGGCGCCTGGCGCGCCACCCGTGCGCCGGAGATCGAGACGTCGACGATCCGGCAACTCCGGCGCTCGCCGCGACCCGGATCAGACAGCCCGCGGCTCGTCTCCCGGTCACGCGCCTTGCTTCCCTTTCGCCCTGGCGCGCCGCGCCAGCCAGCCCGCAGAACCACCCGGTGAAATGTAATGCGATTCTGCGAGAATGCGCGGTTCCTGACAGGATTCATGGGCCGCCCGTCCGGCTTCCATCCTATCCATGGACGACGAACGTGGTGATCAGCCGCGGGCCTGCCTCGCGGATGTAAAGCCACACGCAAGAGAAGGAAGGATACCTCTGTGAAAGCGCCCAGAAGCACACTCCTGGCCGGTTCGGTCCTGCTCGCCGCCATCGGACTCGGCGGCTGCGTCGATTTCGACAAGCTCGATCATGACAACTACGTCGCCGGGTGCAAGACGCTCGGAATCGACCAGAACTCGCCCGACTTCAACCAGTGCATGATGCAGCAGCAGCGGCTGAACGAAGCGGATACCCAGGGCATTCTCGACCGGGAGGCGGTGAAGGGCCACTGATACCAACCCGCATTGATCAGAACCCTTGCGCCCAGTCCCGACGGCCGATGGATCGGATGCGCCAGGGTTGGTCGACGAGGTCGTTCCAAGCGGCGCAGCAGTGGGCGACGATGTCGTCGTAGCCCTTGAAGACCCGGTTCGAGAGCCAGTTGTCGCGCATGAACTGCCAGATGTTCTCGACCGGGTTCAGCTCGGGCGAGCGGGGCGGCAGCGGCAGGATGGTGATGTTCTTCGGCACGATGAGGGCGCGGGCGAGGTGCCAGCCGGCCTGGTCGAGGATGAGGATGGCGTGGGCGCCCGGCGCCACCGCGGTGCTGATCTCCGCGAGGTGCGTCTGCATCGCCGGCGTGTCGCAGAACGGCATGACGATGCCGGCGCCCTTGCCCTCGGCCGGGCAGATCGCGCCGAAGATGTAGGCCCAGGCGGTGCGCTGGTCGTGCGGCGCCCGCGGTCGGGCGCCCCGCCGCGCCCATCTTCGGGTGAGCTTGTTCTTCTGCCCGATCCGCGCTTCGTCCTGGAACCAGAGTTCTATGCGCTTGCCGGGATGCGCGGCGCGGACCTCCGCCACGCGCTCCGGGAGACTTTTTTGAAAGCCGCCGCCGCCTCCGGATCCTGGGCGTAGTGCCGCGGCCGCGCCGAAAGCTTGCGGAAGCCGAGCGCCCGGAGTTCCCGTCCCACCGTCGCCTCGCTCACCGACACCCGGAACGCCTCCCAGAGCCACTGCACCAGGTCGATCCGCCGCCAGCGCACCACCCCGTCGCGCCAGGGCTCAGGTCCCGCCTCCACCACCTGCGCCAGCGCCGCCCGATGCTCTGCCGTCAGTGTCGGCGCCTTGCCGGGGGCATGCCGGTCGATCAGCCCCGACGGGCCTTCCGCGTTGAACCGCAGCACCCAGTCCCGCACGATCTGCAGCCCGACCCCGCCGACCCGCGCCGCCTCCGTCCGCGTGCCGCCCTCCGCGATCACCGCCAGCGCCAGCAGCCGACGCACCTGCTTCGCATCCCGGCTGTCCCGCGCCAGCCGGCGAAGATCGTCACCATCCAGATCACCCCGAAGCCCGATCGCTGCCGCCATGGAAAACCCCTTCGTTCTCCATGATGAATCACGACAACGCCCTCAGGGGAATCCCCCGCGTGAGTCAGGACCTATGCGCGCTGGTATTATCGTGCTGTCGTTCCAGCGCTTGCCGGTCGGGTTGGCAATGCCGTCGCGGTTGAGGTCGGCGGCAATGCGCTGCGGCCCCTTGCCCGCGACATATTCGCGGAAGATGCGGCGCACCACCTCGGCCTGTTCCTCGATGATCTCCCGTTCACCCCGGATCGGCTCGCCACGCGCATCGAGCTGGTGAACGACGCGATAGCCATAGGCGTTGCCGCCGCCGATCTTGCCGGCCTCTACCCGGCCACGGATGCCGCGACGAGTCTTGATGGCGAGGTCTTTCAGGAACAGCGCGTTCATCGTGCCTTTGAGGCCTACATGAAGCTCGTTGATCTCGCCTTCCGACAGGGTGAAGATAGTCACATCAGCGAAGCGCAGGCGCTTGAACACCCCGGCCACATCCTCCTGGTCGCGGCTGATGCGGTCCAACGCCTCGGACAACACCATGTCGAAACGGCCCGCCTGCGCGTCGGCTAGCAGGGACTGGATGCCCGAGCGGATGAGCGATGCACCGGAGATGGAACGGTCGGAATAGGTCTCCACGACGGTCCAGCCCTCGCGGGCGGCGCGTTCGCGGCACTGGCGCAACTGGTCCTCGATAGAGGCATCGCGCTGATTGTCGGACGAATAGCGGGCGTAAAGGACAACGCGGGTCATCGGGTCGGCTCCTATGGTTCAGGCTGGGGCGCGCCTGCTACAGGGCGTAGGGTTCGCGTATCCCCGGATCGTCGGGCGGAAAGTCCTTGGTGTTGCGGGTTACGAGCAGCCGCCCCGCCGTCTGCGCCGTGGCCCAGATCACTGCATCGGGTAGTTTGATGCGATGCGCGCGCCGTAACGCCACCGCGCGGTCGGCAATCGCGTCATTCAGTGCAACGATTTCAAAGCCGTCAAGAAATTGCCGGGTTGGCTCAACCAGATCGGTGCTGGCGCCGACCATTACCTCCATCCAGGTGATGATGCTGATGGCGCGGTTCTCAAAGCGCGCGATTTCATCACGCGCCTGGGGGACAGCGTTCAGGTGGTCAATGAGGATATTGGTATCGAACAGCGCGCCTACCATTCGGCGCGCACCTTCTCCTGATAGGTTAAGCCATCGACCTTGCGTTTACCCCACAAGCCGAATCCGTCCTCGACCTGTTCGCGGTGATGGCGGTCAAGATAATCGTCTATCGCCGCCCGGATCAGGGCCGCGCGGGACTGGCGCACCCGCTTGGCAAGAATGTCCAGAGCCTCGATCTGCGCATCGTTCATATCGACAAGGGCTCGCATCGCACTCTCCATATAGATTTGGAGTATGTATATCATATGTGGCAATGCGAGGGAAAGGGAAAGTCCCTTTCCGCCATGTTCAATCGGTATCTCTGGTTTCTGATGGCACGTTATCATTGGCGGCGAGCATGGCTTTCTCGAAGTCCTCGCGCGCCATACGACGGCCAATGATGCGGGCAAGCCGGAGGGCGACAGCGTTGACCTTGCGCAGCGCCTCAGGACCGGGGCGGCTCGCATTGCCGTTGTCATTGGCGGGGACGGGATAGCTTTCGTCATCGGGCGGGTCATTCGGCATCATGACTGGCCGCCTTTCCGCCTGGTGCATCATTGTCGTTGGTGGCGCGCCACGTCACGGGGTTGCCCACCCAGCTATTGATGTCGGACTCTCGCCATCCCGCGCCGTGGATGCTGATCCTGAGCTGGGGCGGGAAAGTGCCCTCTTTGATCTTGCGGTAGATCGTCGACCGGGAGAGGCCCGTGCGGGCGCGAACGGTCTCCATACGGATGATGCGGTCTGGTGCGGGCATGGCAGCTTTGCCTCCTGCTGCTTGTTTCCGGATGCCCCTGATCCAGTGAGAGCAAGACGTTATACCAACCCGCATTGATCAGAACCCTTGCGCCCAGTCCCGACGGCCGATGGATCGGATGCGCCAGGGTTGGTCGACGAGGTCGTTCCAAGCGGCGCAGCAGTGGGCGACGATGTCGTCGTAGCCCTTGAAGACCCGGTTCGAGAGCCAGTTGTCGCGCATGAACTGCCAGATGTTCTCGACCGGGTTCAGCTCGGGCGAGCGGGGCGGCAGTGGCAGGATGGTGATGTTCTTCGGCACGATGAGGGCGCGGGCGAGGTGCCAGCCGGCCTGGTCGAGGATGAGGATGGCGTGGGCACCCGGCGCCACCGCGGTGCTGATCTCCGCGAGGTGCGTCTGCATCGCCGGCGTGTCGCAGAACGGCATGACGATGCCGGCGCCCTTGCCCTCGGCCGGGCAGATCGCGCCGAAGATGTAGGCCCAGGCGGTGCGCTGGTCGTGCGGCGCCCGCGGTCGGGCGCCCCGCCGCGCCCATCTTCGGGTGAGCTTGTTCTTCTGCCCGATCCGCGCTTCGTCCTGGAACCAGAGTTCTATGCGCTTGCCGGGATGCGCGGCGCGGACCTCCGCCACGCGCTCCGGGAGACTTTTTTGAAAGCCGCCGCCGCCTCCGGATCCTGGGCGTAGTGCCGCGGCCGCGCCGAAAGCTTGCGGAAGCCGAGCGCCCGGAGTTCCCGTCCCACCGTCGCCTCGCTCACCGACACCCGGAACGCCTCCCAGAGCCACTGCACCAGGTCGATCCGCCGCCAGCGCACCACCCCGTCGCGCCAGGGCTCAGGTCCCGCCTCCACCACCTGCGCCAGCGCCGCCCGATGCTCTGCCGTCAGTGTCGGCGCCTTGCCGGGGGCATGCCGGTCGATCAGCCCCGACGGGCCTTCCGCGTTGAACCGCAGCACCCAGTCCCGCACGATCTGCAGCCCGACCCCGCCGACCCGCGCCGCCTCCGTCCGCGTGCCGCCCTCCGCGATCACCGCCAGCGCCAGCAGCCGACGCACCTGCTTCGCATCCCGGCTGTCCCGCGCCAGCCGGCGAAGATCGTCACCATCCAGATCACCCCGAAGCCCGATCGCTGCCGCCATGGAAAACCCCTTCGTTCTCCATGATGAATCACGACAACGCCCTCAGGGGAATCCCCCGCGTGAGTCAGGACCTATGCGCGCTGGTATGAGGCGCCGATGCCTCCGTTGACCGTGTCTTCCGCCAGTCGGCGCCCTCGCGGGCGCCGGCTGGCGGAAGGGCTAGAACCGGATCGTCAAGGTCGCGGCGAGCCGATTGGTCGCGGCGCCTGAGGCGAACTCGCCCTGATAGTCGACGGCGAGCGCGGAAGTCGGGCTGAGCGCCATGTCGAGCCCGAGGTCCAGAAGCCCCACGTCCTCCGCGATCGGCACGCCCGCGACCTCGAATCCCGCGCCGCCGTCGAAGGCCATCGTCGCGCTCGACGCGACGTCGCCGAAGGCGTGACGCCAGCCGATCCCACCGCTGAGCGTCGCCCGGGCCGCGCCGAGTTGCGTGTCGTGCGAGCCTCGCACCCCCAGCGTGGTGAAGGTCGTGTCCATCGACGCCGCCTTGCCCGAAAGCGCCGCCGCGCCACCCGTCTCCTCGAAGCCATCGGTCGTCAGATGGACATAGGCGAGCCCGACATAGGGTTCGAAGGCGGTGGCGCCGCTCTCGATCCGCCGGGCCAGCTCGCCGAAGATCTGCGCGGTGCGCCCGTCGTAGTCGGCCGAGAGATCCTCGTCCGAGGAGCGGCGGTCGGTTGAGATCTGGTTCCAGGACATAGATACGCCGGAGCGGAAGCCGACCGCGCCCCAGTCCCGGCCGGCATAGGCGCCGAGATGGAAGCTTTTCGTCTCGCCCGAGGAGGCGCGGTTGTCGAGGTCGTAGGAGCCATCGCCGAAGCCAATCATGCCGCCGACCCGCCAAAGGGCGATCGTCGCGTCGGCCCCGAGCAGAAGCCCGCCCGCGCTCTGGTCGAGCGTCGCCGCGTCGCCGTCGCCGTCGAGATGACCCCAGCCGCCATAGGCCTGACCCCAGGCCGCCGGCTGTTCGCCCGGCACCGGCGCGAAGGCCATCCTCCCATCCGCGAGTCCCGGCGCATGCGTGGCGCCGACCGCGCCCGAGGCCAGGCGCAGCCGCGCGATTAGGGCGTCGCGGGTATACTGGCTGTCCTGCGTCAGCGCGGCGGGCATCGAGGCGTGAATCTCGCCGGAGAGCAGGTCGAATTCGGCGCGCGCTTCCGCCCCGGTCATGCCGACCACGTCGTCGTAGAGCGAATTGCCAGCGCCGAGCGACTCGAGCCCGGTGGCGGTGGCGGCCTGGTTGCCCGTGTCCGCCACGTCGGCGAAGGCGGTTTCGCTCCGCTCCACCGCGAGCGCCAGTTCGGTCTCGCCCGTTTCCAGTTCGAAGGAGAGGAAGGGCGAGTTCTTCACGAGATCGCCCGTCAGCCTGTCATAGCCGCCGGAGATACCCTCCCCGGCGGTGAGGAGGGAGTAGCTCTCACCGACACCGAGCTTCGCCCGTGGCGGCGCGGTTGAGCACCAGCCGCGCGCCGGCTTCGATGGTGGCGGCGCCGGTCACGGCGATGCCAGCCCCCTTGGCGACCTGCCCGAACTCATAGCGCGAGCCAGCACCTTGGGTGAAATCCCCCGCCACCTTCAGCGAGCCGTCCCCGCCTGAGACGACCGCGCCGCCGGAGGCCACGTAGAGCCCGCCATAGCTGCCCGTTCCGCTCGCCACGCCGCCCGAGCGCACGCGGGTCGCGCCGCTGACCGTGCCGTGGTTGGCGAAGAGACCGGAGACCGAAACCGGGCTCGCAAGCGAGCCGGTCAGGATCAGCCCCGCCCCCCCGTCCACGCGCGTGGAGCCGGTATAGCTGTTCTCACCCGACAGCGTCTGCACGCCGCCCGCGACCGTCAGCCCGCCGCCGTGGTGCTTCTTTTCGTCGTCGAGATCGGAGATCGTGCCGGAGAAGCTGTCTCCCGCTTCGGTCAGGACCAGCCGCCGGTCGTAGAGTCGCACGGTGCCCGAGCCTGCGAGGCTCCTGATCCGGGCGTCGTCATAGGCGTCGGAGATGCCCCAAGCCTCGATCCGGTTTCCCTTGTCCCCGATGTCGAGCATCCCGTCCGCCACGACGCGGGAGGAGGATTCGATGCCGCCGATCCCGGCGAGCTCCAGCCCGCCCCCCGCCTCGATCATCGTTTCGCCGGTATAGGTGTTGGCATTGGTCAGGCGCAGCCAGGCATTCTCGGCGATGGTCAGATCGCCCGCGCCGGAGATCACGCCGGCGGCGCCGAAATAGCCGATGTCGCGTTGCTTGCCGTCCGCGTCCTCGCTGGGAAAGGCGCTGCCCATGTCCGCCGTCACCCGGGAGAGCTGGACCTCGCCCGCGCTGGGCGTGTCGGTCGTGAAATCGTTCGCGCTGACGAAATAGGGCGTATAGGCGGTGGTCTTGTTCTCGAGATCGTACATCACCGACTGGGACAGGAAGAAATCCTGTCCCGCGACGAAGGCGGCCCCAGAGCCGGATCCCGGGATGATCGTGACCGAGACATCCGAGAGGCCCACGGGATCGCCGTTCGGGGCGGTGATGGTCAGCTCCGCGATGCTGTAAGCGCCGTCCGCGTCCTGCGTCACCTTGGCGCCCGCGTCGATCAGCTGCTGGAGCTGCGTCACGCTCATCGAGAGCGCGCCCGCGCCCGGCGTCCCGGTATCGAGAAGCGCGGCCACGTCCTTGATTTCCACCGGGTCCTTGCCCTCGCCCGCCGAGAGGCCGAGCGTGTAGCTTCCCTCATACAGGCTCGACGCGTTCGCGCCGGACCCCGGAAAGCTGTCGGCGCTGCGGACAACGGACTCGAGATTTGGATTCTTCTCGCCCCAGGGCATGAGGGAGGTGAACTGCGCCCGCAGGCTCTGGTCGAGATCGACGATCAGGCAGGGCGAGCAGCCGGGCGTCGTGGCATGGGTCGCCTCCGCGCTGTTGCCGTTGGCCGCGACGATGTAGCCGGTCTTCGTGGTGGCGCCGATCGAATAGGTTCCCGGGTGGCCTTCCAAGGTGAAATTGCCGGCGCCGAAGGTGCCCGAGACCGTGCCGCCCTCGTCGGCCGGCTTCCCGGCCTCGATCAGCGCGCGCGCGTCGAGGTCGGCGTAATAGTCCGTCCGCGCGCCCGCGTCGTTCGTCGTGGAAAACACCGGTTCCGGCGACAGATTCAGCTTCGCGGCGCTGGGATTGTCCTTGGTGTAGACGATGTCGAGGATCCGGGCGACTTCGTAGCCCGACTGTCCCACAACCGGCAGCGTGACGTCCGCCGAGGCGTCGTCGAGCGCCGCCGGGTCGTGAAAGGTGAGCGTATCCGCGCCCGCCTGCTGGACCAGATAGCCATAGGTGGACGTGCCGTAGAGATAGAGCGTCTTCTCGCCCTGCGCCGTCACCCCGCCCACGTCCGGGCCGATCTGGGTGTTCGGCCGGTCCGAGCCGGTATCGAAGACGAGCCGTCGCGCCTTGTCGTCGTTGACCGACATCCAGATGTCGATCCGGCTGACATAGCTCTCGCCCTTGTCCGTCTTCTCATAAGAGTAGTCGAGCGGCACGAGCCTCGGCCCATCGGCGGCGATCGCCGCTCCCGGTGCGAGCGCGAGGCCGGGGCCCACGAGGATGGCCACCGATCGCCGGAGCCGTGCCAGCCGCCGCGCGCATCCGCCAGAGGCCGGGGTGGCGGAGAGGGAAAGGAATTCGTGCATGCCTCGGCCCGGATGATCGCTCATTGGTTGATCGCGGTGATGAAGACCGTCGCGGGTGTCGTGTCGCCGAGGCCCGAGAACCAGATCTCGCCATCGCCCACCATGACTCCCCTGGAATTGGCGGAGATGCTCGCGTATTCCTGCGCCGCGAGCGCCTTTTTGACCTTGGGGGTGACGATCTTGTCATACGCGGCCACGAAGTGGTGCGCGTCGCGCAGCGTGACTTTCTTGCCGCCGACCTGGGTCTCGAATGGATAGCTGACGAGCCCGGCGACCGTGGCCTTGTCATCAGCGGCGACCGCCTTCTGGAGCTTGCCGAAGAAGGCCTGGTAGGGCGCATGCTCTCCGTAGAGCTGGTCGAGGGTCGCATTGGTTTCGGCGACCGTCTGGGCGGCCGAAAGCTGGGGAAGGGCGGCCAGGGCGGCCGCCAGCGCGAGCGCGCGGAACGGATTTGGTATGAAGGCTTCTTTCATCGGATACCGGAGAGCCCCACAGGCATGTCGCGTGAGCGACCTTCGGATAGGCCTGTTGTCACGGCTGGCTCGCATAATTCCCATCGCATTTGCTCGCCTTCGCGACCGGCCGGGATGGCGGAGAGCTTCGAAGACGTGAAGCCAGTTTAGGGAGTCCGCAGCCTCAAGCGAGAGCGGTCACTGTCAGAATCCGCGCATACTGTCGAAATCGGAGCCAATCATCCGGTTTCGCATTCGTTATTCAATATCGAGAAGGAGGGGGGCCGCCTTGTTCTGCGCACAGCTTGCCTGCTGGAGCGTCGCCGCGCGTTCTTTTCGGGACAGGCCAAGATTCGTCTGACATACTAAACAACACAATTGACATTTTTGACACATATCAAGGATGTACGCAGGGTACGGGCCTCGGCCGTCCGCTCGTCGCCGGCTTCGGGCGACACTGCGGCCGATCCCGAGCATGCCTTCCTGCTGATCGGCGAGACGGTCACGAAGGTGGCGGGGCGGACCGAGGTTCTCGCGAGCCGACGGCGGGTGGACGACGGCCAGGTCGTGGTGGACCCTCTGCCGATACAGGGCTCGGCGAGCCTTGCGGCCCTCGCGGCAGCCGAGGGCCTCGTCGTCCTGCCGGACGACGCGACCACGGTCGCGCGCGGCACGGCGGTGATGTTCGTGTCGCTCTGCGGGATGCGAGGCGCACGAGAGGAGTGCTGTCGCACGCGTGAGGCGATGGTCGATCCATTGATATCGCGACGAATATCTTCGCGCTTTGACTTTTTGCAAGGGCGCGAGAAGGAGTCCCGTGCGGTGCGGAGCGTCAGTCCACGCCGACCATGACGTCGCTCGCCTTGATGACCGCGTAGGCGTCCTTGCCGACCGCGAGGCCAAGCTCGTCGACGGAGGCGTTGGTGATCGAGGCGGTGACGACGGTGCCACCGACGTCAATCTTGACGTGGCTGGTGGTGGCGCCCTTGGTCACCTCGACGATCTTGCCCTTGAGGGCGTTGCGCGCACTGATCTTCATAGGGTCCTCCCCGGATCAAAGCGATGGAGCGCAGACGGTGCGGCCGGCGGCCGCGACGTAGGCGACGGCGACCTCGACGCCGTAGAGATCGCGCAGGGCCTCCGGCGTCAAGATCGCGTCCGGCGTGCCGGCGGCGATGATGGGGCCACGGCGCATCAGGGCGACGCGGGTCGCGCAGGTGAAGGCGTGGCCGGGATCGTGGGGCGAAAGGACGACGGCGATGCCGCGGGCGGCGGGGGCGCCGATCCGGGCGAGGACGCGGGCCTGGTTGCCGAAGTCGAGGCGCGCCGTCGGTTCGTCCATGACGACGCGGCCGGGTTCCTGCGCCAGCGCGCGGGCGATCAGCGCCATCTGCCGCTCGCCGCCGCTCACCTCGGGAAAGCGGCGGTCGGCGAGATGGGCGATGCCGGTGGCCGTGAGCGCGGCCTCGGCGGCGCGTCGAACCAGCCGAACGGCAGCGCCAACGCGGCGCGGCCGGCCGCGACGAGGAGCACGAGGGCCGCAAGGAAGCTCCGCCGCAGCATGTCCGCTCTCCTGTCCGGGGCATGTCCGTCCCTTGCTATGTCCACCGGGCGATATCGGTCAAGCGGGAGCAATCCGGGCGAGCGAGGCCATCGTCTGGCAGAAATTCCTTCCCGAGGAGGCCGATGGACAGCTTCGGGCCACCCGCCTAAGCTACCGATATATCCAGTGGGCAATTTCGCATGAGGATCATTCGCCTCGTCAGGTCGGTTGCGCTGGCGGTCGGCCTCGCGGGTGCGTCGCAACCGGCGGCGGCCGAAGCGCCGCGGATCGCCGACCTCTGGTTCGCCCACAATGCGGTCGCCGCGATGCTCGGCGCCGGCGACCGCATCAAGGTGACGGTCAGCCCGCCGGCCACTTGCCCCTGGCTCTATCGCATGACCCCGGCGATGGCGGGCGCCGGTCATCGTCAGCGTCATCGTCAGCGGCAACGCGGCGCAGCCGTTGCCGACGCCATCGGGCGGCTGGGAGGGCCTCGCCGCCGTGCGCGACGGCAAGGTCTACCGCAACCCCAAGGGCGTGTTCCTGTGGGACCGCTACTCGCCCGAGTTCGCGCTGCAACTCCTGTGGGCGGCGAAGCTCTTCGCGCCGGATCGCTTCGCCGATATCGACATCGCCGCGGAGACCGGACGCTTCTACCAGCGCTTCTTCGACTACACGGCGAGCGACGGGGACATCGCGCGCATCCTCGCAGCGCTTCCGCCGGAGTGAGCGGCGGGTCTACATCCGCGCGTCGCGGCACCCGACCATTGACGTGGTGCCCGGCCGCGGCATGTTTTCGCTCGACAACGGTCGCGAGCGGCGCTTCCTCACACGCTCGACGCCGTGTGCGGTTCCCCGGTGATTGACCCGCCCGGGCAACGCCGCCGTCAGATATCAAGGGAGAGACGACCATGATCGAGAAGCGCGCATTCTACATCGACGGCGCGTGGGTGGCTCCGGCCGTGCCGCGCGACTGCGCGGTGATCGACCCGGCGACGGAGGAGCCCTGCGCGGTGATCTCGCTCGGCGACCGCGCCGACACCGAGGCCGCCGTTGCTGCGGCGAGCCGCGCCTTCCCCGGCTGGGCCGCGACGCCGCCGGCCGAGCGCAAGCGCCTCGTCGCGGGCATCCTCGCCCAGTACGAGAAGCGCGCCGAGGAGATGGCCCAGGCGATCAGCCTCGAGATGGGCGCACCGATCGACCTCGCCCGCAAGTCGCAGGCGCCCTGTCTGCCGTGGCACTTCAAGGGCTTCCTCGACGCCTTCGACGCGATCGAATGGATCCGCCCGCTGCGGGCAGACACCCCCCACGATCGCATCGCGCTGGAGCCGATCGGCGTCGTCGGGCTGATCACGCCGTGGAACTGGCCGATGAACCAGGTGACGCTCAAGGTCATCCCGGCGCTGATGGCGGGCTGCACCTGCGTGCTGAAGCCGTCGGAAGAGGCGCCGCTCTCCTCGCTGCTCTTCGCCGAGTTCGTCCACGACGCGGGGCTGCCGAGGGGCGTCTTCAACCTCGTGAACGGTGATGGCGCCGGCGTGGGGAGCCAGCTTTCCGTGCACCCGGACGTCGAGATGATCTCCTTCACCGGCTCGACCCGCGCCGGCCGGGCGATTTCGAAGAATGCCGCCGAGACGCTGAAGCGGGTGACGCTCGAGCTGGGCGGCAAGGGCGCGAACCTCGTCTTCGCCGACGCTGGCGAGGCGGCGGTGGTGCGCGGCGTCAGGCACCTGTTCAACAACTCCGGCCAGTCCTGCAACGCGCCGTCGCGGATGCTGGTCGAGCGGTCGTTCTACGACGAGGCCGTCGAGATCGCCCGCGGCGTCGCCGAGGCGACCCGCGTCGGCTCGCCGCGCGAGGCGGGCGGACACCTCGGGCCGGTGGTGAACGAGCGGCAGTGGACGCAGATCCAGGGCTATATCCAGAAGGGCATCGACGAGGGCGCCCGCCTCGTCGCCGGCGGCCTCGGCCGGCCGGAGACCCTGAACCGCGGCTTCTACGTCCGCCCGACGGTCTTCGCCGACGTGGTGCCGGGGATGACCATCGAGCGCGAGGAGATCTTCGGCCCGGTCCTGTCGATGCTGCCTTTCGACAGCGAGGACGAGGCGGTGGCGATCGCCAACGACACCGCCTATGGCTTGACCAACTACGTCCAGAGCGCCGACGGCGCCCGGCGCAACCGGCTGGCGCGGCGCCTGCGCGCCGGCATGATCGAGATGAACGGCGAGGCCCGCTCGCTCGGCGCGCCGTTCGGCGGCATCAAGGCGTCCGGCCGGGCGCGCGAGGGCGGGGTCTGGGGGATCGAGGAGTTCACCGAGGTCAAGGCGATCTCCGGCTGGGATGCCGACGTCAGCGTCGCCGCGGAGTAGGGCGGTCGTTCTCGACGGCCGGGCCCGGTCACGTGCCGGGCCCGGCAATGAACCGCGAAGCTGCGCGCGTGCTGGGGAGCGTGTTCGCGGAAGGCTTGCGGCGCGAAGCTCAGGGCCTCGCCGTCCCGGACGATCGAGGCGAAGTCGCTGATCGGCGCGGCGACCTCTGCCGGCGGCCGGAAGATCAGGCTGCCGGTGGCACTTTCGGGATGGGCGGCGACCGGCGCCACGATCGACGCGTGGCGGCCAAGCCGGCGAGCTTGCCCAGCATTCGGATCGAGCCGACTCCCAGCAGCGGGGGGCCTCGGCAAGAGTGTCGAGGATCGGCTGGATGGCTTCGCGGATCGTGAGGTCAAGTCGGCCGATGGCGACGGGATGGGCGAAACAGTCCGCGAGGGACGTTCGTGGCGCGGTGGCGAGCGGATGGTCCGGGCGCATCAGGGCGCCGCCGCGGATTTCACGGTGGACCATGATCTTCAGCGCGCGCTCGGGTCGCGTCAGGAAGCCGAAGCCGATCTCTGCCGAGCCGTCGAGACGGCGGGTGAGGACGCCTCGGGCCGGGACCACTTCCACATCGACGTGGAGGGTCGGATAGCGCCGGCTGAAGGCGACAATCAGCGCCGGCAGGAAGGAGACGAGACGCCGACGCTCTCGGCCGTGGCGATGCGGACCGAGCCGATCCGCAGGCCACGCAGCATGTCGAGCTCCGACACCGCCGCTTCGATCGGAGCGATGGCGCGATTGGCGTGGCGGTAGAGGATTTCGCCCGCCGCCGTCAGCCTGAGACGCCGGTGACCGCGCTGGAAGGGGGCCATACCGAGGGCATCCTCGAGCTGCCCGATCTGGCGCGAGACGGCCGAGGAGGCGACGTTCAGCCGTCGGGCGCATTCGCGCACCGACTGGAAGCTCGGCGGTGGTGCGGAAATAGACGAGAGCCGGCTGGTGGAACGCCCGCGCGAGCAGGGCCGGAGACAGTGCCTGCTCGCGCGGGCGGGCGAGTTTTCCGGTCGGCTCCATGACGTTCTCCATCGCTGCCGTTCCGGCAACGATCTGCGCTGAAATCAGAAGCGGCAAGAGCAAAGCGAATCCGGCAGTATGGCCGTGCACCGAAAGCCAAGGCCATGGACCTCAACGCGATCACGAGCCATCTCCGCCCCGCCGATCGCGGCGGCCTCCCTGTGCACCAGCCCGGCGACGCCTGTCTCGCCGGCGGCACATGGCTGTTCTCGGAGCCGCAACCGACGCTCCGGCGGCTGATCGACCTGACCTCCCTCGGCTGGGCACCGCTGGCCGCCACCGAGGACGGCCTCGCCATCGCGGCGACCTGCAAGGTCGCGACGCTCGACGCCTTCGAGCCGCCCGCGGCCTGGATCGGCGCGGAGCTGATCGGCCGATGCTGCCGGGCCTTCCTCGCGTCGTTCAAGATCTGGAACATGGCGACGGTGGGCGGCAACCTCTGCATGGGCCTGCCTGCTGGGCCGATGATCTCGCTCGCGGTGGCGCTCGACGGAGTCTGCACGATCTGGACGCCCGATGGCGGTGAGCGGCGCGTGCCGGTCGTCGATTTCGTGCGCGGCCCGCTTCAGCCCGACCTCGTGCCCGGCGAGGTGCTGCGCCGGATCGACCTGCCGCGCGCCGCGCTGGTCCGGCGGGCCGCCTTCCGGCGCGCCAGCCTGACGCCGCTCGGGCGATCGGGCGTGCTCCTCATCGGGACTTCGGGCGCGGGCGGGGACCTCGCGCTCACCGTCACGGCGTCGACGCGGCGGCCGGTGCGCCTCGACTTCGACGCGCCGCCTTCCGCCGACGACCTCGCACGGGCGATCGACATGCGCATCGAGCCTGCCCTCTACTATGACGACATCCACGGGCGGCCCGACTGGCGCCGCCACATGACGCATCTTTTCGCCCGGGAGATCCGGGACGAGCTGGCCGGGGCGATCCGATGACCTTCCGCGTGAACGGCCGGGATCATGATGCAGCCCCACGGCCGGGGCAGTGCCTGCGGACTTTCCTGCGCGAACTCGGCTGGTTCGGCGTGAAGAAGGGCTGCGACGCCGGCGACTGCGGCGCCTGCACCGTCCATCTCGACGGCAAGCTGGTACACAGCTGCCTCGTGCCCGCCATCCGGGTCGAAGGTATCGCGATCACCACCATCGAAGGCCTCGGCTCTCGAAAGAGCGCATCGCCTGGATGCAATCGGCATTGAAAATCACGTTGCAGGGGGGTGGCGTTGCCGGTCAAGGGCAACGATTATCGCCTTGTGGTGGCGGTCGACTTCGAGAAGGCCATCGTCTGGATCAAGTGGATCGGCACCCACAAGGCATATGACAGGATCGATGTGACGGAGGTCAGGCGAAGCGTGAGAAGTGGAAGGTAGTCGGCACCTATAAGGACGCCAGCATCTCCGGCGCGAGCGTGATCCTGCGGTCCGGCATCCAGATGCTGTTGCAGGACGCGCAGGCCGGACAGTTCGATATCGTGCTGGCCGACCGGCGTGCCAGCGTCGAAGGCATGAAGTTGCAGAAGGTCGATATAGTCCGTCTGGAGGCGGCGTAGCGCATCCTCGACGGCGCGGATCAGCCGGAAGCGCGAGGAACCGGCATCGTTCGGTCCGTCGCCCATCGACAAGCTGGTGCTGAGCCAGGCGAACGTCCGGCGGGTGACGGGCGATCGGCGGACGACATGCTGGGCACGGTCGGGCCGGGCAGGACCCTGCTCGCCGACGGGGCCTACGACAGCAACCGACTGCGCGACCATCTGGCCGCTGTCGGCGCCAAGGCCGTCATCAAGCCGATCCCGCGGCGATCCGCCCCGCCGCGTCTCGACCGCGACGCCTACCGACGACGCAACCGGATCGAGCGCTTCTTCTCGAAGCTCAAGCATTACAGGGCCGTCGCCACCCGCTACGAGAAACACGACGCCAACTTCCTCGCCCTCGTCAAGCTCGCCGCAACACGCATCTGGTTGTGCGCTTATGGGTCCCAGCTCTAGGTGTTCAGTCCCGGCATCTGGTGGATCGGGTTGACGATGAATCTGTCTGGCTCTGAAGTCCAGACCTTGCAGATATATTCGTAGGGCGTGAGACCGCTCAGCGTCTTGAGTCTGTGGGCAAAGTTGTAGGCTGCGATGAAGTCGGCAAGGTGCGCCCGCAACTGGCTGTGGCTGTCGTAGTGGAACCGCTTCACCGTCGCCTCCTTGATCGTGCGGTTCATCCGCTCGACCTGGCCGTTGGTCCACGGATGATTGGGCTTTGTCAGCCGATGCTCGATGTCGTGCTCGCCGCATACGCGGCCGAAGATGTGCTCGAAGGAATGGATGTCGCGGCTCCGATTTGTGAACTGCACCCCGTTGTCGGTCAGCACCGTGTGCAGCCGATAGGGAACGGCAGCGATCAGGTCGCACAGGAACTGGGCAGCAGCCATTTTCCCGGCCTTTTCGACAAGCCGGGTGAAGGCGAACTTGCTGGTGCGGTCGATGGCCACGAAGAGATAGAGCTTGCCTTCAGCGGTTCGCACCTCAGCGATGTCGATGTGGAAGAAGCCTATGGGATAGCGCTTGAACCGCTGCCGCTTCGGCTTGTCCCCTTCGACATCGGGCAGGCGGGAAATGCCGTGCCGTTGCGGGCACCGATGCAGCGCCGAGCGGGTCAGGTGCGGGATCATGGGTTGCAGGGCGTAGAGGCAGTCGTCCAGCGGCAGCAGCGTGTGACGCCGGAAGGCGACGATCATCGCCTCCTCTGTCTCGGTCAGGACGGTGGATCGTGGCTGCCTCGGCCCCGTCTTCAGATCCTCGACCGATACCCGCTTGCGCCACTTCGCCACCGTCTTCGGGTTGATGCCCAGTTCCCGGCTCAGCTGCGCGAGCGAAGCCTGCGATCGCTGTATTGTAGCTCGGACGGCGTGCGTGGTCGTGGCGCTCCCATGGCGAACCTGTCCCATACGGCTTCCTTCCATTCCAACGAAAGGATCGCACCATCAAACCATGGGAGCAAACACTTCACCCATGGCTTCCATCCTTCGAAAGCCCGGCGCACCGGTAAGTTCTCTTCAGCCAACCTGTTCGCCCCGAAGGGCCCACTCCACCGCTGGCCGACTTTTGCGCCATGCGGCGCCGCGAGAACGCCGGGACGAGGCGAGCGATCAGGACCGGTGTCGCCGCGCGACAACGCCCGAAGCCGCCACCGGAGGCAACGGAATATGACGATTTCAAGTGATTTTTGCATGATAATGCAAAAATCAAGCGATAATCTCCCGATACTAGCGCAATCAATGCATCGCGCTCTCATAGACTGACCGGAGCACGCTCTCCTGCGGAAGTCGAAATGTCCCAGCTCCTGGTTCCTGTTCAGTTGGCCAGCAATGAACGAGCCACGTACGATCGGCCTTATGGAGATGCTGAACGAAAGGTCGTCAGCATCGCTGGATTCGAGGCTGCAAAGGCTGAAATCGCGGCCTGGCCCGGCTATCTCCCGACACCCTTGGTCAGGATGTTCGGGCTGGGGCGGCGGCTTGGGCTGAGCGAACTGCACTATAAGGACGAAGGCCACAGGTTCGGGCTGGCGAGCTTCAAGGCACTGGGTGGCTCCTATGCCGTTCTGGCCGCGCTTCGGATGCGGCTGGAAGCGGCAGGTCGCGTGCCCTTCCCCGGAACCGCGGCGATCATCGCGGGGGAATCGCGCGATCTGATCGCGTCGGTGACCATTGCCACCGCAACCGACGGCAACCACGGAAAATCGGTGGCCTGGGGCGCCAGCACCTTTGGCTGCCGCTGCAAGATTTATCTGCACGAGCATGTCAGCGCGGAGCGCGAGCACGAAATCGCTAGGTTCGGAGCCGAGATCGTGCGCGTTCCGGGCGGCTATGACGATGCGGTGGCCGCCTGCGCCCGCGACAGCCTTGCGAATGGCTGGGCCTTGGTTGCCGACACCTCGGATGATCCCGATGCCGTGATCCCGTCACTGGTGATGCAGGGCTATACGCTGATAGCGGACGAGATTCTGACGCAGCTTGACGGTGTGGCGCCGACCCATCTGTTCGTGCCGGCCGGTGTGGGCGGTCTGGCTGCGGCGCTTGCCGGGCATTTCTGGGAAAGGCTCGGCCCCGCGCGTCCTCGCATCATCGTCGTAGAGCCGCAGCGCGCCGATTGCGTGTTTCGCAGCATTCTGGCGGGCGTGCCGACGAAGGTTCCGGGCAGCACTGAGACAGTGATGGCCTGTCTTGCCGCGGGATCGGTCTCGGCGCCCGCCTGGACGATCATGCAGCATGTGGTCGACGATGTCCTGGCCCTTGCAGAAGAGGCCGCGCCCCTGGCGATGCGGATGCTGGCGCAGGGTGTCGATGGCGATCCGCCGCTGATTGCCGGGGAATCCGGCTGTGCCGCAACCGCGGGGGTGATGGCTGCAGCCGGAAACCCGATTCTGTGCGCGACGCTGGGTCTGAGCGAGAATGCGCGCGTGGTGGTGATTGGCAGTGAAGGCGCAACCGATGGCCTTGCCTTCGAACGGATCGTCGGTCGGTCCGCCGAGATGGTGATCAACGGACGGTGACATGGGACGGCCACCATACCCGCTGGGAGGACGGGCGGTAGGTCGGAAGCAAAACGCGAAAGGGCGACAATGGCTCAGCTTTCCTCCAAATGGTGCGCTTTCCCCCAAGATCGGCACTTGGCCGCGTCGATCCCGGAGCCTGCCGCAACCCGTGCTGCCGGAAAGCTTGCGCTGATGGCGGTGGGCGATGTTCCAGCGGCCCGCATGGCTTGGCTGGCGGCTGCCCTGAACGCAGGCCGCCATGATCTGCCGGCCGCAGGGGCCAGGCACCTACCGGAATTCGCCGTCTTGTCGTGCGAGCAGCCGGTGCACGGATCGCGCCAGGTCGTTTCCTTTCGGCGCGAAAGGGCAGCGGTGGATGTTGACGGGATGGATTGTCTGGCTGTCACCTGCGGCGACGCGCCGCCGGACACCTTTGCCACCGCTTCGCTTGCACTGCTTGTTCGGGCGGCCGGTCATGGGCTGCCCCTGATCGGTATCGGAACGGGTGTCTTCGCCCTGGCCGCTGCGGGGCTCTTGTCGGGGCGGCGCTGCGTCGTCGTGTCCCGTCATCGTCCGCGATTTGCCGAGCTTTTCCCCGATAGCGAGATCGAGACCGATGTCGAGTTGATCGCCGACGGCCCGATTCTGACCTGCCTGGCTGGCGGCCGGTCCACCCTCGCCGCGGTGGGGCGGATCGCCACTCAGGATTTGGCGGTTGCCGCGGGACCGGCTGTGGGTCAGCAGGTGGCGCGGGCCATACAACTGATGCGCCAGAATATCGGCGAGCCGATCTCGATCGGCGATATCGCCGGCCGCGTCGGCCTGCCGGTGCGCCAACTGACCCGGCGCTTCCTGCAGGAGGTCGAGGCGACGCCCGCCGCGCTCTATCGCAGGATCCGCCTGGAGCAAGCCCGGGCAAGCCTGCTGCAGACCCGGCAGACGGTGACAGCCATCGCCTTTGATTGCGGCTTTTCAGATGCCGCACATCTGACCCGGTCGTTCAAGGCGCATTTCGGGGATCTGCCGTCCGCCTATCGCAGCGCCGCACGCCGACAAGGCGCGGCCGCGGCCCGGTAGCCGAACAGAGCTTTGCCTGCCGCGGCCCCGGTCGGCAGGCCCTCATCATTCTTCGCTGACGGCGGGGCACAACACAGGGAAACAGGAAAATGCAGAAAAGGACGCTCAATCGGCCGCCCCTCGGTATGAATCGACGGATGCTGCTGGGTGGCATGGCGGGGATGGTCGCGGCGGGCAGCCTGCTGCCGAAGCGCGCGCAAGCCGCTGGGCTGACGCAAGAGGACATCGCCGCGGCAACCGGCCCGCTGAACTTCATCGGGGCCGAACCGTATCAGGTGCGCGACACCTGGCCGGCTGGACTGGATATCAACTGGGCCTACAACACCAGCAACGAGGACGTGATCGTCAAGACCACGCAGGCCGGCACGTTTGATGCGCTGATCATTTATCAGGGCATGATCGATCAACTCCGCAAGCTTGACAGGATCGAGCCGATCGACACCAGCCTGCTGTCGAACTGGGATCTGGTCGCCCCGATGTTCCGTGATGCCGAGGTGATCCGGCGCGATGGAGAAATCTACGCCATCCCCTTCATGTGGGGCTATGGCTACCTCGAATACAACGCCGATTTCGTCAAGGCGCCCGCCAGCTATGAGGATCTCTGGCCCCGGAGCTGACGAAGAAGATCGGCCTGCCGGACGATCCCTATGCCGTGATCACGACCTTTGCGATCTTCGCGGGGGCCAAGCGGCCGAACAACCTGACGCGTGAGGAATTCGACAAGACCATTGCGCTGCTGAAATCCTTCAAGCCGCAGGTCTTGACGATCCATGGCGCCGGCGATGAGATCGGACTGTTGTCGCGAGGCGATATCTGGGTTGATTTCCCGGCCTATTCCAACTCGCTTGCCCTGTCGCGCGAGGCGGGCGCAAAGAGCCTGCAGCTGACGCAGCTTGCGGCGTGGAGCTATATCGACTGCCTGATGGTCGTGAAGGATCCTGTGAACAAGGCCGCCGCCTACAAGTTCATCAACTCTTGCCTGTCGACCGAGACACAGCTGGCGGTTGCCGCCTATAGCCTTGCCTTCCCGGTGAACGACGCGGCAATTTCGGCCATCACGCCGGAATTGCGCTATGGCTCGGCGGAAGAGGCGCTGAAACTTGCCCCGATGCTGCCCGGCGTCACGGTTGAAACCGATGGCCCGGATGTTCCGTTCCAGGAATGGATGGTTGCCTGGAACGAATTCAAGGCACTGTAACTGCTGTCCCCGGCGGCGCATTGATGCCGCCGGGATCGGCTCGGGCGATACCAGGACGCAGCTCGAGCATCCGAGGCATGGGTTCGGTCTCAGAGAAGGTTCATATATCAGTGATCAGCGGACAGAATGCAGGTGAAGGCCGGGTGCTGATGCCCGCAAGCGCCATTCCGGCCGCGGCCTATCTGTCACTGTTGGTCATCGCCCCTTTTGCCATGCTGGTCGTCTACAGTTTCTGGCGGGCGGATTTCTTCAGCGTGACGCCCGCATTCACCTTCGAGAACTTCGCCAAACTGGCCACCTCGCCGCTGTATCGCGGCGTGTTGCTGAAGACATTGCTTGCTGCCTCGATCGCCTCGGTCATCGCGGTTCTGGTCGGATATGTCGTCGCCTATGCCATCGTGTTCCGGTTCGAGGCCTGGGGGCGGCGCATTCTTCTGCTGATCATGGCCTCGCTTCTGGCGAGCTATATCGTCAGGGTCTATGCGCTGACGACGATTCTCGGCACCAACGGATTGATCAACCGATCGCTGCTTGGGCTGGGACTGATCGAGACGCCGATCAGCTGGCTTCTGTACGGCTATCCCACGATCATCATCGCACTGGTCTATCTGTATATGCCGATCGTGATACTGCTGCTGTTTTCCGGCATGCAGGGGATCGACACCCGGCTGTTCGAGGCTTCCCGCGATCTGGGGCGTGGACACTTCGGCACGCTGGTCCATGTGTTGCTGCCGCTGTCCCGGCCGGCGGTGCGGACAGCGTTCTTCTTTGTCTTCATCCTGATCGCGTCGGACTACGTGACGCCGCGCATGGTGGGCGGAGTGGACGGCCAGATGATCGGCACGATCATCGCCGACCAGTTCGGCGCCGCGAACAACTATCCGTTCGGCGCAGCGCTGTCGCTCGCCATGCTGGCGGGGTTTGCCGTCTTCATTGGCGGTTTCGCCCTGGCCGAGCGTCTTGTGACGCTGATCGCGCGGCGGATACCGGCCGGGCTGGCCAGGATCGCTGCGGTGTCTGGAGCCCGGATGAGCCTTCCCCGTCTGCCCGTGGCCGAGACCGTGACGATCGTCACGCTTGTCTGCCTGTTTGCGCCATTGGTTACTGTGCTGGTCTTTTCGTTCAACGAGGCCCGCAACCCCGGCCTGCCCTATACCGGCGTAACGCTGAGCTGGTACGGCGAGGTGTTGACCAGCCCCGATTTCCACAGGGCCCTGCTGACCAGCGTCAAGATCGCGGCCATCACCATTCTGGGTGGCGTGGCCTTGGGGCTGCCGACGGCCATCGCGCTTGCCTGGCGGGACTTCGCGCTGAAGCCGTCCTTTCTGGGGTTGACCTATCTGCCCATGATCGTGCCTGGCGTCGTCCTTGGGGTGGCGCTGCTGACCATCCTTGTAACGCTTGGCATTCGTCTGGGATATCTGGTGACCGCCGCCGCGCATACGATGCTGGTCCTGCCCTATGTCGTCCAGACCCTGCGCATCCGGCTGGAGCGGATCGATCCGCGCATCATCGAGGCGGCGGCTGACCTGGGGTCGGGGCGTTTGCGGGTGCTGCGGACAGTCACGCTGCCGATCCTTCTGCCCGCCTTGCTGGGCGCAGGGGTGCTGGCCATGGCCATGTCACTGGACGAGCTTCTGGTCACCAATTTCACTATCGGGCGTGATGTGACCGTGCCGGCCTGGATCGCTGCGCGGATGCGGACCGGCCTGACCCCCGCGCTGAATGCCGTCGCGATCCTGATGCTGGTCGGGACGCTGGCACTGATCGGATTGACGTCGCTGTGGCTTCGCTACCTTGAGCGCCGCGCGACGGCGGCCCAGAGACCGCACCTGCTGGAGAAGTGATGGCATGACCCGGCTCCCTGAAGATTTCCCGGTGCTGTGGGATACGACCGATGCGCCCTCTGCCTTTGAGCCGGCCGACTGGTTTGCCTATTGCAGCCGTCTGAATGGCCGTCCGATTCCGGTTCTGCCACCGCTGGCGATCCAGACCGTGACGCGCCCGATCTTTGACCTGGCTGTCAGCCGCCATGGCGCCAGGGTGGATGACTTCACCCTGGCGGACCATCCCTTTGCCCGGTTCGAAGTGGACGGCGTGCCGATGGTTATCGGCTATTCCGGGAAGGGGTCCTATGCGGCAGGGGGGCTGGACGAACTGATTGCGCTTGGTGCGCGAAAGGTCATCTTCCTGGGCGGGTCGGGATCGATCTCGCCCCGGGTTGCGGTGAACGACCTCGTGGTGGCGACCAAAGCCCTGCGCGACGAATGCGTGTCGTGCCACTATATCCCGCCATCGAGATATGCGTTCGCCGCAGCCGCCCTCTCGGATGCCCTCGCAGTCGAGGCGCAGAGCCGCGACAGAACCGTGCATATCGGGCCGGTCTGGACGACAATGGCCCATTTCCGCCAGACGCTGCCGCGGGTCGAAGCTTTCCGGGCCGAGGGCTGTCTTGTCGTCAACAACGAGGCATCGTCGGCCTTCGCCGTCGGTCAGGCCAGGGGGGTCGAGGTGGCCGCTCTGCTGAACACCGGCGATCTTCTGTATAACGGGCATTTCGAAGTGCCACCCGAGAGGACCGAGACCTATCAGGGTGGCAATATCGCGGCACAGTTGGACATTGCCATTGCGGCGCTGTTGCGCGTGACCAACGGGGACGGAACGGGGGATGACCATGCCGCCTGACTGGCCGGCGAAGCATCTGCAGTCCCCTTCGACCCGGAAGTGGAGGGATTTCCATGCTGCAACCGGATGAAGAAACCGGCCCCGCGTTGGCACGGCCGCCGATCCTGGATTTGCGGGGCGTCTCGAAATCCTACGCCGGGCAACCCGCCGTGCATCCGGTTGACCTGTCGATCGATCAGGGTGAGTTCATCACGCTTCTCGGGCCGTCGGGTTGCGGCAAGACCTCTTTGCTGCGGGTGATCTCCGGGTTCAACGACACCACGGACGGCCGGATCTACAGCCGGGGCGTCGACATCACCCGCCTGCGCCCTGAACGCCGCCCTTTCAACATGGTTTTCCAGAGTTACGCCCTGTTCCCGCATCTGGATGTGTTCGAGAATGTTGCCTATGGGCTGCGAGCCGCGGGCGTCGCCCCGGCGCAGATCCGCGAACGCGTCGATGCTGCACTGGAGATGGTGGGACTGTCGGCACATCGTCACAGCCCGGTCACCTCGCTATCCGGCGGGATGAGCCAGCGCGTCGCCCTGATGCGCGCCATCGTCATGCAACCGGCGATCCTGCTGCTGGACGAACCTCTGGCGGCGCTGGACCTGCGCCTGCGCAAACGCATGCAGCTGGAGCTGCGCGGAATCCAGAGGCGGCTGGACACGACCTTCATCCTTGTAACCCATGATCAGGAAGAAGCCCTAGTGATGAGCGATCGCATCGTGGTGATGAACCGCGGCCGGATCGAGCAGGTCGGCACCCCGCGCGAGATCTATTTCAGGCCGCAGACCCGCTTTGTGGCCGAGTTCGTCGGCGAAGCCTCGTTCCTGTCCTGCCGGGTCACTGCACGCGAGGGCACGATGGTGCGGGTGGTGACATCCTTCGGCTGGAGCGACCGCTTTGCCTGCCATGCGCGCAAGCCGGCATCGCCGGGCGATGCCGGCGCCGTTTCATTCCGGCCCGAGCAACTCTCGCTCACCGCGCCGGGCGAGGGCGATCTGCACGGCGAGGTCCGCGATCTGGTGTTCACCGGATCCGCCACGCTGGTCAGCGTTGCAGTCGCCGAGGGGGTGGAATTGCGGCTTGCAGCGGCGCACAGCCCGGCGGTGGGCGAGAGGGTCGGGATTCGCTATCAACCCGGCACAGGCGTCTTCACCCCGGATCCGGCGGTGGATTGATCGCGATGGACGCGCGGGACTTGACCGAAGACCTGATCCTTGCCGGAACCGAGGGTCGTCCCGGCCTGCGGATCGTCAATGCCCATGTGGCCGGGGTGGACGGCCCGGTGGCCATATCCATCCGTCACGGGCGGATCGTCGGCATCGGTCCCGGGCTTCGCGCGCCCGGGACGCTTGTCTACGATGCGCAAGGCGCTTTCGCCTTTGGAGGGTTTGTCGAAAGCCACATCCACCTGGACAAGGCCGGTATCCTTGATCGCTGCACGATCTGCGAGGGGACACTGGGCGAGGCTGTCCGGCTGACCGCGGTCGCCAAGTCGGGGTTCACCGAAACGGATGTCCATGCCCGAGCGGCCCGCGTGATATCGCGCGCGATCACGCATGGAACCGTGCGGATGCGCAGTTTCGTCGAGATCGATCCCCGCGCCGGTTTCCGGTCTTTCGCGGCGCTGAAGCGCCTGCGCGAGGAGTTCCGCTTTGCGATCGATCTGCAGATCTGCGCCTTTGCACAAGAGGGGCTGACGAATGAGCCGGAAACCCTGAAGATGCTGGATGCGGCCCTGGCGGACGGGGCCGATCTGGTGGGCGGCTGCCCCTATACCGATCCCGACCCCGAACGGCATGTTTCGCAGGTCTTCGACCTTGCGGCGCGGCATGGCGTTGCCGTTGACTTCCACCTTGATTTCAATCTGTCCCCCGATGGAGGCGCGCTGGACGAGGTGGTCCGGCAGACGTTGCGCCGCGGATGGCAGGGCCGGGCGTCCGTTGGCCATGTCACCACCCTGTCGGCCATGGCGCCGCATCGGGTGGCCCGCATCGGTCGGGCCTTGGCGGCGGCGGGTGTTTCCCTCATCGCGCTGCCGGCGACGGATCTTTTCCTGAACGGTCGTGATCATGATCGGCTGGTGCCGCGCGGTGTGGCGCCCCTGCATCTGCTGGCGATTGAGGGCGCGACCACCGCGATTGCGACCAACAACGTGCTCAATCCCTTCACGCCCTATGGTGATGCCTCGCTGATCCGGATGGCCAATCTGCATGCCAATGTCACCCAGCTGGCGCGGCCGGCTGATCTTGCCCGGGCTTTTGCGATGGTCGCTCCGATGGCGGCACGGGCAATCGGGGCCGACCATGGCTTGAAACCGGGCGGACCGGCCACGATCGTGTTGCTGGATTGCGCCGGCCCCGAAGCGGCGGTGCGCGAGGTTGCCCCGGTGATCGCCGGCTGGAAGGATGGCCGCCAGAGCTTTCACAACGGCAGAAGCAAGATCTTCACCCCCGATGGCGCGCGGGGGCCGTGATGACGGCAGGGAACCCACCGGGCGACTGCCTGATCGAGGCGGGCGCGGCCTTGATCGGCGTCGATGCCGATGGGCAGATGCAGACCCGCCCCGCGGTCGTGATCCATGTCCGGGCCGGGGTGATTGCCGCGGTCATGCCTGCCGATGCGGTTTCGCCCGAATTGCGGGATCTGCCGCGCCATGGCGGTGCCGGGCTGGTCGCAATGCCGGGTCTGGTGAACAGTCACCACCATTTCGGGATCACGCCGCTGATGGCGGGTGTTCCCTATGAACCGCTGGAATTCTGGCTGCCGCAGTTCCGGGCGATGCGGTCGGTTGGGCCGCGCCTGGACACGCTTTTCAGCGCGATCGAGATGCTGGAAAGCGGCACGACGACGGTTCACCACATCGCCAGCAGCCTCGTCGGCAGTCCCGAGGCATGGCACGAAACCGCCGATGCCGTGATCGGCGCCTATGGTGAAATCGGCATGCGGGCCGGCTACAGCGTGATGCTGCGCGACCGCAATATTCTGACCTACGACGGCGATACCGGGCTGTTGAGCCGTCTGGCGGCACCGCTGCGTGACTGGCTTGCCCCACGGCTCTACCCCGCGACTACCGATCTGCGAGCTTATCTGGAGTTTCACGAAGCCCTTGCCCGTCGTCACGCGGGCAATCCTGTCCTGAGGGTCAATTACGCCCCCGCCAATCTGCACTGGTGCTCGGACGAGTTGCTCGAGGCGGTTGCCGATGCGGCGTGCCGGGCCGGGGCGCAGATCCACATGCATCTGTGCGAGACCCGTCGCCAGGCTGAGTTTGCCCGCCGCAGGTTCGGGATGTCCGCAGTCCGTTATCTGGAACGTCTGGGGTTTCTGGGCGAGAACGTGACCTTCGGTCACTGCAACTGGCTTGATCCGGGAGATATCGAGACTCTGGCCGGTTGCGGGTGTTCGGTCTGCCACAATGCCTCGTCCGGCCTGCGGTTGGGCAGCGGGCGGGCCGAGGTGGCCGCTCTGGTCGCCGCAGGCGTGCCGGTCGCGCTCGGCCTTGATCAGTCGAACATCGCCGATGACCGCGACATGCTGCTGGAAATCAAGCTGGTCTGGTCCCTGCACCGTGGCACCGGTCTGTATGATTTCCGCCCGGACGCAGCGGCGGTCCTGCGTCAGGCCAGCGAGCATGGGGCGCGGACCGCGGGATATGGCGGTCTTGCGGGGCGGCTGGAACCGGGGCAGCGCGCGGATATCGTGCTGCTGGACCGCGCCACGATCGAGCGTCCGTTTGCCGATCCGCAGACCGCGCTGTCCGACCTTGTGCTGCACCGGTCCCGACGCGAGGCGGTTCGCCAGGTCTTCGTCGACGGGCGGCAGGTGGTGCGCGACGGTCGCGTGACGGGGATCGACCGCGACGCGGTGCTGGCCGAGATCAGCGCGCTTCTGCGTCGCCCGCCAACCCCGCAGGAAGCCGAGGCGCGCCAGATGGTTGCGCAGCTGATGCCCCTGCTGCGGCAGTATTACGCGGACACCCTGACCGACTGATCCCTGCCTGTGGCGGTTACGCGGCTTCGGCGCCGCCGTCGCTGCGCGGGTCATGCGCGCCCTTGATGCAGCCATCTGCATCAACGCGCAGGATCGCCGCCTGACCGCCCAGCTGGCTCAGGGCGTCGATCGGCACAACCGCATGGCCAAGTGCGGCAAGGCCGTCCATCTCGGCCCGGCGCAGGCCGCCTTCGATCTTCAGGCTGTCGTTTGGATCGGAAAAGGTGCGGCCAAGCAGAAAGCGGGGCTGCACCAATGCCGCCTCCGGCGAAAGCCCGTGATCGGCGAGAAGGCTGAGCAGCAGGGCCAGCGTCTGTGGCTGCCCGTCGGCCCCCTGCGTGCCATACAGCAGATGTGGCTGCCCGTTCCGCAGCGCCAAGCCAGGGTTCAGCGTGTAGAACGGGCGCTTTCCCGCAGCAATACGGTTGGGACTGGCGGGGTCCAGGCTGAAGGCCGCGCCGCGGTTCTGCCAGAGGATACCTGTATCGCCCGCGACCACGCCACTGCCCCAGTCGAAATAAAGGCTTTGCAGCAGGGCAGCGCAATTGCCGCGACCGTCGACGGCGGCCAGCATCGCGGTGTCCCCGGTGCGAAAGGGCTGCGGCCAAGGCAAGGCGCACCCGGGATCAATCCTGCGCGCCTTTGCGGCCAGGCGCGCGGGGTCCAGCAGATGTTGCGTCGGATCGCCGCCCCGATCCGGGTCGGCGATCAGATCGCGATCGAGAAACGCCAGTTTCACCGCCTCGACCAGCCGGTGATAATAGCCGGAGCTGCCGAGCGGAAAATCGGCCATGGGCAAATGTTGCAGGATCCCCATGATCGCCAGGGTCGTGGCGCCCTGCGTGGGCGGCGGCGGGGCCAGCAAGGTCAGCCCGCGATAGTCCTGCCGGATTGGATCCGCCTCGCGCGTGCGGGTACGGGCCAAATCGCGCGCGGTCAACGGAGCGCCGGTCGCCGCCAGCCCTGCGATGATGCGGCTGGCCAGCTCGCCCTCATAGAAGCTGCGGGCGCCCTGATCGGCGATCAGCCGCAGGCTGCGGGCAAGGTCGGGTTGGCGTTGCACCCCCTCGCGGCGAAACAGCGGGTGAAAGCCGGGCCAAGCGTCGCTGCCGTCCTTGCGGAAGTCATGCCAATACCTTTGCGAAGCGCTGACGGGAAACCCCTCTTGGGCCAGGCCGATCGCAGGTTCCAGCAAGGGGCCGAGACGCTCGGTTCCGCCCCAGTGCCCGGTCGAAAACCCCAGCAGGTGCTCCCAGCTGTCAACCAGGCAGGCGCTCGTGACGACCGAGCCCGGGCCGCGCAGCGGCAGGCGGGAAAGGCTGTCAGCGGCTTCGGTTGCCTGACCGATGGCCAGAAAGCACCGGCTGGTGCCGCGGATGTCGGAAACGATCCAGACCGCATCGCCGCCCAACCCGCAGAAATGCGGATAAAGCACCGCCAGCGCTGCCCCGGCTGCAATCAGCGCCTCGATCGCGGTGCCGCCTCGCCGCAGGATGGCCGCGCCCGCATGGGTGGCGCCGTCATGTGGCGTGGCGACCATGCCTCCCTCGGCCACGGTGCCGAGGGCCGACCGGGCGGGCGGCGGGGCGTCAGTTGAAAAGGGTGCCGCCGTCGACATTGATCGCCTGTCCGGTGACTGCGCGAGAAAGATGCAGGAAGGCCGCCGCAAAGGCGATATCCCGGGGCGACTGGCTGCGCCGGATCGCTTGGGCTGCCAGCCAGTCGTCGGTCGTGGTGCCGGTTCCGGCGGCAAGCGCGCCGATCATGGCGCTTTGCACCAGACCGGGGCAGATCGCATTCACCAAGATGTCGTCGCCCGCCACTTCCTGCGCCAGCGCCTGCGTGAAGCCCACGACGGCGAATTTCGACGCCGAATAATGCGCCAGCCGGGGATCGCCCCGCCTTCCGGCGATCGACGACAGCGAGAGGATCGAGCCCGGCCTTGCGTGATGGCGCATCTGCCGGACGACGGCGCGCGACATCAGGAAAACGCCCGTCGCGTTGACCGACATCACCTGGTTCCATTGCGCCAGCGTCATCTCGGCGACGGTGGCCACACTCAGCACCCCGGCATTGTTGACCAGCAGGTCGATGCCGTCCATGGCCTGCCAGGCTACCTCGATCCCGCGTTCCACTGCGGATTCATCCGTCACATCGATCTGCACGGCACTGCAAAGCGGGCCGCAGGCGGCGGCGGTATCGGCGGCCAGCGGGCCGGAAATGTCGGCGACTGCCACACGCGCGCCCCAGGTGATGAACGCCTCGGCCATACCCCGGCCGATGCCGCGCCCGGCCCCGGTGATCAGGATCCGGTGGCCGGAGAGATCCGGCTCGGCCAGATAGTTCGGGTGATCAATGCCAGCGGCCATTCACGCCCTCCGTCAGAATTTCAACATGACCGTCGTGGACCAGCAAGGTCTGCTCGGCCGAAGCCGTGCCAGTGCAGGACAGCGTGATCGTGCGCTCGATCGCCAGATACATGCCGGGCGTGATCGGCATCGTTTCATCCGCCGTGATCCAGGGCCTTTCCCAGCCCATGCCCAGTCCGTGACCCCAGTGTACCGGGAACCCGGAATAAAGCGATCCCGGCCCCGCATCGCTGTCAACCACCCCGGATTCGACCAGGGCGGCGTCGCCGGACCGGGCAATATCGGCGATGGTTGCGCCGGGGCTGGCCGCCGCGATGGCGCGATCAAGTGCGGCATGCAGCACATCCAGCAGTCGCGCCTGTGGCGCCGAGGGAGGCCCCATCACCCAGGTCCGGCCAAAATCCGACAGATAGCCGTCCAGCACGATCCCGGTATCGAACCGCATCATCTCGCCCGCCGCGATCTGCCGCGTCGAAAAGCCGGGCGCAGGGTGGCTGGCCAACCTGTCGATCCCGGGGCCGGAGGACATGACGGCAAAGTAGACGCCGCCGCCGCCGCGCAGCACGACATCGGCGAATGTCGCGATCAGACCCGCCTCGGTGCAGCCCGGCACCATCGCGGCCTTCATCGCCTGCACGGCTGTGACATGGAGCTGCGCCGCCCGACGGATCGCTGCAAACTCGGCGGTGCTTTTGCTGCGGCGCAGACGGTGCAGCGCCTCATCGCAGGGTCGCCAGGACAGACCGGGCATCCGTTCTGCCAGCAGGCCCTGCATCTGCCATGTCAGGACATCGCCGCCGACCAGCCCTGCTCCCTGTGCCGGGATGCCGAGTTCTGCCATGGCGCGCGCCACGCTTTCGGCGAAGGTGCCGATCCGGACGATCCCGCCCGCCAGAACACTGCCGGGCGCGAATTCGGCCACCGCTGGGCAAAGCCGGCTTTCCCCTGTGGCATTGATGACCAGGGCCGCATGGGCCCGCCCGGTGAAAAGCCCCGGCGTCTCGGGCATGTAGGAATAGCTCTGGTAGAAGCCCGAAAGGTAGAGCACATCGCCGTACCTGTCCAAGGTCGCTCCGCCGCGGGACAGCACGACCGCTCCGGCAAGACCCATCTCGCGCAGCGCGGCGGCGAATCGTGACTGCCGTATCTTGTATTCGCCGTCCATCCTGCGGGCCTGTCCATGGCATGGCTGTGGGTCGCCGCCTGCACCGATCATGTTCATCATATTGCCCCGGGCGGGGAAGGTATTGAACATCTCGCATTTTTTAGGCCCGTTCCGCGCACCGATCGGCCCAATTATTCAATATCTGATCGCAGGCATTCTATCTGGGCCGCACCGGTGGACCTATCCTGAACGGCATGACGCATGCGGGATCCGGGGAGGTCGCAATGGACGGCCAAGGGTGTAGCTGTATTGACAATGCGGTGGTTGATCTCACCTGCAGGCTGGTGCGGCTTGGCCGGATGTCGGGTGACGAAAGCGATGTTGCCGATCTGGTTGAAGGCGTGATGCGCGATCTGGGCTATCGCGAGGTCGCGCGTGACGGTCTGGGCAATGTCGTGGGCTTGGCCGGTCCGGCGGGGACAGAGCTGGAGCTTCTGTTCGACAGCCACATGGATGTGGTGCCCGCAAGCGGAACCTGGACGGATGATCCGTTCGGGGGCGAAATCCGAGACGGCCGCATTTACGGACGCGGCACGACTGACATGAAGGGGGCGCTTGCGGCCTCGATCCTGGGGGTGGCGGATGCGGCCCGCCGTGGTCGTCTGACCAGGCAAGTGGCCGTTTCGGCCTCGGTGCTGGAGGAGGTGATCGAAGGCGCCGCGCTTGGCCGGGTTCTGGACCGCTATGCGCCGCGGCGGGTCATCATCTGCGAACCGTCGTCCCTGACGATCAAACGGGCGCAGCGTGGCCGGATGGAGATCATTCTGGACGTGTTCGGAATTCCGGCGCATGCCGCCCATCCGGAAAAGGGAAAGAACGCGCTGCTTTTGGCCGCACAGGCCCTGTCGGCCATTCAGGCGATGGACTTGCCCGACGATCCGCTGTTCGGCCGGATGATCATGGTTCCGACGGATATTCTCAGCCATCCTTGGCCGTCGATCTCGGCCCTGCCCGAGCGGGTCAGCATCCGGTTCGATCGGCGCACCGGTGTTGGCGAGACGGAAGAGTTGATTCTCGCGCCGCTGCGCGCGGCGCTTGACCGCATTGATGCCACCGCCTTCAGTCTGCGGATCACCGACGATCCGGTTGACGCCTTCACCGGCGATCGGATCGTGCCGCGACGGATGCTTCTTGCCTGGTCGCAGGCCGAAGACAGTCCGCTTGTCCGCGCGGCCGAGGCAAGCCTTGCCGAGACGGGCTTGCCTGTCCGCGTCGGCCACTACGGCTTTTGCACCAACGGGTCGGAATCCGCCGGGCGGCGCGGAATTCCAACCATCGGACTTGGCCCCGGCGATGAGAGCCATGCCCATGTCATCAACGAATCCATAGCCATAGACGAGCTGATCGCCGCACGCGCGCTGTATTGCAACCTGACCCTTAAACTTGCGGGAGAGTCCTGACATGATTGGCAACGAGGGAACGCTCCTCGACATGTACAAGATGATGGTGCTGATCCGCACCGCAGAGGAAACCCTGCTGCGTCTGTTCGAAGCGGCAGAGATGCCCGGTTTCATCCATTCTTACATCGGGGAAGAGGCAACCGGCGTCGGCGTCTGCCGTGCGCTGCAACCGCGCGACATCATCACCTCGACCCATCGCGGCCATGGCCATGTCATCGCCAAGGGTTGTGACCTGGACGGGTTCTTCGCCGAACTCTACGGCCGGGCCACCGGCACTTGCAAGGGCAAGGGCGGCTCGATGCACGTGGCGGATCTGGAACTCGGGATCTATGGGGCGAACGGCATCGTCGGCGGTGGCGTGCCGATCGCGGCCGGGGCGGCGCTCGCCTCGTCCATGACCGGGGACAGCCGCGTGGCGGTCGCCTTCATGGGCGACGGCGCCACCGACATCGGGCCGTTCCACGAAACGCTGAACCTTGCGGCGGTCTGGAACCTGCCCGTGGTCTTTGTGGTTGAGAACAACGGCTATGCCGACTTCATCCGCGTCGCCGATCACCAGAACATCGAGCGGATCGCGATGCGCGCCGATGCCTATGGGATGGTCGGCGAAACCGTCGATGGCAATGACGTCGAGGCCGTTCACCGTGCCACGACCGCCGCGGTGGACCGGGCGCGGCGCGGCGAGGGGCCGACGCTGCTGGAATGCGTCACCTATCGCTGGCGAGGACATTACGAAGGTGATCCGCAGCCCTACCGTACCCAGGACGAGGTCGAATCCTGGAAAGCCCGGGATCCGCTCAAGACCGCCGAGGCGCGGCTGATCGAACTCGGCCTGGCGGATGCCGCCCTGTTCGATGCGATCCGCCGTGAAGCCGCCAGCCGCGTCGATGCCTCGGTGGCTTTTGCGCGCAATTCGCCGCGCGTCGACCCGACCAGTGCGCTGGAAGATGTCTACACGGACCTGGAGGTTCGGGGATGGTGATGCGTCTTTCCTATTCCAAGGCCGTGATCCAGGCGCTTTCCGAAGCGATGGAGGCTGATCCCGCGGTCTTTTGTCTCGGCGAAGATGTGGGGTTCGGCGGGGCCTACGGCGCAACCCAGGGCCTGCGTGACCGCTTCGGTGCCGCACGGGTGCGCGATACGCCGATCTCGGAAAGCGCCATCATCGGCCTGTCGGTCGGCGCCTCGATGAGCGGGATGCGCCCGGTGCCCGAGATCATGCATATGGATTTCATCGCGATCGCCATGGATCAGGTCGTCAATCAGGCCGCCAAGATGCGTTATATGTTCGGTGGCAAGGCGCGGGTTCCGCTGACCATCCGCTGCGGTGTCGGCGGCTATCTGAACGCCGCCGCACAACATTCGCAGTCTCTTGAAGCGTGGTTCACCCATGTGCCGGGGCTGAAGGTGGTGGCCGCCGGAACGCCGGCCGACATCCGTCAGGTGCTGCGGGATGCGATCCTGGATGACAATCCGGTTCTGGTGCTGGAATCGCTCAGCCTTTACGACACGGTCGGCGAGGTTCCCGATACCTATACGCCGCGCAAGCTGGGTTATGCCGACATCAAGCGCCAGGGCGAGGATATCACCCTGGTCACCTGGGGCCGAACGGTGCCCGAGGTGATGAAGGCCGCCGAAATCCTGGCGCGCGAACGGATCGACTGCGAAGTGATCGACCTTCTGACCGTGATACCCTGGGATCGCAAGGCGGTGATGGACAGCGTTTGGCGCACCAACCGCGCCGCCGTGATCCACCAGGCCCATCGCACCGGCGGATTCGGCGCCGAGGTCGCGGCCACGATCTGTGAAGAGGCGTTCAATGAACTGGACGGGCCCGTCCTGCGCATCGGAGCGCTGGATGTCCCGGTGCCGTTTACCCCCGAGCTTGAGAATTACGTCCTGCCTACAGCAGACCGGATCGTGACCGAAATCCGCAAGCTGTTCTGAACCATGAGACCACATGGGCGGATCCGGCCCGGGGAGCCGGCCGGTTCCCCCCGGCATTTGTAGGGGACGGCGATGACCGTTGACGGAATCCATGTTGTGACCATGCCCAAATGGGGCCTGGCGATGCATGAAGGCGTTGTTACCGGCTGGCATGTCGAGGCCGGCGCTCCGGTTGAGGCCGGTGCCCCGCTTTGCGACGTAGAAACCGCGAAAATCACCAACGAATTCGAATCGCCCTTCGGCGGGACGCTGGCCCGCATTCTTGTCGAGCCCGGATCGGTGGTCGAGGTCGGGGTCCCGATCGCCGTCATCACCAGTGACGGGGCGTCGGCGGCCGATGTGGACAGCGCGCTCGGCGGATATGCCGGACTGGCCGGGGACGAGGTAGATGATTCACCGCATTCGGTGGTGGTCGAAACCGGCCTGGGCCGTATCGGCATGATCCAGACCGGCGACGAAACTGCTTCCTGCGCCGTGCTGTTCATCCATGGCTTCGGCGGCGACCGCCTGAGCTGGCAGATGGTCCAATCCGCCTTTCCGGCAGGCAGGCGGGCCATCGCCATCGACCTGCCGGGCCATGGCCTGTCCGACACGAATGTGGGGGACGGCTCGGTTCGTGCACTTGCGACGGCGGTGCTGGCCTTTGTTGATGCGTTGGGGCTTTCCCGCCTTTGTCTCGTCGGGCACAGTCTGGGTGCCGCCGTCGCGGCCGAGGTGGCGGCACAGCACCCCGATGTGATCGCCGGGTTGGTCCTCATCGCGCCGCCGGCTTTCGGGGGCCGGGCCAATCCCGACTTCCTGACCAGATACATGGCCGCACGGCGCAAGAAAGATATGAAGCCCGTGATGGAAATGCTGTTCTCCCGCCCCGAGCTGCTGGGCCGTGAAAGCGTCTCCGGGGCGGTGTCGCGGCTGCGTGACGAAGCTGTGCGCGATGCGCTGCAACAGGTCGCGGATGGGCTGGTCAACGCCGCCCCCTCGGAACTGGCCGCGGATCTGACCTTCCTGAACCGCTGGCCATCCAGGCTGATCTGGGGCAACGACGACCGGATCGTTCCGCTTCCGGCCGGTCTGGTCGAGGCCGCGGGCACCCTGCTCATCCGTTTCCCCGGCATCGGCCACATGCCCCAGATCGAACGTCCCGCCGAGGTGGCAGAAATCGTTCTTGCCGTGTGACAGATGTACGACTGACCCGGACCGGATCAACTTCGGCTTGATTTTGCTTCCGCCTCAGACAGGTTGAGCCTGCGACAGACTGGCCTGGACACGCGCCACCCGCCGGGAAAAGATGAGTAAGTTCAAACTGGACAGGTTCGACCAGAAGCTGCTGAAAGTGGTTCAGGCAGACACCCGTCGCACAGCGCAGGAACTGGCGGGCGAGGTGGGCCTGTCGCCTTCGGCTTGCCTGCGCCGCCTAAAGCGGATGCGGGACGAGGGTATTATCGAAGCCGAGGTTGCCATCATCCACCCTGCGGCGATCGGCTATCAATTGACGATCCTGATAGAGGTTTCGCTGGAACGCGAACGCCCCGACATCATCAGCGATTTCAAAAAAGCGATCCGCGCCACTCCGGAGATCATGCAATGTTACTATGTGACCGGCGAGGTCGATTTCGTCCTTGTCGTGGCGATGCAGGACATGCAGGCCTATGAGAAATTCACCCACTCCCTGCTGTTCGCCAACAAGAACATAAGGCGTTTCAATACTTTGGTCGTGATGGATCGCGTCAAGGTCGGCTTTTCATTGCCGATCGAGTCTGACGTCTGATCAAGCGGTCCGGCCTCCGGGCATCCTCTCGGATCGCGCCCATCGCCATCGAGCTGCATGTTCGCCGAAGCGCGAATTGGGCCGTAGTCCAACCCCGGATGGCGCTGACGTTCCATGCCTGTGAGCTTCTGAGAACGTATGGACACCTCAATTCTCCGGCGTTTGAGGCTGGGCTGAGGTGCTTGAACAGCGTCGCCACATCGGCCTGATCGCGGCTGATGTGGTCCAGCGCCTCGGCCAGCACGATATCGAACTGGCCCGCCTGCGCGTCCTGCAATAGCGCCTGGATGCCGGGGCATAGGATCATGCTCGCGCCGGAGATGCCCGCATCCTTGTAGGTGCCGACGATCTTCCACTTCTCACGCTTCGCCTGCTCGCGGCAGATGCGGAACTGATCCTCGATCGAGGCGTCCCGCTGATTGTCGGAGGAATAACGGGCATACAAGGCAACGCGGGTCATCGAGGCAGTCCTTTCAAAACTCCATGGTTCAGCGGCGCACCGCGCCGCTCTTCTTGGCGCGGGCCAGTTCGAGGAAGCTGGCCCTGATCTTCGCAAACAGCCCCGGCGGGATGAAGCCATAGGCGAACTCGCCCCGCTTGCCGGGAACCGGCGACAGCCCGCTATTCGGCCATTCGTCGATATTATGCTCCGAGACGATCACCCAGCTCGGCGCATCGTCGAGGCCGATGGCCTGCTTCACCTTCGCCGGGATCTCGATGCCGACCGTATCGCCGGAGGGCGGCGTGTGCGTGATCGGCAGCAGCACCACATAACGTGGACGCACACGGGCGTCCGTCGCGGCGACGAGGCAGGCCGGGCGGTCCTTGCCCTGATCCTGGCCGGCGGCGGCCTCATGCGTCCAGAGATAATCATAGCGGAGGACGAGGCCGGGCTTCGGTTCAGGGATCGCCACGTTGCCCGCCTTACTTCAGCAGATCGTCGAGGTGGGCGTGTTCGGGGTCCATCTCGGCCCGCTCCACGGCGTCGATCACCACATCGGCGGCGTCCGCCGCGCGGTGTGTCCGCTGTGCGGCGGCGCGGAGCCAGTCGTAGTGATCGGCGGACATCAGCACGAACTCGCGCCGCCCGTGCCGGGTGATCTCCACCGGCTCGCGCTGCGCCTGATGCTGGAACTCGCCGAACTTGCGCTGGAATTCGAGGGAACCGACTGTCGGCATGGCAGGCATCCTTTCGGTTGGAATACCTGAATTATACGTGTAATTCGTGTTTTTGCAAGATTGACGTTACGCATCCTCGCCTGCCGGACGCTTCTTCTGCGCCCTGCGTTCCAGCGCAATTCTGCGCTCGAACTGCTCGCGGGCGATCTGGCGACCGATCAACCGGGCGAGGGAACGGATAGCCGCATCGGCGCGCGCAGGATCGTTCCGGCCGGGTTCCGGCGCTATCACCTCGATGCTGATCCTGTCGCGTTTGACCAAGCTGAAACTCGGCCCCATCGCCGACGACAAGCCCGTGAAGATCCGGCAGGCGAAGGGGAGACCGCAGGACGAAGCGGAGCGGATTTCCGGGGCCCGTGGCAGTGGCTATGCCGACGTGGCCGCACTCTGGCGCCGGGCTGGCACGTCGCTGAGGGTGCTGGCCGCGCTCGCTGGGGCAGGTGCGTTCGCGAGCCTCGGGCGGCGCCAGGGAACTGACGGCTGCCCGTCAGGCGACGCGCCTCAGTCTGCGGTCCCACGCGATGGCGCTGATCTGCGCCGCCCTCTGCGCCCGGCGGCGCGCTCGCGCTGAGCAGACGCGGACCCGGAGGGCTGCGGCCGCCACCGGGTCACGGCGGCGGCCGCACGACCGGCCGTGCCGCTCAGGTCGTCGCGTTCAGCTGCGCGACCAGCTTGTCGAGGTTGCCGCCGGCGGCGTCGAGCATGGAGCCCATGTTCGCCCGCTCGGAGGCGAGCATGGACACCCCCTCGATCACCAGATTGACGACCTTCAGCGACCCGCTCTGCCCGCTGATCTGCCAATCGACGTTCACCGTCTCCTGGCCCGGGCGAAGGACCTGGCTGTTGACGAGCACGCCGACCCGGCCGCCGTCCTTGGCGCCCGTCACCTTGATCTGGGCGTTCTTGTAGTCGCGGAACTGCTTGCCGTAGCGGCGCGAGAGATAGTGCGAGAACGCCTTGACGAACGCCTGCTTCTGCGCCGGCGAGGCGGCGCGCCACGGCGGGCCGAGTACGCTGGCGCCGATCGCCGTCAGGTCGGCGTACTTCGAGAGGATGTCCTCGAAGCCCTGGTACATCTGGCTGTCGCCGCGGCCGGAATTGACGAGCTGGGTCAGCTCGCCGGTGAGGCTGGTCACAAGATCCTGCGCCTGGCCGGTCGCCTGTGCACGGGCCGGCGCCCCCAGCGCCGAAAGCGCGCCGGCGGCGGCGAGGCCGAGCAGCAGGTCGCGGCGGCCGAGCCCGCCAAGGTTACTCGCTGGCATAGACATCCTCCAAGGTGTCGACACTGGTGCCACCGGCCAGCGCCGCCCGCATGCTCTGCAGGTAGGCGATCCGCGTGGCGTCATAGCTGTTGGCCGACTGGTGCATGAGCGCCTCGACCACCGAATCCATCTCGTACCGCTGGTTGACCGTGTCGAGGCCACCGACGACCAGCAGGCCGTTCAGCGCGTCCTGCGGCAGCACGAGGCTCACCGGGTCCGCCACGATGTCGAGGCCCCATGCGGCCCAGTCCCGCTCCGTGCCGGGGCCGCCGAGCGGCATCTCGAGATAGCCGCCCTCGGGAACGCCCCACTTGAAGAGCGTCTCGTTGAAGCCGGTGTCCTCGTAGGGAAGATTCATGTCCTTCGCCACGTCGAGAACGCCGCCGAGGCCGAAGGTGGTGTTGACGAGGAATCGCGTGGTGGATTTCGCCACCTCGAGGCCCTGTCCCTGCAGCGCGAACTGCACGACATGGCTGGGCAGGCGCCAGTTGTCGCGGACGTTGGTGATGCCGCGCCGGACCATCGGCGGCACGGTATCGCCATAGGCCCGCGCCACGGGCCCGTAGGCCACCCGGTCGACGCTGACGTTCACCTGATGGGCGGCCATGTTGAAATTGCGGTGCGGATCCCAGTCGAGGCTGTTCGGCTCCGGCGGCGTCGTGCAACCCGCGAGCAGGGCCGCGACTCCGACCCCTGCAATCAGATTTTTCAAATCACTTGTTCCTTCCCGATTACGCGAGTCGCCCTGTCTCTCGCACAAATGCCACCAATCCCGGCGGGATCAAGCCTGCGAGCGAATTTCCGCGGATGGGCGGCGCGAGCGGAACGTCGGATCGACGGAATGGGGGCGTCATGGTAGATTGGCGCGACATTGTCCCACTCGCATTGGTTGTGGAGATACACATGCTGATAGTTGGAACGATTTCGATCATCGTGCTTTGCGCGCTCTACGTCCAGCAGCGCGCCGAAGGCCGGAACGACGATCACCCCTGACGCAATATCCGTTCGGCCGGAACGGTCAGCGGATCGCGTCATCTCGACTGCACCTGCGCTGCCACGGCAGCGCTCTGCCCGCGGGCGGGAGGCCTTGCCACCCCGGGCCGCTCCGGGGTATCAGCGCCGCCGGGGGTGATTAGCTCAGCTGGTAGAGCGCCTCGTTTACACCGAGGATGTCGGCGGTTCGAGCCCGTCATCACCCACCATCCATCACACGCTAGTTGGCATCAGGCGGATCCATGCCGTCACGCCAGTCGTTCGGTCGCAGCCGGCGCTGCGTGACAGGCTCGCCCGACACGAGGCCGACAAGGCGGCGGATGCCGTTCGCGAGCCCGAAGCCGGCAGCGGCGAAGCCAGATCGCGAGGAACACCGCCGCGCCGAGGTCGCCCCGCCACGCGGAGCCGCCGAGCGCCCAGATCGCGATGAAGATCGCCGCGCCCCAGACGATCAGCCACAGCACCATGAAGCCGATGGAGATGCCCCGGCCGCGCGCGGGGCCCCCGCGACCCGGCACCACCGGATCGGGGGTCTGCCGGCCGCGGGGATCGGCCATCCGCGTCAGTTGTTCTTCTGGCGGTAGAGCAGGCGGCGCAGCGAGCCGGTCCGGGAGCGCATCAGGATCGTCTCGGTCTCCATCCACTCGCCGTCACGCTTGGCGCCCGAGACGATCGAGCCGTCGGTGACGCCGGTGGCGGCGAAGATCACGTCATCGGTGACCATTTCGTCGCGGGAATAGATGCGGTCGAGGTTCTCGATCCCCGCCGCCTTCGCCCGCTTCTTCTCGTCGTCGTTGCGGAACAGCAGCCGGCCCCACATCTGGCCGCCCATGCACTTCAGGGCCGCCGCCGCCAGCACGCCCTCCGGCGCGCCGCCCGAGCCCATGTACATGTCGATGCCGGTCTTCGCCGCCTCGGCGCAGTGGATCACGCCCGCCACGTCGCCGTCGGTGATGAGCCGGATGCGGGCGCCGGTCGCGCGGATTTCCCCGATCATCTTCTCGTGCCGCGGCCGCTCCAGCACGCAGACCATGACGCCCGAGCTGTCGGTGCCCTTGGCCCTGGCGAGAGCCGCGATGCGCTCGGTCGGGGTCATGTCGAGGCTCACCACGCCGGTGGCATAGCCCGGGCCGATCGCGAGCTTGTCCATGTAGACGTCCGGTGCGTGCAGCATGGAGCCGCGCGGCCCCATGGCGATCACCGCGAGCGAGTTCGGCATGTCCTTGGCGCAGAGCGTCGTGCCTTCCAGCGGATCGAGCGCGATGTCGACGCCCGGCCCCTTGCCGGTGCCGACCTCCTCGCCGATGTAGAGCATCGGCGCCTCGTCGCGCTCGCCCTCGCCGATGACCACGACGCCCTTGATGTCGAGCAGGTTGAGCTGGGTCCGCATCGCGTCGACCGCGGCCTGGTCCGCCGCCTTCTCGTCCCCCTGGCCCACCAGCTTCGCCGCGGCGATCGCCGCCGCCTCGGAGACCCGGGCGAGCCCGAGCGACAACATACGGTCGGCGAAAATGTGGTCTTCGGCCATCTGGGTTCTCCTGGTACTCGTGCTGCCTGCGTTCTAGGCGATGCGGGCCGCTCGCGGCAAGCGGTTCACGGCAAGGTTCGGCCGCCGGGGCCGAGCGCGCGCTGCATGAGTACCGTGTCGACCCACCGGCCGAACTTCAGGCCGACGTCGCGGAAGATGCCGACATGCTCGAAGCCGCAGCGGCGGTGCACGCCGATCGAGCCCGCGTTGCCGCTGTCGCCGATCACCGCCAGCATCTGCCGCGCGCCCGCCGTCTCGCACTCGGCCAGCAGCCGCTGGAGCAGCCGGGTGCCGAGGCCCTGCCCCTGCGCCACGGGGTCGAGATAGATCGAATCCTCGAGCGAGAAGCGATAGGCCGAGCGCGCCCGATAGCGACCGGCATAGGCGTAGCCGAGCAGCCGCCCCCCGGCTTCCGCCACCAGCCACGGCAGGCCGAGGTCCGTCACCTCCGCGAAGCGCCGCGCCATCTCGGCGGTATCGGGCGGCACCTCCTCGAAGGTCGCCAGCCCCTCCAGCACGTGAGCCGCATAGATCGCCTGCACCGCGTCCATGTCGGCGACGCCCGCAGGGCGGATCAGCGCATCCATCAGAGCGCCTCGATCCGGATCGCCACCGGCGCCTCGCGGCAGACGTCGAGGCCGGCGATCACGGCGAGCGCCGCGTCGAGCGGCTGGCGCTCGGTGTGGTGCGTGACGATGAGGACCGGCGCCTCCGGGCCGTCGTGCTCGACCTGCCGCATGCGGTTGATCGAGATGTCGGCCTCGCCCAGGGCCGCGGCGACGCGGGCGAGGACGCCCGGCGCATCCGCGAGGAGGAAGCGCAGATAGTAGGCGGCCGGCGCCGCCGCGGTGGCGCGCGGCGCCGCGACGAGGCCCGCGGCCGGCTGGCCGAACGGCGGTAGCACGAGGCCGCGGGCGATGTCGATCACGTCGCCGACGATCGCCGAGGCCGTCGGGCCCTCCCCGGCACCGGGGCCGGAGAGCACGATGCGGCCAACGAAGTCGCCTTCGAGGATCACCATGTTCGTCACGCCCTCGAGCTGCCCGATCGGCGAGCCGGCGGGGACGAGGCAGGGCTGCATCCGCGCCTCGATCGCGGCGCCCGCCGTCTCGGCGACACCGAGCAGCTTGATGCGATAGCCGAGCTCGGCCGCGTGCTCGATGTCGGCGAGGCTCACCCGCTCGATGCCCTCGACCGTCATCGACTCGAGCTCGACCGGCGCGCCGAAGGCGATGGTCGCGAGCAGCGCGAGCTTCTGCGCCGCGTCGATTCCGCCGACGTCGAAGCTCGGATCGGCCTCGGCATAGCCGAGCCGCTGCGCCGCCTCGAGCACCTGCGCATAGGGCGCGTCCTCGGCCTGCATCCGGGTGAGGATATAGTTGCAGGTGCCGTTCAGCACGCCGATGACCCGGGCGATCGCGTTGCCCGCCAGCCCCTCGGTCAGCGCCTTGACCACCGGGATGCCGCCGGCCACGGCGGCCTCGAAGCGGAGCGCCACGCTCTTCGCCTCGGCCTGACCGGCGAGCGCGATGCCGTGGCGGGCCATCATCGCCTTGTTCGCGGTGACGAAATGCTTGCCCCCGGCCAGCGCGGCCTGCGCCGTCGCGCGGGCCGGACCGTCCTCGCCGCCCATGACCTCGACCACCAGGTCGACATCGGGCCGTTTCGCCAGCGCGACGGGATCGTCCTCCCAGCCATAGGCCGAGAGATCGACGCCACGGTCCCGGCGGCGGGACCGCGCGGAGACGGCGACGATCTCGACCGGCCGGCCGGCGCGGGCGGCGACCAGCCCGGCGTGCGTCTGCAGGATTCGCACGACCCCGGTGCCGACGGTGCCGAGCCCGGCGAGCCCGATGCGGAGGGGTGCGGTCATCGTGGCGGATCCTTCTGCCGGAGAAATGCGTCCTTCTCGTAGTCGAGCCGCCCCCGCGCCGCAACCCGGGCGCCAGGGCCGCGAAACGGCGCCGCGGTTGCACTTGCATTTTTGCGAACATAGAGGGAACATTCGACGATGGATCCCCGACTCGCCTCGAAGCTGCGAATCCTCGCCGATGCCGCCAAGTACGACGCCTCCTGCGCCTCGTCCGGCGCGCCGAAGCGCTCCGGTGGCGCGAAGGGGCTCGGATCGACCTCCGGGATGGGGATTTGCCACGCCTACACGCCGGACGGGCGATGCGTGTCGCTCTTGAAGATCCTGCTCACCAACTGGTGTCTCTACGACTGCGCGTATTGCGTGAACCGGCGCTCGTCGAACACGCCCCGCGCCCGCTTCAGCGTCGAGGAGGTCGTCAGCCTCACGCTCGAATTCTACAAGCGCAACTATATCGAGGGGCTGTTCCTCTCCTCGGGCGTCGCCAAGTCTCCCGATGCCACGATGGAGGATCTGCTCCGCGTCGCCCGCACCCTGCGCCGCGATCACGGTTTCGCCGGGTACATCCATCTGAAGGCCATCCCCGAGGCGAGCCCCTGGCTGATCGAGCAGGCCGGACGATGGGCCGACCGGCTGTCGATCAACGTCGAGTTGCCCTCCGAGACCAGCCTCAAGACGCTGGCGCCGGAAAAGAGCGCGCCGTCGATCACCGGAGCGATGGACCAGATGCGCGAGCGCATCGACGAGGCCAAGGCCGAACGGCGGCGCTTTGCCCCGGCAGGCCAGAGCACGCAGGTGATCGTCGGCGCCGATGCGACCACCGACGAGGGCGTGCTGCGGGCGAGCAAGCGGCTTTACGGCACGTATCGCCTGCGTCGGGTCTATTATTCCGCGTTCAGCCCGATCCCGGAGCCGTCGGCGGTCCTGCCGGTGAAGCCGCCGCCCTTGCAGCGCGAGAACCGCCTCTATCAGGCGGACTGGCTGCTGCGCTTCTACGGCTTTTCCGTCGACGAGATCGCCGCGGGCGGCGACGCAGGGATGCTCGACCTCGAGGCCGATCCGAAGCTCGCGTGGGCGCTGAAGCATCGGGCGAGCTTTCCGGTCGACGTGAACCGCGCGCCACGCGAGATGCTGCTGCGGGTGCCCGGCCTCGGCGTGAAGGCGGTGGACCGGATGATCGCCGCCCGCCGCCATGCCCGCCTGCGCCTCGCCGACCTCGCGCGGCTCACGCCGTCGCTGAAGCGGGCGCTGCCGTTTCTCGTCGCGGCCGACCACCGCGCGGCCGGGCTCGATGGGCTCGACCTGCGGTCGCGCCTCGTCAAGCCGCCCGAGCAACTGGCGCTGTTCCCATGATCCACGTGGCGCTGAAGGAGGGTGCCGACCTCGACGGGTTTCGTGCCGCCGTCCGCCGGCTCGCCGCCGCCGGTGCCCGGCCGGAGGAGGTGGTGTTCGCCGACGGCAGCCTGTTCACCGCCGCGCCGGAGACGGACGCGCCGGCGGTGATGCTGTCGCGCCCGATGACCGACCTCGTGCGCCTCGTCGTGTGCCACAGCGATCCGGAGCGGTACGCCCTGCTCTACGCCGCGATCTGGCGGACGCTGCACGGGGAGAAGCATCTGCTCGAGATCGCGTCCGACCCGCTGGTCCACCGCCTGCAGCGGCTGGCGAAGTCCGTGCGCCGCGACCTGCACAAGATGCACGCCTTCGTCCGCTTCCGCCGCCTCGAGGTGCCGGGGGGAGAGCGCTTCGTCGCCTGGTTCGAGCCGGAGCATTTCATCCTCGAAGCGACGGCGGATTTCTTCGTGACGCGCTTTCGTTCGATGGACTGGGCGATCCTCACGCCGATCGGGCGGATGCGCTGGGACCGCACGCGCCTGAGCTTCGGCCCGCCCGCGCGGCGCGACGAGGCGCCGGAGGACGATCCGTTCGAGGCGGGGTGGCGCGGCTACTACGAGAGCACGTTCAATCCCGCGCGGGTGAACCTGACCGCCACGCGCGCCGAGATGCCGAAGAAATACTGGAAGAACCTGCCCGAGGCGGCGGCGATCCCGGAGATGGTGCGATCCGCCCCGTCGCGCGTTCAGGAGATGATCGCGCGGGAGGCTGCCATGCCGACGCATCGCACGCCGGAAAAGGCCCTCGCCGCCATGACCGACCAGGCGCCGGAAAGCCTCGACGCCCTCAACCGGATCATCGCGGCCGCGCCGCCGATGGTCGAGGGGGGGACGCGCGCCGTGCTCGGCGAAGGGCCGGTCGGCGCCGCTGTCGCCTTCGTCGGCGAACAGCCGGGCGATCAGGAGGATGTGGACGGCCGCCCGTTCGTCGGGCCGGCGGGACAGGTCTTCGACAAGGCGCTGGAGAAGGCGGGGATCGACCGGGCCGGCGTCTACGTGACGAACGCGGTGAAGCACTTCAAGTACGTCCAGCGCGGCAAGCGGCGGCTGCACCAGAGCCCGACCGCGGGCGAGGTGAAGCACTATCGCTGGTGGCTGAAGTCGGAGCTTGATCTCGTCGGCCCGAGGCTCGTGGTCGCGATGGGGGCGACGGCGGCGCTGGCGCTGGCTGGCAAGGCGGTGCCGGTCACGGCGAATCGCGGCGAAACGCGGTTCGACAGCCGGCCGGGGTACATCACGGTGCATCCGTCCTACCTGCTCCGCCTGCCGGACGAGGATGCGAAACGGCGCGAGTGGGATGCGTTCGTCGCCGACATGCGGCGGATCCGGGAGATCGCTTGAGGCCCTCAGGGGGCGCGCCGCTCGCGCCCGTCGCCCGCTTCCCCGTCACCGGGCGGCCTGCACGGGGGCAGATGTGCCCCGTTCCCTTGCGACCGGACGCCCCCGCGCATAGGTTGATCTCCGACCTCAGGAACGGGATCCGCTTGACCGACGCCGCGCCCTCGACCGACGCCTACCGGGTGCTCGCCCGGAAGTATCGGCCCGCGACCTTCGCCGACCTGATCGGCCAGGAGGCGATGGTGCGCACCCTGCGCAACGCCTTCGAGGCCGACCGCATCGCCCATGCCTTCGTGCTGACCGGCGTCCGCGGCGTCGGCAAGACCACGACGGCGCGGATCATCGCCAAGGGCCTGAACTGCACCGGCGAGGACGGCACCGGCGGCCCGACCATCGCCCCCTGCGGCACCTGCGACGCGTGCCGGGCGATCGCCGAGGGCCGCCACGTCGACGTGCTCGAGATGGACGCGGCCAGCCGCACCGGCGTCAACGACATCCGCGAGATCATTGACGGCGTCGCCTATCGGGCCGCCTCGGCGCGCTACAAGGTCTACATCATCGACGAGGTGCACATGCTCAGCACCTCGGCGTTCAACGCGCTCCTGAAAACCCTCGAGGAGCCGCCGCCGCACGTGAAGTTCATCTTCGCGACGACCGAGATCCGCAAGGTGCCGGTGACGGTGCTGAGCCGCTGCCAGCGCTTCGACCTGCGCCGCATCGAGCCGGAGGTGATGCTCGCGCACCTCTCCCGCATCACCGATGCCGAGGGCGCGACGGTTGCCGCGGACGGCCTCGCGCTCATCACCCGTGCCGCCGAGGGATCGGTGCGCGACGCGCTGTCGCTGCTCGACCAGGCGATCGCCCACGGCGCGGGCGAGACCGGGGCGGCCGAGGTGCGGGCGATGCTCGGCCTCGCCGACCGCGGCCGCATCCTCGACCTCTTCGCCGCGGTGATGGCCGGCGACGCCCGCGGCGCGCTGGCCGAGCTGGCGGCGGAATACGCCGCCGGTGCCGATCCGGCGGCGATCCTGCGCGACCTTGCCGAGGTGACGCACTGGGTCTCGATGCTGAAGCTCGCCCCCGAAGCGGCCGAGGACCCGACGGTCGGCCCGGACGAGCGCGCGCGCGGCCTCGACTTCGCCGCGCGCCTGCCGATGCGCGTGCTGACCCGCGCATGGCAGATGCTGCTGAAGGCGCTGGAAGAGGTGGCGACCGCGCCGAACGCGATGATGGCGGCGGAGATGGCGGTGATCCGCCTCACCCACGTCGCCGACCTGCCGGCGCCGGAGGAGATCGTCCGCCGCCTGACCACCGGCGCCGCCCCCGCTGCGGCGCCGGCGCAACCGCCGGCCGCCCCGGGCGGCGGCCCTGCCGGCATGCCCCGCGGTGGTGCCACCGCCCCCGCCCGCTCCGTCGCGGCCGCGGTGGCGCAGCCGGTCTCGGCCGCCGAGCCGGTGGCCGAGACCGGACCGCTCGCCCGCTTCCAGAGCTTCGCCGACGTGGTGGCGCTGATCCGCGCCCGTCGCGACATCAGCCTGCTCGTCGAGGTCGAGAGCCACATCCGCCTCGCCCGCTATGCGCCCGGCCGCATCGAGTTCGAGCCGGGGGACGGCGCCCCGCCCGATCTCGCCGCCCGCCTTGCCCAGCGCCTGCAGCTCTGGACCGGCGTGCGCTGGGGCGTCGCCATCGTCGGATCCGGCGGCGCGGCGACCATCGCCGAGGTGCGCGCCGAGCGGAGGGGCACGCTGCACGCGCAGGCGCTGGCGCACCCGATGGTACAGGCGATGCTCGCGGCCTTCCCCGGTGCCGAGGTGCGCGAGGTGCGCAGCCCGGACCTCGCCGACCCGACGACAGCCCCGCTCGCACCGGCCGCCGACGAGGCGGACGAGGACGACGAGTGGGATCCGATTGACCCGTTTTCAGAGGAAGACTGACATGCTGAAAGGTCTCGGCCAGCTCGGCGACATGGCCAAGCTGATGAAGCACGCGCAGGAGATGCAGAGCCGGATGGCCGACGCGCAGAACCGCCTCGACGACGTCGAGGTGGTCGGCGAGGCCGGCGCCGGCCTCGTCAAGGTGACGGCGACGGCGAAGGGCGCCGTGAAGGCGCTGACCATCGACCCGTCGCTCTTCGTCCCCGAGGAGCGCGAGGTGGTCGAGGACCTGATCGTCGCCGCGGTGCAGGACGCCCAGGCCCGCGCCATGGCCGCCGCACAGAGCGAGATGGCCAAGATCACCGAGGGCCTCGACCTGCCCGCCGGCATGAAGCTGCCGTTCTGAACGATGGCCGAGGCGGGCGATGCGCAGACGGATGCGGCGGTCGACCGGCTGATCGGGCTCATGGCCCGGCTGCCCGGCCTCGGCCCGCGCTCTGCCCGCCGGGCCGTCCTGACGCTGATCCGCCGGCGCGAGGCCCTGCTCGACCCGCTGTCGCAGGCGCTCGCCGACGTGGCGGCAACGGTGCGCGAATGCGACAGGTGCGGCAACATCGCGACGGGTGAGCTCTGCGCGATCTGCGCCAATCCCGCCCGGGCCACCGGCGAAATCTGCGTGGTCGAGACGGTGGCCGATCTCTGGGCGATGGAACGGGCGGGCGCGTTCAGCGGCCGCTACCACGTGCTCGGCGGCGTCCTCTCGGCGCTGGACGGCGTGACCCCCGCCAGCCTGCGCATCCCCGAGCTGGTGGCGCGCGTCGCCGACGAAGCCACGCGCGAGGTGATCCTCGCGCTCAACGCCACGGTCGATGGCCAGACCACGGCGCACTACATCTCCGGCGAGCTGTCGCCGCTCGGGGTCCGCCTGACGTCGCTCGCGAAGGGCGTGCCGATCGGCGGCGAGCTGGACTATCTCGACGACGGCACGATCGGCGCGGCCCTGCTGGCCCGCCGGGCGCTTTGAGGCCACGGCCGGACAAACTGCGCTGAAGGGATGCCCTCTGTGACCCGTGTTTCGCGGGCCTGTCGGGCACCGGCGCACCAGAACTCCCTCAAAGGCATGGCAGGGCCACCGCCAAAGCGCGGGACCATCGGATTGCAGGAAAACCGCTGTTTTTGGATCAGGCCGCGGCAAGACGTCTTGGACCCTTCCCCCTGTGACTTTCGGCGTATGTTCTTTATATGTTCTCATCATGTGCCACCCCGCCGCCCCGCCCCGCCTGCTTTCCGCCCGCGTCCATGAGGCGCAGGGGCCGGGGGCGGTCGGCTTTGCGGCGATGCAGGCGGCGGGGGTGGCGGGGCGGCTCGTCTGGTTGCGGCCGGAGGTGGCGGCAGCGGGGGAGGTCCTGCCGGCCGGGCTTGCCCGCTTCCTCGCCCCGGAGCGGCTCGTCCGTGTGACGGCGGGCAGCGAGGCGGAGCTGCTCTGGGCGACGGAGGAGGTGCTGCGGGCCGGCGTCGCCGGTCTCGTCGTCGCCGAGCCGCAGCGCCCGCTCGGGCTCACCGCCGGGCGGAGGCTGCAGCTCGCCGCCGAGGCGGGCGGCAGCCCTGGCCTTCTCCTGATCCGCGACGGTGCCGGCAGCCCGGCCGCCGAGACCCGCTGGCAGGTGCGCGCCCTTGCCGGCGACACCCCGGACTCGACACGCGCGGAATGGGCCCTTATCAGGAACAAAAAAGGAACACTTGGCGCCTGGACTGTGGAATGGGATGATGCGACGCATTCTGTCACTGTGGTTTCCGCGGCTGGCGAGCGATTGCCTGCTGCGGCGCGCGCCCCATGACGGGCCCTTCGCCCTCATCCTCCGGCAAGGCGGAGCCGATCATCTGCATTGCCTCAACGCGACTGCTGCGACGGAAGGACTGCACCGCGGCATGCCCCTCGCGGACGCCCGCGCACTCTGCCCGCGGCTCGCGACCGCGCCGGCCGATCTCGCGGCCGAGGCGGCCTGTCTCGGGCGGCTCGTCCGCTGGGCCGGGCGGTTCTCGCCGCAGGTCGCCCGCGACGGCAGCGACGGGCTTCTCGCCGACCTGACCGGCGCCGCCGCCCTCTTCGGCGGCGAGGCGGCGGTGCTCCGGGACGCCCGCGCACGCCTCTCCCGTGCCGGCATCGAAGGCGTCGGCGCCATCGCCGACAGCCGCGGCGCTGCCCGGGCGCTCGCCCGCCACGGCGGCGGCATCGCGCCCCCCGGCCGGCCGCTCGCGGCCCTCGGTGCCCTGCCGCCCACAGCCCTGCGCCTCGACGCCGCGACCGCGGCGGCCCTCGACGCGCTCGGCATCCGCAGCATCGGCGCGCTCGACGCCCTGCCGCGGGCGCCCCTCGGCCAGCGGTTCGGGCCGGGCCTGCTCGCCCGGCTCGACCAGGCCCTTGGCCGCGCGCCCGAGCCGCTGGAGCCGGAGGCGCCGCCGCCCGCCCTCGCCGTCCGGCTGACCCTGCCCGAACCGATCGGCCTTGTCCGGGACGTGGAGGCCGGGCTCGCCCGGCTGCTCGACCGGCTCTGCCCCACGCTCGCCCGGCACGGCCTCGGCGCCCGGGCGCTTCGGCTGGAGCTCGGCCGAGTCGATGGCGCCACTGTTGCGGTGACGGTCGGCCTCGCCCGCCCCGTGCGCGACCCAGCCCGGATCGCGCCGCTCTTCCGCCCCGGCATCGAGGGTGTCGACGCAGGCTTCGGCCTCGACCGCCTGCGCCTTGTCGCCACCCGCACGGAGCCGCTGGCCCCTGTCCAGATCGCGGCCGGCGGCGCGCGGGACGGTACTCCGCAGGCGGAAGCCCTCGCCGATCTCGTGAGCCGGCTCGGCAACCGCCTCGGCTTCGCACGCATCACCACCGTCGCGCCCGCCGAGAGCCATGCCCCGGAGAAGAGCTTTCTCGTCCTGCCCGCCGCCTTCGCACCGGAGGCCCCGACCGCCCCCTGGCCCCCCGGCCGCCCCCGCCCGCTCCTCCTCTTTCCGCCCGAGCCGGTCGAGGCGGACCCCGCCCCCGCGCCGCCCGCCGCCTTCCGCTGGCGCCGCGTCGCCTTCATCACCCGGGCCGCCGCCGGGCCGGAGCGGATCGCCCCGGAATGGTGGCTCGACGATCCCGCCTGGCGCACGGGCCTGCGCGCCTACTGGCGCGTCGCCACCACCGGCGGGCGCCGGCTCTGGCTCTTCCACACCCCGCAGGCCCCGGGCTGGTACGCGCAGGGCGAGTTCCCGTGACCGGATACACCGAGCTCTGCATCACCTCGAACTTCACCTTCCTGACCGGCGCCTCGCATCCCGAGGAGCTGGCGAGCCGCGCCGCCCTGCTCGGGCTCGACGCCTTCGCCCTCACCGACCACAACTCGCTCGCAGGCGTGGTCCGCGCCCACGTTGCCCTCCGCGAGATCGCCCGGCTCCAGGCGGAGGCGGTGGCCGGTGCCGCGATTCCCATCCGCTCGGAACAGGTCACCGACACCTGCAGCCGCCTCGCGATCGGCGCGCCGCAGGGCACCCCCGGCCCGGGCGCCGCCCCGCTGCCGCGGCTTGTCATCGGCAGCCGGATCGTTCTCGCCGACAGTCCGGTCCACTGGCTCGCCTATCCCGAGGACCGCGCCGCCCATGGCCGGCTCTGCCGGCTGCTCAGCCTCGGCCGCCGCCGCGCCGGCAAGGGCGCCTGCCATCTGGAGGAGGCCGATCTCGCGGCCTGGGCCGAGGGCCTCGTCCTCGTCGCCCTGCCGCCGGACGACGCGGGCGCGGAGCGGATCGCCCCCCTCGCCGACCGCTTCCCCGGCCAGGTGCATCTCGGCGCCGCCCCGCGCTACGACGGCCTCGACGACCGCCGCCTCGCCACCCGCGCGGGCCTCGCCGGGCGGCTCGGCCTGCCGATGGTGGCGCTTGGCGACGTGCTGCTCCACCACGGCAGCCGCCGCCCGCTCGCCGATGTGCTCACCTGCATCCGCGAGCGTTGCACCATTGACAGCCTCGGCCTCCGGGCGCTGCCGAATGCCGAGCGCCGGCTGCGTGGCCCCGCCGAGATGGCCCGCCTCTTTCGCGACCACCCGGAGGCCCTTGCCCGCACGGGGGAGATTGCCGCCCGCTGCCGCTTCTCCCTCGACGAGCTCCGCCACGCCTATCCCCACGAGGCGACGGCGACCGAGACGGCACAGGCCCGCCTCGTGCGCCTGACCGGCGACGGGATCCGCCGGCGCTGGCCGGCGGGAATGCCGGAAGAGCTGCGGGCGCGGCTCGACAAGGAATTCGCCCTCATCGCCGAACAGGGCTATGCGCCCTATTTCCTGACCGTCCACGACATCGTGGCCTTCGCCCGGTCGCGCGGCATCCTCGCGCAGGGGCGCGGCTCGGCGGCGAATTCGCTCGTCTGCTATGCCCTCGGCATCACCGAGGTGCCGCCGGAGCGGATCACCATGGTCTTCGAGCGCTTCATCTCGCGCGAGCGCGGCGAGCCCCCCGACATCGACGTCGATTTCGAGCACGAACGGCGCGAAGAGGTCATCCAGTGGATCTACGGGAAATACGGCCGCGACCACGCCGGCCTCACCGCCACGGTCATCCACTTCCGCACGCGTGCCGCCATCCGCGAGGTCGGCCGCGCCATGGGCCTGTCGCGGGACGCCGTCGCCCGCCTCGCCGGCCAGGTCTGGGGGTCCGCAGAGACCCCGATCGCGGCGCGGCTGACCGCCGCCGGCCTCGATCCGGCCGATGCCCGCTTCCGGCTGACGCTCCGGCTCATCGCCGAGATCATCGGTTTTCCCCGCCATCTCTCGCAGCATGTCGGCGGCTTCGTCATCACGGCGGACCGCCTCGACGAGATCGTGCCGATCGAGAATGCCGCCATGGCGGACCGCACCGTCATCGAGTGGGACAAGGACGACATCGACGCCCTCGGCCTCCTCAAGGTCGACATCCTCGCGCTCGGGATGCTCACCTGCCTGCGCAAGGGCCTCGACCTTCTCGCCGACCACGGCGGCCCGCGCCTGACCCTGCCCACGATCCCGCCCGAGGAAACGCCCGTCTACGATATGCTCTGCCGGGCGGATGCGATCGGTGTCTTCCAGGTCGAGAGCCGGGCGCAGATGAACTTCCTGCCGCGGATGCGGCCGCGGGAGTTCTACGATCTCGTCATCGAAGTGGCGATCGTGCGCCCCGGGCCGATCCAGGGCGGCATGGTGCATCCCTATCTGCGCCGCCGCCTCGGGCAGGAGCCGGTCGAGGATCTCGGCCCCGCGCTCAACGGCCTCCTTGCCAAGACCATGGGCGTGCCGCTCTTCCAGGAGCAGGCGATGCAGATCGCCGTCCTCGGCGCCGGCTTCGACCCCGGCGAGGCGGACCGGCTGCGCCGCAGCCTCGCCACCTTCCGCCGCATGGGCACCATCGCGACATTCCGCGACCGTTTCCTCAAGGGCATGGCGGCGAACGGCTATGCCGCCGACTTCGCCGAGCGCTGCTTTTCCCAGATCGAGGGCTTCGGCGAATACGGCTTCCCCGAGAGCCATGCCGCGAGCTTCGCCATCCTCGTCTACGCCTCCGCCTGGCTCAAATGCCACCACCCGGTCGTCTTCGCCTGCGCGCTCCTCAATTCCCAGCCGATGGGCTTCTATGCGCCGGCCCAGATCGTGCGCGACCTGCGCGATCACGGGCTGGAGGTGCGCCCGGTCTCGGTTAACGACAGCGCCTGGGACTGCACGCTGGAGCCGGCGGCGAACGGCCTCGCGCTCCGCCTCGGCTTCCGTCTGGTGAAGGGCCTCGGGCAGGACACGGCCGAGGCGATCCTGCAGGCCCGTGGCAACGGCTACCCGGATGTCGCGAGCCTCTGGCGCCGGACGGGCGCCCCGGTGCGGGCGCTGGCCGATCTCGCCGAGGCCGATGCCTTCGCCCCCCTCGGCCTCGCCCGGCGCGCGGCGCTCTGGCAGGTGAGGGCGCTCGGGCCCCGCCCGCTGCCGCTCTTCGAGGCCGCAGGCGGCGCGGAGATCCCCGAGCCCGCGGTGGCGCTGCCGGCGCTGACCCCGGGCGAGGAGGTGGTCGCGGACTACGTCAGCACCCGCCTCAGCCTGCGCGCCCATCCGATGGCGCTGCTCCGCGCCGCCTTCCCCGGGACGACGGCGCATGCGGCGCTGGCCGGGGCCCCCACGCGGGTGACGGTCTGCGGCATCGTCATCACCCGCCAGCGCCCCGGCACCGCCTCCGGCGTCATCTTCCTGACGCTGGAGGACGAGACCGGGGTCGCCAATGTCATGGTCTGGCGGCGCGTCTTCGAGCGTTTCCGTCCCGCCGTCCTCGCCGCCCGCCTGCTGCGCGTCTCCGGCCGGCTGGAGCGCGAGGGGATGGTCGTGCATCTCATCGCCGAGGAGCTTGCGGACGTCTCCGCCGCGCTCTCCAGCCTCGGCCACCCGGCACCGTCCCACCCCGAGCCCCACCCCGAGCCCCACCCGCCCCCGGCCCGCCACCCTCGCGATCAGGCGAAGGCGATCTTCCCGAGCCGGGATTTCCACTGAGATCCACGATGCCGCCGGTGTCCTGCTGCTCTCGACTCGGGTTGCGCTGTCCCTCGAACGGCACCCAGATGAGCAGGCCGTTCGGTGCCTCACTGCCGCCGACCTGAAGGCGCTGGATATCGAAACCGAGGCAGCTGTCGATCATTCCGTCCGGATCCTGGGCGATCTCGTTGTTGCAGACGGCCGTGGCCTTGACGGGGCGATCGCGACCCAGAGCCGGTTCGGACCAACGGCCGTGACAAGGGCAACAGCGGAGGTGCTCTGGAATGGTCCGGGCGATGCCGGCGACCGAGTTGCGGTGTGATGGGGAGTTCGGCGAGGGGCCATCGGTGCGGTATCCTGTCGCCGCCAGACCGCAGCCGGCATTTGGTCAAGCCTCTGAAGAAAAGCAGTCTTCTTTCGTCTCGCCGCGATTTTCCTCAGGTGAGGCGGTATCGCGTGGCGGGGATGCAGCGGAAAACCGGCCCGAAATGCTGTCCCTCGCGCGCGCATGTGCTATGTTGATCGCAAACAATGACCAAGGAGGAACCCCATGAGCATCGTTCAGATTGATGATTATGCGCGTCAGCTCTATTCCGCTCACGGCGATCGGGCGGAATACGAAGCGGCACAGCGTGCCAAGGACTATGCCGCAAAGGGCGATCGCGATACCGCCGAGCAATGGCGCCAGGTGCGCGAGGCGATCCGGGTGCTGCGCGGCCCGAACGTAAGCTGATCCTGCCGGGCGCCGGCCGGCCTTAGGGTCGAGCCTTGATCTCAACCACCAGATCATGACGGCTGCGAGGGCTATCGCGGAAGCGTGGTTGCCTGCGAGATTGTCGTATCGGGTTGCGGCGAGCCGCCAGTACCGGAAGCGGCAGACCATGCGCCAGATGATGTTGCGACGTCTGTCGCGGCGGGGATCCGTTCCGTCTGGCCGCTCGCTGCGGTCGCCGCCCGCGCCCGTTCGATGGCCCGCGCAAGGCGGGGCGCCTCCACCGGCTTCGTCACGTAGTCCACCGCCTCGAGGTCGAAGGCGCGGATCGCGTGGTGGTTGAACGCTGTCACGAAAACCACCCGCGGGACGTCCCGACCAAGCCGGTCGATCACGTCGAACCCGTCGCCGCCCGGTATCCGGATGTCGAGGAGCAGCAAATCCGGCGCGAGCCGGCGCGTCTCCGCCACCGCAGACGCGACATCGCCCGCCTCTCCCAGAACCTGAACGTGGGGAATGGCGCGCAGCAGGCGCCCGAGGCGGCGGCGCGCGATCGGCTCGTCGTCGACGATCAGCACGGTCAGTGTCATGCGACGAACGGCATACGCATCTCGACGCGGACCCGCCCCGGCCCGGCGGCGCTCGACGCGCAGCCGGAGCGTCCGGGCCAGCGCGCGGCGAGCCTCGCCGTGACGTTGGCAAGGCCGACCCCAAGCCCGGCGCCAGGACCCTTCGAGGCTGCTGCGGGGCTCTCGACCCAGAGCCGCAGTTCGTCTCCGACCCGGTCGGCGCCAATTTCGAGCACCGCGTGTCCGGGCGTCCGGGCGACTCCGTGCTTGATCGCGTTTTCGACCAGAGGTTGCAGGATCAGCGCCGGGACGCGGGCCTCCGGCACGCCGCCCGGCAACGACAGCCGCACCTCCAGGCGGTCGCTGAACCGGGTTTCCTCGATCGCGAGGTAGTCCGTCTGCAGCGCGATCTCCTCGGCGAGGCGCACGTCGACGGCGGGGTCGAGCGCCAAGGTCTGTCGCAGGAAGCCGGCGAGCCGCAACGTCATCTCCTGCGCCGGCTCGCGCGAGTCCTCCTCGATCAGGCCGGCGATCGAATTCAGCGTATTGAACAGGAAGTGAGGGTTCACCTGATACTGCAGCGCCCGCATCTGCGCCTTGAGGCCCTCCTCTCGCGCGGCGGCGAGCTGTCGTTCGGTCTCTCGCGCGCGGGCGTTGTACTGCAGCGCGAGGAACAGGCAGGACCAGCCGAAGAGCTCGGACGTGGTGAAGATCACCACCTGCGCGAAGGCCTCGGGATCGAAGGGCGCGACATTCGGCGCGGTGCAAAGGATTCTGGAGCCCCCGGTCGATCAGCGCGGAAATCGGCGCCAGCGCGAGGGACAGCAGGATGGCCGTCAGTGCCTTCAGCCCGAGGCTCCGCCGCCGCATCCGCCACAGGACCAGCGTGATGACCGCGGCGAGCAGCGCATCGCCTGCCATCCCGATCAGCTTTGACCCGGCACTCGCGACAGGATCGCTTCCCGCGATCGCCCAGACCAGGCTTGCCACGAAGAAATAGACCGTGGCGAAGCCGATCGCGAGATATGCGACCTGGCGACCGAGAGGAACAGAAGCGGGAAAGGGGTGGGTGGCGCTCATCGCGCGAGTCTCGTCGTCGTCCGGATGCCTGTCGAGTGGCGTCCAGCGACGATTCGAGGCCGTTCGAAGAATGCCCGCGTCGCTCGTCGGCGCCGCCATGTCGTTCGCAACTCGGGCGTTGCCCGCTTCGACCGCGCCTCCGTAGCGTCGTGCGCGGTAACGGAGCCGATCCGGTCGGGCTCCTGGCATGGTGGTGAGACGAACGACATGGCGAGGCTTTACGGCACCTCTGGGAACGACACGATTGCGGGCACCTCGAGCCCGGACATGATCTATGGATACCCGAGAGATGGCTTTCCGGACGAGGAATTCGGCAACGACGACCTCCGCGGCGGCGGCGGCAACGACAGCTACGACGGCGGCACGGGCGACGACGTCATCCTCGTCCTCGGCACGGGCGACGATCTGTTTCAGGGCGGCGCGGGAACCGACACGATCCAGCTTGCCGGCGATGTGGTGTACCAGCGGCTGACGCTCGATGTCGCTGCCGGCGTCGAGCGCGTCGATGTCGGGGCGTATCGGCTGTGGGGCAGCGCGTACGGCGACACGTTCGACTTCTCCGGGCTGACCGCCGTCGCGTACCGGAGCCAGTTCATCGACCTTGGCGCGGGCAATGACGTCTTTGTCGGGCACGTCGGCGCCGATTTTGTGCGCGGCGGCATCGGCGATGACCGTCTGACGGGCGGTGACGGCAACGACTTCCTGTCCGGCGGCGCCGGGCAGGACAGTTTCGACGGAGGTGCAGGAAACGACGTCTTCCTGATCGACGGCCGCGATTCGGACGTGTTCCTCGGCGGCGACGGCATCGACACCGTTCGGCAGGAGGCCGCGGCGGAGCGGTATCGGCTGATCCTCGACGCGGCCAGCGGTGTCGAGCGGCTGGATCGTGCCGGCTACGCCCTGACCGGCAGCAGCGGCGCCGATGCGTTCGACCTTTCCGGGCTCAGCAGGGTCAGCGGCGGCGGACCTGCGATCGCGCTCGGCGGCGGTGACGACAGTTTCGTCGGCTGGGGCGGTGCGGATGCGGTCGGGGGTGGCGATGGCGCCGATACCGTGCGCGGCGGCGCCGGCAACGATGCGCTGGCCGGCGACGCGGGCGATGATTTCCTGTCAGGCGGGGTCGGCAACGACCAATTGACCGGCGGCGCCGGCGCGGATCGGCTGACGGGGGGCGGCGGGGCCGACCGCTTCGTCTTCGCGTCGCCGCGCGACACGACGAGCGGCTCCCGTTTCGACGTGGTGGTGGATTTCTCGACCGGCACCGACAAGATCGACCTTTCCGCAATCGACGCGCGCAGCACGGCGGCGGGCAATCAGGCCTTTGACTATATCGGCGCACGGGCCTTCGGCGACCACGCGGGCGAGCTGCGGTTCGCCGGCGGGCTGTTGCAGGGCGACGTCAACGGCGACGGGCTGGCGGACTTCTCCATCCAGCTGGGGCGCGAGACGCATGTCGCGGCTGCGGACCTCATCCTCTGACCCGCGTGGCCGGGTTCCGGGGCGCAGGGCGCCGGCGCGTGCGGACCCGCGTGACGCCCTGCCGATCGCGGCGGCCCCTCCCGGCTGCGCGGCCGTCGGAGGGCCGCAGACGCCACTGGTCGCCGGAAGGCGGGTGGAACTCGCCGTCATGGTCAGTGGCGAGCCGACTGTCGTGCCGGCGGATGGTCTCGATGCTCGCCCGACTGGTGGGCAAAGGCGATCCTTGCGATCTTCCGCCGCTCCCGCGCGCCCGGCATCGGTCCGAGCGAGCGAGGACCTTGGACACGATTCTGGGCTCGACCCTAGGCCCTTAGTCGCCAGACCCGAGTCCCGACGCTGCAAGGGTCAATCCGCTGCGCCCGCCCCTGCCGCCAGTCGGACGCCGCGCCGGCCGGCGAGGTCGGTGACGTACTGCCACGCGACCCGGCCGGAGCGGCCGCCGCGGGTCTGGCTCCATTCGACCGCCTCGGCGCGCAGCTCCTCGTCGGTGATCTCGACGCCGTAGGCGTCGCAGTAGCCGCGGATCATGCTCAGGAAATTGTCCTGGTTGCAGGCATGGAAGCCGAGCCACAGGCCGAAGCGGTCGGAGAGCGAGACCTTCTCCTCCACCGCCTCGGTCGGGTTCACCCCGCGCTGGCGCTCGTTGTCGATCATGTCCTGGGGCATCAGGTGGCGGCGGTTCGACGTGGCGTAGAGAACGACGTTCTCCGGCCGCCCCTCGATGCCGCCGTCGAGCACGGCCTTCAGGCTCTTGTAATGGCTGTCGTCCTTGTCGAACGACAGGTCGTCGCAGAACAGGATGAAGCGGAACGGCGAGCCGCGCAGGAGCGCGAGGAGGCGTCCGATCGAGGGCAGATCCTCGCGGTGCAGCTCGATGAGCTTCAGCCGGCCCGGCGTCTCGCGCGCGGCCTCGGCATGGGCGGCCTTGACGAGGCTCGACTTGCCCATGCCGCGGGCGCCCCACAGCAGGACGTTGTTGGCCGGATGGCCGAGGGCGAACTGCCGGGTATTGGCGAGCAGCGTGTCGCGCGAGCGGTCGATGCCGATGAGCAGGCCGATGTCGACGCGGCTGACGCGGGCCACCGGGTCGAGCCGGTCCGGGCCGGTGGCCCAGACGAAGGCATCCGCGGCGCCAAGGTCGGGAACGGCCGCCGGCGCCGGGCTCATCCGCTCGAGCGCGTCGGCGATGCGGCGCAGGGTGCTCTTCATCGCCTTCACGCGCTGTCGGGGGTCTCGGGATCCTCGACCCAGGCCCCCTGGGCCTTCAGCTCCGCCTCCCGCTTGCGCTCGAAGAAGCGGACGAGGACGATGGAAATCTCGTAGAGCGGATAGATCGCTGCAAACAGGATGAGCTGCGACATGACGTCCGGGCCGGGTGTCACCAAAGCCGCCACGACGAGCAGGCCGACGAGGGCATAGCGCCGGAACGACGCGAGGCCCTTTGACGTGACGATGCCGGCCATGCCCATGAGGGTCAGCGCCACGGGCAACTGGAAGCAGAGCCCGAACGCCACCATGAACTTCATGGTGAGCGAGAGGTATTCGTTGATGGTGCCGAGGAACTGGATCGACACCTCCTGCCCCTCGATCGGGCCGGCGCCGAACTGCTGGAAGCCGAGGAAGAAGTCGTAGACCAGCGGCAGCAGGCCGTAGAACGCGAAGACGCAGCCGAGCACGAACAGCACGGGCGAGGCGATCAGGAACGGCAGGAAGGCGCGCTTCTCCTGCTTGTAGAGGCCGGGGGCGACGAAGCGCCACAGCTGGTAGCTGATGACCGGGAACGACAGGACGAAGCCGCCGAAGACCGAGATGCGGATCTGGGTGAAGAACCCCTGCTGCAGGCCGGTGTAGATGAGTTCCGGCTTCTGGCCATGCTCGATCAGGAGCTTGGCGAGCGGCGCGGCGAGGAAATTGAAGATCGGGCCGGCGACGGCGAACGCCGCGATCATCGCGATGCAGAACGCGATGACGCAGGTGATGAGCCGCGACCGCAGCTCCGCCAGATGTTCCATCAGCGGGGCGGTCGAGTCGTCGATGTCCTTGTCGTCGACGCTCATCCGTGGGCAGTCCGGGAACTCATCGACCGACGGCGACGGCGACTCGGCGAGCGGCGTCTCGGGCGGCGTCGGCTCCGTGCGGGTCTCGGCGGACGGGGAGGCGTCGGAGGATGGGGAGGCGTCGGCGGCAGAGGCCGGCGCAGGGCCGGTGGCCGGAACGTGCGGCCTGGCGGCAGCCCCGCCTTCCGTCGGCTGGGCCATCTGCCGCATCGGCTGGCTCGCGAACTTGCGGGCGGATTCGGTGGCGGAATTCAACGTCTCGTCGATCGAGCGCAGGCTCTTCGAGACCTCGCTCATGCCGGATTCGTTCGCGGCCTGCTCCAGCGACCGCTGGAACTCGCGCGCCATGGCCCTCGCCTTGCCGGTGAAGTTGCCGATCGTCCGGAACAGGGCCGGAAGATCCTTCGGCCCGACCACGATGAGCGCAACGACACCGATCAGGAAGAGCTCGCCCCAACCGATGTCAAACATGAGGTCAGACTTTGTCCTTCTCGGGCGTGATGTCGCGGGCGTGCTCCGCCGCGGCCGCCTGCTGGGCGCTCTCGATCTCCGCCTTGCCCTCGTTCAGGCCGCGCTTGAAGCTGGTGATGCCCTTGCCGACCTCGCCCATCAGGCCCGCGACCTTGCCGCGGCCGAAGAGGACGAGGACGACGACCGCCACCAGGAGCAGACCACCCGGTCCGATGTTGTTCAGCATGTCGCGTCTCCCAACCACGGGGCGGCCTCGGGCGCGCCCCGCATAAGGACGTTACATATGGCGTCGGGCGGGCGGGATCAAACCCCAAACCGCCGGCCCCCGTCAAATCAACCGTGATCGGCGGGGCCCCGCGAAGGGCCCCGGCCGGGCGATCGTCAGCCGACGTGGAACAGCGTGTCGAACAGCCGCGGGTCGAAGCTGTTCTGCCGGAAGGTCTCGCCCATCGTCAGGATCGACACGGCGTCGTGGCTGTGCAGCGATTCCTGATGGCTCGCCACGACGCGGAAGTCGCCGATGCGGCCGTCGCCCTTCAGGCTCTCGCACAGCAGGCGCACGGCGTCCTCGACGAAGATCGGGTTTGCGCCGTTCAGCTCGGCAAAGGCCTGCTCGTCCTCGCGCTTCACCAGTACCTGCGTCTCGGTCGGGATCGCGGCGTTGCAGAGACCGACCAGATCCTCGAACCAGAGCACATCCTCGCCGATGACCTCGGCCGACACGCGCGCGACGGAGCGCTGTGAGTGCGGGGTCGCGATCTGGCCCCGCGTGCGGCGCGCGTGCTCGGAAAGCTCGAGCGAGCACGGGCAAGTCGAGGAGTACACGTAGTCGATGTGAATGATCTTCTGCCGCGTCGCGGCGGTCTTCACCATCTCGAGCGCGATATTGTAGTACTGGTAGCCCTCGAGGCCGCTGCGCAGCGAGCGCTTCTTCATCGGATAGCTGAAGCGCAGCATGATCCGCGCATCGTAGCTGTCGAGATCGTGCAGGTAGCTGTCGAGCACCGCCTCGGCCACCTCGAACGAGAACTGCGTCTCGGAATGGCGATAGAAGGACCGCATGATGCGGCTCATGTTGATGCCCTTCTTGTCAGCCTCGAGGCTGACCGACCCCGTGACCGAGGTCTCGAGCTGCACCTCGCCACCCGCCTTGGTGCGGAAGCGGATCGGCAGGCGGAAATTCGAGATTCCGACGTGCTGGATTCCGGTCTTCGCGCCCTTGATGAGGCTCTCGGGGCCGTTCTGCAGGTCAGGCAGGGTGTCGAGATAGGCGGGCTCGACGGCGAAGTCGGCGGGGTAGCTGCGGGAAAACGTCGGATACGACGCTTCGGCCGCGCGCGCGAGAACCGCCGCCAGCGCGGGGTCCGAGAACTCCGCCGGGCCATGGCCCACCCAGCGCAACAGCGTCCGCGCAGCCTCCTCGGCGTCGGCCATGCTGGGGCGCGGCTCGAACCCGATGGGCTCTCCGGCTTCCGGCGCCGGGTTATACATGTTCATTTCCGTCCTTGCTCCTCACCATAGCCCGGAAGGTCAAATGGTGGCGGCTCCCCAAAATCAAAGGTCGCCTCGTCCACGCCCCGAGTCAAAGTTCAGCGCATCAACCAGAAATGGAAATCTGACCAAATTGCAATCGTCATGATACGGTAAGGTTTATATCACGCGACTGCCGTGTCGAGGGCTCCAAGGATGTCGGCCTTCAGATCCGCGGCGCCTTCAAGCCCGACGGACAGGCGGACCAGTCCGTCCGAAATGCCAAGCGAAGCGCGCTGCGCGGGGCTCAACCGCTGGTGCGTCGTGGTGGCGGGGTGGGTGATGATGCTGCGCGAATCGCCCAGGTTGTTCGAGATGAGCACGATCCGAAGCGCATTGATGAAGCGGAACGCCGCCGCCTTGCCGCCTGACAGTTCCAGCGCGAGCATGGTGCCGCCGGTTTCCATCTGCCGGGCGGACAGCTCGGCCTGCGGGTGGCTCGCGAGGCCGGGATAGATGGTGCGGGCGAGCGCCGGGTGGCCGTCGACCGCCCGGGCGATCTCGTCGGCGGTGGCGGCCTGCGCCCGGCACCGCAAGTCCAGGGTCTCCAGGCCCTTCAGCATCACCCAGGCGTTGAACGGGCTCAGCGCGCCGCCCGTGTGCTTGAGGAAGGTTTCGAGCGGCCCGCGGATGAAGTCGCGCCGGCCGAGCACGATGCCGCCGAGGCAGCGGCCCTGGCCGTCGACGTGCTTGGTCGTCGAATAGATCACCACGTCGGCGCCCAGCTCGATCGACCGCTGGAAAACCGGGGTGGCAAACACGTTGTCGACGACGACCTGGGCGCCGACGGCATGGGCAAGCGCCGCGACGCCCGCAATGTCGATCACTTCGAGCGTCGGGTTGGAGATCGCTTCGAGGAAGACGAGCTTCGTCGTCGGCCGGAGCGCCGCCTGCCACGCGGCGAGGTCGGTGCCGTCGACCAGCTCGATCTCGACCCCGAAGCGCGGCAGCAGGGTTTCGACGATGTAGAGGCACGAGCCGAAGAGGGCGCGGGCAGCAACCACATGGTCGCCCACCTCCAGCTGGCAGAGCAGGGCGCCGTGGACGGCCGCCATGCCCGAGGCGGTGGCGAAGGCGTCCTCGGCCCCCTCGATCGCCGCCATGCGGTCCTCGAACATCCGCACCGTCGGGTTGCCGTAGCGGGCATAGACGAACTCGTCCGGGCCGGACGAGATGAAGCGGCGCTCCGCGGTCTCGGCGTCGGGGTAGACGAAGCCCTGGGTGAGAAAGATCGCCTCGGACATCTCGCCATAGTGGCTCCGCCGGGTGCCTTCATGCACCGACCGCGTCCTCAGGCTCCAGTCCTCGCTCATCGTCCGATCCTCAGGGAATGACCGGCTCCGGGCCGGCCGCAGACGCGGCCAGTAGTCACTATCGCGCCCAGGGTCAACGGATCCCCGCGGTAGGGTTGCCACACGGCTGTTACGCTTCCGTCACGCTGGCTTGACGCTGGCCGGGTAGACCGGCCGCGGAGGGACCTGGCGATGGCGTATCTCGGTGTTCGCGCAACGGAAGCGGGGCTGGCGGCCTCGGAGCCGGGGCTGTCGCTGCGTGAGGGGTTGTCGCGGCGGCTCGCGGCGGGCGACGGCCCCGTGGCGGTTCTGGTCCATGGCTACAAGTTTCACCCGGAGCGGCGACGGCTCGACCCCGAGCAGTCGCTGTTCGCGCCGACGCCCCGCGGCGAGGGCGCGCGGGTGCGCAGCTGGCCGGCGGGTCTCGGCTTCGCCGACGATGGCGGCGAGAGCGGCCTCGCGATCGGCTTCGGCTGGCCGGCGGATGCGCCGCTGGTGCTGAGCGTGCTCGCGGGCCGGCGCAACGGCTTTGCCCGGGTCTATGCCGCGGCGGCCGGGTGGGCCGTCCGGCTCGCCGAGCTGGTGACGCTGGTTCAGGAGCTTGCGCCCGGGCGGCCGGTCGACGTGCTGGCGCATTCGCTCGGGGCACGGGTGGCGCTCGCCGCGCTGCCGCATCTCGCCGAGGCGCCGGGGCGGATGATCCTGCTCGGCGCGGCGGAGTACGAGGCGGAGGCGCGGCGTTGCCTCGCGGGCGCGCGGGCCAGGCAGACGCCGCAGGTCTACAACGTCACCACGCGGGCGAACGACGTCTACGACCTCGCGTTCGAGTGCTTTGCGCCGCGGCCGGCCGGCGCGGGGCGGGCGCTCGGGGCGGGGCTCGCCGAAGCGCCGCCGGACTGGCTGGATCTGCAACTCGACCACCCGGCGGTGACGGCGTGGATCAACGGCCAGGGCATCGCCCTGTCGCCGCCGGAGGCGCGGGTCTGTCACTGGAGCTTCTACACCCGGCCGGGCGCGTTCGCGGTCTATGCCGCGATCCTGCGACGGCTGCCGGGCTGGGACGTGGCGGAGCTGCGGCGGGTGCGCTGCCTCGCGGAACAGCAGCCGCGCTGGAGCCGGCTCCTGCCCCGGCGCGGCGGGTCGGACGGCTTCGGCGGCGGTCTTGGAGGCGGGGTCGGCCTCGGACACGCTTGATTGCGCCGCGGCCTGCGCCATGTAGCGGCACGGTTCCCAAATCGAGAGATGTGTCGATGACCCAACCAATCGCGCTTCACTTCTGGCCGACGCCGAACGGATTCAAGGTGGCCATTGCCCTCGAGGAGATGGGGCTGCCCTACGACCTGCATCTGGTGAACATCGGCAAGGGCGAGCAGTTCAGGCCGGAGTTCCTCGCGATCTCGCCGAACAACCGGATGCCGGCGATCGTCGATCCGGAGGGGCCGGACGGCGCGCCGATCTCGGTCTTCGAGTCCGGCGCGATCCTGCAGTATCTCGGACGCAAGACCGGGCGGTTCTACGGCGACTCCGACCGCAACCAGGTCGAGGTCGAGGAATGGCTGATGTGGCAGATGGGGGGCGTCGGCCCGATGGCGGGGCAGGCGAACCACTTCCTGCGCTACGCCCCGGCGATGGAGCCGCCGCAGGTGCTGCCCTACGCGCAGGACCGCTATCGCAACGAGGTGACGCGGCTCTACGGCGTGCTCGACAGGCGGCTGGCCGGACGCGAGTATGTGGCGGGCGACTACTCGATCGCCGACATGGCGATCTGGCCGTGGGCGCGCGGCTGGGAGATGCAGCAGCAGGATCTCGGCAAGTTCCCGAACCTGGCGGCGTGGCTCGACCGGATCGCGGCGCGGCCGGCGGTCAAGGTGGCGGTCGAGCTGGGCAAGGACGCCCGCAACGACCTGACACAGGACAAGGATGCGCAGAAGCTGCTGTTCGGGCAGGGCGCAAAGAGCTGAGTCCAAGGGTCGCGCCCGTCCGGGGTGCATGCTAATGGCACTGGAATCGCGGCCCTCCCGAGGGGCCGCCGTCCCTGACGCGAGAGGAGTTGCGATGTCCCTGGGCGGCTTTCCCCCCGACGCCGAGATGGCCCGCCTGACGGCCCGCATGCTGCTCGAAGTGAAGGCGGTGAACTTTCGCCGGGATGAGCCCTACAAGCTCACCTCCGGCCTCGCCTCGCCGGTCTACATCGACTGCCGCAAGCTGATCTCGTTTCCGCTGGTCCGCTCGGCGCTGATGGACTTCGCGGTGGCGAAGATCCTGCGGGACGCGGGCTTTGCCCGGTTCGACGCGGTGGCGGGCGGCGAGACCGCCGGCATTCCGTTCGCGGCGTGGATCGCCGAGCGGATGGGCCTGCCGATGCTCTATGTCCGCAAGAAGCCGAAGGGGTTCGGGCGGAACGCGCAGATCGAGGGCGATCTGGTCGAGGGCGCGCGGGTTCTGCTGGTCGAGGACCTGACCACCGATGGCGGCTCGAAGCTGCGCTTCGCCGAGGCGCTGCGCTCGGCGGGGGCCGAGGTCGGGCATACCTTCGTGCTGTTCTTCTACGGGATCTTTCCGCAGACCGAGTCGGCGCTGCTGGAGCAGGGCTTGCGGCTGCACTATCTCGCCACCTGGCGCGACGTGCTGGCCGAGGCGCGGGCCGGCGGGCAGTTCGACACCGGCACGCTGGCCGAGGTCGGCTCGTTCCTCGCCGAGCCGCTGGCCTGGTCCGCGGCGCACGGCGGCGTGACGGAAGTGGTCGGGTAGGGCGCCACGGCTTCCACGGACGAAACCATCGGAAGCGCGTTGGCTCCGGCGGGTTTCATCTCCCATGATCTCCGCTGGCGTCCTCGCTGATCTGGAGAGGGCGGCGCGGGTCGAGGGCGCGGACGCCTCCGGCGGGAGTATTTTCGGCAAGAGGAAGGCACGGGCGCGCTTGCAGAGCCTGCGCCCGTCGCCCTCCCGGCTTGAGGATCAGGCGTAGACCGTTTCCTTGCCGAAATGCTTGGTCAGCAGGTAGTAGACCACCGCGCGATGCTTGTTGCGGTTCGAGCGGCCATAGGTCTCGATGACCGCGTCGATGCCCGAGGCAAGCTCCGGCCCGTCGGCGAGGCCGAGCTTCTTCACCAGGAAATTCTTGCGGATCGTCTCCAGCTCGGCGGGCTGGCTGGCCGCGACGGTGTTCGAGTCGCTGTTGTAGATCACCGGGCCGAGGCCGATCGCGACCTTGGTCAGGAGCGCCATGTCCGGCTCCATCTGGCACTTTTCCCGGAGATCGGCGGCATAGACCGCGATCAGATCATCCCGTTTGCTCATGCATGTTCTCCCGTTGCGCGCGGTTCCGCGTCGTTCTGACGATACTCCCCATCTTGCAGCTTTGGAACCCGATGGAACCCGGCTGCGGGGAACGGTCGCGGGGAACGGTCGCGCGTGCCTCACGTTGCACCTGCGAACGACGGGGGCGCTGCATGGGCGAAGCGGAAACGATGGCCGGGCGTCGCGCGGCCTGGGGGGCGGAGACCGGGCCGGAGGGCACGCGCTTTCGCGTCTGGGCGCCCGCGGCGTCGGCGGTCGAGATCGAGGTCGGCGGCGCGCGGGGCCCGATGGACCGGGCGGACGGCGGCTGGTTCGAGGCGACGAGGCAGGTCGGCGCCGGCGCGCGCTATCGCTTTCACCTCGATGACGGGCCGGTCGGCGATCCCGCGGCGCGGGCGGTCGTCGGCGGGCTGGACGGCGAGGCGGTGGTCGACGACCCCGGTGCCTTTCGCTGGCAGTACCCGGACTGGCGCGGCCGGCCCTGGGCGGAAGCGGTGATCTCGGAAATCCACGTCGGCACCTTCAGCGCGGCCGGCACGTTCCGCGGCGCCATCGAGCGGCTGCCGGCGCTGGCCGAGGCGGGCATCACCGCGGTCGAGCTGATGCCGGTGGCGCAGTTCGGCGGCGCGCGGGGCTGGGGCTACGACGGCGTGCTGCTCTATGCCCCGCACGCCGCCTACGGCAGCCCTGACGACCTGCGCGCGCTGGTCGACGCGGCGCACGGGCTCGGCCTGATGGTGTTTCTCGATGTGGTCTACAATCACTTCGGGCCGGAGGGAAATCCGCTGCCGCGGCTGGCGCCCGAGTTCTTCCACCCGGAGCGGCATACGCCCTGGGGTGTCGCCATCGCCTACGAGCGGCCGGAGGTGCGGCGGTTCTTCATCGACAATGCTCTGATGTGGCTCACCGACTACCGCTTCGACGGGCTGCGCTTCGACGCGGTGGATCACGTGCGCGACGACGCTTCGGATGAGGAGATCCTCGTGGAGATCGCGCGGGAAGCTCCGCGCGCGCCTGCCCGGTCGGGAAGTGCACCTGCACACCGAGGACAACCGGAACATCACCCGGCTGCACGCCCGCGGCCCGGGTGGCACCGTCGAGCTGCACACGGCGGAATGGAACGACGACCTGCACAACGTCGCACACGTGATCGCCAGCGGCGAGACGGAGGGGTACTATACCGACTTCGCCGAGGACCGCTGGCGCAAGTACGCGCGGGCGCTCGCCGAGGGCTTTGCCTATCAGGGCGAGGAGTCGCGGCACGAGGGCGGGCCGCGGGGCGAGCCGAGCGCGCACATGCCGCCGCTCGCCTTCGTCGATTTCCTGCAGAACCACGATCAGGTGGGCAACCGCGCCTTTGGCGAGCGGCTGACGGCGCTGGCGCCTGCGCCGCTGGTCAAGTCGCTGACGGCGATCCTGCTGCTGGCGCCGCACGTGCCGCTGCTGCTCATGGGCGAGGAGTGGGGCGAGCGGGGACCGTTCGTGTTCTTCACCGACTTTGCCGGCGAGCTGGCGGATGCGGTGCGCGACGGGCGGCGGAAGGAGTTCGCGGGCTTCGCCGCGTTCAAGGGCGACGAGGCGCGGGAGCATATCCCCGACCCGAACGACCCGGCGGCGTTCGAGGCGTCGAAGCTCGACTGGTCGGCGCGCGACGGGGACGACGGCCGGGCGTGGCTCGGCTTCGTCTCGGCGCTGCTGGCGGTGCGCGCCCGCGAGGTGGTGCCGCATCTCGCGGGCGCGCGCGCCGGCGGGCGGGTGGTCGAGGCGGAGGACGGGCGCGTCGGGGTCGAGTGGCCGCTCGACGGCGCCACCCTTCGCCTGCGGGCGCGGCTGGTGCCGGAGGGGGACGATCCCGCGCCCCCGCCCGGGCGGGTGATCTGGACCGGCGGCGCGGCGCTCGCGCCCTACGCCGTCACCATGACCCTGGAGGCCGCATGACGCCGCGTGCAACCTACCGCCTGCAGTTCGGGCCGGACTTCGGCTTTGCCGAGGCGGCGGCGCAGGCGCCCTACCTCGCGGCGCTGGGCGTGAGCCATGTCTATCTCGCGCCGGTCTTCGCCGCGCGGCCGGGCAGCACCCACGGCTACGACGTGACCGATCCGACCCGGCTCAACCCGGAGCTGGGCGGGGAGGCAGGGTTCCGGGCGATGGCGGACGCCTTCCGGGCGGAGGGGCTCGGGATCGTGCTCGACATCGTGCCGAACCACATGGGCGTGGGGCCGACGAACGCCCGTTGGCTCGATGTGCTGGCGCGCGGGCCGGAGAGCCGCTTTGCCGGCTGGTTCGATATCGACTGGCAGGCAGGGGGCGGGCGCGTCGTTCTGCCGGTGCTCGGCGACGGCTACGGCGCGGCGCTCGAGTCGGGGGCGCTGGAGCTGAGGGCCGACGACGCGGGATTTTCGGTCTGGGCCCACGACACGCACCGGCTGCCGGTGCGGCCGCAGGATCATGCGGCGATCCGGGCCGCGGGGATCGCGGCGTTTCGCGGGCCGGCGCTCGATGCGCTGATCGCGCGACAGCACTGGCGGCCGGTGAAGTTCAGCCTGGAGCGGGACGGGCTGAACTACCGGCGGTTCTTTGCGATCAGCGACCTCGCCGGGCTGCGGATCGAGGATGTGGCGGTGTTCGCCGAGACGCAAGCGCTGGCGCTTCGGCTGGTGGAGGAGGGGGTGGTCGACGGGCTGCGGATCGACCACATCGACGGGCTGCGCGATCCGAAGGCGTACCTCCGGCGGCTGCGCGCCGGGACGGCGCGGCCGTTCTGGCTGCTGGTTGAGAAGATCCTCGCCGGGGGCGAGGTGCTGCCGGACGGCTGGGGGGCGGACGGCACGACCGGCTACGAGGTGACGAACCTGCTGGTGGGGCTGCTGGTCGATCCCGGCGGCAGCGCGGCGATGACCGAGGCCTATGCGGCGTTCACCGGCGGCGCGGAGCCGGCGGCGGTGGTGCGGCAGGGAAAGCGCGAGGCGCTGGAACGGCTGCTCGCCTCCGAACTGGCGGCGCTCTCCGGGCGGGTGAGCGCGCTTGCGGCGGGCAGCCTGCGGTTCCGCGACGTGGGCGCGGACAGCGTGCGGGTGGCGCTGGTCGAGGTGATCGCGGCGCTCGATGTCTATCGCACGTATGCCGACGCGGACGGGATGGGGACGGGCGACCGGGAGCGGCTGGCGCGGGCGGTGGCGCAGGGACGCGCGGCGGCCGCGTGGCTCGAGCCGGATGCCTTCGAGCTGGTGGCGGCGGTGCTCGGGCTCGACCTGGCGGCGTTCCCCGGCGCCGAGGCGGAGGTGCGCGAGGCGGCGCTGCGGGCGCAGCAGCTGAGCGGGCCTGCAATGGCGAAGGGGCTCGAGGACACCGCGCTCTATCGCTACTCCCGGCTGATCGCGCTGAACGAAGTCGGGAGCGAGCCGGGCCGGTTCGGCGTCGAGGTTGCCGCGTTCCACGCGGCGAATGCGGCGCGGGCGGCGGGGACGATGCTCACCACCTCGACGCACGACACCAAGCGCGGCGAGGATGCGCGCGCGCGGATCGCGGCGTTGCCCCGGCACGCGGCGGCCTGGGCGGCGCGGGCGCCGGCGTGGCACGGGTGGCTCGCGGATCCGGCGGCGGCGATCGACGCACGCGAGGAATATTTCTTCTACCAGTTGCTGCTCGGAGCGTGGCCGATGGCGTGGCGCCCGGGGACGGCGCTGGACGGCTGGGCGGACTTCGCCGACCGGGTGCGGGCGGCGATGCTGAAGTCGGTGCGCGAGGCGGCGGTCAACACCCGGTGGGTGAACGGCGATGCCGGCTACGAGGCGCAGCTCGCGGCGTTCCTCGACCGCGCGCTCGATCCCGACCCGGCGAACGGCTTTCTCGCGTCGTTCCGGGCGTTCGAGGCGGAGGTGGCGGCGGACGGCGCGGCCAATGCGCTGATCCAGGCGACGCTGCGCCTGACGCTGCCCGGGGTGCCGGACACGTACCAGGGGGCGGAGTTCTGGGAGCAGAGTCTGGTTGACCCGGACAACCGCCGGCCGGTGGATTTTGCCGCGCGCCGGGCGGCGCTGGCGGCGTTGCCGCCCGGGCCGGCGGCGTTCGGGGACTGGACCGACCCGGTGGCCAAGCTGGCACTGACCGCGCGGCTGCTGCGGCTGCGGCGGGCGCGGCCCGAGCTGTTCGCGGCGGGAGACTATCGCCCGCTCGACCTTGAGGCGCCGCTGGTCGGGTTTCGCCGTGCGGGCGGCGGGGCCGAGATGCTGGTGGCGGTGGCGCTGCGCCATGGCCCGGGCGAACCGGGGCGGCTGCCGCTGCCGGAGGGGCGGTGGCGCGAGGTGCTGACCGGGACGGAGATCGCCGACCCGGCCGCCGGGCACGCCTTCGACGTGCTGCCGGCGGCGGTCTTCGTCAGTTCGACAGGTTGAGCGCGACGAAGCGCGGCTGGTCGTCGCGGCGCACGAGCAGGAGGATCGAGTTGCGCCCCGCCTGCTCCGCCGCGTCGATCCGCGCCTGCATCTCGGGGGGCGAGGCGACGGCCTCCTGGCCGACCTCGGCGATGATGTCGCCCTCGCGCATCCCCTTGGCAAAGGCGTCGGAGCCGGTCTCGACCTTCGTCACCAGCAGGCCGGTCACGCCGTCGGGCAGGCTGAGCTGGCGGCGCAGCTTGTCGTCGAGGGCGGCGACGGTCATGCCGAGCACCGCCTGATCGGTCGGCGCGGTGGCCTCGGGCTTCGGCTCGCCCGGGGCGGCGGCCAGCGTCGGATCCTCGAGCAGGCCGACCGCGACCTTCAGGGTCTGTTCCTGGCCGCCGCGGAAGATCACGACGTCGACGGTCTTGCCCACCTCGGTGTCGGCGACGATGCGCACCAGCTCGCGCGTGTCGTCGATGTCGGCATCGCCGAACTTGAGGATCACGTCGCCCGACTTGATGCCCGCGGCGAGCGCCGGCCCTTCGGGCACGTCGGTGACGACCGCGCCCTTGTCCGACGGCAGCCCCATGGCCTCGGCCATGTCCTTGTCGACGTTCTGGATGCGGACGCCGAGCCAGCCGCGGCGGGTCTCGCCGAAGTCGCGCAGCTGGTCGACGACGCGCGAGACGACGGCCGACGACATGGCAAAGCCGATGCCGATCGACCCGCCGTTCGGCGACAGGATCGCGGTGTTCACCCCGATGACGTTGCCGTTCATGTCGAACAGCGGCCCGCCGGAGTTGCCGCGGTTGATCGCGGCATCGGTCTGGATGAAATCGTCGTAGCTGCCCTGAAGCGTCCGGTTGCGGGCGGAGATGATGCCGGCGGAAACCGAGAAGCCCTGGCCGAGCGGGTTGCCGATCGCCAGAACCCAGTCGCCCACGTGCGCCGAATCCGAGTTGCCGAACTCGACGAACGGCAGCGGGTCGTCGCTGTCGACCTTGAGCAGCGCGATGTCGGTGCGGGTGTCGCGGCCGATCACCCGCGCCTCGAGGTTGCCGCCGTGATACAGCTCGACCGAGATCTCGTCGGCACTCTCGATGACGTGGTTGTTGGTGACGATGAAGCCGTCCGGCGAGACGATGAAGCCGGAGCCAAGCGCGTTCGACCGCCGCTGCTGCTTCTGGTCGCCGAAATTCTTGAAAAAGTCTTCGAAGGGCGAGCCCTCGGGCAGCGTCGGCCGCAGGCTGTCGTCGACATCGGCGACCGTGGTGGTGGTGGTGATGTTCACGACCGCCGGGCTCAACCGATCGGCGAGCCCGGAAAAGCTCTCCGGGACGAAGCGCGGGCCGGGGTCGACGGTGAGCGGCGCCTTGCCCTGTACCTGCGCGTCTTCGGCGCGCGGCGCCGGCGCGCCGAGCGCAAGGGCGACCGCCGCCGCGGCGAGGCCAAGCGTGACCCGGGGGAAAAGCTCGATCCGGACTGCCACCTCGGCGCCTCCTCACACGTCGGGGATCCGCGGCGGCCGCCGGGACCCGGATAGCCTCGCCCGCCAGCGGTGCCGGCGGCAAGTCACGCCTTCGTGCGCGCGCCGCGCCCCTGCAAGGGGCCACGCGGCGAAGCGTCTCACGCCCGCGTCACCGAGACAAGCAGGATGCCCGCGGTGATCGCGAGCAGACCGAAGAGCCGCCGATGTTCCGGCGTCAGCTGGGCGAGCGCGGCGAGCGCCTGCTCGACCCGGCCGGGAGCGATCGCAAGCACCAGCCCCTCGACGATGGCGACGAGGCCGACGCCGAGGAGCAGGGCGCGGATCATTCCGCGGAGGCAGCGGCGGGGGGCATCCCGGGCGCCATCGCCTCCGGCAGGCTGCGCTGCTGCGGCGAATGGAGATAGCCGAAGAAGGCGCTGTCGGGCTCGACGAGCAGTGTCGCGTTGTCACCCTTCAGCGACGCGCGATAGGCGTCCATCGAGCGGAGGAAGGCGAAGAACTCCGGGTCGGCGCCATAGCTCTCGGCGAGCACCCGGTTGCGCTCCGCGTCCGCGCCGCCGCGGATCACCTGCGCGTCGCGATCCGCCTCGGAGACGATCTCGAGCGCCGTCCGGTCGGCCTGCGCGCGCACCCGCTGCGCCGCCTCCTGGCCACGGGCGCGCTCGTCGGCGGCCTCGCGCTGGCGCTCGGCCTCCATGCGGTCGAAGGTCGCCTTGAGGTTCTGCTCCGGGAGGTCGGCGCGCTTGAGCCGCACGTCGATGATCTCGATGCCGAGATCGCGCGCTTCCTGAATCGACTGGTCGCGGATGCGGTTCATCAGCCCGACCCGGTCGGCGGAGAGCACGGCCTCGGAGCGGACCGAGCCGAGCGCCTCGCGGACGTTGGCGTTGAGGATCGCCTCGAGCCGCTGGGTGGCGGCGGTCATGCCGGCGACGCCGACCGCGCGACGGAACTGCGCCACGTCGGAAATGCGCCACCGCGCGAACGCATCGACGATGAGCCGCCGGTCGTCGAGCGGCGTCACTTCGAGGGCGTTGGTGTCGAGGCCCTGGATGCGGCTGTCGTAGTAGACGACGTTCTGGATGAACGGGACCTTGAAGGCGAGGCCGGGGTTCTCGCGGATGTCGCGCACCTGGCCGAACTGCAGGACCATCGCCTTCTGCCGCTCGTCGACGGTGAAGACCGAGTTGAGCAGCAGGAAGCCGAGCGCCACGAGGACGCCGATGAGGATCGGGATGCGCATCAGTTGTTGCCTCCGGCCGGGGCGGCGGACGACGGAGCCGCCGGGGCGGGCGCCGGCGGCGCCGGGCGCAGGGTGTCGAGCGGCAGATACGGCAGAACGCCGTTCGTGCCGCCGCCGGGGGTGTCGAGCAGGAACAGCCGCACGTCGCCGAGCACGTCCTGCATCGTCTCGAGGTAGAGCCGTTCGCGCGTGACCTCGGGCGCCTTCACGTACTGCTCCTGCACGGCCTTGAAGCGCGCCGCCTCGCCGCTGGCGGCGTTCACCACCTGCGCGCGATAGCCTTCGGCCTCCTGCAGCTTCTGCGCCGCGTTGCCGCGGGCGGCGGCCAGCGTCTGGTTGGCATAGGCATCGGCGCGGTTCTGCAGCGTCGAGCGCTCCTGCCGGGCGGCCTGCACCTCGCGGAAGGCGTCGATCACGTCCTGTGGCGGGTCGGCCTTGTCGAAATTCAGCTGCACGACATTCACGCCCGAGCCGTAGGAGTCGAGGGTCTGCTGGATCAGGTCCTTGACCTCCTGGCTGATGATGCCGCGGTCCCGGTTGAGGATCGGCGCCAGCTGCGAGCGCGAGACGACCTCGCGCATGGCGGACTCGGCGACGGCCTGGATCGTCGACTCCGGGTTCGCGAGGTTGAAGAGGAAATCCTCGGGATTGCGCACGTTCCAGACGACCTGGAAGGTGATGTCGACGATGTTCTCGTCGCCGGTCAGCATCAGGCCGGCGGAGGTGCCGCGGATCGTTCCCGAGCCGATGTCCTCGGTCCGGAGGCCCGTCACCTGGACGATCTCGTGGGTGACGACCGGCCACGGCGCGAAGTTGAGGCCGGGCTGGCCGATGCAGTCGCCGCGGCAGGCCCCGAGGGTCAGCTCGACCGACTGCTCCTCGGGTTTTACCTGATAGACCGACATGGCGAGCCAGATTCCGACCAGCACCACCGCGCCGAGCAGCAGACCGCGCTTGCCGAAGCCGCCGCCGCCGGTGCCGCGGCCACCAGGCCGGCCGCTGCCGGCGCGTCCGCCCATGAGGATCTTGAGCTGCTCCTGCCCCTTGCGGACGATCTCGTCGAGGTCGGGCACCGGCGTCTGGCCGCGGTTGCCGCCGCGATCGTTGCCCCGGTCGTTGCCGCGGTCGCCACCCTGGTCGCCGCCGCCCCACGGGTCGCGGTTTCCGCCCTTCCTGTCATCGCCGCCACCGCCGCCCCAAGGACCGCCGTTGTTGTTGTAGGGCATCCGCCTCGAGACTCCTCTTTCCTTCCGGCCGAAGGCATGTGACGACCGGGCCGCGCGATTTCAACCCTTTGCTGGCCGCCGAGGCGGTTGGCCATTACCCCTCAACCGGCGCGGGCAGCGTCACCAGCTCCTCCGCAGCCGTCGGATGGACGGCGACGGTGCGGTCGAAGTCTGCCTTGGTCGCGCCCATGCCGACCGCGACGGCGGCGAGCTGGATCATCTCGCCGGCGCCGTGGCCGACGATATGGACGCCGAGCACGCGCTCGCTCCCGGCCTCGAGCACAAGCTTCATCAGCATCCGCTCGTCGCGGTGGGCGAGCACGTTCAGCATCGGGCGGAACGCGGTGCGGGCGATCGCCACCGGGCCGCGGGCGCGCGCCTCGGCCTCGGTCAGGCCGACGGTGCCGATCTCGGGCTGGGTGAAGACGGCCGTCGCGATGAGGGCGTGGTCGACTCGCGTCGGTTCGGCGGCGAAGACGGTGCGGGCAAACGCCTGCCCCTCGCGGATGGCGACGGGGGTGAGCGCGATGCGGTCGGTCACGTCGCCGACGGCATAGATCGACGGCACGCTCGACTGCGACCAGTCGCCGACCTTGACCGCGCCGTTCCGGCCGAGCGCGACGCCCGCGGCTTCGAGGCCGAGGCCGTGCGTGTTCGGCGCGCGGCCGGTGGCGAGGAGCACGTGCTCGACCACATGGCTCTCGCCGTTGGTCAGCACGATGCGCTTCTCCGCGCCCACCGGCTCGATCCGGGCAATGTCGCGGCCCAGCTCCAGCACCACGCCGCGGCTGCGCATGGCGTCGGCGACGTGGGCGCGCACTTCGTCGTCGAAGCCGCGCAGGATCTGCGGGCCGCGGTAGATCTGCGTCACGCGGGTGCCGAGGCCGTTCAGGATGCCGGCGAACTCGCAGGCGATGTAGCCGCCGCCGACGATCGCGACCGACTTCGGCTGCCCGGCCAGCTCGAAGACCTCGTTCGAGGTGATGGCGAGATCGGCGCCGGGCACCTCGGGCCGCACCGGCCAGCCGCCGGTCGCGATCAGGATGTGGCTCGCGCTCACCTCGCGCCCGTCGGCGAGGCGCACGCGGTGCGGGTCGGCGACGGTCGCGCGGCAGTCGTGGAGCGTCACGCCGGCCTTGGCGAGGCGGCTGCGATAGGCGGCCTCGAGCCGGGCGATCTCGGCGTCGCGGGCGGCGCGGAAGCGGGGCCAGTCGAAGCGGGCGCCCTCCACAGTCCAGCCGAAGCCGCGGGCGTCCTCGAAGGCGTCGGCGAAGGCCGAGGCGTAGACGAAGAGCTTCTTCGGGACGCAGCCGCGGATCACGCAGGTGCCGCCCATGCGGTATTCCTCGGCCAGCGCCACCCGGGCGCCGGCCTCGGCGGCGATGCGCGCTGCCCGGACCCCGCCGGAGCCGCCGCCGATGACGAAGAGGTCGACGTCGAACGCCATGGCGGGCTCAGGCGTCCCGGTTGCGCATCAACTCCACCTGGTCGACCGGCGTGCCGGGCGCGACGGGGCGCTCGATCACCTCGGTCGTGCCGTCGGCGTGGCCGATCACGACCGCGGCGGCCATGTCGATGAACAGCCCGCTTTCCACCACGCCGGGGATGGCGTTCAGCGCCGCGGCGAGGGCCGGCGGATCGCCGATCCGGCCGAGATGCAGGTCGAAGATATAGTGCCCTTCATCGGTGACGAGCGGCCCGGCCGAGCCGGTGCGCACCGTGATCTCGCGGCCGTCCACGTCCATGCCGTTCAGCAGCTCCGCCACCGCGCGGCGGGTCGAACTCCAGCCGAAGCGCACGATCTCGATCGGCAGCGGGAAGGCCCCGAGCCGGGCGACGCGCTTGCTCTCGTCGGCGATCACCACCATGCGCGCGCTCGACGCCGCGACGATCTTTTCCTGCAGCAGCGCGGCGCCGCCGCCCTTGATGAGGTTGAGGTGGCTGTCGAACTCGTCGGCTCCGTCCACGGTCATGTCGATGTGCCCGACGTCCTCGAGCTTCTTCAGCGGCACGCCGAGCTCCTGCGCGAGCCAGACCGTCGCGCTGGAGGTGGCGACGCCGGTGACGTGGATCCGCTCCCGCTTCATCCGCTCCGACAGCAGCCGCACGAACCAGCCCGCCGTCGAGCCGGTGCCGAGGCCCAGCGTCATGCCATCCTCGACCAGCTGGAGGGCGCGGGCGCTGGCGGCGGATTTGGCCTGGTCGGCGGGGGAAAGCGGCATCGGTGCCTCCGGGGCGGTCGGCGTTGCGGACGGTCGTCGCGGACGGAGCACGCGCGGCCGGGGCGTTATAGGCGGATTGCGCCGCCGCCGAAAGCCGAATTGACGCACACGCATCGGTGGAACCGGCGCCGCTCGACAACCTGTACCCGACGCCGCTAAGTGAGGCGCCCGCTGGACAGGCGGATGCCGAAAGGGGACGGACCATGAAACTCAGACACGCGATTGCCTCGGGCCTGCTCGCGCTTGCCCTGGCCGGCTGCGCGGAAATCAGCGGGCCGCGCAGCAACAACACCGCGTCGACGATGGTGACCACCGAGGCGACCGTCGTCTCCGTGGACCAGGCCACGCGCCATGTCGTCCTGCGCGGCGAAGACGGCACCACCACGCAGGTGGCGGCAGGCCCCGAGGTGCGCAACCTCGGCCAGCTCAAGGCCGGCGACACGGTGCGCATGGACTATTTCCGCGCCACCACCGTCAGCATGGCCGATCCCGCGGACACCGGCGAAGTGCAGAAGGCCGCGATCGCCGGCCGGGCGCCCGAAGGCGGGAAGCCCGGCGCGATGGCCGCGACCAACACCTCTATGGTCGTCACTGTCGTCAACTTTGACAGCAACAACGGCATCGCCACCTTCCGCACGCCCGACGGCATGACCCGGCAGGCGGTCGTGCCGCCGGAGCTGCGCGGCTTCGCGAGCCGGCGTGGCGCGGGGTCGCGGGTGCTGGTGTCGATGACCGAGGCCGTGGCGGTGACGATCGCCCCCGAGGCCAAGGGCTGAGCCTTCAGCCCGCGCCGCGGACGCTCGCAACCGCCAGGCCGAGCAGATCGGCCGGCAGGAGGACGATCATCCGCGGCGCATCGAATTCGAGGCTGACCGGCCCGCCGGTCGCCTCATTCGAGGTTCCGGTGCGCAGGTCGGGCCGGAAGCTCAGGCCGTCGATCGGCCAGCGGAGCCCGCCGGAGCGTCCCTCGACCGGGCCGAGCGGCCAGAGCGACACCCGCGCCCCGGCAGGCAGCGCGGCCTGCCAGCGGACGGGACAGAGGAAGGCCACGTCCTCGGCGCCGATCAGCAGCACCCGCCCGGCCGGCCGGCGCGCCAGCGCGGTGAGCGCGGCGAGCGTATGGTCCAGCCGGCCGCCGAGAAACCCGACCGCGAGATAGAGCGGCGCCTCGACGGAATAGAGGCATTTCTCGAGGTCGGTCGTGTCCTGCTCGGCGATCCGGTGGACCGGCACCCCCGCGGCGCGCAGCCGCTCCGCCCCGGCAAGGGAATCCATGTCGCCGATCGCCGCGCGGAGGCGCGCGCCGCCGGGCAGCGCGACATCGCCGCCGCCGTCGGCCGCCACCACCTCCGGCGCCAGCGCCAGCGCCGCGGCGAGCCTGTCCGCCGGAACCGGCCCGCCGCCGACCAGCGTGACGGGCCCGGACGCGCGGTAGAGCACGGGCCGGTCGTCGCTCACGGCGCGGGTGTCACGACGCGGGCGCCGTCACGCAGCGGCGTCGTCACCGGGCCGGTGCCGTCGCCGGGGTCGTGGGCGCCATGTCGTGGATCGCGACGGCCGAGATGCTGTTCTTCGGCGAGCCGTCGACCAGCTTGTCGGAGTAGGTGAGATACACCAGCGTGTTGCGGGCCTTGTCGTAGAACCGCACCACCTGGATGTGCTTGAAGAGGATGCTGGCGCGGGCGGAGTAGACCTCTTCGCCGTCGTCCAGCGTGTCGCGGAACGTGACGGGGCCGGTCTGCTGGCAGCTGACCGCCGCGTCGGACGTGTCCTCGGCCAGCCCGAGGCTGCCCTTGATGCCGCCGGTGCGGGCGCGGCTGATGAAGCAGGCGACCCCCTCGACCTCGGGGTCGTCGAACGCCTCGACGACGATCTTGTGGTTGGCCCCGAGGATCTTGAACGCGGTCGTCACCTCGCCGACCTCCTCGGCGCGGGCGGATCCCGCCATCGCCACGGCCATCGCCCCTGCGGCGAGCGCGAGCGCCGCGGCCGTCCTTGATGCTGTCATGCCGGTCTCCTCCGCTGTGGCGTCAGGGTTGCTCGTGGGGCGGCGTGTCGGTGCCGGCCTCTGGATCGTCGCGGCCGATGCCGGTGAAGACGGCGCGGAACGGCAGCGCCCAGAGCACGCCGAGGCCGCCATAGACCAGCAGCTCGATCCAGATCGACGGCCGCTCGATGAGCGCGAGCAGGCTCACCGCCGCGACGACGTAGGCAGGCAGGCCGACGAGGAGCAGGACGAGCGACCAGCGCCGCCGCGCCCGCCAGCTCAGGCTCATGCGGCGAACGGGTCGGTGACGAGGATGGTGTCGTCCCGCTCCGGGCTGGTGGAGAGCAGCGCGACCGGGCAGTCGATCAGCTCCTCGATGCGGCGGACGTACTTGATCGCCTGCGCCGGCAGGTCGGCCCAGGAGCGCGCGCCCGCGGTGGTCTCGGACCAGCCCTCCATCGTCTCGTAGACCGGCACGACGCGCTCCTGCTGCGCGGCCGCGGCGGGCAGGTAGTCGATCCGCTCGCCGTCGATCTCGTAGCCGGTGCAGATCTTCAGTTCGTCGAAGCCGTCGAGCACGTCGAGCTTGGTGAGCGCGATGCCGTTGACGCCGCTGGTCATGCAGGTCTGGCGCACCAGTGCCGCGTCGAACCAGCCGCACCGGCGCTTCCTGCCGGTGACGGTGCCGAACTCGCGCCCGCGCTCGCCGAGCCGCTGGCCGATCTCGTCGGTCAGTTCGGCCGGGAACGGGCCGGAGCCGACGCGGGTGGTGTAGGCCTTGACGATGCCGAGCACGAAGTGGACGGCGCCCGGTCCCATGCCGGTGCCGGTCGCGGCCATCCCGGCCAGCGTGTTCGACGAGGTGACGTAAGGGTAGGTGCCGAAGTCGATGTCGAGAAGCGCGCCCTGCGCCCCCTCGAACAGGATGCGCCGGCCCTCGCGACGCTTCTCGGCGAGGATGTGCCAGACCGGCGCGGCGTAGGGCAGCACCTGCGGCGCGATCGCGTCGAGCTGGGCGCGCAGCGCGGCGCGGTCGACCGGCTCGGCGCCGAGCCCGGCGCGCAGCGGGTCGTGGTGCGCGAGCAGGCGGTCGAGGCGGGTCTCGAGCGTGTCGGCGTCGCCGAGGTCGGCGACGCGGATCGAGCGACGGCCGACCTTGTCCTCGTAGGCCGGGCCGATGCCGCGGCCGGTGGTGCCGATCTTGGCCGCGCCGGCGGCTTCCTCGCGCAGGCGGTCGAGGTCCTGGTGCAGCGGCAGGATCAGCGGGGCGTTCTCGGCGACGAGCAGGCTCTCGGGCGAGATCGCCACGCCCTGCGCCGCGAGCTTGGCGATCTCGGCGACGAGCGCCCAGGGGTCGAGCACGACGCCGTTGCCGATGACGCTGAGCTTGCCCGGCCGGACGATGCCGGAGGGGAGCAGCGAGAGCTTGTATGTGGTGCCGTCGATGACCAGCGTGTGGCCGGCGTTGTGCCCGCCCTGGAAGCGGGCGATGACGTCGGCCCGCTCGCTCAACCAGTCGACGATCTTGCCCTTGCCTTCGTCACCCCACTGGGCGCCGACGACGACGACATTTCCCATGGCCGGACCTTCCCCCGCAATTCGCGTGGGTTATAGCGGCGCCGGCCGGAGGCCGAAACCCGTCATTTTGCGAGGGCCGGACAAGATCCCGCCCGGAGCCGGCTGTGCAGGCCGGTCCGGGCGGGTCCCTCGACCTCCGCTGTCACCGGTAAGCGATGTCAGCCGATGAAGCGGAAGACTTCGAGCGGGATGCGGTCGTCCTCGCTGTCGATGAGGAACGACGGCAGTTCGAGCGGCGCGGCATTGTCGAGCAGCGCCTGCTGCGCGATGCGGCGGACCCACGGGTCGGGGGCGTAGAGCTGGATCGCCTTCAGCGCCTCGGCCTGACGCTCCAGCCGGCGCTCGACGGTATCGACGTGATCGCTGAAGACGTCGAAGGCGAGCGCGAGGGCCGCGGGACCGCCGCCCTCGACGGTGCGGAAGGTGGCTTCGGCCCTGGCGCGGCGGGCCTTGTCGGCGCCGCGCCGGACCCGCTCTGCCGGCGGCAGGCCGGCGAGCCCTTCGATCAGCCGGGCGCGCTCCGGGTCGTCGGCCGCAGTCCCCGCGCCGAGCCGGGCGAAAAGCGACTGCACCGCGGAACGGACGGCCGAAGCGGCGCCGCGCTCCGGCACGCGGTCGGAGTGGACGTCGGCATGCGGGTCGGCGGCGAGGGTGGTCGTGCGGGTCATCCCTTGGAACTCCTGCGATCGCGGCCCCCCCGGGGGGAGCGGGTTGGGGTGGTTCCTTCGCACCGCCCGGGCGGGTGCCCGGGGATCGGCGCCGTTCAGTGCGTCGTCAGCGTGCGTGGCGATGCGTGCCGTGCCAGCATGCGGACGCCGGGCGACCGAGGGCCAGTGCGGATGCGATCCCGGCCAGCAGGTGCCGCAAGGTGCTGTCGAACGATGGGGGCGCGACGATCCTGGCAACAGCGACTTGTGCTGAGCGCCTGCGGGCGACATCGCGAAGCCAGGTGGGGTTTGGATCGTGCCTATCCATCATGCGGCCCTCCATCGTTCGACCTCTTAATCTCGATATACTTTATCGAGATTTGCAAGATATAAATTTGGAAAAATGATCGTTTTGAATCAGCGCATTGTCGGCCACCGTGTTTTCGGTAGCCGGAGGGTGCGCCCGGGAATCGATGAATCGGCGGCGCGTCAGGCCGCCTTGACAGCCTTCAGCACCGCGTCGACGTGGCCGGGCACCTTGACCTTGCGCCAGACCTGCCGGACGACGCCGCCGGTCACGAGGAAGGTGGCGCGGTCGATCCCCATGTACTTCCGCCCGTACATGGACTTCTCCACCCAGGTGCCGAAGCGCTCCACCACCTCGCCGGTTTCGTCCGAGAGCAGGATGACCTTCAGCTCGTGCTTGTCGCGGAACTTGTCGTGGCTCGCCACGCTGTCCTTCGAGACGCCGAGGACCACGGCGCCGGCGGCGGCGAAGTCGTCGGCGCGCTCGCTGAAACCGATCGCTTCCTTGGTGCAGCCGGAGGTGTCGTCCTTGGGATAGAAGTAGATGACGAGTGTCTTGCCCGGAAAGTCCGCCGGGCCGGCGGTGCCGCCGCCGTCGCGGGGCAGCGAGAATTCGGGAATCGGGTCGCCGACGTCGAGCATGGCCAAGATCTCCCTCCTGGAATGGCCGTCGCAAGGGACGACAATCCGGCTCGGGTTACAAGCCGGGTCGGCGCGGCCCCGGCGGAGGGATCGGGCGTCAGTCGACCAGCGGCGAGCGCCGCGCCTCCGCCTCTGCCTGGGCGCGGGTGATGCCGACGTCGCGGAGCGCCGCCGCGTCGAGGCGCATCAGCACCACCCGCGACCGCCAGAGGCCGTGCCACGCCACGAGCCGCGCACCGATGTCGCCGAACCGCACGTCCCACACCGGGCGCCAGCCGATTGTCACCTTTTCCAGCATGATTGTACCCCAAATATCGAGTCGATTGCCCGCCGGATTGTTACCATTGATCCGATGCACCTCGCAGCCTATACAATTGCCACCATGACAAATTGGATCCCTGAACCCGCAGGTGGCGAGGGCGCGTTCTACCGCCGGCTCGCCGACGGCATCGAGGCAGCCATCGCCAGCGGTGCGGCGCCGGAGGGGGCGAAGCTGCCGCCGCAACGCGATCTCGCCTACGACCTCGGGGTCACGATCGGCACGGTCGGCCGTGCCTATGCGCTGCTCCGCGAGCGCGGGCTCGTCAGCGGCGAGGTCGGGCGCGGCACCTACGTGCTGCCCCGGCCCGCGCCGTCCGGTGCGGCGATGACCGAGGTTGCGCCCGACGTCGCCGGCACCCGCACCGACGAGGTGGCGCCGGGCAAGCAGCGGCTCGACTCCACTGCGGCGCCCGACCTGGGGCAGGGGGCGGTGATCGGCGAGGTGCTGGCCGGCATCGCCCGGGACCACCCGCTCGAGGTCGCGAGCTATTCGCGCACCTTCCCGGCCAGCTGGGCCGAGGCGGGCCGGCGCTGGCTCGGGCGCAGCGGATGGATGCCGGCGGCCGACAGCGTGCTCTCGACGCTCGGCGCGCACTCCGGCGCCCTGACCGCCATGGCGGCCGTCACGGCGCCGGGCGACCGCATCGTCTTCGAGCAGCTGAGCTATTCGCAGGTCGCGCGCGGGGCGCGGCTGATCGGCCGGCGCATCGCGACGGTGGAGATGGACGCGCACGGGATGATCCCGGACGCCTTCGAGCGCGTCTGCGCCCAGCAGCACCCGAAGCTCGCCTTCCTGATGCCGACCGTGCACAACCCGACGCTCGCCATCATGCCGGAGGACCGGCGGCGGGCGATTGCCCGCATCGCGGCGCGATATGACGTCTGGCTGATCGAGGATGACATCTACGGCGCGCTCGCCGATGACCGGACGCCGATGCTCGCGAGCTTCGCGCCGGAGCGGACGTTCGTGCTCGGCGGGCTCTCGAAGGCTGTTGCCGCCGGCCTGCGCGGCGGGTGGATCGCCTGCCCGCCGCGGCTCCTGCACCGGCTGCGCGTGGTGCAGAAGATAACGATGGGGGGGTTGCCCTTCCTGCTCGCCGAGGCGGCGGCGCGCATGGTGCTGGGCGGGCACGCGGCCGACCTGCGGGCGCGGACGCTCGCCGAGCTCGCCGACCGGCAAGCCATCGCCAGCGCCGCCTTCGCCGGCCACGACTTCCTGTCCGTGCCGACGGCGCCCTATCTCTGGCTCCGCCTGCCGGAAACATGGCTGCCGGGGACGTTCAAGGCGGCGGCGATGGCCGAGGATCTGCTGATCGACGACGAGGACGAGTTCAAGCCGGCGCCGGTCGACCGGGCGTTCCGCCGGGTGCGCATCTCGTTCTCGTCGGTCGATGGGGCGAGCCTCGCCACGAGCCTCGCCCGCCTGCGCCAGCTGCTCGACAGCGGCGACGCCGGGTATGACGCCGTGGTCTGACGCCGGGTTTGACGGGCCGGGTTTGACGGGCCGGGCTCGATGGGCCGGGTTGCGTGCGGAGGCGATTTCCGGGAAACGCTGCGGGCGTCCCTGGTCTGGTGTGCGATGCGGCTTGACGAGTTCGACTATCACCTCCCCGAAGAGCTGATCGCGCTGCGCCCCGCGCGGCCGCGCCCGGCGTCGCGCCTGCTGGTCGTGGGGCCGGGCGAGATGCACGATTCGCACGTCTCCGACCTGCCGGACTGGCTCCGTCCCGGCGATCTGCTGGTGCTGAACGACACCCGCGTGATCCCCGCCCGCCTGACCGGCCGGCGCGAGCGGCCGGGCGGCGCCGGTGCGACGATCGAGGCCACGCTGGTCGGCGTGACCACCGGCGGCCTCTGGCGGGCGCTGGCCCGACCGGGAAAGCGCCTCGCGCCCGGTGACAGGATCGACTTCGGGCCGCTGTCGGCCGCGGTACGGGAGAAGGACGGCGCGGAGGTCATCCTCGCCTTCGACCGCGAGGGCGCGGCGTTCGAGGCGGCGCTGGCCGAGACGGGGCAGATCCCGCTGCCGCCCTACATCGCGACGCGCCGCGCCGCCGACGCGCAGGACCGCGACGACTATCAGACGGTGTTTGCCCGGCGGCCCGGCGCGGTGGCGGCGCCGACCGCCTCGCTGCACTTCGACACCGGCCTTCTGGAGACGCTGGCGGCGCGCGGCGTCGCCACCACGCGGGTCACGCTGCATGTGGGCGCCGGCACCTTCCTGCCGGTGAAGGTCGACGACATCGAGAGCCACCGGATGCACGCCGAATGGGGCGAGATCGGCGAGGCGGCGGTCGAGGCGATCCGCGCCACCCGGGCCGCCGGCGGGCGGGTGATCCCGGTCGGCACCACGGCGCTGCGGCTCATCGAGACGGCGGCGGCGGAGGCGGGCGGGATCCGCCCGTGGACCGGCGAGACCTCGATCTTCATCCGGCCCGGGCACGTGTTTCGCGCGACCGACGGCCTGATGACCAATTTCCACCTGCCGAAGTCGACTTTGCTCATGCTGGTGTCGGCCCTGATGGGTCTCGGGCGGATGCGCGCGGTCTACGCTCACGCCATCGCGGCGCGCTATCGCTTCTTCTCCTATGGCGACTCGTCGCTGCTCCTGCCGCACGGGATCTGAGGGCCCTTCATGCTGACCGTCCTCGCCAGTTCCTGGGCCCTGCTGTTCGGCATCCTGCTGCTGCTCGTCGGCAACGGCCTGCAGGGGACGCTGCTCGGGGTGCGCGGCGGCATCGAGGGCTTCGACGCCAGCACGATGGCCTGGGTGATGAGCGCCTACTACGTCGGCTTTCTCGTCGGCTCGCGCCGGGCGACCGCGATGATCGCCCGCGTCGGGCACGTCCGCGTCTTTGCCGCGCTCGCCTCGCTGATCTCGGCGGCATTCCTGATCTATGCCGTGGCGCCGAACCCCTGGGTGTGGATCGCCATGCGCGCGCTGGTCGGCTTCGCGTTTTCCGGCGTCTACGTCGTCGCCGAAAGCTGGCTGAACGACGCGGCGACCAACGAGACCCGCGGCAAGGCGCTGTCGCTCTACATGGTGGTGCAGATGCTCGGCATCATCTCGGCGCAGTTCCTGCTCAACCTCGCGAACCCCGCCGGCTACACGCTCTTCGTGGCGATGTCGGTGCTCGTCTCGCTCGGGGTGACGCCGATCCTGCTGACCGCCAGCTCGGCGCCCGCCTATCGCACGACCCAGCCGATGAGCCTCGGCGCGCTGTTCCGCATCTCGCCGCTCGGCTGCGTCGGGACGTTCCTGCTCGGCGGGGTCTATGCGGCGATCTTCGGCATGGCCTCGGTCTATGGCACGGTCGCCGGGCTGAGCGTCGCCCAGATCTCGGCGTTCGTGGCGGCGATCTACGTGGGCGGTCTCGCGTTCCAGGTGCCGGTCGGATGGCTTTCGGACCGGATGGACCGGCGCAAGCTGATCCTGGCACTCACCCTCGGCGGCGCGACCGTCACCCTCGGCGGCGCGGCCCTCGCCGACAACTACACCGTCGTGCTGATCCTCGGGTTCGTGATCGGCGGAGTGGCGAACCCGCTCTATTCGCTCATCATCGCCTACACCAACGACTTCCTCGCGCCGCCCGACATGGCGGCGGCCTCCGGCGGGCTGCTGTTCATCAACGGCACGGGGGCGATGCTCGGGCCGCTCGTCATCGGGCTCCTGCTGACGCGGTTCGGCGGCTGGGGCTTCTTCGGCTACGTCGGCGGGCTGTTCGCGCTGATGGGCATCTATGCCGCCTGGCGCATGACCCGTCGCGCCGCGCCGGAGGAGACGGCGGTCGCCTATACCGCGGTTTCGCCCACGGCCTCGCCCGTGGTGCTCGAGCTGTCGCGCGAGGTGGCGGTGGAGCGGGGCGATGCGCTCCGGGCGACCGAGTCGGGGTCCGGCGACGCGGCCGGCGACGCGACGGAGCCGGTCTGAGGCGCGCACGCCCGTTCTTTCGGGCCACTTCCCTTTTGCCGCGCGGTGGCGGAAACTGGGTGCCGGGATGGAAACTGCGGAGAAGGTCGATGGACCCGCGCGCCGAAGAAATTCTCGAGTTCTGGACCAGTATCGGTCCAAAGGGGTGGTACGAGGTCGACGACGCGGTTGATCGCGAGATCACCGAGCGGTGGGGCACGCTCTGGGAGAGCGCGCGCGCCGGCGGACTGCACGAGTGGCGGGCGGTGGCGCGGTCGTGCCTGGCGCTCACCGTGCTGCTCGACCAGTTCCCGCGCAACATGTTCCGGGGCGACGCCCGGGCGTTCGCGTCGGACGCCCACGCGCGCGCCGTGGCACGCGATGCCATCGCGGCCGGCTTCGACAAGGCGACTCCGGTGCCGGAAAGGCAGTTCTTCTACCTGCCCCTCATGCACTCCGAAGTCTCGTCGGATCAGGACCAGTGCGTCCGGCTGGTGCTGCTGAACCTTGGCCGTGGCGGGACGCTCGACCGTGCCCGCGCACACCGCGCGGTGATCCGCCGCTTCGGGCGCTTCCCGTATCGCAACGACGCGCTCGGCCGATCGTCGACGCCGGAAGAGGCGGCGTTCCTCGACGCGGGGGGATACCGCAGCGCGTTGGAGGCCGCCGCCTGAGCGCGACTGCCGATGCGACGCCCCCCGGGAGCACCCGAGGGGCGCCGCGGTTCAGTTCGTCATCATCGACTTGGCGTTCTCCGGCGTGATCGCCGTGGTGTCGACGGTTACGCTTGCCGGCACCTCGGTCGCGCAGTCGAGCAGGATCGACTTCGCCATCTCGATCGCCTCCTTCGCGCCCGTCGGATAGGTGAAGGTCGCGGCCCACTCGCCCTCGGCCACCGCGCGGATGCCGCCGGCCGGCCCGGGCAGGCCGTCGGTGCCGATGATCTTGATGTCACCGTCCGCCTTGCCGGCCCCCTTCGCGGCGAGCCGGGCACCGGCCGCCATCATGTCGTTCGAGGCGTAGACCATCTTGATGTCCGGATGCGCCTGCAGCATCGCGGCAAAGGCGGTCTGGGCCTTGTCCGGCAGCCAGTCGGCGGCCTGTTCGGCGACGACCTGGATCTTCGGATTCCCCTTCACGCCGTCCTTGAAGCCGTTCAGCCGCTCCACCGCCGGGGTGGAACTCGGCAGGCCCTGGAGCACGGCCACCTCGCCACCCTCGGGCAGCAGGGTCTTTGCGGTATATTCACCCGCCGCCAGCGCGATCTTGTAGTTGTCGCCGCCGATGAAGGCCGTGTAGTCCTTGCCGGGCTCGCCATTGGTCTTGCGGTCGAGTTCGATCACCGGGATGCCCGCATCCATCGCCCGCTTCACCGCCGGGGTGATCGGCGCCGCCTCGAAGGGCGAGATCAGCAGCAGGTCGACCTTCTGGGTGATGAAGTTGTCGACCTGGGAGGTCTGGGTGTTCACGTTGCCCTGGCCGTCGGCGATCTGCAGCGTGAACTGCGGCACCGCCGCCGCGGCCGCCGTCAGCTCGTCGTTGACATGCTGGCGATAGGGCTCGGCGTTGTTGGCCTGGCTGAAGCCGATCAGGAACTCGCCGTCCTTCTTGCAGTATTTCGAGATCGGATCGGCGGCGTAGGCCGTCCCGGCGAGCGCCAGGGCGGAGCCGGCGAGCAGGGCCGTGCGGACGAGGGTCTTCATGGGGTCCTCCTGTGGATCGACAAGCCGCTTCTTCAGCGCAGGCCCTCGCGGCGGCGAACGAGAGACTGGAGCACCGCCGCCAGCACGATGATCGCCGCGGTGGCGAGCAGCTGCAGGGCCGGGGTGATGTTGTTGAGCTGCAGCACGTTGGCGAGCGCGCCGAGCATGATCGTGCCGGCGACCGTGCCCACCATCGAGCCCGAGCCGCCGAAGAGCGAGGTGCCGCCGATGACGACCGCGGCGATCGCGGTCAGCTCGTAGCCGGTGCCGTCGTTGGCGCTGCCGAAGTTGAACTGGCCCGCGTGGACGATGCCGGCGAGCGCCGCGGCAAAGCCGGTGATGGCGTAGACCGAGGTCTTCACCAGCGTGACGGGCACGCCCGAGAGCTGCGCCGCGCGCTCGTTGCCGCCGACGGCGAAGACATAGCGGCCGAAGCGGGTGGTGTTGAGCACGACGGTCGCGACGGCGGCGAAAGCGATGAAGACGAGGGTCGCCACGGGGACGGTGTTGTTGAACAGCCGCTCGCCCAGCACCGCGAAGACCGGCGGCGCGAGGCCGGGGCCGTCGCCGTAGGAGATGTTGATGTACTGGTTGTCCGAGACGACGAGCGCGAGGCCGCGCGCGGCCTGCAGGCCGGCGAGGGTGACGATGAAGGGCTCGAGCCGGAAGCGGGTCGAGATCGTGCCCTGGGCGGCGCCGAAGACGGTGCCCATGAGCAGCACGAGGAGCAGGGTGGGCACGAGGCCGAAGCCGCCGGAGATCATCATCGTGGCGGTGACGACCGAGGAGAGCCCGAGCAGCGCGCCGACCGAGAGGTCGATGCCGGCGGTGATGATGACGAAGGTCATGCCGATGGCGATGATCCCGGTCTCGCTGACCGCGCGGACGATGTTGGCGATGTTGTCCGGGGCGAGGAACAGGATCTCGCCGTGGCGCCGGGGCGAGAAGATGATGCCGCCGAGGGCGACCAGCACCAGGCCGATGAGGCTCTGGAAGCGGACGAGGAGCGCGAGCGGGTCGCGCTTGCGGGCTTCGGGGGCCGCGAGGGGCTTGGCTTCGGTCATCAGGCGACCCTTCCGTTTGCCGCCTCGAGGACGGTGTGTTCATCGACCGCGCCGCTGAAGGCGGCGACGTTCCGGCCCGCGCGCAGCACCACGATGCGGTCGCAGAGGCCGATGAGCTCAGGCATTTCCGAGGACGCGACGAGGACGCCGAGCCCTTGCCCGGCAAGCTCGCGCAGCCGCGCGTAGATCTCGCCCTTGGCGCCCACGTCGACGCCCCGCGTCGGCTCGTCGAGGAGCAGGAGCCGCGGTTCGTCCAGCACCTCCTTGGCCAGCACCACCTTCTGCTGGTTGCCGCCGGAGAGCGCGCCGACGGGGATGGCGGGGTTCTTCGGGCGGATGTCGAACTGCCCGTAGGAGCGTTGCACCGCCGCCACCTCCCGCCCGGGCGACATGAGGCCGGAGGGAGATATCCGGCGCAGGATCGACATGACGAGGTTCTTCGCCACCGCCATGCGCAGCATCAGGCCGGTGCCGCGGCGGTCGTCGGTGACGAAGGCGAGGCCGGCGCGGCGGGCGGCGCGGATCGAGGAGAGATCGGCGGGCCTGCCGTCGACCTCGACCGTGCCGCGCCAGCGGCCGGCGGGCCCGGCGCCGAAGAGCGCGGAGAGCAGCTCGGTGCGACCCGCACCCATGACCCCGGCAAGCCCGACGATCTCGCCGGCGTGGACGTCGAGCGTCACGTCCTCCGGCGCCTGCCAGCCGGCGCGCGGGCGTTTCGGCTGGTAGGCGGCGCCGGCGAGGCGGAGCAGGCGCTTGCCGGTGGTGGCGGCCCGGGGCGGGAACAGCTCGTCGAGCGGCCGCCCGACCAGCAGCCGCACCAGCTCGCCCTGCGGCGCATCGGCGGGCAGCGTTCCGACCACCCGCCCGTCGCGCATCACCGTCACCCGGTCGGCGATCTGCGGCACCTCCTCGAGGCGGTGCGAGATGTAGACGATCCCGACGCCCTTCGCGGCAAGCCGCCGCATGATCCCGAACAGCCGCTCCACCTCGCCGGTTGTGAGCGCCGCGGTGGGCTCGTCCATGATGAGCACGCGGTCGGCGTAGGACAGCGCCTTGACGATGGCCACGACCTGCCGCTGGCCGATGGAGAGGTCGGCGACCCGGGTGTCGGCGTCGAGCGCCATCTCGAGCGCCGCGAGGCGCCGCTGCGCCTCGGCCCGCATGGCGCCGAAGCTGAGGAAGCCGCCCGAGGTCAGCTCCCGCCCGAGGAACAGGTTCGCCGTCACGTCGAGGCCGGGGGCGAGGTCGAGTTCCTGGAAGATCGTCGCGATGCCCGCGCCCTGCGCATCGCGCGGACTGCCGAAGCGCACGGGCCTGCCGTCGATCGAGACCGTGCCCTCGTCGGGGGCGTGGACACCGGAGAGGACGCCCATCAGCGTCGACTTTCCCGCGCCGTTCTCGCCGAGCAGCGCATGGATCTCGCCAGCGCGCAGGTCGAAGTCGACGCCGCGCAGCGCCTGCACGCCCCCGAAGCGTTTCGTCACGCCCTGCATCGTCAGGAGCGGTGCCGTCATCGCGGTCTCCCCACCGAATCACGCAATTTCACTTCCGCCGCCAGCTGGACGTGGCGTCGCGGCCCGTGGGGCTCGCGGATGCGCTCCATCAGGAGCGACGCGGCCTGCCGGCCAAGCTCGGCGCAAGGTTGCGCCACCAGTGTCAGCCGCGGCTCGAAGCAGTCGGCCCACTCGAAATCATCGACGCCGACCAGCGACAGGTCTGCCGGCACGGCTAGCTCGCGCGCGCGGCGCGCATTGCGGTGACGGTGACGAGGTTGTTGCCCGCGACCAGCGCCGTCGGCGGCTCCGGCGCGTCGAGCAGGCGGGCGAGCACCGCCTCGGCGTCCTCCGCCGAGCGCGTGCGGCCGGACGACCAGCCCGGCCCCTGCCCGGGATCGTCCTGGGTGTCGGCGAGCAGCACCATCAGGCCGGCCTTGGCGCACTGCGCCTCGATGGCACACACGATGTCGCGAAATAGGGGGTGGCGATAGTCGAGATGGCGAGCCCCACGGCGTTGGTCGAGGCGACCTTGAGCGCGCGGGCGAGCATGTTCGGTGCATAGCCGGCGGCGCGGATCGCCGCCTCCACCCGCTCCGCCGTCGCGGGAGCGACGCGCCGGGTGCCGTTCAGGACATGGGAAACGGTCGACGTCGACGCGCCCGCAGCCGCGGCCACCTCGGTGATCGTCACCATGGCAGATCACGCCAGAAACCGGCCCTGCGCCCCATCGTTTCATTCCCCGGCTGGCAGTCCACGCTGCCTCGGGAGGAGAGCTAGCAGCATCAAAACGATTGCGCAAGATTTTGCGCGCACAGGCACAGACACGGCGACGCCCGGAGCGCGCGGCTCCGGGCGTCAGCTCATCCGCATGCGATCGGTGTCAGTGGGCGGCGGCCCAGCTCTCGCCCCAGCCGGCATCCACCACCAGCGGCACGTCGAGCGCGACCGCCGGCAGCGCCGCCTCGGCCATGACCGCGCGGACCGCCTCGGCGGTCTCGGCCGCGGCGTCCTCCGCGACCTCGAACAACAGCTCGTCGTGGACCTGCAGCAGCATCCGGGCGGGCAGGCGGGAAATCGCGTCGGGCACCCGGATCATCGCGCGGCGGATGATGTCGGCCGCCGAGCCCTGGATCGGCGCGTTGATCGCGGCCCGCGAGGCGAAGCCGGCGTGCGGACCCTTCGCATTGATCTCGGGCGTATGGATGCGCCGCCCGAACAGCGTCTCCACATGGCCGTGCGCCTTGGCGAAGGCCACCGTGCGGTTCATGTACTCGCGGATGCCGGGGAAGCGCTCGAAATAGGTGTCGATGAAGCGCTGGGCATCGGCGCGCGGGATGCGCAGGTTGTTCGACAGGCCGAAGGCGGAAATGCCGTAGATCACCCCGAAGTTGATCGCCTTCGCCTGACGGCGGATGTGCGAGGGCATCCCCTCGATCGGCACGCCGAACATCTCGGAGGCGGTCATCGCGTGGATGTCGAGACCGTCGAGAAACGCCTGCTTCAGGGCACCGATGTCGGCCATGTGCGCGAGGATGCGCAGCTCGATCTGGCTGTAGTCGAGCGACAGCAGCACGTTGCCGGCCTCGGGCACGAACGCCTCGCGGATCTGCCGGCCCTCGTCGGTGCGCACGGGTATGTTCTGCAGGTTGGGCTCGGTCGAGGCCAGCCGTCCGGTTGCGGCCCCGGCAATCTGGTAGGAGGTATGCACCCGGCCGGTCTCGCGGTTGATCGCGTCCTGCAGGGTGTCGGTGTAGGTGGACTTCAGCTTCGACAGCGCGCGCCAGTCGAGCACGCGGGCGGGCAGGTCGTGGCCCTGCGCCGCCAGCTCCTCCAGCACGTCGGCGCCGGTGCCGTAGGCGCCGGTCTTGCCGCGCTTGCCGCCGGCGAGGCTCATCTGGTCGAACAGCACCTCACCAAGCTGCTTCGGCGAGCCGATGTTGAACGGCGCGCCGGCGAGGCCGTGGATCTCGGACTCGAGCGCGGCCATCCGCTGGGCGAAGTCGCCCGAAAGGCGCGACAGGCGGGCGCGGTCGACGCGGATGCCGGCGCGCTCCATCTCGGCCAGCACGGGCACGAGCGGCCGCTCCATCGTCTCGTAGACGCGGGTCACGCGGGCGAACGGCAGCTTCGGCTTCAGCGCGTCCCAGAGGCGCCAGGTGATCTCGGCGTCTTCGCAGGCATGGGTGGCGGCGTCGGCGATCGGGGTCTCGCGGAAGGTGAGCGCGGCCCGGCCGCCGCCGAGCAGCGCCTTGCGGGCGAGCGGCTGGTGCGAGAGGATTTCCTCCGCCAGCGTGTCGCGGCCGTGGCCATGCAGGCCGGCGTGCAGCGCGTAGGAGAGGAGCATGGTGTCGTCGACGGACGCCAGCGCGATCCCCTGCCGGGCGAGCAGCTTCACCGCGCGCTTCACGTCGTGGCCGATCTTGAGGATCGCGGGATCCTCGAGCAGCGGCTTCAGCCGGGCGAGCGCGAGGCCGGGCGGCAACTGGCCCTCTGCGGCGAAGAGGGTGCCCGCCTCGCTGACGTGGCCGAGCGGCAGGTAGGCGGCGGCGCCGGGGCCGATCGCGAGAGCGATGCCGGCGATGTCGCCCGTCACCTCGTCCGCGGTGCCCTCGACGGAGAGCGCGAGGACGCCGCGCGTGTGAACCCGCGCGAGCCAGGCCTCAAGCGCCGCCTCGTCGCGCAGCACGACGTAAGCGGCGCGGTCGATCGGCGGAACCGGCGGCGGTTCGACGGCAGCGGGACTGCGCGCGTCCGGCGCGGGCGAGGCAAGACCGGCGGTGTCGCCGATCACCGGCGCCTCGACCTTGAGCTTCTGCGCCACCCGGGTGGCGAGGGTGCGGAACTCCATCACCGCGAGGAAGTCGAGCAGCCGCGCCGCCTCGGGCTCGCGCACCTCCAGCGTCTCGATGGCGTCGGGCACGTCGACGTCGCGGCGCAGCGTCACCAGATCGCGCGAGATGCGGATCTGCTCGGCGAAGTCGATGAGGGTGGCGCGCCGCTTCGGCTGCTTGATCTCCTCCGCCCGCGCCAGCAGCGTGTCGAGATCGCCATACTCGCCGATCAGCTGCGCCGCGGTCTTGATGCCGATGCCGGGCGCACCGGGCACGTTGTCGACCGAGTCGCCTGCGAGCGCCTGCACGTCGATCACCCGGTCTGGCGCGACGCCGAACTTCTCCACCACCTCGTCCGGGCCGATCGGGCGGTTCTTCAGCGTGTCGAACATCTCGATGCCGGGGCCGACCAGCTGCATCAGGTCCTTGTCGGCCGAGACGATGGTGACGCGCCCGCCGGCCGCCGCGGCGCGGGTGGCATAGGTCGCGATGATGTCGTCGGCCTCGAAGCCGTCCATCTCGATGCAGGGCAGGTTGAAGGCGCGCGTCGCTTCGCGGATCAGGCGGAACTGCGGCTTCAGGTCGTCCGGCGGATCGGGGCGCTGCGCCTTGTAGGCCGGATAGATCTCCTTGCGGAACGTCTGCTCCGACTTGTCGAAGATCACCGCCACATGGGTCGGCGCATCGTCGCCCCGGGTCTCCTGCAGCATCTTCCAGATCATGTTGCAGAAGCCCGCGACCGCGCCGATCGGCAGGCCGTCCGACTTGCGCGTCAGCGGCGGCAGGGCGTGGTAGGCGCGGAAGATGAAACCCGAGCCGTCGATCAGGTGCAGGTGGCTGCCCTTGGCGAAGCTCACGCCCGGCCTCCGCTCGTCTGCCCGCCGCGCATCGGCCGCTCCCCCTGCTCGTTCTCTTGCCGGGTCTAGCGATGTGGCGGAGGGGGGGCAATGCCCGGCGGGAGCCGGCCCGACCGCGCCGTCCCGCCTCGGCACCGTCCAGCCGCGGCGGAATACCTGCGATTCTCCCGGGTTGCGTCAGGGAACGGAATCTTGATCGACACACCCTTGAGTTGCTATGGCAGGGGACGGCGCACCGATGCGGATGCGTCCAACCGGCACGGCCTTGGAGCCGGCCAAGCAGGAACAGGGGACGACCATGAGAACGATGACGCTGCTTCTCGCCGGCGCGCTGGCGCTCGGCGCCTGCGCCGCGATGGACCGGTTCGCCAAGCCCGAGACGGTCGGCAACTGGGTCATCACCAAGAATGGCGAGTCGGGGCCGGGCTGCGTCGCCACGCGGCAGTTCGTGAACCCGAACTCCCAGGTTCGGATGGGCATCAACGCCACCTCGACGCCGCCCTCGGGATATCTCGCGATCTACGTGCAGGGCTACGAGGGCATCAAGCCGGGGCAGTCGATCCCGGCGACCTTCAAGGTTGGCGAGCGGGTGTTCAAGGGCACCTTCACCGGGCAGAACCAGGCGGGCTTCGGCGGCGCCGTGGTGCCGGTCGACAACACCGACTTCATCTACAGCCTCGGCAACTACGACGCGATGACCGTCACCTACGACAAGGATCACCGGGTGATCGTGCCGCTCGACGACGTCGATCCGGCCATCGCATCGCTGCGTGCCTGCCAGGACAGCCTGACGAAGTGACCTGACGGCCGGCGGCGCCCGCACCCGCGGGCGCCGTCAGGCGTTGCAGCGGGCTCAGTGCTCGCCGGAAGCCGCCCCGGGCTTCAGCACATAGCGGCGGTCGCAATAGCCGCACTCCACATATCCCTTTTCCGGGTCGATCTGCAGCCAGACGCGCGGATGGCCGCTGGCGCCGCCACTGCCGTCGCAGGCGACGCGGCTCTGGGTGACTTCGATCGTCTCTGGGGCTGGTGCGGCCATGGGTGGCTCCGTCTGTGGCATTGGCGACGTCGCCTCAGGTCTAGCCCGAGCGCGGTGCCAGGGGCAATCGGGCGACCAACGAAAAAGGCCGCCCGCAGGCGGCCTCTCACGCTCCCGGTCGCCCGGTGGATCAGTGCAGCTTCGTCCCGACCTCGCCGATCGCCGAGTCGATCAGCTTGTCGACATCGCCGGGCTGCATCCGCTGCTTCAGCACGTCGCCGGCGGCGGCGATGGCGACGGCGACGGCGCGGTCCTTGATCTGGCGGATCGCGGCGTGCTCGGCCGCCTCGATCTGTTCGGTCGCCGTGTGCATCCGGCGGGCGACGGAGCGGCGGATCTCCTCCTTCGCCGTCTCGGCGGCCTTTTCGGCCTCGAGACGGGCGGCGGAGACGATCTCCTCGGCCTGGGCGCTCACCTCCTTCTGGCGGCGCTCGTAGGTGGCGAGCAGCGACTGCGCCTCGTCGCGCAGGGCGCGGGCCTCGTCGAGTTCCTGCTTGATGCGCGTGGCCCGCTCGTCGAGCTTCTTCGTCACCATCGCCGGCACGCCCACGTAGAGCAGGACGCCGATGAAGATGACGAAGCCGATGGCGACGACGATCTCGGTGTTGTTGAGAAAGCCCATGGCGTCAGCCCTTCAGCCGGTTGGCGATGGCGGCGTCGACCGCGGCCGCATCGTCGGCCGAGGGCAGCAGTGCGCGAACGATCTCGCCGGTGGTGTCACGCGCGACCTGCTCAACGCTCTTCGCGGCGTTGTCGCGGATCTCGGCGATGCGCTTCTCCGACTCGCCGGCCTTCGCCGCGATCTCGGCATCGGCCGAGGCGGTCAGCGCGGCGAGCTCCTTGTCGATCCCGGCCTTGGTCTCGGCCGCGATCCGGTGCGCCTCGTCGCGGGCCTCGGCCAGCGACTTGGTATAGGCGGCCTCGGCCTCCTCGGCCCGGCGCTTCAGCGCCGCCGCCGCCTCGATGTCGTTGGCGATGGCGTCGTTGCGCTCGGCGATCACCGTGCCGATGCGGGGCAGGGCGACGCGCGTCAGCACGAAGTAGAGCGCGACGATTGCGACGATCAGCCAGAAGATCAGGTTCGGATAAATCCCGGGATCGAGCTGGGGCATGCCGGATTCGGCATGTTCCATGTTCGCTTCCCCGAGCGTCTCCGTGTGGGCACCCGTCGCGTGCTCGGCCGCGTGCTCGCCGGTGGCCGGGGCCACCTCGACGTGCCCGGTCTCGGCCTGCGCGATCACGATTACGGCGTTGCCCGTTTCGGATTGATCGGTCGCCATGTCTCACTCCGTCCTCGAGCGGGCCCGGATCGGCCCGCGGCGTTGCGTCAAAGTTCGCGGATCAGACCGCGAACATCAGCAGCAGCGCGACGAGGAACGAGAAGATGCCGAGCGCTTCGGCGAAGGCGATGCCGATGAAGAGCGTGGCGGTCTGCTCGCCGGCAGCGGCCGGGTTGCGCAGCGCGCCCGACAGGAAGTTGCCAGCCACGAGGCCCACGCCGATGCCGGCGCCGCCCATGCCGACGCAGGCGAGGCCCGCGCCGATGAACTGGCCCATGTCCGCGATATTGCCTTCCATGTTCTTTCTCCTTTTAGGGGTCTTTGGAAGAAGGATTCCGTCGGGGCGTGCCCCCGGGTGTCAGTGGCCCGGGTGCAGCGCGTCGTTGAGGTAGACGCAGGTCAGGATCGCGAAGACGTAGGCCTGGATCACCGCCACCATCAGCTCAAGCCCGTACATCGCCGTGATCGCGAGGATCGGGATGAACGCCGCCGCGCCGAGCGCGCCGGCAAAGCCCGCGAACACCTTCAGCACCGCGTGGCCCGCCATCATGTTGCCGGCAAGTCGGACGGAGTGGCTGAGCGGGCGGACGAAGTACGAGATGACCTCGATCACCGCGAGCACGATGCGGAGCGCCACGGTCGGCGCGCTCGACACCCAGAACAGGTTCAGGAAGTGCGCGCCGTGCTTCACGAAGCCGATCACCGTCACGGTGATGAAGACCGCGAGCGCGAGGATCGCCGTCACCGCGATGTGCGAGGTCGCCGCGAAGCTGCCGGGAATGAGCGCGAGCAGGTTCGAGAACAGGATGAACAGGAACAGCGTCATCACGTAGGGGAAGTACTTGGCGCCTTCCTTGCCCGCGACGTCGGTGATCATCTTGTGGACGAAGCCGTAGGTCGCCTCGGCCATCGACTGCGCCCGGGTGGGCACGAGCGCCCGTCCGCGGGAGCCGACGAGCATCAGCGCGCTCGCCGCGACGACCGTCAGCGCCATCCAGAGCGTCGCGTTGGTCGGGGTGAACCAGTGGACGGAATGCCCGCCGAACAGCGAGTGAACCTCGAACTGCTCCATCGGGTGGATGTTGAACCCGCTGCCGCCCGCTTCTTCCGCCATCGCCCTCTCACTCCTCGTCGGGATCGCTTGGATCCCGCTTGTCGTTGCGTGCCGCGGTCGCGGCCGTCCGGTGCAGCGCCGCCTCGCCGCGGCCTTCGCGCACCTCGGCGGCGGTCCGCATCATCGTCTTGACCCCCGCCGCGAACCCCAGCAGCGCGAACACCACGAGGAAGATCGGCATGGTGCCGGCCGCCCAGTCGATCGCGTAGCCGATGCCGAGTCCGAGGGCCATGCCGGCCACCAGTTCCGTCACCATCCGCCAGGCGAGCGAGCCTTGGGTATATTCCCCGTGTCCCTTCGCCGGCGGCCCCTCCCGGGTCGCCTTCGCCGCGGCAATCCGTTCTTCGAGGCGCTTCAGGCGCTCGTCGAACGGGTCTTCTGCCATGGCCCGATCGTCCCCCCGGGCTGGCTGTTGCCCTGCGAGGTGGTAACGGAAAGCGGAGCGGGCTGTCAAGCGGGCGTGATCGGGCGAGGCATCTCGTAAATAATTGATATGTAATGGATTTGTGAAAGGCGCTGCCTTGGCCGGAAGGGTTTTTCGCAGCGTTCGGCCGTCGCGGCGCCGGATTCCGATCCTCAACCAAACGGTTGAATTTCTCGTTCGGCATCAGCAGGATGCGCCATGGCTGCCGATCTCGACCTGGTCTTCGCCGCTCTCGCCGACCCGACGCGCCGCGCGATCCTCGCGGCGCTGATGGCGGGCGACCGGACGGTGGGCGAGCTGGCGGAGCCACACGAGATGTCTCTCGCCGCGATCTCGAAGCACCTGCAGGTGCTGGCCCGCGCCGGTCTGCTGGCGCAGGAGCGGACGGGGCGCGTCGTCACCTGCCGGGCGCTGCCGGACGGGCTGCGCGCGGCAGGGATCTGGATGCAGGGCGTCGGCGGTTTCGATGCCGACGACCTCGATGCGCTCGAGGCGCTGGTGCGCGCCGGCCTCGCGGCTGGCGCGCAGGACTGACCGCGGTCGTCAGAGCACGACGTCGGCGTCCGAATACACCGACGCGCTCCGGCCGCCATCGCGCAGGAGGATGGCGATCTCGAAGGCCGCGTCGGAGTCCGTGTTGCCGCGCACGAGCGTGTCGGAGCCGAGGTTGACGTCGACCCCTCCAGCCGTTCGAACCCGCCGACCCGGCTGCCGGAGATGTCGCCGTCGAGCCTGAGGGTATCGGTGCCGGAGCCGCCGTTCAGGACGAACGGGTTGTCGTCGCTGGCGATGATCGTGTCGTTGCCGACACCGCCGTAGGCGAGGTCATCCGTCGAGACGTCGAGGAGGTCGTTGCCGCCCTCGCCGTAAAGCGTGTCCCGGGCGCCCTCGTCGTAGCCGTAGGAATAGTACGAGTAGAGTGAGTCGTTTCCCGTCCCGCCGTGCAGCAGGTCGGCGCCGCCGTACCCTTGCAGCGTGTCATTGCCACCACGGCCGCTCATCACGTCGTCGCTGGATCCTCCCGTAAGAGAATCCGGGAAACGCCCGCCATTGTAAGTTGTCATTAATATTGTCCTCCCGGCCGCCAGTTCAATGTATCCGAACGTATGTCGCGGCGCATACCTTGGTGCCAGTGGCGTCACGCGGCGGGTCGCTCTCCGGCTTGCCCGTGCCGGGGGCGCGGCGTAAGACGGCCCGGCTCCAGATCCGAGGACCCCGCATGGCCGAGCTTGCCTATTCCGAGCCCGAACCGAAGATCATCGCCGGCGCCAAGGGCGACTGGGAGATCGTGATCGGCATGGAGGTCCATGCGCAGGTCCTCTCCAAGGCCAAGCTGTTCTCGGGCGCCTCGACCGCATTCGGCGGCGCGCCGAACAGTCACGTCAGTCTCGTCGACGCGGCGATGCCCGGGATGCTGCCGGTCATCAACGGCTTCTGCGTCGAGCAGGCCGTCCGGACCGGGCTGGGGCTGAGGGCGAAGATCAACCCGTTCTCGCGGTTCGACCGGAAGAACTACTTCTACCCCGACCTGCCGCAGGGCTATCAGATCAGCCAACTCTACCACCCGATCGTCGGCGAGGGCGAGGTTCTCGTCGACATGAAGCCGGGCATCGCGCGGCGCGTGCGGGTCGAGCGCATCCATCTGGAGCAGGACGCCGGCAAGTCGGTGCATGACCTCGACCCGGAGCTGTCGTGCGTCGACCTGAACCGCAGCGGCGTGGCGCTGATGGAGATCGTCTCGAAGCCCGACATCCGCGGGCCGGAAGAGGCGGCGGAGTACGTGCGCAAGCTGCGCCAGATCCTGCGCTATCTCGGCACCTGCGACGGCAACATGCAGGAGGGCAGCCTGCGCGCCGACGTCAACGTCAGCGTGCGGCCCGTGGGCTCGGACACGCTCGGAACGCGCTGCGAGATCAAGAACATGAACTCGATGCGCTTCATCCAGGCGGCGATCGAGTACGAGGCGCGCCGGCAGATCGCCATCCTCGAGGACGGCGGAGCGGTGGAGCAGGAGACCCGGCTCTACGACCCGAACAAGGGCGAGACCCGCTCGATGCGGTCGAAGGAAGAGGCGCACGACTACCGCTATTTCCCCGACCCCGACCTGCTGCCGCTGGAGCTGGAGCAGGGCTGGATCGACGCGATCGGTGCCGGCCTGCCGGAGCTGCCCGACGCGAAGAAGGCGCGCTTCGTCGCCGACTATGGCATGACCGAGTACGACGCGGGCGTGCTGACCGCCGAGACGGCGAGCGCCGACTATTTCGAGGCGGTTGCGGCGGGGCGCGACGGCAAGCAGGCGGCGAACTGGGTCATCAACGAGCTGTTCGGCCGGCTCAACAAGGAGGGGCTCGGCATCGACGCGAGCCCGGTGGCGGCAGGCCAGCTCGGCGGGCTGATCGACCTGGTGGCGTCCGACGAGATCTCCGGCAAGATCGGTAAGGATGTCTTCGAGATCCTCTGGACCGAGGGGGGCGATCCGGCGACAATCGTCGCCGAGCGGGGCCTGAAGCAGGTGACGGACACCGGCGCGATCGAGGCGGCGGTCGACGAGGTGGTCTCGGCCAACCCCGAGAAGGCCGCGCAGGCGCTGGAAAAGCCCTCGATGGCCGGCTGGTTCGTCGGGCAGGTGATGAAGGTGACGGGCGGCAAGGCCAATCCGAAGACGGTCAATGCGCTGGTGCGCGCCCGGCTCGGCCTCGACTGACGCGACGCGGGATCCCCGGGGAGGACGGCATGACGAGCTACGACTACAAGGTGGTCCCGGCGCCGCGCCGGGCCCGGAAGATCAAGGGCGTGAAGGGGGCGGACGAGCTGTTCGCCCAGACGCTGGGCGAGGCGATCAACGAGGTTGCGCGCCAGGGCTGGGAATACGTGCGCACCGAGTCGCTCGTTGCCGAGGGGCCGGCCGGGTGGTTCCGCCGCGGTGCCACGACGGATCAGGTGGTGATGGTGTTCCGTCGCCCGCGTGAGGCGCTGGGCCCCCGGCTCGCCGCCGTCGGCTCGGGGCACGAGCCGACGCGCGAGCCCGAGCTGGTGGTGGGTGGCCGCGAGCGGCCCGCTGTCGACAGGGCGGTGGAGCGCGTCGTGGTCGACCGCCTGCAGTCGACCCTGCGCCACCAGCCGGCGCGGATGGAGCCGCGGCTCGACGACGGGGACGACATGTCGCCGGTGCGCCCCGGGCCCCGGCTCGGGCCGGCCGACCCGTCCTGAGCCAGACGTCCCCGGCCCCTGCGCCGGGGGGACACTCAGGCCGAGAGGTCGAGGGCCAGCGCGTGCACGCCGCCGGCAAGCTCGGCGGCCAGCGCCCGGTGCACGGCCCGGCTGCGCTCGATCCGGCCGAGGCCGGCGAGCGCGCTGGCCCGCATCACCACGCGAAAGTGCGTCGCGCCGCCCTCGCGCCAGCCGCCGTGGCCGCGATGGGCCTCGCTCTCGTCGATGACCTCGAGATGTTGGGGATCGAACGCCGCCAGCAGCTTCGCCCGCATGGTTTCGGCCACGGTTTCCGTCATGTCCCTCTCCTCGCTTCCGGACGGGCTTTTGGGGGGCGCCCGCCATGGTTTAAGCTCATGCCCTCCGAGTCGGCCGGACCCGCGTCGCCCCGGCCGAATCGCTCGACAGTACACTGAGGTCTCGCCTTGACAGCCGATCGCCGCAACCCGTTCAACCTCGACATGTCAGTCAGTGCTGACAAGAAACGGCGTTCGCGCAGCCGGGGCGGCCCGGCGGGCGTGGAGTCGACGGGGCGGCAGTGCGAGAAGCCGGGCTGCGCCAAGCCGGGCAAGTTCCGCGCCCCCAAGTCGCCCGACAATCTCGACGATTTCCACTGGTTCTGCCTGGACCACGTGCGCGAGTACAATCTCAAGTGGAACTTCTTCGAGACGCTGCCGGAAGACGAGCTGGCGCAGCGGGTCGAGGAGGATCGGCTCTGGGGGCGCGCCACGCAGCCGTTCGGCGACCGCGGCCCGGCGCATCCGCATTCCGACGGCCGCGCGTGGGAGCGGTTCGGCTATACCGATCCGATGGAGCTGCTCGGCGAGAAGGCGACGCTGAACCCCGGGGACCGCACCCGGCCGCAGCAGCGGCGCCTGCCACCGACCGAACGTCGCGCGCTCGAGATCCTCGACGCGCAGGATACCCAGAGCAAGACCGAGATCCGCCAGCAGTACAAGGCGCTGGTCAAGGATCTGCACCCCGACATGAACGGCGGCCGCCGCGACGACGAGGCACGCCTCGCGGAAGTCGTCTGGGCCTGGGAGCAGATCAAGGCGAGTCGCAGCTTTCGCGAGTGATGCGTGCGGCCGCCCCGGACGGGCCCGATGGCCCGTGCGGGACGGCCGCGGCGTTCAGGCGCGCAGGCGCGAGGCGGCCCGGCCATGGCTCTGGCGCGGCGTGAACCGCAGGGGCATCAGCCGGGACGCAAGGTCCTCGCCATCGCCGTTCGCCTGGGCAATCAGCCGCAGCGCCAGCTCGCGCCCCACGTCGTTCAGGTCGCTGTCGTAGTACGTGAGCGCCGGCACCAGCCAGCGCGCTTCAAACGGCGGGAAGGTGCAGAGCACCGCCACGTCGTCGCCCACGCGGTGCCCCAATCGCGTCAGCTCTCGGTAGAGCGACATCGCAAGGCTTTCGTGGGTGGCGACATAGGCCGTCGGTGCCCGCGGCCCCGCCATCAGGGCGCGCGCCTCGGCGGTCGGCTCGCCGTTCGCCATCGGGATCAGGCGCACGGTTTCCGGCGGCAGGCCGAGGCGGATCACCTCGGCCTGGAAGGCGGCGATGAGAAGGGCCTGATAGTTAAGCAGATCCTCGGCCGTCGCCACGCCCAGCCGGCGATGGCCGTCGGCCACGAAGCGCCGGGCCGCGTCGACCGCCATCGCCTCGAAATCGAAATCCACGAAGGAATAGCCGTCGATCCCGGCGCTGCGCCCGAAGGCGACGTACTCCACTCCCGTCGCCTTCAGGAAGGCAATCCGCGCGTCGCCGGGGATCGTCTGGATGATGACGACGGAGTCGGCGATCCGCCGCTGGACGATGCGCTGGAGGTGCTGGAGCGGGTCCTCGTCGGCCCCGCGGAACAGCAGGATCAGGTCAAGCCCGCGCTGCTGAAGGCTGCGGCGCAGGCCCTCCAGCACGACGAAAAGGCCGGGATCGCAGCCCTCGGGCCCTGCCTGCGAGGGGATGACCGCGGCGACGATGCCGGTGCGGCCACTTCGCAGGCTGCGGCCGGACTGATTCGGCACATAGCCGCTCCGGGCTGCCGCGGCCTTGACCCGGGCCCGGGTCTCCGGATTCACGTCCGGCCGGTCGTTGAGCGCTCTTGAGACTGTCCCAATGGACAGCTGCAGCTCCCGAGCGAGCTGTCTGATCCCCATTCGCTCCTCCTGGGGCTGTAAATCACAATATAAACTTTCTTGGGTATGGCCGCGGACTCGGCGAAACGCAATCCCAAGTCATCCGCGTCCATTTTTTTCGGCACGCGTCAGACGATTTACGATTTTCTCACGTTTGCCGGGCGCCCCGCCCTCTACGACAGTGCTCATCGCGGAATGCGACGGGATGTTCTCGCCCTTTCGGGAACGCATCCAGGTCGAGATGAGCCCATGCCCGAACTGTCTGTCGCCGATCCGATCCTGCCGAATCTCTTCGGGGCGGCGCAGCCGTCGGAGCGGTTCGCGGGTCTCGATCCGAGGTCGGCAGACGGCGCGGCCGAGCTGGCCGCGATCGCCGCGCGGATTGGTGCCACCCGGCGCCCGGGGGCGAAGTCCGACATTCCGGCCGGCGTCACCTATCTCACCCAGCTCGTCGTGCTCGACCTCGACTTTCCGACGCGCGAGGCCGCGGCCGGCGGGCCGTTGCTCGATCTCGGCGTGCTCTACGGCGACGGCCCGAAGCACAGCGCCTGCTGCTATCAGGTGCCGTTCCAGGCCGGCGTGGGCCGGCATCTGCTGCGCATCGGGCGGACCCGGCCGACGGCCTCGTCACCGGCGTGGGGCGCCACCCGCGACCTGCCGCGCGCGGCCTGCCCCAACCTCGATGCCCGCCCGGTGGAGAGCCGCAGCGAGGTGCTCGTCCCCGACAGCGCCTCGGACTCGAACCTGCTCCTCGCGCAGGTGCAGGTGCTCTGGGCCCTGCTGCACAACGCCGTCGCGGCCACGCTCTCGGAAACGCGCCGGCCGGAACTGGCGTTCGAGCTGGCCCGGCGCGTGACCTGCGGGATCTATCGGGACGTCGTGCGGCGGGATGTGCTGGGCAGCTGGCTGCTGCCGGCGCTTCGCGAGCGCTATGCCCGGCCGGTCGCCGCCGCCGGGTTGCACCGTGTGCCGGTCGAGTTCACCGCCGGCGTCGGCCGGCTCGGCCACGGGCTCGTGCGCGAGATCTACACGCTGAACACCCAGACACAGGTGGCCGGGCTGCGCACGCTCCTGCGGCACACCAGTACCGGGCGCCCGTTCGAGATGCCGCTCACCGAGGACTGGCTGGTGGACTTCTCCGGCTTCTTCGCCGTCGGCGACCGCGAGCCGCAGCGCGCCCGCGCGCTGGGCCCGCATGTCGCGCGGCCGTTCGCGACGGGCACGCTGCCCGGCGGCGACGCCGGCACGCTGGTGCTGCGCGACCTTCTCGCCTGCACGACGGGCGAGGTCCGCTCGGTCGGCTCGCTGCTGCATCGTGCCGACGCCGCGACACCCGGGCTCTTCACCGGCCGGTTCGGTGAGGACGGCCGATGGCAGGCGGCCCTCACCCGCTGGCTCGCCGATGCCGGTCTCCCGCCGGCCGCGGTCGAGCGCCTGTCGCAGGATCCGCCGCTGACGCTGTTCCTCATGCTCGAGGCCGAGGCGGACGCGGACGGCAAGTCGCTCGGCACGCTCGGCTCGGTCATCATGGGCGAGACCCTTGCCGCCGCCCTCGGGCCGGACCCGCTGGATGCCGCCGCCGACGCGGCGCGCGCGCTGGTGTTTCGCGATGGCGCGCCGGCCAGCATGGCTGCCGTGGTCCGGTTCCTGCAAGGCCACTACCGCTTTGCCGAAGGCGCGAGGCTGCATGCACTCGACGCGGCCGATCAGCCCGACTCGGCCGCTGCCCATCCCCATAGCGTTGTATCTGGAGGCTTCGAGATGCTTGACACAAACGCACCGGCCCGCCCGGCGATTCCGAGGATCGAAGTGGCCGACTATATCGAGATGGGGCGCCTCGTCGCCCAGTGGTCCGCCGAGCCGGCCACGCGGCCCAAGACGATCCAGGAGCTGCGCGAGCAGCTCGACGGGGTTGCGGTCGTCCCGGACCGGATCACCTCGATCGAGTTCACCCAGAGCCGGCTCGATCACCTGGTCCTGCCGCTGCCGCCGCGGGAGATGATCGAGGATGCGATCGACCGGATGTCCGACCCGATGTCGGACGGTCGTTATCCGCTGCCGCAGTTTTACGCCGATCATTGCCGGCCGGGGTTCGGCCCGGTGATGACGCCGCTCGATACCCTGCTGGCGCGGGTCGGCGACCACATCATTGCCCAGTGCCGCTAGCGGCACGCGGGCTCACGCCGCAGACCGTGCGTCCGGTTTGCTTCCTCCCTGACCACTGACTAGGCGGCTGGCGCGTCCAGCCGCCTTTTTTGCCGCTCTCTCTCCGCCGGGCACCGCGACGGCCTCATATGTCGACGATCGGGGCGAAGCCGCCGAAAATCATCCTCTGGCCGTCGAAGGGCATCTCGCTCATGTCCTGTGGCATCCGCGGGTCCTGCATCGCTGCCGCCATGCCGGCATCGCGCGCCGCCCGCGAGGGCCACCCGATCCATGAGAAGACCACCGTCTCGTCGTCTGCCTTCTTCGCGGCCATCGGGAACGACGTCACCTTGCCATCCGGCACATCGTCGCCCCAGCATTCGACACAACGCTGTGCGCCGTGGTCCCGGAACACCATCCGTGCGGTCAGGGCCTGCTGGCGATAGGCATCGCGGTTCGCGGTCGGCACCGCCACGACGAATCCGTCGACATAGCTCATGCGGGGAACTCCCTCCTGTTTTCCGGGGAGGCAACGCACGAACAGCCGATGCTTTCCCTCGCGGTCTGGCTGATTTTGCGTCAGCCGACGGTCGGGATGGGAAGGTTGTCGATCAGGCGCACATCGCCCAGCCACGCCGCGACGAGCAGGCGCGCCGGCTCGCCCGCGGTTTCCACCGGGGCGAGGTCCGCGTCGCGGCGCAGGTCCAGATATTCCACCTCGCGGAAGCCGGCCGCGAGGATCGCGGCGCGTGCGGCGTCGAGTGCGGTCGCGGGTGCGGTGCCGCCGGCGATTGCCCGTGCGGCAACCCCGAGCGCCTGAGCCAGTGCCGGCGCCGACGCGCGTTCCGCCGCCGTCAGCCGCAGATTGCGCGAGGACAGCGCCAGCCCGTCCGCTTCGCGCACCGTCGGCCGGCCGACGATCTCGCAGGGGATGTCGAGGTCAGTGACCAGCCGCCGCACCACTTGCAGCTGCTGCCAGTCTTTCTCGCCGAAGTAGGCGCGATCCGCGCCGGTCTGCAGCAGCAGCTTGGCGACGACCGTCGCCACCCCGTCGAAATGCCCGGGGCGGTGCGTGCCGCACAGCCCCTCGCTCACCCCGGCGACGGAGATCGTCGTGGCAAACCCCGGCGGGTACATCTGATCCCCGTCCGGGACGTAGAGGAGGTCGACGGCCAGCGGCGCGAGCTTTGCCGCGTCCTCCGTCTCGGTGCGGGGATAGGCCGCGAGGTCGGCGGCGTCGTTGAACTGCCGGGGATTGACGAACAGCGTCACCACCACGCGGTCGCTGCCGGCCGTCGCCGCCTCGACCAGGCTCAGGTGCCCGGCGTGCAGCGCGCCCATGGTCGGCACGACGCCGACCGTCTCGCCCGCGGCCTTCCAGCCGGCAACGATAGCGCGAAGCTCTGTGCGGCTGCGGACGGTCGGCACGGGCATGGCGGCCTCTGGCAAGGGCTTGGGTCAGGCGTCGGCGAACGTGTGCTCGGCCGCGGGAAATGCCCGGGCGCGCACGTCGGCGGCATAGGCGGCAATCGCCGCGTCAGCCGCCTGGCCGAGCTCGGCATAGCGCCGGACGAACGACGGGCGGAAATCGGTGAACAGGCCGAGCATGTCGTCGATCACCAGAATCTGCCCGTCGCAGGCGGGCGACGCGCCGATGCCGATGGTGGGGATCGCCACCGTCTCGGTGATCCGGCGGGCAAGCGGCTCGGCGATCTTCTCGAGCACCACCGAGAAGGCCCCCGCCTCGGCCACCGCCCGCGCGTCGGCCAGCACCCGCTCGGCGTCCGCACCGCGGCCCTGCACGCGATAGCCGCCGGTCATGTTCACCTGCTGCGGCATCAGGCCGACGTGCGCCATCACCGGGATCGAGCGCCGGGTGAGAAAGGCGATGGTCTCCGCCATCGTCTCGCCGCCCTCGAGCTTCACCGCGGCGCAGCCGGTCTCGGCCATCACCCGCGCCGCCGTCTCGAACGCCTGCGCGGGGCCCGCCTCATAGGCACCGAACGGCAGGTCGACGACGAGCAGCGCGTCGGTGGTGCCGCGCCGCACCGCCTGGCCGTGCAGGATCATCATGTCCGTCGTGACGCCGACGGTCGACGGCAGGCCGTGGATCACCATGCCGAGGCTGTCGCCGACGAGGATCACGTCGGCGTGCGGGTCGACGAGCCGGGCCATCGGCGTGGTGTACGCCGTCAGGCAGACCAGCGGCTCGCCGCCCTTGCGGGCGAGAACCGCCGCCGGCGTCATCGCCTTGCGCGGAACGTGCGTGCTCATCGGGACCCCGGCTCTCCCCGACAGGGGCGAAGGGGTCAGTCCTCGCCGCCGCCCTCGTAGATCGCCCGCTCGTTGGCCGTGGCGACGCGCAGGATGTTGGTGCTGCCCGCGACGCCGAACGGGATGCCGGCGGTGACGACGATACGGTCGTCCTCCTGGGCAAAGCCGTGCTCGCGGGCGATCCGGGCGGCGTTGACCACCGCGAGCTTGAAGCGGTCGACCTCGGGAACCACGGCGCAGTGCAGGCCCCAGCTCAGCGCCAGCCGCCGGGCGGTGCCGATGAGCGGCGTGAGCGCGATGATCGGCACCCGCGGCCGCTCGCGTGCGGTGAGCAGCGCGGTGGTGCCGGAGTGGCTGAAGCAGCAGATCGCCTTGACCTTGGTCGTCTCGGCCACCTCGCGCGCCGCGACGGTGATCGCGTCGGACACGCCGGAGCGGGCGGCGGTGCGCTGCGCCTCGATCACCGGACGGAACGTGGCGTCGCCCTCCACCGACTCGGCGACGTTGTTCATCGTCGTCACCGCTTCGATCGGATAGTCGCCGGCAGCGGACTCGGCCGAAAGCATCACCGCGTCGGCGCCCTCGTAGATCGCCGTGGCGACGTCGGACACCTCCGCGCGGGTCGGCACCGGGCTCGAGATCATGCTTTCCAGCATCTGGGTCGCGACGATCACCGGCTTGCCCACCGCCCGGCAGGCGCGGGTCAGCCGCTTCTGGATCGGCGGCACCTTGTGGACCGGCAGTTCGACGCCGAGATCGCCGCGGGCGACCATGATGCCGTCGGACGCGTCGAGGATTTCCTGGAAGGCGTTGACCGCCGCAGGCTTCTCGATCTTGGACAGGATCGCCGCGCGCCCGTCGGCCAGCTCGCGCGCCTCGAAGACGTCGCTCGCCCGCTGCACGAACGACAGCGCCAGCCAGTCGACGCCCATCGTGCAGGCGAACTCCAGATCCTTGCGGTCCTTCTCCGACAGCGCGGCCAGCGGCAGCACGACGTCGGGGACGTTGACGCCCTTGCGGTTGGAGATCTCGCCGCCGACCATCACCTCGGTCACGGCGTGCTGTGGCGAGCGCTCGGTCACGCGGACACGGATCTTGCCGTCGTTGACCAAGAGCATGGACCCGACCTGCAGCGCCTGGAAGATCTCCGGGTGCGGCAGGCAGACGCGGGTGCCGTCGCCCTCGGCCGGATCGAGGTCGAAGCGGAAGCTCTGTCCCTCGGTCAGGGTGTACGGCCCGTTGGCGAACGTGCCGCAGCGCAGCTTCGGCCCCTGGAGGTCGGCGAGGATGCCGATGGGACGGCCCAGCTCGGCCTCGACCTTGCGGATCATCTGATGCCGCTTGGCGATGTCGTCGTGCGTGCCGTGGCTCATGTTGAGGCGGAACACGTCGGCACCGGCGACGAAGAGGTTCCGGATCATCTCGTAACTGTCGGAGGCGGGGCCGAGCGTCGCGACAATCTTGACGTTGCGCTGGCGGCGGATCGTGGTCATGCGGATCTCATTCCCCATCCATGCTGACACGGCCGCCGTTATAGCGGAACAACCGGGCTATGGAACGGCTAATACACCGGGCGCGCCATTAATCTATCCGTGTGACTTATTCGCCGACGCCAGCGCCTCCGGCAGCGCCGCGGCGAACGCGTCGAGATCGGCGGGGCGCCCGACGCTGACCCGGATGCAGCGGTCCTGCGGCGCGACGCCGGGCTTGCGCACGAAGATGCCGCGTCGAACCAGCCCGTCCAGCACGGCGGTGGCAAAGCCGCCATCGCGGCCGCAGTCGATCGCGACGAAGTTCGTGGCCGAGGGCAGGGGGCGGAGGCGGTTCGCCTCGGCGATCCCGGCGATCCGGTCCCGTCCGGCCGCCACCTCGGCGCGGACGTGGGCGAGCCAGGCGCGATCCGACAGTGCCGCCAGCGCCCCGGCGGCGGCGATCCGGCTGACGCCGAAGTGGTTGCGCACCCGGTCGAACGCCGCGATCAGGTCGGGGTGGCCGATCGCATAGCCGATGCGGGCGCCGGCCATGCCGTGCGCCTTGGAGAAGGTCCGCATCCGGATCACCCGCGGCTCGCCGGGGTCGATGGGCGGAACGGCGTCGTCGGGCGCGAAGTCGGCATAGGCTTCGTCGAGGCAGAGCACCGCGTCGCCCGGCAGGCGGCCGATCGTCTCGGCGATCGTGCGCGCCGGATGCCAGCTGCCCATCGGGTTGTCAGGGTTGGCGAGATAGACGAGCGGCGCCCCGGTCTTGCGCGTGGCGAGCAGCAGCGCCTCCGGATCCTCCCGATCCTGCCGGTAGGGCACGGCATGCAGCACGCCGCCGAAGCCTGCGACGTGGTAGTTGAAGGTCGGGTAGGCGCCCGCCGAGGTGACGACCGGCGTGCCGGGCGCAACGAGCAGCCGCACGAGGGTGCCGAGCAGGCCGTCTATCCCCTCGCCCACGGTGATCGCCTGCGGCCTGACTCCGTGGTGCGCGGCCAGCGCCGCCTTGAGGTCGTGAAGCTCCGGGTCGGCGTACTTCCAGGCCTCCGACGCGGCAGCGGCCATCGCGGCGATCGCCTTCGGCGATGGCCCGAACACGCTCTCGTTCGCGCCGATCCGGGCGACGAACGGCCGGCCCAGGGCGCGCTCCTGCGCCTCGGGGCCGACAAAAGGGATGGTGGCGGGCAGCCCGGCAACGAGCGGGGTCAGGCGCATGGTTGGAACCGGGCGCTCACCGCTCGGCCTCCGGGTCGTTCAGCGCCAGCACGATGTCGCCGATCTGCGGCATGTAGCGCTCGCCCATGCCCATGGCCACGCCGAGCTTCAGCGTCTGCAGCGCGCCGTCGGACATCAGCGTCGCGGCGCCATGCCGGTTGGCCAGCCGGTTGTAGTACGTGAGATCCTTCGCGCCGTTCACGATCGTGAAGCGGTGCGCCCCGGCGTCGCGCTCCACCGCGTACTTCGAGAACGACTGGAAGTTGCCGCAGTTCATGCCGGAGTTGGTGACGATCTCGCGAAACACCGCCGGATCGGCGCCGACCTTCTGCACCATGGCGTAGCATTCGGCCCAGATCGCCGCATAGCCGAGCGCGACGAGGTTGTTGATGAGCTTCAGCGCGTGTGCCGCCCCCACGGGGCCGTTGACCGGAATGACCGCGTTCGCCCAGGTCGAGAGCAGCGGCCGCCATTTCTCGACGGTCTCCACCGGGCCACCGACATAGGTCGTCGCCTCGCCGTCCCAGGTGTGCTGCGGCGTCCGCGACAGCGGCGCGTCGATCAGGGTGATGCCGCGCGCCTCCAGCTCGCGCGCCAGCCGCTCGGTCACGTCCGGCTCGGAGGTCGACGAGTCGATGATCGTCAGTCCCGCACGCGCGGTGGTCACGATCTCGGCGACGCTCGCCTCGACCTGCGGCGCGCCGGTGACGCACAGCACGATGACGTCGCACTCGGCCGCCATCGCCGCGAGGCTGGGGCATTCGACCGCGCCCCGCTGCACCAGATCGTCCACCGCCTCGCGCTTGCGGTGCGCAACCACGCGCAGCGGATAGCCCTTCTCGACGGCGTTCTTCGCCATTCCCCAGCCCATCAGGCCCACACCCACGAACCCGACTACGGGCTTTCCGGTATCGGTCATGGAGCGCCTCCCCGCGCTTTCGTTGTTGTCGCGCTGTTAAACCTCGGGCCGGCGCCCCTCGTCCAGTGCTGCCGCGCCGTGGTCGGCGGCCGGTGGTTTGACGGCGATGGTCCGAAGGGGGTCGGACGGCTGTCGGGTGGCGACAGGATCGGGAAGCGGATCGGGACATTGTGTCGGGGCCTGCCGCGTGGTCAACATCGGGCCGCCATCAGGGGAGCGGAGCGATGAAGCCGGAAATCCTGCAGATCTGTCCGATGCATCCGCGCGTCGAGGCCGCCTTCGCCGCGGCCTATGTCGTTCATCGCTACTGGGACGCCGCGGACAAGGCCGGCGTTCTGGCCGCCCGCGGCCCGGAGATCCGTGCGGTGGCGACCGACGGGCACTATGGCGTCGCCCCGGAGATCATGGCGGCGCTCCCGCAGCTCGCCATGGTGGCGAGCTACGGCGTGGGCTACGATGCGATCGACACCGCCGCCTGCAAGGCGCGGGGCATCCGCGTGTCGAACACCCCCGACGTGCTCAACGACGCCGTGGCCGAGATCGCGGTCGGCCTGATGCACGCGCTGGTCCGCCGCATCCCGCAGGCGGACGCCTTCGTCCGCGAGGGCGGGTGGCTCGACGGCACCTTCGCGCTGACCGGCGAGCTGACCGGCGCCCATGTCGGCATCCTCGGCCTCGGCCGCATCGGCAAGGAGATCGCCCGGCGCCTGCAGGTCTCGAAAATGCGCGTCTCCTACCACGGCCGGCACGAGCAGCCGTTCGAGCCCTACGCCTATTATTCCGACCTCACCGCCATGGCGCGGGACGTCGACTGGCTCGTGGCGATCGCGCCGGGCAACGCCGCGACGCGCGGCATCGTCTCGCGCGAGGTGCTGACCGCCCTCGGGCCGCAGGGCGCGTTCGTCAACGTCGGGCGCGGGTCGCTGGTCGACGAGCCGGCACTGGTCGAGCTGCTGGTCTCCGGCGGCCTCGGCGGCGCGGCGCTCGACGTCTTCGCCGACGAGCCGCGCGTGCCCGCGGCGCTGCTCGGCCTGCCCAACGTCGTGCTCTCGCCGCATCAGGGCTCCGCGACGGAGAAGACCCGCGCGGCGATGGGCGACCTCGTGGTGAGAAACCTCGCCGCGTTCTTCGCCGGCGACCCGCTGCCGACGCCGGTGGTGTGAGCTACGGAGCCCTCGACAACTCCGGGAATCTGCGTTACATGTAACGCAAGCGGTCAGGGAGTTTCGCGCATGTCGGCTACGGTTGTCGCGCGCGTTCGAAGGCGGCGCGAGGCGCTGCGCGCTGCCGGATTGCGCCCTGTGCAGATCTGGGTTCCGGACACCCGCCACCCCGGCTTTGCCGAGGAGTGCCGGCGTCAGGCTGGCGTTGTCGCGGCGGCCGACCTGATCGACCCGGACCTCGGCGAGTTCCTCGATGCAACGCTCGCTGACGCCGCGGGCGCCGAGCCGGGGGCGTGAGGCGGGGCGATCTCGTCACGGTCGCGATCCCGGGCGACTTCGGCAAGCCCCGTCCGGCGCTCATCGTCCAGGCGGATCAGTTTGATGCGACGGGCACCGTTGCCGTTCTCCTGCTCACTGGAACGCTCGTGGATGCGCCGCTGCTGCGGCCGACGATCCAGCCGACGGCAGGCAACGGCCTGCGCAAGCCGTCGCAGGTCATGGTGGACAAGGTGCTTTCGGTGAAGCGCGACCGGCTCGGCGAGCCGTTCGGGCATCTGGAGGCGGAGGTGATGCTCGGAGTCACCCGCTCGCTCGCCGTGTTTCTCGGTATCGCCTGAGCCTGCGCTTGACGGCCCGGCGCCCGCGCCGTACCCGCGGGGCCATGGCCGAGCCTCCGCTTCTCACCCTTGCCGACATTCATCTCACCTTCGGCGGCGATCCGCTGTTCGACGGGGTGGACCTTGCCGTGCATCCGGGCGAGCGGATCGCGCTCGTCGGGCGCAATGGCTCGGGCAAGTCGACGCTGATGCAGGTGATCGCCGGCTCGGTGCAGCCCGACTCGGGCGAGCGCTTCGTGCGGCCCGGGACGCTCGTGGGCTACATGGCGCAGGACCCGGACTTTGCCGGTTTCCCGAGCCTTGCGGCGTTCGTCGCCGCGGACCTCGCCGAGGGCGAGGACTGGCGTGCCGCGGCCGCCATGGAGGGGCTGAAGCTCGACGGCACGCTCGATCCGGCCAGCGCGTCGGGCGGTGAGCGGCGGCGGGCGGCGCTCGCGCGGCTCATCGCCTCGGAACCCGACCTCCTGCTCCTCGACGAGCCGACCAACCATCTCGACATCACCGCGATCGCCTGGCTCGAGGCGCACCTTGCCGCCACGCGCACCGCCTTCGTGGTGGTGAGCCACGACCGGGCGTTCCTGAAGAACCTGACCGACCGGATCCTCTGGGTCGACCGTGGCGAGGTGCGCCGGCTCGACCGCGGCTTCGCGGCCTTCGAGGAGTGGCGGGACAAGGTGTTCGACGACGAGGACCTCGCGCGCCACAAGCTCGACCGGCTCATCAAGGCGGAAGGCCGCTGGGCGGTCGAGGGCATCTCGGCGCGGCGCAAGCGCAACCAGGGTCGCGTCCGCCGCCTCGCCGACATGCGGCAGGAGCGGCGGGACGCGATCCAGCGCACCGGCACCGCCTCGCTCGCCTTCGACTCCGGCCCGGTCTCCGGGCGGCTGGTGGTCGAGGCCGAGGGGGTGGCAAAGGCATTCGGCGACCGCGGGATCGTGCGCGACCTCTCGATGAAGATCGCCCGGGGCGACCGGGTGGCGCTGGTCGGGCCGAACGGCGCCGGCAAGACCACGCTGCTGAAGATGCTGACGGGCGAGATGTCGCCGGACACCGGCCGGGTGCGGCTCGGCGCCAACCTGATCCCGGCGGTCTTCGACCAGAACCGCGCCGCGCTCGACCCGGAGGCGTCGCTCTGGGAGACGCTGACCGGCGACGCGCCGGGGCGCAACGATCAGGTGATGGTGCGGGGCAAGCCGCGGCATGTCGTCGGCTATCTCAAGGACTTCCTCTTCGCCGAGTCGCAGGCGCGCGGTCCGGTGTCGGCGCTGTCGGGCGGCGAGCGGGCGCGGCTGCTGCTCGCGAAGCTGATGGCCAAGGAGTCGAACCTGCTGGTTCTCGACGAGCCGACGAACGACCTCGACGTCGAGACGCTCGACCTGCTGGAGGAAATCGTCGGCGACTACGACGGCACGGTGCTGCTCGTCAGCCACGACCGCGACTTCATCGACCGGGTGGCGACGACCACCGTGGCGATGGAGGGCGACGGGCGGGCGATCGTCTACGCTGGCGGCTGGACCGACTACCGCGTCCAGCGCGGCGAGCGCAGCGCGCCGGAGGCGCCCCGGGCGGCGCGTCCGGCGGCACAGGCGGCGCCGCGGCCCGCCGGGCCGGCGCGCGCGCGGCTGAGCTTCACCCAGTCGCACCGGCTGGGGCAGATCCCGGCCGAGATCGACCGGCTGACGGCCGAGATCGGCAAGCTCGAGACGCTGCTCGCAGACCCCGGCCTCTTCACCCGCGAGCCGGCGAAGTTCGCCAAGGCGAGCGAGGCGCTGATCGCCCGGCAGAAGGCGCTCGCCGCCGCGGAGGACGAGTGGCTGACGCTCGAGGCGCTGCGCGAGGAAGCCGAGGGCTGAGCCCCATGGCAAGGCCGGGGCCGGTCAGCCCTTGACCAGCGGGTCGCTCAGCTTGCGGTGCTCCTGCAGGGCGAAGCGGTCGGTCATGCCGGCGATGTAGTCGGCGACCACCCGGGCGCGGCCGGTGGTGTCGAGCGCCGCGCAGGCGTTCCATTCCGACGGCATCAGTTCGGGCGCCTCGGAGAAGGTGTGGAACAGCTCCTCCACCACCAGCCGCGCCTTGCGCCGCATCCGCTGCACCGTCCAATGCCGGTACATCCGCACGTAGAGAAAGCGGCGGATCGCCTTCAGCTCGGTGAAGGTGCCGTCAGAGAAGCCGATCACCGGGTGGCCGAGATGGCGGATCGCGTCGGCGCTCGCCGGGGCCGCGTCGGCAAGCCGGCGCTGGCTCGAGGCGAGCACGTCCTCGACCATCAGCCCGAAGAACCGGCGCAGCGCCTCGTGCTGCCGCCGGCTGGGTGCGAGACCGGGCCAGCGCGCGTCGACCGCGGCGACGCACGGGCCGATCAGCGGCAGCTCGCGCAGATCCTCGAGGCTGAACAGCCCGGCGCGCAGGCCGTCCGCGAGATCGTGGTTGTTGTAGGCGATATCGTCCGCCACCGCCGCCACCTGCGCCTCGGCGCTGGCGTGCGTGGCGAGGTCGAGGTCGAACTCCGCATTCGCATCGGCCAGCGCGAACGGCAGCTCGCCGGACACCGGGTCGGGCAGCACCGGGCCGTTGTGCTTGGCGATGCCCTCCAGCGTTTCCCACGTCAGGTTCAGCCCGTCGAAGTCGGCATAGTGCGCCTCGAGCCGGGTCACGATCTTCAGCGCCTGGGCGTTGTGGTCGAAGCCGCCGTGCGGCGCCATCACCGCCGCGAGCGCGTCCTCGCCGGTGTGGCCGAACGGCGGATGCCCGAGGTCGTGCGCCAGAGCCACCGCCTCTGCCAGCTCCTCGTTCAGGCCGAGCACGCGGGCGATGGTCCGCGCCACCTGCGCCACCTCGATGGAATGGGTGAGGCGCGTGCGGTAGTAGTCGCCTTCGTGCTCGACGAAGACCTGGGTCTTGTGCTTCAGCCGGCGAAACCCCGAGGAATGGATGATCCGGTCGCGATCGCGCTGGAACGGCGAGCGATGCGCCGACTCCGCCTCCGGGAAGCGGCGGCCGCGGCTGGCCTCGGGCAGGGTGGCAAAGGGAGCGATCATCAGCGGGTCCGAAGCGGGTTCCACGCCGTCATAGCCCATCGGCGCAGGGGCCGGAAGCCGCCCGCGCCACGCGGCGGCGACGGCCCTGCGCCGTCTTCACCCGCTGCAACGGGACACCCGGAGATCCCGGGCGAGATGGGCCGAATCCGCGCGGCGCGCCCGATCCCGATCCGCTCTGGCAGATCTTCGACAGCACCCCGGAGGAGCGCGGCGACTGGTATCCGAAGCTCTGCGGCTGATCGACGGGACAGAAGGTCGGCGGGGGGGCGTGGCGGGCGGAAGTGCCTAAGGGTTGAACAGTTCGCCCGCGCGTGCGACGAGACATCGGTGGCCCGGAGGTGGCCCGTCCCGCCCCCTCCGGGCCGCGTCCCGCCCACCGCGAGTCAATGCCATGTCCGTCTCCACCGCTCCCGCCCCGTCGCCCGAGACCCGCACCGCAATGGCCGTGCTGCTCGCGCTCAGTCTCTGCCACCTGCTGAACGACACCATCCAGTCGCTGCTGCCGGCGATCTATCCGGTGCTCCACCAGAACTATGCGCTGACGTTCACGCAGATCGGCTTCCTGCACTTCGTCTTCCAGGTCACGGCGTCGCTGTTGCAGCCGGCGGTGGGCTTCGTCACCGACAAGCGGCCGATGTTCCGGCTCGCGACCGCCGGCATGGGGGCGAGCCTCATCGGGCTGGTGCTGCTGGCGTTCGCGGCGCACTACTGGGTGATGCTGCTGGCGGCGGCGGCGATCGGCATCGGCTCGTCGATCTTCCACCCGGATTCCTCGCGCAACGCCCGCACCGCCTCGGGCGGGCGCTACGGCTTCGCGCAGTCGCTGTTCCAGGTCGGCGGCAACACCGGCTCGGCCATCGGCCCGCTGCTCGCCGCCTACATCGTGCTGCCGTTCGGCCAGTCGTCGATCGCCTGGTTCTCGGTGCTGGCGCTGACCGGGATGGTGCTGCTCTGGAACGTCGGAAGCTGGGCGAGGGCGCAGCACGTCCGGCGCCGCGCCTCCAGGGCGCCCGCGCCGGAATCGGCGCTGCCGCAGCGCAAGGTGATCGTGGTGATCGGCATCCTCGCGATGCTGGTATTCTCGAAGTATCTCTATCTCGCGAGCCTGACGAGCTACTACACCTTCTTCCTCATCGAACGCTTCGGCGTCTCGGTGCGCGATGCGCAGCTCCTGCTCTTCGTCTTTCTCGGCGCGGTGGCTCTCGGCACCTTCGCCGGCGGGCCGATCGGCGACCGGATCGGGCGCAAGGCGGTGATCTGGGTGTCGATCCTCGGCGTGCTGCCGTTCACGCTGGCCTTGCCCTATGCCAACCTGTTCTGGACGGCGGTGCTGTCGGCGATCATCGGCGTGATCCTTGCCTCGGCGTTCTCGGCCATCATCGTCTACGCGCAGCAGCTGGTGCCGAACCGCGTCGGGATGATCTCGGGGCTGTTCTTCGGCTTCGCCTTCGGCGTGGCCGGCGTCGGCGCGGCGCTGCTCGGCATGGTGGCGGACGCACGCGGCATCCTCTTCGTCTACCACGTCTGCTCGTTCCTGCCGCTCCTCGGCCTGCTCACGGTGTTCCTGCCGGCCGACAACGCGATCCGGCGGCGCTGACCCCGCGCCGCCGGGCGGGCGGTCAGCCCTGGGCCATCGCCTCCTCGTTGACGGCGCTGTCGGCGAGGCCGGTCAGCGTCTCGTCGGTCTCGCTCTCTTCCTTCAGCGTCGCGTCGAGCAGTTCGGCCGCCTCGTCCATGCCGAGCATGGTCGCCCAGCGCTTCAGCGTGCCATAGCGGGCGATCTCGTAATGCTCGACCGCCTGCGCCGCGGCGATCAGCCCGGCGTCGAGCGCCGGCGTGCCCTTGTACTCGGCCAGCGTCTCCTCGCCCTCGGCCAGGATGCCTTCGATCGCCTCGCAGGTCTTGCCCTGCGCCCGCTTGCCCAGCATCTCGAAGATCTGCTGCAACCGCTCCACGTGGGTCTCCGTCTGCGAGCGGTGGGTGTCGAACGCCTCCTTGAGCTCCGGCGACTGCGCGCCGCGCTTCATCTTCGGAAGCGCCTTCAGGATCGCGCGCTCCGCGTAGTAGATGTCCTTGAGGGTGTCGTGGAACAGGGTGTCGAGAGTCTTCTCGGCCATGGATGTCTCCTCCCGGGCTGCCGCGCCCGAAGTCCGGTCAACCTTTCGCCGCGCTGTGCGGTTCCGGCCGGACCACGGACGAATCCCTAATCTGGATCAGTACCTTTCACGGTGCCATCGCCGCTGCCTTGCCTACCTGCTGACAGGGGCGGGGCAAGGGGAGCGATGGCGTCGGTGGGGAGGATTGCGGCGATCTCGGACTTCTGCGCCCCGCTGCCGGTGGCGCCGCCGACCGTCGGCGCCGCGGCGTCCCGGGCCGCTCGGCAGCGCTCGGCGCGCCCGGCCTCCCCATCGGCGCCGGAGCGCTTCGCCCGCCACGGTCGCGTGCTGTTCGTCGAGGAGACGATCCCGACGACGCATCATCTGCCCTATCTCGAATTCCATGCCTTCGACGGCACCTCCGTCACCGCCATCCGCCCCCGCGTCCCCGATCGCGCCGCCCCGTCCGAGGCCGCCCGGCTGCTCTCCGGCCTCTACGCGCAGATGCTGGCGCTGCCCGGGGTCCGGGCGCCGGTGCTCTGGTTCTATTCGCCGACGGTGCCGCCGCGGTGGTCTACGACTGCATGGACGAGCTGCCCGCCTTCGACTTCGCGCCCGCCGGCCTGAAGGAGGACGAGGCCGCGCTGATGGCTGCCGCCGATCTGGTGCTCACCGGCGGTCATGCGATCTTCGAGGCCAAGCGTGGGCTGCACGACAACATCCACCCGTTTCCGTCCAGCGTCGACCAGGGCCATTTCCGCCGTGCCCGCGACCGAGCCCGTGACGGCCTGCTCCCGCCCGCCGACCAGCGGGCGATCCCCGGCCCGCGCCTCGGCTATGCCGGCGTGATCGACGAGCGCCTCGATCTCGGGCTCGTTGCCAGGCTTGCGGCGGCGCGGCCCGGCTGGTCGGTGGTGATGGTCGGGCCGGTGGTCAAGATCGACCCGGGCAGCCTGCCGCAGGCGCCGAACCTGCACTGGCTCGGGCAGCGGCCCTATCCGATCGCCAACCATCCCGGATGGGACGACGACCGTCCCTGCGAGAGCGGCCTGCTCGGCGCGGCCCGGGCCGGCGGCGATCACGTCCTTCGGGACTGGAACCCGGCACGTCGATCCGGGGTTGCGGCAGGTGATCCGCGCCACGCCGCTCCTCGCCGGCGGCGGCACGGGTCGCCCGAGCGGGGGCCTCCCGCAGCCCGCCGAAGCCGGAGGCCGCCGATGAGCAGAACCGCCCTCTTCCTGCGCTCGCGCGCGACGACGCTCGACGACCGCGAGCGGGCCTGCCTCGAGGCGGCGATCACCGAGACGCGCACCTACGGCCGGCGGCGCACCGTGATCCGCCATGGCACGGCGATCGACGTCAGCCTCTACCTGATGCGGGGCACGATGTGCCGCTACATCGACAACAACCATGGCGACCGGCAGCTGGTTTCGATCCAGGTCCCGGGCGACTTCGTCGACCTGCACGGCTATCCGCTCAAGGTGCTGGACCACGACGTCGCCACCGTGACCGAGGTCGAGGTCGCGCTGTTCCGCCACGCCGATCTCGACGCCCTCGTCGCGGCCGAGCCGGCGCTGGCCCGAAAGCTCTGGTTCTCGACCCTGCTCGACGCCGCGATCCACCGGGAATGGATCTTCAAGCTCGGGCGCCTGCCGTCGCATGGCCGTGTCGCGCACTTCCTCTGCGAGACCGAGCTGCGGCTGCGGGCCGTCGGCCTGTCGGATGGTGCTCGCTTCGGGCTGCCGCTGACCCAGCCGGATCTGGCCGAAGTCTGCGGCCTCACCAGCATCCACGTCAACCGCGTGCTCCGCGACCTGCGGGAGCAGGGGCTCGTCACCGTCCGCGCGGGGATCGTCGACATCCGCGAGCCCCGGGCCCTGGCGCGGCTCGGGGAGTTCGATCCGGCGTATCTCTACGTCGAGCGCGCTTCCATCGCCGTGTCGCCGGCGCGGGCCGTGCGGGAGAGGAAGGCCAATGGGTGAGCCCGAGGACAGGCGCCACGCCAGCTCCACGCCCGGCACCGCCGCCGCGGAGGCCGGGGTCGTGATCTTCGACGGCCCGCAGGGCGCCGTCGCGACGCTGACCCCCGAGGCCGCGGCGGCAACGAGCGAAAACCTGCGCCGCGCCGCCCGGGCCGCCGCCGAGCAGCGCCAGACCGGCCCGGAGCCGGTGAAGCTCGGAACCGCTGGCCGCGACGACTGAGCCCCCCAATCGGAACATCGCGGGGGTGGCCCCCGGGCGTGCGCGTCGGCTAGAACGGCGGCGGGCGGGACCCGGAGGAGACGAGATGCCGCAGAGCTACCCCAACCATGGCCGGATCGACGGGCCGGTGGTCATCATCGGGTTCGGGTCGATCGGTCAGGGGACGCTGCCGCTGATCGAGCGGCATTTCACCTACGATCCCCACGACGTGCACGTGATCGAGCCGAGCGACACGCACCGCACGTTCCTTGAGCAGCGCGGGGTGCATTTCATCCACCACGCGCTGACGGAAGAGAACTACCGCGCGCTGCTCGGGCAGCTCTTCAAGGGCGGCAAGGGCTTCTGCGTCAATCTGTCGGTTGATACCAGCTCGCTCGACATCATGCGTTTCTGCCGCGAGATGGGGGTTCCCTACATCGACACGGTGGTGGAGCCGTGGGCCGGTCACTACTTCGACCTGACCCTCGCGCCGGCCGACCGGACGAACTACGCCCTGCGCGAGAAGGTGCGGGCCGAGGCGCGGGCCAATCCCGGCGGCGCCACCGCGGTCTCGTGCTGCGGCGCCAACCCCGGGATGGTGTCTTGGCTGCTGAAGGAAGCGCTGCTGCGGCTCGCCGCGGACACCGGGCGGGACGCGACGCCGCCGAAGGACCGCGCGGGCTGGGCGCGGCTGATGTGGAACCTCGGCGTGAAGGGGGTGCATGTCGCCGAGCGCGACACCCAGGCCGGGCGCGACGCCAAGCCCCTGCACGCCTTCGTCAACACCTGGTCGGTGGAGGGGTTCGTGTCGGAGAGCTTCCAGCCGGCGGAACTGGGCTGGGGCACGCACGAGCGGTGGTTCCCGCCGAACGGGCACAGCTTCGACGAGGGCTGCCGGGCGGCGATCTACCTCGACACGCCCGGCCTGCTCACCAAGGTCCACACCTGGACCCCGGAGGCGGGCCCGCAGTACGGCTTTCTCGTCACCCACAACGAGGCGATCTCGATCTCGGATTACTTCACCGTCGGCGACCCGGCGGCGCCGGAGTTCCGGCCGACCTGTCACTACGCCTATCATCCCTGCGGGCAGGCGGTGCTGTCCCTGCACGAGATGCTGGGCTCGGGCGTGGTGCAGGAGCGGCTGAAGATCCTCGACGAGAACGAGATCCTCTGGGGCGAGGACTGCCTCGGCGTGCTGCTCTACGGTCATGACCGGAACGCGCTCTGGTATGGCTCGCGGCTGTCGATCCAGGAGGCGCGCGCGCTGGCGCCGTTCCAGAACGCGACGGGGCTGCAGGTGACGAGCGCGGTGATCGCCGGGATGGCCTGGGCGCTCAGGAACCCGAACGCCGGCATCGTCGAGACCGAGGAGATGGACCACGCCTTCTGCCTCGACGTGATGCGGCGATACCTCGGGCGGATCGAGGCGCACTATACCGACTGGACGCCGATCGCGACGCGCTGGGCGCAGTTCGCGGAAGAGATCGACGAGGACGATCCGTGGCAGTTCCAGAACGTGCTGGCGACCTGAGAGGGCGCATCCAGGGCCGCGGCCGGGCCCCGCTCACCTGACGACGGGCGGGCCGCTTGCCGGGGAGGCGCGTCGGCCCGCCCGCGGACGGGCGCGGCGCGGGGTCCTGGCGGGTGCGGGATCGGAAGCTCTGCGCCTTGGCGAAGCGGCGGCCTCCCGAGGGCGCCGCTTCGAGCGTGCGGATGCAGGTCCGGCCGCCCTTGACCCCGTCCCGTCTCACGGCGAAGGCTGCACGCTGCGCGGCGGGGAGGAAGACATGGGCGAGGCGGTTCCGGCGGGCATCGACGCGACGCAGGCGATGCTGGCGGGCGAGGGGTACGTCGCCGGGCGCGGGCTCGCGACGGTGGTGTTCCTGGCGCTCAGGCTCGGGCGGCCGCTGTTCCTCGAGGGCGAGGCGGGTGTCGGCAAGACCGAGATCGCCAAGGCACTGGCGAGCGGGCTGGGGCGCCGGCTGATCCGGTTGCAGTGCTACGAGGGCCTCGACGCCGCGAGCGCGGTCTACGAATGGAACTTCCCGGCGCAGATGGTGGCGATCCGCACCGCCGAGGCGGCGGGCGGCATGGACCGGCAGGGGCTGACGGCGGAGCTGTTCTCCGGCGACTACCTGATCCGCCGGCCGCTGCTCGAGGCGATGGAGCCGCACCCCGAGGGAGCGCCGGTGCTGCTGATCGACGAGCTGGACCGGACGGACGAGCCCTTCGAGGCGTTCCTGCTGGAGGCGCTGTCCGACTTTCAGGTGACGATCCCGGAACTCGGCACCATCCGGGCACCGGAGCCGCCCATCGTGATCCTGACCTCGAACCGCACGCGCGAGGTGCACGACGCGCTGAAGCGGCGGTGCCTCTATCACTGGGTCGACTATCCCGACTTCGACCGGGAACTCTCGATCCTGCGGGCGCGGGCGCCGGAGGCGGGCGAGACGCTGTCGCGGCAGGTGGTCGCCTTCGTGCAGGCGCTGCGCGGCGAGGACCTGTTCAAGCGGCCGGGCGTGGCGGAGACGATCGACTGGGCGAAATGCCTCGTCGCGCTCGACGCCATCGCGCTGTCGCCGCAGGTGATCGCCGACACGCTTGGCGCGCTGCTCAAGTATCAGGACGACATCGCCCGGCTGCAGGCGTTGGAGGCGAAGCGGTTGCTCGACGCGGCCGAGGCGGCGCTGGCGGCGGGATGAGCGGCGCCAGCGCCTGCGGGTCAGGACTTCGGGCGGACGTAGATCACGATGGGCTGCGGATCGTAGCAGGTCCGGAAGCCCTTGTCGTAAGTGATGTCTTCCGGGATCGCCGTCAGGTGCAGGTTGGCGTCGCGCCAGCACTGCGCGGGATCGAGCGCCACCGTGCCGTCCGGGCCGGTCTGGTCGTCGGTCCAGACATACCCGCCGTGATGGACGGTGCGGACCTGAGCCGGCATGAGGTTGCCGGTGCTGGCCTCTCGCACCTCGACGATGATCGGCTTGTCGAGGAAGTCGGCAAAGGCAGGAAGGACAGTTGCGGTCACGCCAGCGGCGGCCGCGAGAGCGACGAAGACGGGTTTCATCTGAAGTGTTCCACAATGAATTTCGACGCGGATGGAAAGTCCGGCGTCCGGGAATTGGCAGGTGACTCAGGCACGGCGTTGAATGGCGCAAGATTACCACTTCTGCGATGGTCTCTGCAATGGTGACGATTGCGGAGGCGCATCGTGCCGGGAACGGCCGGCTCGTCGACAACATCGCGCATTTCGCCCGGGCGCTGCGCGCGGCGGGGGTGCCGGCGGGGACGGGGCGGGTGATCGACGCGATCCGGGCGGTCGAGGCGGTGGGCCTCGGGGATCGGGGGGATTTCCAGGCGGCGCTGGAGGCGAGCCTGATCTCGCGGCCGGAGCATCGGGCGGTGTTCGGCGAGCTGTTCCGGCTGTTCTGGCGCGATCCGCGGTTCGACGAGCACATGATGGGGCTGCTCCTGCCCACCGTGCGGGGCATGGTGCCGGCGGCGGCGCCGAAGTCCGGGGAGCGGCGGGCGGCGGAGGCGCTGGTCGAGGGCGCGCACCTGCCGCGGCCGGAGCCGGAGGCGGGCGAGGAGGTCGAGTTCGACGCGACGCTGACCTTCTCCGCCGACGAGCGGCTGAAGCGGCTCGATTTCGAGCAGATGTCGCCGGCCGAGGCGGCGGAGGCGAAGCGGGCGATCGCGCGGCTCGCGCTGCCGGTGGAGCCGCTCGCCAGCCGGCGGACGCGGCCGAGCGCGCGGGGCCGGGTGCCGGACTGGCGCGGCACGATGCGCGCGGGCCTGCGCTCGGGCGGTGACGTGGAGCGGCTGGTGTTCCGGGCGCGGCGCCAGCGCTGGCCGAACCTGGTGGCGCTCTGCGACATCTCCGGGTCGATGTCGTCCTATTCCCGGATGCTGCTGCACTTCCTGCACGCGGCGGCGAATGCGCGCGGCGCGGGGTGGGCGCAGGTCCACGCGTTCACCTTCGGCACCCGGCTCACCAACGTCACGCGGCACCTGCGGCAGCGGGACGCCGACGCGGCACTGGCGGCGGCGGGCCGCGAGGCGGAGGACTGGGAGGGCGGCACGCGGATCGGCGAGGCGCTGCACGCCTTCAACCGCGACTGGTCGCGGCGGGTGCTCGGGCAGGGGGCGGTGGTGCTGCTCATCACCGACGGGCTGGACCGCGGCGAGCCGGAACGGCTGGCGCGCGAGATGGAGCGGCTGCAGTTGTCGGCGCGGCGGCTGATCTGGCTGAACCCGCTGCTGCGCTGGGACGGGTTCAGCGCGCGCGCCCGCGGCATCCGGGCGATCCTGCCGCATGTGGACAGCTTTCGCGCCTGCCATTCCATCGCCTCGCTCGAGGCGCTGTCGGCGGCGTTGAGCCGGCCGGACGATCCGGTTGATATGGCGCGTATCCGGCGGTTGCTGGACGACAGGCAGGCAGGAGAAGAAAAATGAGACGGATGGCTCTGGCAGCGGTGGCCGCGCTGGTGGCGGTTCCGATGGCGGCAGGACCGGCGGCGGCAGGGGATGCCTTCGAGACGACGGGCGACGTGCTGCGCTGGGCGCTGCCCGCGGCGGCGGCGGGATGCGCCTGGCAGCAGGACCGGCTGGCGAGCTACGCCGTCGGCCTCGGCACGGCCGCGGTGGTGACGGAGGGCCTGAAGAAGGGCCTCGGCGACTCGCGGATCAACGAGCGGCCGAACGGCGAGAGCGAGGGGTTTCCCTCGGGCCATGCGGTCACGGCGTTCTCCGGCGCGGGCGACCTGATGCTGCACTGCGCCCCCGGCAACCCTTGGGTGGCGGCGACGGCCGGCGGCGCGGCGGTGCTGGTCGCCGCCTCGCGGCTCGATGCCGACGAGCACGATCTGCTGCAGGTGGTGGCGGGCGCCGCGCTCGGGTTCTTCTCGACCGGCATCCAGGTGACGAAGGGCCCGGGCGGCAGCGGCTACGGGCTCAGCTACGAACTGCGGTTCTGAGCAATCTCTCCACGGGCTGCACGACAGTCCGCCTCTGCGGGCGGCGACCGCGTGTCCGTGATCGCCGGAGCGACCCCGGCCGGGCGCCGGATCCTCCGGCCGCTCAGCGCGGCTTCAGTACGCCGCCGATCAGGTGGACGACGCCGTTCGAGGCCTCGAGGTCGGCGAGCGTGACGGGAACGCCGTTGACGGTGAGCCCGCTGCCGGTGCCGTCGACGTTGAGGCTGGTGCCCGCGAGTGTCGTATAATTGATGTCGACGCCGGACAGGAAGGCGACGGTGAAGTCGCCCGGCACGACGTGATAGGCGACGAGCTTCGACAGCGCGCCGGGGTCGGACGGCAGGCCCGCGGCGGAAATCGCCCGGTCGGTCGGGGCGAAGAGCGTGTAGGGGCCGGGGCCGGAAAGGCGCTCGCTGAAGCCGGCCTTGCCGAGCGCGCCGACGAAGCGGCGGGCGCCGTTGGCGCGCGCGACGTCGAGCACGTCGCCGCCGGCGGAGCGCGCGGCCGTTCCGCCGCCGCCACCGCCACCACCGCAGGCTGCGAGCGGCAGGAGGCTCGCGGCGAGGAGGAGTTTCAGTCCGTCGCGGCGGGTCGGCATGGGCGGGCTCCTTGGCAGGCGCGGCGCTGCTGCGACAGGCGCCGGCGGGCGGCCACCCTAGGGGGGGCCGTCGCACCGGTCAACTCGCGCCGCGACCCGGCGTTCCGGCGCGGGGTTGAAGCGCCGGCCCCGGCGCAGTAGGCCCGAAGGCGGACCGTCAGGCGCGAGGACCCCCCATGTTCGACTTCGACGAGATCATCGACCGGCGCGGCACGCATTGCTCGAAGTGGGACATGATGCAGCCGCTCTATGGTGTTGCGCCGGAGGACGGGCTCGCGATGTGGGTGGCGGACATGGACTTCCGCCCGCCGGCCGCCGTCAGTGCCGCGCTCGAGGCCGAGGTGCGGCACGGGGTCCACGGCTATTTCGGCGGCGATGCCGACTGGAAGGCGGCGGTCGCGGGATGGATGGCGCGGCGGCACGGCTGGGAGGTGGAGCCCGCGTCGATCGCCACGACCCACGGGCTCGTCGCCGGCTTCGCGCTGTGCCTGCAGGCGTTCACCGCGCCGGGCGACGGGGTGATCCTGTTCACGCCGGTCTACCACGCCTTCCACCGGATCGTCCGGGCGAACGGGCGCGAGCTGGTGCAGTCGCCCCTCGTGGAGCGGGACGGCCGCTACGAGATGGACCTCGACGCGCTCGCCGGGGCGCTGACCGGGCGGGAAAAGGTGGTGGTGCTCTGCTCGCCGCACAATCCCGGCGGGCGGGTGTGGAGCCGGGAGGAGCTGCGAGCGCTGGCGGACTTCTGTGCGGCCCACGACCTGCTGCTGATCTCGGACGAGATCCACCACGATCTGGTGATGCCCGGCGGCCGGCACGTGGCGATGCCGCTGGCGGCGCCCGAGGTGGTGGAGCGGCTCGTGATGCTGACGGCGCCGACCAAGACCTTCAACATCGCCGGCGCGCTGACGGGAAACGTCATCATCCCGGACGAAGGGCTGCGGGCGCGCTTTGCCGCCGTGCAGATGGCGAGCGGCGGCAGTCCGAACCGCTTCGGCGTGCTGGCCGCGACGGCGGCCTATGCGGAGGGCGACGCCTGGGTGGACGCGCTCTGCGGGTATCTCGCCGGCAACGCGGCGGCGTTCGACGCGGGCGTCGACGCGATTCCCGGCGTGCGGTCGATGCGGCTGGAGGGGACATATCTTGCATGGGTGGACTTCGCCGGCACCGGCATGACGGCGGAAGAGGTGCAGGCCCGGGTCGAGCGCACCGCGCGGATCGCGGCGAGCCACGGCGCGACGTTCGGCCTCGGCGGCGAGAGCTTCATGCGCTTCAACCTCGCGACGCCGCGGGCGCGGATCGACGAGGCGGTGCGCCGGCTGCAGGCAGCGTTCGGCGACCTGCAGTAGGACGAGCGCACCCCGCAGGCGACGGCGGCGGCGACCTCCGGGGAGATCTCTGCCGGTCCCCGACGGCCCCTGCCGCGTGTCCGCGCCGCAGCGGGGGTGGCCTCGCCGGTTTTGCGTCCGCCGGCGGAATGCGCTAGCTCGGGGGCGTGGACAGGGAGACGCGCGCATGACCGAGATCATCCAGTCGCTGGAGGACGTCGGGCCGGGATACCGGACGCTGTTCTGCGACCTCTGGGGGTGCCTGCACGACGGGGTGAAGGCGTTTCCCGCGGCGGTGGCGGCGCTCGAGGCGTTCCGCGGCCGGGGTGGCACAGTGGCGCTCGTCACCAACTCGCCCCGGCCGGCGGGCGACGTGGCGCGGCAGCTCGACGGGCTCGGGGCGCCGCGCTCGTGCTGGGACCTGATCGTCTCGTCGGGCGACGCGGCACAGGAGGCGCTGAAGGCCGGGGCGTTCGGCCGGCGGGTCCACCACATCGGGCCGGAGCGCGACCTCGTGTTCTTCCGCGATGCCGAGGGGCGGCCGCTCGACGTCGAGCGGGTGCCGCTCGAGGCGGCGGAGGGCATCGTCTGCACCGGGCTGTTCGATGACCGGACCGAGACGCCGGACGACTATCGCGCGACGATCCTCTACGGCAAGACCAGGGGGATGAAGCTGCTCTGCGCCAACCCGGATATCGTCGTCGACGTGGGCGACCGGCGGATCTACTGCGCCGGCGCGATCGCCAAGGCGTATCAGGAGGCGGGCGGGCGCGCCTACTACTTCGGCAAGCCGCATTCGCCGATCTATGCGCTGGCGCGGCGCAAGGTCACGGCGCTGACCGGCGAGGCGCCGCGCGAGGACGAGATCCTCTGCGTCGGCGACGGCATCGCCACGGACATCCTCGGGGCGATGGGCGAGGGGCTCGACGCCCTGTTCATCGCCGGCGGCCTGGCGGCGGCCGAGACCGGCACGCAGGAATTCGGCGTGCCGGACCCGGAGCGGCTCGCGGCCTGGCTTAGCGTCGAGCGGCTGGAGCCCCGGTTCAGCATGGGCTTCCTGCGGTAGGGCAATATCCAACCGGGCGGAATCGTCCGGCGGTCGAGATATTGCGCCAGTTCAAGGCTCCAGAGCGGACGGCCCGGCTCTGCCGGGACGAACCGCGCTCCGGCCGTCAGCCGCAGAAGACGCGGGTGATCCTGTCGGTCTTGTCGACGCTGACGTTCATCCGCTCCTCGCGATAGTCCATCGTGGCGGGCGTGGTGGGGAAGAGCACCCGGGTGCCCTTCGGCAGCTCGACTTCGTTCAGAACGTCGACGCGCTTGCCGACCCAGTCCTGATGCGCGTCCGCCGGGCAGGTGCCGCCAGCGGTTTCCGCCGGCGCGGCCGCGTCGCCCGGCTTCTTCAGCTCGGCACAGGCGCCGAGCGCCAGGAGGAGGCCGAGGCCGACGAGCGGGAGGCGGGACATGGGCGCGGGTTCCTTTCAGGGGGGAGGCGGGACGGCCGCGAGGCAACCACAGCGCCGCGGGCTTGGCAACCCGGGCGCTGGGGTCCGGGCGGCACCATCGCCGCCTCAGCCGCACTGCACCTTGGCGATGCGGTTTGCGTCGTCGATCCGTACGGTGGTGCGTTCCGAGCGGAACATCGGGCCGCCGCTCTCGCCCGGGTAGAGCACGCGGAAGGCGCCGGTGAAGGCCGCGCCGTTCGCCGCGCTCGCCTGCTGGCCGACCAGCCCCTGCAGGTGGCTGGCGCCGCAGGTGTCGTCGGCGACGGGGAAGGCGATGCCGTCGCCGGCCGCGTCGCCCACTGCCGGCGCCGCGCCGGTGTCGCAGGCGGCCAGCGCGAGCAGCACCGGCAGCGCGAGTGCGATCCGCAGGCTCATGCCCGGTTCATCCTGTTGTCGATGAGGTCGTCGACGACGGTGGGGTCTGCGAGGGTCGAGGTGTCGCCGAGGGCGGCATAGTCGTTTTCGGCGATCTTGCGCAGGATGCGGCGCATGATCTTGCCGGAGCGGGTCTTGGGCAGGCCCGGGGCCCACTGGATCAGGTCGGGGCTGGCGATCGGGCCGATCTCCTGGCGCACCCAGGCGACCAGTTCCCTGCGCAGCGCCTCGGTGTACTCCTCGCCCGCCATCAGCGTGACGTAGGCATAGATCCCCTGGCCCTTGATCGAATGCGGGTAGCCGACGACGGCGGCCTCGGCGACCTTCGGATGGGCGACCAGCGCGCTCTCCACCTCCGCCGTGCCCATGCGGTGGCCCGAGACGTTGATCACGTCGTCGACCCGGCCGGTGATCCAGTAGTCGCCGTCCGCGTCCCGCCGGCAGCCGTCGCCGGTGAAGTAGAACCCCTTGTACTGGCTGAAGTAGGTGTCGACGAAACGCGCGTGGTCGCCCCAGACCGTGCGCATCTGCCCGGGCCACGAGTCGGCGATGCAGAGCACCCCCTCGCACGGGTTCGCGGTGATCTCCGCCCCGGTGCCCGGCTCGAGCACCACGGGCCTCACCCCGAAGAACGGCTTCGTCGCCGAGCCGGGCTTGGTCGGGATCGCGCCGGGCAGCGGCGTGATCAGGATGCCGCCGGTCTCGGTCTGCCACCAGGTGTCCACGATCGGGCAGCGGCCCTTGCCCACCACCTCGTCGTACCAGTTCCACGCCTCCGGGTTGATCGGCTCGCCGACCGAGCCGAGGATGCGCAGGCTCGAGAGGTCGTGGGCGTCCACCCACGCGCGCCCCTGGCCCATCAGCGCCCGGATCGCCGTCGGCGCGGTGTAGAAGATGTTGACCCTGTGCTTGGCGCAGACCGACCAGAACCGCCCCGCGTCCGGCCAGGTCGGCACCCCCTCGAACATCAGCGTCGTCGCCCCGTTCGCCAGCGGCCCGTAGACGATGTAGCTGTGCCCCGTCACCCAGCCGACGTCCGCGGTGCACCAGTAGATGTCGCCGTCGTGGTAGTCGAAGACGTACCTGTGGGTCAGCGCGGCATAGGCGAGATAGCCGCCGGTGGTGTGCACGACGCCCTTCGGCTGGCCGGTCGAGCCCGAGGTGTAGAGGATGAACAGCGGGTCCTCCGCCGCCATCGCCACCGGCGCGCAGTCCGCCTCGACGCCCGCCATCGCCTCGTGCAGCCAGATGTCGCGGCCCTCGGTCCACGCGATGTCGCCGCCGGTGCGCCGGACCACCAGCTGCTTCACGCCCGAAAGCCCGGCGAGCGCCTTGTCGGCGTTGGCCTTCAGCGGCGTCCGCCGGCCGCCGCGCGGCGCCTCGTCGGCGGTGACGACGAGCTTCGCGCCGGAATCCTCGATGCGCGAGCGCAGCGCGTCGGGCGAGAAGCCGGCGAAGACGATCGAGTGGATCGCGCCGATCCGGGTGCAGGCGAGCATCGCATAGGCCGCCTGCGGGATCATCGGCAGGTAGAGCACCACCCGGTCGCCCTTGCCCACCCCGAGGGACAGCAGCACGTTGGCGAGCTTCGAGACCTCGGCGTGCAGCTGCCGGTAGCTGATGTGCTCGGCGACCTCGGGGTCGTCGCTCTCCCAGATGATCGCCGTCTGCTCGCCCCGCGTCGCGAGATGCCGGTCGATGCAGTTCGCCGAAACGTTGAGCCGGCCGTCCTCGAACCACTTGATCGACACGTCCGGATACGCGAACGACGTCTCCTTCACCTTCGTGAACGGCGTCATCCACTCCAGCCGCTCCCCCTGCTCCCGCCAGAACCCCTCCGGATCCTCAACAGAACGACGGTACATCTCGACGTAGCCCGACGCGTCGATGTGCGCGTGGGCGGCGGTCTCCGGGGATGGCTCGTGGATAGACTCGGACATGGCGGTTCCCCCTGATTGATTTATTCCGGACCTTAGAAAATTGCGCAGGAGATGGAAAGCGCGTCCGATCAGGAAAGGCTGCGCCGGGCCGCGTCGATCGCCCGCATGACCTCGGGCATCACGAGGCCGGCGCCGAAATTGTTCAGGTGGTTGTCGTCGAAGTAGAGCGGCCGGTCGCCGAGGCTGTTGAGGCAGCGGCCCGGGACCTGCGTGTCGCAGAGGATCGACGCGGGTCGGACGCGGTAGAGGTTCGGGCTGTCGATGGCGTCGAAGGCGGCGATCACCGCCGCCTGGCGCCGGGCATAGGCCGCGGCGTCGGTGGTGAGCGTCACCGGCCCGGACGCGGCCTCGCGCCGGCGGGCGAGCTCTTCCGGGACGTTCCAGCCTGCCTCGGGGATCGGATAGACGAGAACGACGCGGTGGCCGCCGGCGAGCAGCGCCTCGATGCCGCGGACATAGGTGGCGATCACTGCCGCTTCGCGGTCGGGCGGCACCGGCTGGCCGAGCGGCGTGAGGACGTCGCCGGGCTGCCCCTCGGCGCCGCCCTCGCCGTTGTCGAAGCCGTGCGGCGCCGTACCGGCGGTCCAGCGGGCGGCGAGGACGACGACGGGGAAGTCCGACCGCGCCACGTAGTCCTCGACGCCGCGCACCCAGGCGTCGCAGGCGGGCGAGGCGGCGTCGCTGGTGCGGTCGAGGCCGGGGACCGGCGGGCAGGCGCTGCGGGTGACGGAGTAGAAGCGGAAGCCTTCGGCCTCGGCCGCGGTGAAGAAGGCGCCCTGCAGCGCGTCGGCATGGCTGTCGCCCCAGAAGGCGACGGCGGGCGCCGAGCCGTCGACGAGGCAGCCGGGGCGCGGGTGCACCGGGTTCGGGTCGGTGAGGCCGGTCTTGCAGGTCTCGCGGTGTGGGTTGGTGTCGGTGACGGTGGCGAGGATGGCGCGCACGGCCGCGGGTTTGCGCGCCTCGAGGCCGTTCGTGGCGATCCCGACGAGGCCGAGCGCGGCGAGGCCGGCGATGGTGGCGCCGGCCACCGCGAGGACCCGGGCCGACGGCGCGCCGCCGGGGCGGCGGAACGGCCGCTCGACGAAGGCCCAGGTCGGCCAGGCGAGCAGCACCGCGGCGGCGCCGAGCGCGAAGAGCACCGCGGGCGGCAGCGCGTCGCCGAAGCGGATGCGGGCGAAGGCGAGGATCGGCTGGTGCCAGAGGTAGGCGGAATAGCTGACAAGGCCGATGCCGACGAGCGGCGGCAGCGACAGGAGCCGGGTGGCGGATGCGCCGGGCCGGGCGCAGGCCAGGACCGCGGCGGTGCCGGCGCAGGCGAGCACGTTCGGCAGCACGCCAAGGTGCAGGCCGGCCGGCGCCGCGGCCATGCCGGCGACGATGGCCGCGAGGCCCGCCGCCGCCAGCGCGTCGGCGCCGCGCGGCGGGCGGGGCAGGGCGAGCGCGGCGAGGCCGCCGAGCAGCAGCTCCCACGCGCGGAACGGCAGCAGGAAGAAGCCGGCCGAGGGATGGCGCGTCTCGATCCACACGGCGGCGGCAAGGCTGGCGAGCCCCGCGACGGCGAGGATGGCGGTGCGTGCCCGGTGGTGCCAGAGCAGCGCGAGGAGGGGCGGGAACAGGATGTAGAACTGTTCCTCGATCCCGAGGCTCCACGTGTGCAGCAGCGCGAGGCGGTGGGCGTCGGGGCCGAAATAGTCGAGCTGCAGCCAGAACAGCACGTTCGAGACCGAGAGCGCGGTGGCGAGGATGCCCTGCCCGAGGCCCTTCAGCTCCGGCGGCGACATCCAGGCGAGGCCGAACGGGATGCAGGCGAGAAGGACGACCGTCAGCGCCGGCAGGATGCGCCGGGCGCGGCGCTCGTAGAAGCGGGCGATGGAGAAGCGCCCGGCGCGCAGGTCGCGGGCGAGGATCCCGGTGATGAGAAATCCCGAGATGACGAAGAAGACGTCGACCCCGAGATAGCCGCCGGCGAAGGCCGGGACGCCGGCGTGGAACAGGATGACGGGCAGCACGGCGACGGCGCGCAGGCCGTCGACCTCGCGGCGCCAGCCGCGGCTGGAAGGGGGGGAGGCGTCGGTCATCGGGCCGTGGCGGAGGCGGGCGGCCGGGCGGGCGCAGGCCGCGCCCGGCCGCGCACCGTCACATCAGCTCGCGCACGTCGGTCAGCCGCCCGGTGATCGCCGCCGCCGCCGCCATCCCGGGCGAAAGCAGGTGGGTGCGGCCGCCGCGGCCCTGCCGGCCCTCGAAGTTGCGGTTCGAGGTCGAGGCGCAGCGCTCGCCCGGCGCGAGCTGGTCGGGATTCATCCCGAGGCACATCGAGCAGCCGGCCATGCGCCAGTCGAACCCCGCCTCGATGAGCTTCTGGGCGATGCCCTCCTCCTCGGCCTGCGCCCGGACGAGGCCGGAGCCGGGGACGATCATCGCGCGGATGCCGTCCTTGACGCGGCGGCCCTCCATCACCTTCGCCACCTCGCGCAGGTCCTCGATGCGGCCGTTGGTGCAGGAGCCGATGAACACCGTGTCGATCTCGATGTCCTGCAGCCGGGTGCCGGGGACGAGGCCCATGTATTCGAGCGACCGCCGGGCGGCGTCGACCTTGCCGCCCGTGAAGTCCTCCGGGTTGGGCACGATGCCGGTGATCGGCAGCACGTCCTCCGGGCTCGTGCCCCAGGTCACGACCGGGGCGATGTCGGCGGCCTCGAGGATCAGCTCGCGGTCGAAGTGCGCGCCCTCGTCGGTGAAGAGCCCGCGCCAGTAGGCGAGCGCCATCTCCCAGTTGCCGCCCTTCGGCGCGTGCGCCCGGCCGCGGACGTACTCGAACGTGGTCTCGTCCGGCGCGATCAGGCCGGCGCGGGCGCCGCCCTCGATCGCCATGTTGCAGACCGTCATGCGGCCTTCCATGGAGAGGGCGCGGATCGCCTCGCCGCAGTATTCGATGACGTGGCCGTTGCCGCCCGCCGTGCCGGTCTCGCCGATGATCGAGAGGGTGATGTCCTTCGCCGTCACGCCGGGGCCGAGCGCGCCGCGGACCTCGACCTTCATGTTCTTCGACTTCTTCTGGATCAGCGTCTGGGTGGCGAGCACGTGCTCGACCTCCGACGTGCCGATGCCGTGGGCGAGGGCCCCGAACGCGCCGTGGGTCGCGGTGTGGCTGTCGCCGCAGACGATGGTCATGCCGGGCTGGGTCAGGCCCTGCTCCGGGCCGATGATGTGGACGATGCCCTGCCGCACGTCGGCGACGTCGTAGATCTCGACGCCGAACTCGGCCGCGTTCCGCCGCAGCGTCTCGACCTGGATGCGGCTTTCCTCGTTCTCGATGCCGTTCGCCCGGTTGATGTCGGTCGGAACGTTGTGGTCGGGAACGGCGACGGTCTTGCCGGGCGCGCGCACCTTGCGACCGGTCATCCGCAGCCCCTCGAACGCCTGCGGACTCGTCACCTCGTGGACGAGGTGGCGGTCGATGTAGAGCAGGCAGGTGCCGTCGGACGCCTCGTCGACGAGGTGGGCGTCCCAGAATCTTGTCATAGAGAGTTTTCGGAGCGGACATGCTTTCCTCCCGCGAGGATGGCTTCGACTTCTGGTTTGGGCAGGCTTGGTGGCAGGCGACGGCGCGCGATCAGCCGCGGGCGAGGATCCCGTGGGTGCTGCCGTAGAACCGCCAGGGGAGGCGGGCCCGGTCGTCCATGTCGAATATCCGTCGCATGGCCGCCGTATCTAGACCCGAATCGCAACCGCGACAAGCTGGCCGCGACAAGCCGGCGTGGTTGCGGTCCCGGCGCCGGCGCGCGATGCTGGCGGCATGGACTGGTCGGCGGCGCAGTACCGGAAATTCGAGGACCAGCGCACCCGGCCCTGCGTCGAGCTGCTGGCGCGGGTGCCGGGCGCGGTGGGGCGCGCGGTCGATCTCGGCTGCGGGCCGGGCAACTCGACCGAGGTCCTGTGCACCCGCTGGCCGGCGGCGCGGGTCACGGCGCTCGACAGCTCGCCCGACATGGTGGCCGCAGCGCGGGCGCGGCTGCCGGGGGTGGAGGTGGTCGAGGCGGATCTGGCGGCGTGGGACGACCCGGGGCCCTTCGACCTGATCCTCGCGAATGCCGTGCTGCAGTGGGTGCCGGCGCACGATCGGGTGTTTCCGGCGCTCGTCGATCGGCTGGCGCCCGGCGGCAGTCTGGCGGTGCAGATGCCCGACAATCTCGACGAACCGTCGCACCGCCTGATGCGCGAGGTGGCGGCCGGGGGCCCGTGGGCGCCGTCGATCGGCGACGCCGCGGCGCTGCGAACGCCGCGGCACCCGGTGGAGTGGTATGCCCGGCTGCTGCACGGCCGGGCGCGGCTCGACCTCTGGCGGACGACGTACCATCACCCGCTCGCCGGCGCGGCGGGGATCGTCGAGTGGCTGAAGGGGACGGGGCTCCGGCCGTTTCTCGCGCCGCTCGACGCCGGGCAGCGGGCCGGGTTTCTCGCGGCCTACGAGGCAGCGGTGGCGACGGCCTATCCGGCGCTGCCCGACGGGACGGTGCTCCTGCCCTTCCCGCGGCTGTTCATCGTCGCGACCCGGCGCTGAGCCCGGCCTTGCCGCAATGCCCGGCGGCTCCTATCTTCGGGGCAACAGTTGTCCAGAGGTCCGGGCCATGCTCGCCATTCCGCCGCGCGTCACCGACCGCGCCTTCGCCCGCCTGCGCGAGATCGGGGCGGTGCAGCCGCTGCGCGTCGCCGTCGAGGGCGGCGGCTGCTCGGGGTTCCAGTACGAGATCAAGCTCGACGATGCCGCCGAGGACGATCTGGTGCTGGAGAAGGACGGGGCGCGGGTGCTGATCGACCCGGTCTCGCTGCCGTTCCTCGCCAACGCCGAGATCGACTTTTCCGACGAGCTGATCGGGGCGAAGTTCGTGGTGCGCAACCCGAACGCCACCGCATCCTGCGGCTGCGGCACGTCGTTCTCGATGTGAGATCAGGGATCTCGCGCATTCGCTCGCTGGAAGCGCGCTGAGATCGCCGGGGTTCATATCGGATAGCGGCGCCCGAACCGGAGGCCGCCCCGCAGGATGTCCGGGCGGTCGCTTGCCGGATCTATCATCCTGGAGTCACGACTGCTCGCCCGCGAGGGGCTGGCGAGCGGCCGGTGGCAGGTAATTCGACGCGTCAGGCCGTTATCCTCCGTGCGCGGCCAGCCATGCCTGCATCTGCGCGATTTCCTTCTCCTGCGCCGCGATGACCCCCTCGGCGAGCGCCCGGATCTCCGGATCCTTGCCCTGCTCCAGCTCGATCTTCGCCATGTCGATGGCGCCCTGATGGTGCGGGATCATGCCCCGCACGAAGTCCACGTCGACGTTGCCGCTCGGCGGCACCATCATCGCCGCGTGCATCGTCTGCATCACCGCATCGAACGGCCCCGGCGCCTCGGCGGCCATCCCGGGCATCGCGCCCTTGGCCATTCCCGGCATCGTGTCCTCCGCATGGGCGGCTTGCGCCAGCAGCAGGCAAAGTCCCGTGAGCATCACGCGCATCTCGTCCTCCGACTTGAGTCTCGCCCGACCCTGCCGCTTCCCCCTGCTGGAAGGTCAACCCCCGCGAGACGGCTGTTGCCAACCCCGGGCGTCCGGTCCCATATCCTTGGCCGAAAAGGGAGGACTGACCTTGACCGCCGAGATCACCAAGGGCCTGCGCTCGCGCGCGTGGTTTGACAACCCAGGCAATCCGGACATGACCGCGCTCTATCTCGAGCGCTACCTCAACTTCGGCCTCAGCCGCGAGGAACTGCAGTCCGGCAAGCCGATCATCGGCATCGCGCAGACCGGCTCCGACCTCTCGCCCTGCAACCGCCACCACCTCGAGCTGGCCAAGCGCGTGCGCGACGGCATCCGCGACGCCGGCGGCATCGCGATGGAATTCCCCGTCCACCCGATCCAGGAGACCGGCAAGCGCCCGACCGCGGGCCTCGACCGCAACCTGTCGTACCTCGGCCTCGTCGAGGTGCTTTACGGCTATCCGCTCGACGGCGTGGTGCTGACGATCGGCTGCGACAAGACGACGCCGGCCATGCTGATGGCCGCGGCGACCGTCAACATCCCTGCCATCGCCTTCTCGGTCGGGCCGATGCTGAACGGCTGGTTCCGCGGCGAGCGCACCGGCTCGGGCACGATCGTCTGGAAGGCCCGCGAGATGATGGCCAAGGGCGAGATCGACTATGGCGGCTTCCTCGATCTCGTGGCGTCGTCGGCGCCCTCGACCGGCTACTGCAACACCATGGGCACCGCGACGACGATGAACTCGCTCGCCGAGGCGCTGGGGATGCAGCTGCCCGGCTCCGCCGCCATCCCCGCCCCGTACCGCGACCGGCAGGAGATGGCCTGGCGCACCGGCAAGCGCATCGTCGACATGGTGGCCGAGGACCTGAAGCCCTCCGACGTCATGACGCGCCCGGCGTTCATCAACGCCATCCGGGTCAACTCGGCGATCGGCGGCTCGACCAACGCGCCGATCCACCTCAACGCCATCGCCCGCCACCTCGGCGTCGAGCTCACCATCGAGGACTGGCAGGCGTATGGCGAGGAGATCCCGTTGCTCGTCAACCTGCAGCCGGCGGGCGAGTACCTCGGCGAAGACTACTACCACGCGGGCGGCGTGCCGGCGGTGTTCGGGCAGTTGATCGAGCACGACCTGATCGACGAGAGCGTGATGACCGTCAGCGGCAAGACCGTCGGCGAGTGCTACCGCGGTGTCGTCATCACCGACGAGAACGTCATCCGGCCGTTCGACCGGCCGCTGAAGGAACGCGCGGGGTTCCGGGTGCTGTCGGGCAACATCTTCCACTCGGCAGTGATGAAGATGAGCGTGATCTCCAAGGAGTTCCGCGACCGCTACCTGTCGAACCCGGCGCACCCGAACCACTTCGAGGGCCGCGCCGTGGTGTTCGACGGGCCGGAGGACTACCACCACCGGATCGACGACCCGAGCCTTTCGATCGACGAGAACACCATCCTGTTCATGCGCGGCGCCGGGCCGAAGGGCTATCCCGGCGCGGCGGAGGTGGTGAACATGCGGGCGCCGGACTATCTGCTGAAGCAGGGCGTGACCAGCCTCGTCTGTGTCGGTGACGGCCGGCAGTCGGGCACGAGCGGCAGCCCGTCGATCCTCAACGCCTCGCCGGAAGCGGCCTCGGGCGGCGGGCTGGCGCTGATCGAGACCGGCGACCGGGTGGTGCTCGACCTGAACGAGGGGCGGCTCGACCTGCTCGTCGACGACGCCGAGCTGGCGCGGCGGCGGGAGAATCTGGCGGCGGCCGGCGGCTATCAGTACCCGGCGCACCAGACGCCCTGGCAGGAAATCCAGCGCGGCCTTGTCGGTGAGCTGGAGACCGGGGCGGTGCTGGAGCCGGCGGTGAAGTACCAGCGCATCGCCCAGACCAAGGGCATCCCGCGCGACAACCACTGACGCGGGCGCTAAACGCGTCTCGAAGCTTGAGACGCGCGCGGTTTGGCACCAGTCGGAGCGCCGAAGAAAGACGGATTTGACGAGTGGCAAATCCGTCCGCGGCTGCCCCTCCGGGGGGCAGACGCGCAAGCGCGTCCGCCGGGGCAGCCACGGACGGATGGTGCGGTACGGAGAAATCTCGGCCCCCTGCGGCTTTCGATTGATCGAAAGCCGCCCGCCCCGGAAAACGCTCCACTGGAGCGTTTTCTTGTCGGGACGGATGTCGCGCGAGCCTACGGCCCGCGCGACATCCGTCAGGTCCCTCTGGGGACACCCGCTAACCCCGCAGGTGCAATCCTGCGGGGTTCAACCTCTCTTCTCAGAAAGATCTCCCGCCGGCGCTCAGCCGAGCGCCTTCTGCAGGTTCTCGTCGATCTTGTCGAGGAAGCCGGTGGTGGTGAGCCACTTCTGGTCCGGCCCGACGAGGAGGGCGAGGTCCTTGGTCATGAAACCGGACTCGACGGTGTCGACCGTCACCGTGTCGAGCGTCTCGGCAAAGCGCTGCAGCGCGGCGTTGTCGTCGAGCTTCGCGCGGTGCTTCAGCCCGCCGGTCCACGCGTAGATCGACGCGACCGAGTTCGTCGAGGTCTGCTCGCCCTTCTGGTGCTGGCGGTAGTGCCGCGTCACCGTGCCGTGCGCGGCCTCGGCCTCCACCGTCTTGCCGTCCGGCGTCATCAGGACGCTGGTCATCAGGCCGAGCGAGCCGAAGCCCTGCGCCACGGTGTCGGACTGCACGTCGCCGTCGTAGTTCTTGCACGCCCAGACATAGCCGCCCGACCACTTCAGCGCGGAGGCCACCATGTCGTCGATCAGCCGGTGCTCGTAGGTGATGCCCTTCTTCTTGAAGGCGTCGGCGAACTCGGCGTCGAACACCTCCTGGAACAGGTCCTTGAAGCGGCCGTCATAGGCCTTCAGGATCGTGTTCTTGGTGGAGAGGTACACCGGCCAGCCGAGGTTCAGGCCGTAGTTCAGCGACGCGCGGGCGAAGTCGCGGATCGAGTCGTCGAGGTTGTACATCGCCATGGTCACGCCGGCGGAGGGCGCGTCGAACACGTCCTTCTCGATGACCTGGCCGTCGTCGCCGACGAACTTGATGGTGAGCTTGCCCTTGCCCGGGAAGCGGAAGTCGGTGGCGCGGTACTGGTCGCCGAAGGCGTGGCGGCCGACGACGATGGGCTTGGTCCACCCGGGCACCAGACGCGGCACGTTGCGGCAGATGATCGGCTGACGGAAGATCGTGCCGCCGAGGATGTTGCGGATCGTGCCGTTCGGCGACTTCCACATCTGCTTCAGGCCGAATTCCTCGACGCGGGCCTCGTCGGGGGTGATCGTGGCGCACTTCACGCCGACGCCGTACTGCTTGATGGCGTTGGCGGCGTCGATGGTGATCTTGTCGTCGGTGCGGTCGCGCTCCTCGATGCCGAGGTCGTAGTACTTCAGATCGACGTCGAGATACGGCAGGATCAGCTTCGTCTTGATATAGTCCCAGATGATCCGGGTCATCTCGTCGCCGTCGAGTTCGACGACCGGATTCGCCACCTTGATCTTCGCCATCGTATGAACGCCCCTCGCAGCTTTGGCTCGCCCGTGGTCTAGGCGCTGCGGCCATAGACCACAAGCGCGGCGAAGGAAAGGGGTGGTATGCGGTGGTATGCTGCCGATTTCGTGGGCAGGTGCGCCAGGCGGCCGGCGCGACGGCCGTCAACCGTGGCTGGTCTGCATCACTGCGGCACATTTCGGCCTCGATCGGTCGACTGAAGCAGTCGGGATTAATACGATTTCGTGACCAGCCAGCGCGACCGCCAGCCGACGAACTTCCGAGCATGGGTGGGACGGAACGATGCGAACGGCTGGTGGGGTCGGCGCGGCGCCGACGTGGGTGCTGTTTCTTGGCACGGCGATGAGCGTCATGACGCTGCCGGCCGCGGCGCAGGAGATCGAGGACAGCAGAGACGAGACGGTCGAGGACGCCTCCGACGGCGGGATCGTGCTCGACACGATCGACGTGACCGCCGCGCCGGGCACCACGACCGAGGACACCGGCTCGTGGACGACCGAGTGGATGCGCTCGGCCACCGGCCTCGTGCTGAGCCAGAAGGAGACGCCGCAGTCGACGTCCGTCATCACCGACGCGCAGATGAAGGACCGCAACATCACCACGATCCCCGAGGTGATGAGCGCGGCCACGGGCATCACCGTGCAGGCCTACGAGAGCGACCGGGTCAACTACTACTCCCGCGGCTTCCCGATCGACGCCTACCAGTTCGACGGCGTGCCGCTGCCGCAGGAGGGCACCTTCGATTTCGGCGACAACGACCCGGACATGGTGCTCTACGACCACGTGGAGATCGTGCGCGGCGCGACCGGCCTGATGCAGGGGGCGGGCGAGCCGGGCGCGTCGATCAACTACATCCGCAAGCGGCCGACCAGCCTGCTGCGCCGCGAGGTCGCCGCCGGCTTTGCCTATCCGCTCGGCGCGCGGGTCGAGACCGACGTCGCCGGCCCGCTGAACCAGGCCGGCACGGTCCGCGGTCGCGTGGTGGGCGCGATCGACAGCCGCGAGGGCACGCTCGACGGCTACAGCAAGGACAAGTACGTCGGGTTCGGCGCGCTCGAGTTCGACCTGACCGACCAGACCGTGCTGAACCTCGGCCTGAGCTATCAGGCGACGCGCACGGACAACGTCACCTGGGGCGGTATCCCGCCGTTCGACAGCAACGGCGACCTCATCGACTGGCCGCGGGGCTTCAACCTCGGGGCGGACTGGACCTATCTCGACACCGACCGCACCGAGGCCTTCGCCGCTCTCGAGCACATCTTCGACAATGGCTGGACCGGGCGCGTGACCGCGACGCACATGCGCACCGAGACCGACATGGAGCTCGCCTGGATCAGCGGCATCCCGGATGCGGAGACCGGGCTCGGCATGGGGACCTGGGCCGCGAAGTACGATGGCGAGGCCGACATGAACTCGCTCTTCGGCGTGCTGAACGGCGATTTCGGCGCCTTCGGCCGGCAGCACCAGTTCGTTCTCGGCGTCACCGGCTCCAGGACCAAGGGGACGTATCGCGGCTATCCGGTCGACACCGCGACGCTCGCGACGCTCGGCAACATCTTCGAGTACCGCCAGGACATGCCGCGACCGAGCTTCGGGTCGGAAGCCACTTACACCTACTCCGCCGAGGCGACGCAGGTCGGCGTCTACGGCACCACGCAGATCCACGCGACGGACCAGCTCGCGCTGATCGCCGGCGCGCGGGTGAGCTGGTGGGACGGCAAGCAGACGCAGAACGGTGACACCTTCGCCTACGACTATACTGGCATCGTGACGCCCTACGTCGGGTTCACCTACGACATCACCGACGTCTACACCGCCTACGGCAGCATCACGAGCATCTACAAGCCGCAGCTGGTGCAGGACGCGGCCGGTAACTACTTCGACCCGGCGATGGGCTGGAACTACGAGCTGGGCGTGAAGGCCGGCTTCTTCGACGGGGCGCTCTATGCGTCGGCGGCGATCTTCCAGACCGACCAGAAGGACGTGGCGAACTACCTCTACTTCGACGAGCAGCTGAACCGCAGCGTCTACGAGCTGATCGACGGCACCAAGACCCAGGGCTTCGAGCTGGAGCTGGCCGGGGCGATCTCGGAGAACTGGAACGCCTCGCTCGGCTACACCTATCGCTACTCCAGGGATGACGACGGCAACGAGCTTTACACCGACCAGCCGCGCAACACGCTGAAGCTGGCGACCGACTACCGCATCCCGGGGGTGCTTCAGGACCGGCTGACCGTGGGCGGGGCGATGCGCTGGCAGAGCGCGACCGACAGCCTGGTGTTCCAGTCCGAGTTCGAGCAGCCGAGCATCCGGCAGAAGCCCTATGCGGTGTTCGACGTGAACGCACAGTACGACCTGACCGAGCAGACGGTGCTGTCACTGTCGGTGACGAACGTGTTCGACAAGAAGTACTACGCCACCACCGGCTTCTACGACACGGTGGTCTACGGCGACGGCATCGCCGCCGAGCTGATGCTGCGCGCCCGCTTCTGAGCGGTCAGGGTCGCAGGCGCAGGCCCGCGTCGTCGAAGTGGAAGACGCGGGCCGGATCCGGGGTGAGGAACACCGTCTCGTCCACGCGGAAGCGGTGCTCGCCGAAGAGCCGCACGGCGAGCAGGCCGTGCGGCTCGGCGCGGACGTAGACGTTGGTCTCGCCGCCGAGGTGCTCGACGTGGCTGACGGTGCCGGGGATCGCGCCGGGGATCGTGCCGGCGCCGTGGTCGATGCGCAGGTGCTCGGGCCGGACGCCGAGGGTCTTGCCGGGGGCGCCGAGGGGAGCCGCGGCGAGGACGTTCATCTGCGGCGAGCCGATGAAGCCCGCGACGAAGAGGTTCGCGGGGTCGTTGTAGAGCGTCATCGGCGCACCGACCTGTTCCACCCGGCCGGCGTTCAGCACCACGATGCGGTCGGCGAGTGTCATCGCCTCGACCTGATCGTGGGTGACGTAGATCATCGTCGCCTTCAGCTCGCGGTGCAGGCGGGCGATCTCGATGCGGGTCGCCACGCGCAGCGCCGCGTCGAGGTTGGAGAGCGGCTCGTCGAACAGGAACAGCTTTGGCGTGCGCACGATCGCGCGACCGATGGCGACCCGCTGGCGCTGGCCGCCGGACAGCTCGGCCGGCCGGCGGTCGAGCAGCGGGTCGAGCGCGAGCATGGCCGAGGCGGTGGCCGTGCGCGCGCGGACGGTGGCGGCATCCGCGCCGGCCTGCTTCAGCCCGAGGCCCATGTTGTCGCGGACGCTGAGGTGCGGGTAGAGCGCGTAGCTCTGGAACACCATGGCGATCTCGCGCTTCGCCGGGGGCACGGCATTGACCCGCCGGCCGTCGATCCGCACCTCGCCGGCGGTGGCGTCCTCGAGGCCCGCGATGATGCGCAGCAGCGTGGACTTGCCGCAGCCGGAGGGGCCGACGAAGACGCAGAACTCGCCGTCCTCGACCGTGAGGTCGACGCCCTTGATGACCTCGGTCGGGCCGAACGACTTGGTGACGGCCGAAAGGGTGAGCGCGCCCATCAGAGCCTGACCGGCCGGCCCGAGCGCACGCTCTCGTCGGCGGCGAGGCAGACCTTCAGCGAGGCGACCGCGTCGGCGAGGTGGCGCCTGAGGTCGAGGTCGTGCGCGATGGCGCGGGCGACGAACGCGGCCTCGCGGTCGCAGAGCTCTTGGTGCCCGGGCTCGTCGGCCATGGAGAGATCCTCGTCCGCCTGCCCGACCCGGTGCAGCCGGATGAGCGAGGTCTGGGTGTGGGTGTCGATGTCGTCGGAGCGGGCGGCCTCCGGCATCCGGATCGAGACGGCGCCGTTCGGCGAGATCACGTCCTTCACGAAGAACGCGGCGTCGGACATCATCGGCCCCCAGCCCGCTTCGTACCAGCCGAGCGAGCCGTCGGCGAACAGCACCTGGAAGTGGCCGTAGTTGTACATCGCGGGGGCGATCTCGTCGGACAGGCGCAGGCCCATGCCGCGCACCTCGACCGGGGCCGCGTCGGTGATCTGGCACATGACATCGACATAGTGGACGCCACAGTCGACGATGGGGGATGTGGTCTGCATCAGCGCCTTGTGCACCTCCCACGTCGGGCCGGAGGACTGCTGGTTGAGGTTCAGGCGGAAGACATAGGGCCCGCCGAGGGCGCGGGCCTCGGCGATCAGGCGTTGCCACGAGGGGTGGTGGCGCAGGATGTAGCCGACCACGACCTTGCGCCCGGTCGCGCGCGCGGTGGCGGCGACGCGCTCCGCATCGGCGGCGGTCGTGGCGAGCGGCTTCTCGACGAAGACATGGGCGCCGGCCTGCATCGCGGCGATGGCGTAGTCGGCATGGCTGTCGGAGTAGGTGGCGATGGCGACGAGATCGGGCTTCAGGCGGCCGAGCGCCTCGTGGAAGTCGCGGAACCGCTCGTAGGGGGCGAGTTCCGGCGGCAGCGGCGGGTCGGAGCGGTTGACGAGGCCGACGATCCGGAACGCCGGGTCGGCGTGGTAGGCGAGGGCGTGGCTGCGCCCCATGTTGCCGAGGCCGGCGACGAGGGTGCGGAGCGGGGTCATGCGATCTCCGGGTGGGAGGGGCGTCGGATTCGGGGCGCCGAACGACCGAAGCGGGGCTTTGCCCCGCGAGTCACGGGCGCGACGAGCGAACGCACTGCGTTCGCCGCGCCGACGGCGGGGAGCGCGGGGACCGCGCGGAGGCCGTCAGGGGTGGAGATTTCTGCGGAAGCGCGCCAATCCGGCCGTGGCTGCCCCGGCTGGCGCGGCAACGCGCCTGCCCCCCGCAGGGGCAGACGCGGACGGATTTGTCGACGGACAAATCCGTCCGGCGTCACCGTTTCAACAGGCGCTCCGGCCGGGGCGTTTCCCTGCCGCAGAGTGGACAATCCCTCCAACCCGCCGTTCTGCCCGGTCATTTCACCGCTCCTGCCGTGAGGCCGCGGATCAGCTGGCGCGAGAAGATCAGGTAGAGCACCAGCACCGGCAGGATGGCGAGCGAGAGCGCGGCCAGGACCGCGTTCCAGTTCGTCACGAACTGGCCGATGAAGACCTGCGCGCCGAGCGTCACGGTCTTGGTCGCCTCGGCGGGCGCGAGGATCAGCGGGAACCAGAGGTCGTTCCAGATCGGGATCATGGTGAAGACCGCGACCGTCGCCATCGCCGGGCGCACCAGCGGCAGCACGAGCCGGAAGAAGATGCGGTATTCGGACAGTCCGTCGATCCGGCCGGCGTTCTTCAGGTCGTCCGAGACCCCGCGCATGAACTCGGCGAGGATGAAGATCGCCAGCGGCAGCCCTTGCGCGGTGTAGACGAGGATCAGCGCCGTCAGCGTGTTGACGAGGCCGGAGGCGACCATCAGCTGCAGGATCGCCACGGTTCCGAGGCGGATCGGGATCATGATCCCGAGCGCGAGGTAGAGGCCCGTCAGCGCGTTGCCCCGGAAGCGGTATTCCGACAGCGCGAACGCGGCCATCGCCCCGAAGAGCAGCACGGCGGCGAGCGAGGCCAGCGTCACGACCAGCGAGTTCTGGAAATAGAGCAGGAAGTCGCCCTGCGCGAGCACGGTACGATAGCCGATCAGGTCGACCGTGGCGGGCGTCGGCAGCGCCAGCGGCTCGGCGAAGATCGCGCGCCGCGACTTGAACGAGTTCACCACCACGACGAAGACGGGAAAGAGCGCGATCGCCGTATAGAGCAGCAGGATGCCGTGGGCCGCCGCGCTCCGGCTGAGCGACGTGCGCGCGCTCGACATCGGCCCTCCTCCCTCGCGGCTGCCCGACGGAAGTCGTCTCACGGCCCCGCCCCTGCCGCAAGCCTCCGGTCGAAAGGGCTGGCGGTCGCCCGCGGTCGCGCTATTGCTGATGCCGACCGCCCCGGGGGAGTCTTCGATGCAGGCCGTAGCCAGTCAATCCGCCACCGGCGCGCTGACCAGCAATGCGATTTTCATCACCCTGAGCGTCGGGGAGAGCGATGCGGATATCGCGGCGGTGCGCGGGCTCTGCGGCGATCTCGCGTCGCTGGTGAAGGCGGTGGGGTTCCGCAGCACCGAGGTCGGGCTCTCGTGCGTCCTGGGGATCGGCGCGCGGCTCTGGCAGCGGCTGGCCCCCGGTGCCACGCCCGCGGGACTGCATCCGTTCCGCGAGATCGCAGGCATCCATCACGCACCCGCGACGCCGGGCGACATCCTGCTGCATATCCGCGCCACGCGCCCGGACTTCTGCTTCGAGCTTGCGACCCACATCATGGACCGTCTGGCCGGCGCCGTGACGGTGGAGGACGAGACGCAGGGCTTCAAGTTCTTCGACAACCGCGACCTCCTCGGCTTCGTCGACGGCACCGAGAACCCGACGGGCGACGCGGCCGCGCGGGCGGTGCTGATCGGCGACGAGGATCCGGCGTTTGCCGGCGGCGCCTATGTCATCGTCCAGAAGTACCTGCACGACATGGCCGCGTGGGAGGCGATTCCGGTCGAGCAGCAGGAGCGCATCATCGGCCGGCACAAGCTCTCGGACATCGAGTTTCCCGAGGCCGACAAGGCGCCCTACGCCCACAACGTGCTGACCCACATCGACGACGCCGCGGGCCATCCGCTCGAGATCCTGCGCGACAACATGCCCTTCGGCAGCCCGGCGCGGGGCGAGTTCGGCACCTACTTCATCGGTTATGCCCGCGAGCCCGGCAGGATCGAGCGGATGCTCGACAACATGTTCGTCGGCGACCCGCCGGGCACCTACGACCGGCTGCTCGACGTGAGCCGCGCCGTCACCGGCTGCCTGTTCTTCGTGCCGAGCGAGGATGTGCTCGACCGGCTGGCCGGCGGCGATCCCGTGGCGGCGCCGCCCGCCGACCCGGGGCCGGCGAAGACGGGCGGCGATGGATCGCTCGGCATCGGATCCTTGAAGCATGGGAACTGACATGGACCATCTCTATCGCGAGCTTGCTCCGATCAACGCCGCCGCCTGGGCCGAGATCGAGGAAGAGGCACGGCGCACGCTGGCGCGGATCCTCGGGGCCCGGCGGGTGGTCGACGTGCACGGGCCGGAGGGCTTCGACCTCGCCGCCGTCGGCACCGGGCACCTGCAGCCGGCGGCGGCCGTCGCCGAGGGGGTCGAAAGCACCCGGCGGGAGGTGAACCCGCTGGTGGAGTTGCGGGTGCCCTTCGATCTGAGTCGCGGCGCCATCGACGATGTGGCGCGCGGCTCGCGCGATTCCGACTGGCAGCCGCTGAAGGAAGCGGCGGCGCGCATCGCGCTGGCGGAGGACCGCATGGTCTTCTCCGGCTATCCCGACGCCGGGGTGAAGGGGATCCTGCCCGAGTCGAGCAACCCCGCGGTGCCGCTGCCGGCCGACGTCGCCGATTATCCCGAAGCCGTCGCCCATGCGATCAGCGACCTGCTGCTCGCCGGGGTGAACGGCCCGTACGCGCTCGTGCTCGGAACGGTGCCCTACCGGCTGGCGACCGGCGGCGCGGAGGACGGCTATCCGGTGCTGAAGCACCTCGAGAAGCTGGTCGACGTCCCCGTGGTCTGGAGCCCGGCGATCGAGGGCGGCGCCGTTCTGACGCTGCGCGGCGGCGACTTCGACCTGTGGCTCGGCCAGGACATCTCGATCGGCTACGCGGGCCACACCCGGGAGACCGTCTCTCTCTACCTGCAGGAGAGCCTCACGTTCCAGATGCAAACCTCGGAGGCAATCGTCGTCCTCACCCCGTGACGGGTGGCCCGACTTTACGGGCCACCCCCTTCGGCGGACTTGGCGAAAGGCGGGTTTCCTGCCAGATTCGCGCGCGGTGGCGGGGTGCAAATCGGTCGATGGTCAGAGCATTCGTTGTTCTCGCGGCACTGCTCGTGCTCGCGCTGGCACAGGCGGGCATCGCCGCGGAGGGGCATCTCACCGGAACGGTTGCGTTTCGCGACATCGGCCCGGTGCCGGCGGACGCGGTGCTGCAGGTCCTGCTCGCCGACGTCAGCCGCGGGACGACCGGCACCGCCCGCGCGCTGGGCGAGGCGACGCTGGCCCGGCCGGACGGGCCGCCCTATGCCTTCGACATCGCCTATGACACCGCCGACGTGAAGCCGGAGGGCACCTATGTCCTGCGGGCGGAGCTGTCGTCCGGAGGGCAGGTGCTCTACCGCTCGCGCGGGCTCCTGCCCGTCCTGACCCGAGGCGCGTCCTCCGATGCGACGCTCTGGCTGGCACAGGTCGACCCGGCGGAGGTCGCCACCGCGGGCCTCGACCTGCCGGTGACCTTCGAGGGCGCGATCCGGTGCAAGGACTGCCGGGACGTGCGCTATCAGCTGAACCTCTGGCCGAATCGGGTGTTCCAGCTGCGGCGGACCTGGGAGGGCAAGGACATGCGGCGGGACGCGATCGGCCTCTGGTCGGTCGACGCCACCTCGCGGACGCTCACCCTGCACGGCGGCGAAGATGATCTCGCGTTCGAGGTGCTGGGTCACGACCGGCTTCGGGTGATGGTGCCGCGCGGCGCCGCGCCTGCGGGCGACGGCGTGCTCGCCGCGTCGCCCGCCTTCGAGCCGTTCGAGCCGCAGCTGGCGATGCGCGGGCTGGTGACGTGGGCCGACAACCGCCTGAGCCTGGTCGAGTGCCTGACCGGGCGGCAGTATCCGGTGGTCGGGGAGGGCGACTATGACGCCCTGCAGCACGCCTATCTCGCGGCAGGAGCCGAGCCCGACGTGCCGCTGATGGCGAGCTTTGACGGCACGATCCTGCAGGGGCAGCACCCGGAGGCGGGGCCGGGCGCGGTGCGCATCGACCGGTTCGTCGGCGTCTGGCCCGGCGAGACCTGCGCCCGTGCCAGCAGCCCGGCGACGCTGCGCAACACCTACTGGCGGCTGCTGCGGCTCGGCGATGCCGATGTCGCCGCCTCGCCGAACCGGCGCGAGCCGAGCCTGATCCTGCGCGAGGGCGAGCGGCGGTTCAGCGCCACGGTCGGGTGCAATCCGCTCACCGGGCGCTTCACCCTCGATGACGGTCACCTGCACTTCGGCCAGATCACCGGGCCGCGGCTCGACTGCCCGGCGGCGCTCGACGCGCTCGAGGACCAGCTGGTGAGCGCGCTGACCGCGACGGCGGCATGGCGGATCACCGGACAGTCGCTCGAGCTCTACGACCTCGACGGCGACCGGGTGGCGCTGCTGCAGGCGGTCTATCTCTACTGAGCGCGCCTTTTCGCGGCGGCGGGGCCGAGGACCTGCAGGATCGGGCCGCTGGCATCGCTGCCGATGAAGACGTCGACGCCGTAGACGGCGGCCATGCGATCCGGCGTCAGCACGTCGAGCGGGCGGCCCGAGGCGATGATCCGGCCGCCGCCGGCGAGCACGACCCGGTCGCACCAGCGCGCGGCGAGCCCGAGATCGTGCAGCGACACGAGCGCGCCGCGGCCCCGGGCGACCAGCCGTCGCAGCGTCGCCATCAGCCCGACGGCGTGGGCCGGGTCGAGCCCGGCGGTCGGCTCGTCGGCGAGGAGCAGCGGCGCCTGCTGCGCGAGCGCCCGGGCGACGAGCGCGCGGGCGCGCTCGCCGCCGGACAGCTCGGTCGCGGGCCGTCCGGCGAGGCCGTCGAGGTCCATGAGCGCCAGCGCGGCGGCGACCGCCGCGGCGTCCTCCGCGGCGCTGGTCCGATGCGGCAGGCGCCCGAGGCCGACCAGCGCCGCAACGCTGACCGGCCAGGCGATCTCGTGCGCCTGCGGCACGTAGGCGGCGGCGCGGGCGCGGGCGCGTGGGCTCAGCCGGGCGAGCGGCGCGTCGCCGAGCGTGATGTCGCCCGCTGCCGGATGCAGGCCCAGCGCCGCGCGGAGCAGCGTGGTCTTGCCGCAGCCGTTCGGGCCGAGCAGGCCGACGACCTCGCCGGGGCTGACCTCGAGGCTCACCCGATCGAGCACTGGCCGCCCGTCCCGTTCGAGGCGCACGTCGCGGAGGCGGAGCAGCGTCATGCCAGCCTCTGCCGGCCGCGCCAGACCAGCCACAGGAAGAACGGCGCGCCGACCAGCGCAGTGACGACGCCGAGCTTCAGGTCGCGCTCCGGCGCGATCAGGCGGACGGCGATGTCGGCGGCGAGCAGCAGCGCCGCCCCGCCCAGCGCCGACGCCGGCAGCAGCCGCGACGGCATCGCCCCGGTCAGCGGCCGCAGCAGGTGCGGCACCACCAGCCCGACGAAGCCGATGGCCCCGGCCACCGCGACGCCCGCCCCCACCGCCAGCGCCGAGCCGAGCACGACCAGCGCCCGGGTGCGCCCGAGGGTGATCCCGAGCGAGGCGGCCGCGTCCTCGCCGAGGGTGAGCGCGTCGAGGTCGCGCCCGACGGTGAGGAGCAGGGCGAGCCCGGCGAGGATGAAGGGCCCCGCGATCGCGACATGCGTCATCGAGCGGTCGGCGAGCGAGCCCAGCAGCCAGTAGACGATCTCCGACGCGGCGAACGGGTTCGGCGACAGGTTCAGCACCAGCGAGGTGAGCGCGGCCGCGAGGCTCGACACCGCCACGCCGGCGAGGATGAGGGTGATCGAGCCGCCGCCCGACCCGGCCAGCGCCTGTACCAGCAGGGTCGCGAGCGCCGCCCCGGCCAGCGCCGACGCGGGCAGCGCCAGCGGCACCGCCGCGGCGAGCCCGCCGTAGAGCGCCAGCGCCGCGCCGAGCGCCGCGGTGCCGGAGATGCCGAGCAGGCCGGGCTCGGCCAGCGGATTGCGCAGGTATCCCTGCAGCGCCGCGCCGGCGGTGCCGAGGCCGGCGCCGATCAGCAGCGCGAGCAGCGCCCGCGGCAGGCGGATCTCGCGCATGATGAGCGCCGCGGCCGGGTCCGCCCCCGTCGCCAGCGCCGCCAGCCCGTGGCCGGGCGCGATCGGCGCCGGGCCGACGAGCAGGCTGCCGGCGAACAGCGCCAGCACGAGCAGCCCGAGCCCGGCGAGCGTCGCCCGCGGGGTCATGGCCGCGCGCTTCATGGCCGGGCCGCGATCAGGTCGGCAACCGCGTCGAGCGCCAGCGGCGTGCCGCAGACCCAGAGGTTGTCCGCCACGCTGGCGCGTCGGGTTTCGAGCGCGCGCAGCACGGGATGGCGCAGGATACCCTGTGCCAGCGCCGGCGTGGGATAGTCCTGGCCGAGGACGAGAAGCTCCGGCCGTTCGGTGACGAGCAGCTCGAGCGGCAGGCTGCCGAGCCCGGCGATGCCGCGCTCGGCCGCGACGTTGGCATAGCCGGCGGCGGCAAGGATCGCGTCGGCCAGCGTGTCGGCACCCGAGGTGTAGCCGTTGGCGTAGTAGAGCGCCGCCCGCGGCCGCGGCTCCGGCTCCGGCGGCGGCGCCAGCTCGGCGAGCCGGGTCCGCATCGCCTCGGCCAGCCGGCGCGCGTCGTCCGGGTTGCCGAGCAGGTCGCCCATGCGCAGGACGTTCGCCTCGATGTCGTCGAACGACCGTTCCACCGGAAAGGTCTCGACCCGGATGCCCAGCCGGCGCAGCAGCGCCAGCGTCGCAGGCGGGTCCCAGGCGCCGGCCAGCACCAGGTCGGGCGCGAGGCCGAGCACCGCCTCGGCGCTGTCGGCGTGGATGGGCACGGTTTCGGCCTCGCGCCACATCGCCGAGGACACCGGGTCGCGGGCGATGGGCGAGATCGCGACGAGCTGTCCGGGCCGGGCGAGCAGCATCGCGAGCTGGTCGGTGCAGAGGTTCATCGAGACGACGCGGCGCGGCGGCGGCTTCGGATCGTCCGAACGCGCGAAGGGCGCGCCGGCGAGGACCGCGGCGAGGGCCAGCGCCATGCTCCACCCCCGCCGGTCCACGCTCAGAACGTGCCCCGGACGCCGAAGTAGACCGCGCTGCCGGACGTCGAGTAGCCCTTCACCGTCTGGTACTGCTCATCGAGCAGGTTCTCGGCGCGAAGGTAGACCTCCGCCGCATCGGTCACGGCGTAGGAGACGCGCGCGTTCACCACCGTGTAGTCCGACCGCCAGGCGGCGCTGGTGGCAAACGGCTCGTCGGGCAGGCCGGCGGCATACTGCACCTCGACGCCCGCGGTCAGCCGGGGCATCGGCGTGGCCTCGACGCCGAGGTTCAGGTCGTGCAGCGGAATACGCACGCGCCGGGCGTCGTTGGCGTCCCGCGCGTCGGTATAGGTGTAGGCGCCGGTCAGGCTTACGCTGTCGGTCAGCGCGTAGGATCCCGCCAGCTCCACACCGCGGCTGCGGGCCGTGCCGGGCACCTGCTCGTACCGGGTGGTGAAGCTGATGAGATCGTCGATGTCGAGCAGGAACAGCGTCGCCGACACCTGGGCGCGTCCGTCGGCGAACACCTGCTCCACGCCGAGATCCGCGCTCACGCTCGTTTCCGGGTCGAGATCGGGATTGCCGAAGCTCGGCGAATACAGCTCGTAGAGCGAGGGCGCGCGGAAGCCGGTGCCGACGGACGCGCGCAGCGTGGTTCCGGGCCTGGCTTCCCAGGCGGCCGAGAGCCGCCCGGTCGGTTGGCTGCCGAACTCGGAGTGGTCGTCGTTGCGCAGCGCGGCCGTCAGGGTCAGCGTGTCCAGCGGCTGCCAGATCGCCTGGCCGAACACGCCCGCGACATCGGCATCGCCCGAGGTGTCGCCATAGGGGCTGGTGGTGTCGGCGGTCTCGCGCGTCCAGTCCGCGCCGAGCTGCAGCAGCAGCGCGTCGGACACGGTGTAGCCGCCGAGGTATTCGAGCCGCAGCCGGTCGCCGGTGAAGTTCGACGCGCCGAGGCCCTCCTCGTCGGTGTCCCGGTCGATGTCGTACCACGACACCGCGAGCCGGTTCTCGAGCGCGCCGGTCGTCAGGTCGAAGCCGCCGCGCGCGCCCCAGGTCGTCGTGTCGTAGGTGTTGTCCTGGTCGGTCAGCTGGAACGTCACCGGATCGTATCCGTCGAAGTCGCCGGATTCGTGCTGGGTGAACGCCGAGCCGAACAGCGACAGGCTGTCGGTCGCCTGGAACGTGCCCGTGGCAGACACCCGCGTCCCGTCGTAGCCGTCCGGCTCGGTGTTGCCGTCCGCCTCCTCGGCGGAGGAGAACCCGTCGGTTCGGAGGTGGGCGACGGTGAGCCCGAAGTCGCCGCGGTCGTTGCGGCCCGCCAGCGAATACGCCGCCCGCGCCGTGCCGTAGGTGCCGCCTTCGAGCAGGTAGGTCGATTGCAGGCCGTCCTCGGTCGCGCGGGGCGAGGTGATGTCGATGACGCCCCCGACCGCCTGGCCGCCGTAGAGCGCCGACTGGCTGCCGCGCAGCACCTCGATCCGCCCCACCCCGTCGAGCAGCAGCCCGGAGAGCGAGGGCTGCACCTGCGTGCTGGTCGGGTCGGAGATCTCGATGCCGTCGACGTTGACCCGCACGTACTGCTGCGGGGCGCCGCGGATGGCGAAGCCGGAGGTCGATCCCGCCGGCCCGGCCTGCGACACGGAGATCCCGGGCTGGGTCGAGAGGATGTCGAGCGCGAACGGCCGGCCGTCGGCGGTGATGTCTTCGGCGGTGATGACCGAGACGCTGGAGCCGGTCGCGGCGGCCGCGGTCGGCGTGCGGTTGGCCGAGACGATGATCTCCGGCAGGACGGTCGCGCCGTCATCGGTGGACGCATCCTGAGCGGCGGCGGCAACCGGCAGGGCGACGAGCGGGAAGGCGAAGGCGGCGAGCAGGGGCGCGGTGCGGCGCATGGCCGGGTGTCTCCTCGTTGCGGTGGCCCGGATGGGCGTCGGGAAGGCTCACCGCTGCGGGGGACCGCACCCTGGCACGCCCCGCGCCCGGGTTGGGTGACGGTCAGGGCAGGTCTCCTGGCTCGCGGGTCGTCGCCCGATGCGCCTCGCCTTCCCGGGAGCGTCCCAGTGGCATCTCGAGGCGCGGGCTCGCCGCCTACAGTTGCGGGGGCAGCCGCGGAGTCGGGGGAGGCCCCTGACCGCAGTTCCCTTTTCATCCCGCCCGTTGGGGCGGGAACCCTGACGCCGCCGTCATCCGTGCCGGGCGGGCGGTTGTCAAGGGAGAGGCGTGGACCGGAATGCGGCGCCCTGCCGGGAGGCGGGGTGCCGCGGACGGATGTCAGAGGATGAAGTCGCTCGCGTCGAAGCTCGCGAGGTCCTGCGCGAGGATCGTCACCGAGGTGTCCGCGTCGAGCTGGAACACCACGTCCGCGTTCGACTGCTGTCCGGTGGCGAGGACGTCGGCCGCGGTGGCAAAGGCGAAGGCCGATACGTCGATCCGGTCGTTGCCGAGGCCATAGTCCGAGATCGTGTCGTGGCCATCCCCGGCGGCGAAGCTGAAGGTGTCGGCGAGGCGGCCGCCGGAGAGCTGGTCGTCGTCCCAGCCGCCGCGCAGCACGTCGCGCCCGGCGCCGCCCGCAAGGGTGTCGGTATGGCTGCCGCCGATCAGCGTGTCGTCGCCCGCGCCGCCGTCGAGCCGGTCCTCGTAGGTGCGGCCGTTCAGGAGGTCGTTGCCGTCGTCGCCGAAGAGCTGGTCGCGGCCGTCGCCACCGTCCATGTCGTCGTTGCCGGCGCCGCCGAGCAGCGTGTCGAAGCCGGTCGAGCCGAGCAGCGTGTCGTTGCCCTCGCCGCCGTCAACCACATCGCCGGCCTGACCGCCGTCGAGGTGGTCGTTGCCGGTCCAGCCGATCAGCACGTCCTTGTTGTCCGCGCCCTCGATGATGTCGTCGGAGACGCCGCCGTTCAGGTAGTCCTGGCCGGCGCCGCCCCGCAGGAAGTCGAGCCCCTTGCCGCCCAGCACCGAGTCGTTGCCGCTGCTGCCGAACAGCGTGTCGTTGCCGGCAAGGCCGACGATCGTGTCCGCCAGCAATCCGCCGGACAGCGAGTCGTCTCCGTTGGTTCCCACAAGTACCGTCATCTTGCCCCTCGCGTTTTCCCGCACGGCGGCGAGGACTGCCGCCGCGCCTGCCGTGGCGCCCCTCTGGCGCCGGCGTCACCATGTTGGCGCGCCGCGGCAGGGTCGAGCGAAATCGCGGTTCCGTGATGCCGCCGCCGCGCAACCGTTGCCGCTGCGCCGCCGCGTGAACCCGGGGGCCGGGGAATTTGCCCTGCGACGGTGTGGCAATCTTGCAACCGATGGGCCCCGATCCTACCTTCCCGTCGTGGTCCTCCGCGATAGCGCCGCATCGGCGGGCATCGGGCGGAGGATGCCGGAAGGGGAGACAGCACATGAATTTCGAGAAGTTCTCGGAGCGGTCCCGCGGGTTCATCCAGGCGGCGCAGACCATCGCGCTCCGGGAGAACAATCAGCGGTTCCTGCCCGAGCACCTGCTCAAGGCGCTGCTCGACGACGACCAGGGGCTCGCGGCCAACCTCATCAAGGCCGCCGGCGGCGACCCGAACGAGGCGCGCGCCCAGGTCGAGGCGAAGCTCGCCAAGCTGCCGCGCGTCGAGGGCGCCGGCGATCAGCTCTACATGGACGGCCAGACCGCGAAGGTGCTGGCCGAGGCGGAGAAGCTCGCGGGGCAGGCGAAGGACAGCTTCGTCACCGTCGAGCGGCTGCTGACCGCGCTCGCCGTCACCAAGTCGGGCGCGAACGATGCGCTGAAGGCCGCAGGCGTCACCGCCCAGGGGCTGAACGCCGCGATCAACGACCTGCGCAAGGGGCGCACCGCCGACACCGCGTCCGCCGAGCAGGGCTATGACGCGCTGAAGAAGTATGCCCGTGACCTGACCGAAGCCGCCCGCGACGGCAAGATCGACCCGATCATCGGTCGCGACGAGGAGATCCGGCGCACCATGCAGGTGCTGAGCCGGCGGACGAAGAACAATCCCGTGCTGATCGGCGAGCCCGGCGTCGGCAAGACGGCGATCGCCGAGGGCCTCGCCCTGCGCATCGTCAATGGCGACGTGCCCGAGAGCCTGCAGGACAAGCAGCTCCTCGCCCTCGACATGGGCGCGCTCATCGCGGGCGCGAAGTACCGCGGCGAGTTCGAGGAGCGGCTGAAGTCGGTGCTGAGCGAGGTGCAGGCCGCGGCCGGCGAGGTGATCCTGTTCATCGACGAGATGCACACCCTCGTCGGTGCCGGCAAGGCGGACGGGGCGATGGACGCCTCGAACCTGCTGAAGCCTGCGCTGGCGCGCGGCGAGCTGCACTGCGTCGGCGCCACCACGCTCGACGAATACCGCAAGTACGTCGAGAAGGACGCGGCGCTGGCCCGGCGCTTCCAGCCGGTGATGGTGAGCGAGCCGACGGTCGAGGACACCATCTCGATCCTGCGCGGCATCAAGGAGAAGTACGAGGTCCACCACGGCGTGCGGATCACCGACTCGGCGCTGGTGGCGGCCGCGACGCTGAGCCATCGCTACATCACCGACCGCTTCCTGCCGGACAAGGCGATCGACCTGATGGACGAGGCGGCGAGCCGGCTGCGGATGCAGGTGGACTCGAAGCCGGAGGAGCTGGACGCGCTGGACCGCGAGATCCTGCAGAAGCGCATCGAGGCCGAGGCGCTGAAGAAGGAGCACGACTCCGCCAGTCAGGACCGGCTTGAGAAGCTGGTGAAGGAGCTGTCATCGCTCGAGGACCGCTCGGCCGAGATGACCGCCCGCTGGACGGCGGAGCGCGACAAGCTGAAGGGCGCCGCGGAGATCAAGGATCGCCTCGATCAGGCGCGCAATGAGCTGGAAGGCGCCAAGCGGCAGGGCAACCTCGCCAAGGCCGGCGAACTCGCCTACGGCATCATCCCGGGGCTCGAGCGCGATCTCGAGGCGGCGGAGGCGGCCGGCAGCCAGGCGATGGTCGACGAGGCCGTGACGCCCGAGCAGATCGCCGAGGTCGTCGAGCGCTGGACCGGCATCCCGGTCTCGAAGCAGCTCCAGGGCGAGCGCGAGAAGCTGATCCGCATGGAGGACGAGCTCGCGAAGCGGGTCATCGGCCAGTTTCCCGCGGTCGAGGCCGTCTCGAACTCGGTGCGCCGGGCGCGGGCGGGGCTGAACGACCCGAACCGGCCGCTCGGCAGCTTCCTGTTCCTCGGGCCGACCGGCGTCGGCAAGACCGAGCTGACCAAGGCGCTGGCGTCGTTCCTGTTCGACGACGACTCCGCGATGGTGCGAGTCGACATGAGCGAGTTCATGGAGAAGCACTCCGTCGCCCGGCTGATCGGCGCGCCTCCGGGCTATGTCGGCTACGACGAGGGCGGTGTGCTGACCGAGGCGGTGCGGCGGCGGCCGTATCAGGTGATCCTGTTCGACGAGGTCGAAAAGGCGCACCCGGACGTGTTCAACGTGCTCCTGCAGGTGCTCGACGACGGGCGGCTGACCGACGGTCAGGGACGGGTGGTGGACTTCAAGAACACCCTCATCATCCTGACGTCGAACCTGGGTTCGCAGGCGCTGAGCACGCTGCCCGACGGGGCGGATGCGGAGTCGGCGCGGGATCAGGTGATGGCGGCGGTGCGCGCGCACTTCCGGCCGGAGTTCCTGAACCGGCTCGACGAGATCGTCATCTTCGACCGGCTCTCCCGGAAGAACATGGACGGCATCGTCGACATCCAGGTCGGCCAGCTCGCCAAGCGGCTCGCCCAGCGGGGAATCGCGCTGGAGGTGGACGCAGACGCCCGGACGTGGCTCGCCAATCGCGGCTATGACCCGGTCTATGGCGCCCGGCCGCTGAAGCGGGTGATCCAGAAGGAGCTGCAGGACAAGCTTGCGACCGAGCTTCTGTCCGGCCGGATCATGGACGGTTCCGTGGTGCCGGTGACGGTTCGCGACGGCCAGCTCGCCGTCGGCGACGAAGCCGTGAAGCCGAAGGCGGCCGTGGTCCACTGAGGCCGCGCCGCCGCGCGACAGGGGTCGCCGGAAGAACCGCGACGAGTTCTCACTTGCGGGACATGACTATACTCGCCCCTTCTGGCCGCTTGCCAGGAGGGGCTTGCGTTTTATGCGCCTGTCATCCTGAACCAATCCCGAGGCGAAGCCCTGACTTGTGGAGCTGAAGGTCCGCCATTGGGGATTTCCTTGAACGCAGCACCCGGGCGTCACCGCCCAGCACTGGGAAGCCGGGCTGACATTCGCCTTTATTCCCAAGGGAACAGGCGTGCTGCTCGTGCCGGTTCCCAAGCGCGAGGCGCTGGCCGGAATCGCGAAGGGCGCGTCGCCGAGCGGCTATCGGGACCGATCGGACCGATCCTGAGGCGTGTCGCGTGCACAGGCTTGCAACAGCCGACGCCATCATTTTCGCCACGGCTCGCGCCCGGAATGCCACTCTTGTCACATGCGATGCGCATTTCGACGGTCTGCCCGGCGTTACGCTGATCGAGAAGGTCAAGTCGTAGACGCCTCGATCGTCCGCATCAGTGGGGTCCATCTCCCATGAGCGAGAAAGGGCCGCCGGGAGACCGGCGGCCCTTGGTCGTCTGCGGCGGTCAGGGTGTCCCGGCGCGGGGCGTCAGGCTGCGCTGCCGCCGACCGTCAGGCCGCCGATCAGCACGGTGGGCAGGCCGACGCCCACCGGCACCCACTGGCCGTTCTTGCCGCAGTTGCCCATGCCGGGGTCGAGCGACATGTCGTTGCCGATGGCGCGGATATGCTTGAGCGCGGTGGCGCCGTCGCCGATCAGCGTCGCGCCCTTGACCGGGGCGCCGACGCGCCCGTCCTTCACCCGGTATGCCTCGGTGCACGAGAAGACGAACTTGCCGTTGGTGATGTCGACCTGCCCGCCGCCGAAGCCGACGGCATAGATGCCGTCCTTCAGCCCGGCCAGCACGTCCGCCGGCGAGGCGTCGCCGCCCAGCATGTAGGTGTTGGTCATCCGCGGCATCGGCGCGGAGGCATAGCTCTCGCGGCGGCCGTTGCCGGTCGGCGCGACGCCCATCAGGCGGGCGTTCTGCCGGTCCTGCATGTAGCCGACGAGGATGCCGTCCTCGATCAGCACGTTGCGCCGGGACGGCGTGCCCTCGTCGTCGAAGCTGATCGAGCCGCGGCGGTCGGGAATCGTGCCGTCGTCCACCACGTCGACGCCGGGCGCGGCGATGCGCTGGCCCATCAGGCCGGCGAAGGCCGAGGTCTTCTTGCGGTTGAAGTCGCCTTCCAGCCCGTGCCCGATCGCCTCGTGCAGCAGGATGCCGGGCCAGCCCGGGCCGAGCACCACGTCCATCACCCCGGCGGGCGCCGGCTCGGCCTCGAGGTTGACCGCGGCGATGCGCAGCGCCTCGCGCGCCACCCCCTGCCAGTGGCCGGTGCCCATGAGCGGCGACAGGCCGTAGCGCCCGCCACCGCCGGCGGAGCCCGAATTCGCGGCGGCCGTCCTTTTCGACGATGACCGAGATGTTGAGCCGGACCATCGGCCGGGACTCGGCGAGGCGGGTGCCCTCGGGGCGGAGGATTTCGACCTCCTGCATCGAGGCGGCGAGCGAGGCCGTCACCTGCACCACGCGGGCGTCGAGGCCGCGCACGAAGGCGTCGATCTCGCGCAGCATCTCGACCTTCACCGAGAACTCGGCGTCGTCGAACGGGTCGCGGTCGGTGTAGAGCCGCTGGTTCGTCGGCTTCGGCGCCATCGCGAGCGTGCCGCCGCCCGCGCCGACCGCAAGGCGGGCGGTCTCGGCCGCGCGGCGCAGCGACGCCTCGGAAATCTCGGTCGAATGGGCATAGCCCGTCGTTTCGCCCCGTACCGCGCGCAGGCCGAAGCCCTCGCCGGCGTCATAGCTCGCATTCCGCAGCCGACCATCGTCGTAGGTGAGCGCCTCGCCGCGGCGGCGTTCGAGGAACACCTCGCCGTCGTCGGCGCCCGCCACGGCCTCGCGCAGGATCGCCAGCGCGCGATCGGCATCGAGATTGTCCTCGAAGGGGCGGAAGCGGGGGGAATCGACCATGGTTCGCAAGCTCCGTCGCGTCAGGGAGACGGCCGGGCCGGGCGTGCGCCCGCGGCAATCCCGCGTCTTGTTCTTCGCACGCTAATATGGTTGATCTGGCGCAAGCTACAACACGCAGGGCCAAGCCGCCACTCAAGAGCGCGCGAGGCCCGACGAACATGAGCGGACGGACACGCCGATGAAATTCTACCGCCTGGGGCTGGGACTCCTCCTCTCGACGCTGGCGGCGGGGTCCGCATTCGCCCAAGCGGCACCGTCCGGCGAGCCGCGCGACCTGCCGGTCATCGGCGCGCCGGTGCCGGGCGGCATCAACTACCAGCCCGCCGTGACCGAAGTCGCCCACGACACGCACTGGCTGTCGTTCTGGGTGCACGCCACGATGCTGGTGATCGTGCTCTTCGTCTGCGTGCTGCTCGCCATCGTCATCGTCCGCTTCAACTCGAAGCGGAACCCGGTGCCCTCGACGTTCACCCACAACACCAAGATCGAGATCGCCTGGACGCTGATCCCGGTGCTGATCCTGATCGTGATGGGCGCGTTCTCGCTGCCGATCCTGTTCAAGCAGCTCGAGGTGCCGAAGCCGGACCTGACGATCCGCGCCACCGGCAACCAGTGGTACTGGTCGTATCTCTACCCGGCGAACAACGTGAATTTCGACGCGCTGATGCTCAACGAGGACGAACTCGCCGAGCATGGATACGACCCGCAGTACCACCTGCTGGCCGCGGACAACGCCGTGGTGGTGCCGGTGAACAAGGTCGTCCACATGCTCGTCACCGGCGCGGACGTGATCCATTCCTGGGCGATCCCGGCCTTCGCGGTGAAGATCGACGCGGTGCCGGGGCGCCTGAACGAGACCTGGTTCCGGGTGGAGAAGGAAGGCATCTACTTCGGCCAGTGCTCCGAGCTCTGCGGCAAGAACCACAGCTTCATGCCGATCGTGGTGAAGGCGGTGAGCCAGGAAGCCTATGACAAGTGGCTCGACTGGGCGATCGACCAGTACGGCGGCACCCGTCCCGAGGCGGCCGCTCCGGGCGCCGCTGCGGCGGCCGAGGCCCCGGCGCCCGCCGCAGCTCCCGCAGCCGAGCCGGCCGCCCCGGCCGCCGAGCCTGCGGCGCCCGCGCAGAACTGAGCCCGCGATGACCGACGCCAGCTGGAGCACCACCGCCCGCGAGCCGGAATTCGGAGATTATGTCGAGCTTCTGAAGCCTCGCGTGATGCGGCTCGTGGTGTTCACGGCGGCCGTGGGCCTGCTGGCCGCGCCGGTCGCGGTGCATCCGGTGATCGCCGCCGCGTCGATCCTCTGCATCGCCGTCGGGGCGGGGGCGTCCGGCGCGCTCAACATGTGGTGGGACAGCGATATCGACGCGGTGATGTCGCGCACCAAGGGCCGGCCGGTCCCCTCCGGGCGGCTGACCCGCGGCGACGCGCTGGCGGTCGGGCTGGTGCTGTCGTGCTTCTCGGTGGTGATGCTGGCGCTGTTCGCCAACCTCGCCGCGGCCGCGCTGCTCGCGTTCACCATCTTCTTCTATGCCGTCGTCTACTCCATGTGGCTGAAGCGGGCCACGCCGCAGAATATCGTCATCGGCGGTGCCGCGGGGGCGTTCCCGCCGATGATCGGCTGGGCGGTGGCGACCGGGGGCGTCTCGGCGGCGAGCGTCGCGATGTTCCTGCTGATCTTCCTGTGGACCCCGCCGCACTTCTGGGCGCTGGCGCTGTTCCGCAACGACGACTACACCCGCGCCGGCGTGCCGATGCTGCCGGTGACGGCGGGCGAGCGGTCGACGCGAAACCACATCTTCGCCTATTCGCTGGTCCTGCTGCCCGTGACGATCGTGCCGGCGTTCTCGACCATCGGCGGGCCGGTCTATCTCGTGGGCGTCCTGCTGCTCAACGCGAAGCTGCTGCTCGGCGCCTGGGCGGTCTGGCGGCGGACGGAGGCGGCGGCGCAGGCGGACAAGTTCCGGGCGGAGAAGCGGTTCTTCGGCTTCTCGATCCTCTACATGACGCTGATCTTCGCGCTGATCCTCGCCGAAGCTGCCCTCCGGGACGGCGGGCTCGCGCCGGCCCACTGGCCGACGCTGTTCTGAGGGGGGCGCGATGAAGCCCGACAGCCACGAAATCTACGGACGCCGCCGCAGCCGCAACCGCGGGCTCGGGCTGGTGCTGGGCGCCTTCGTCCTCATCGTGTTCGCGGTGACGGTGGTGAAGCTCTCCGAGGGGGCCGACATGCGCTCGCCGGACAATTTCAACCAGTCGCCGCCGGGCGGGCACTGACATGGCCCGGGACAAGAACACCCGGGTCGCGCTCTGGCTCGTCGCCTTCGTCGGGCTTATGGTGGCCTCGAGCTTCGCCGCCGTGCCGTTCTATTCGTGGTTCTGCAAGGTCACGGGCTATGCCGGCACCACCGGCCGGGCCGAGGCGCCGCCCGCCGACGAGGTGGTCGACCAGACGGTGACGGTGCATTTCGACGCCAACATCGCGCCCGGGATGCCGTGGCAGTTCCGCCCGAAGCAGGCCTCGATCGAGGTGAAGCTCGGCGAGACCGGGCTCGCGTTCTTCGAGGCGTACAACCCCACGAAGGAGCCGATCGCCGGGCAGGCGGGCTTCAATGTCGTGCCGTTCTCGACGGGCGAGTACTTCGACAAGATCGCCTGCTTCTGCTTCAACCTCCAGGTGCTGCAGCCGGGCGAGCGCATTGACATGCCGGTGACGTTCTACGTCGATCCCGCGATGCTGAAGGACCCGGAGGCGCGCGACGTGACCGACATCACGCTCTCCTACACGATGTACCGCGCCGATCTGCCTGCCGGCACCGCCACCGGCCCGCGGACCGACGCGACGCCGGCCCGCGCCGCGCCCACCAAGCTCGCCGCCGGAGAAACCGGCGGCCAATCGACAATCGCACAGTAGAGGGACCGCCAAATGGCTGGGCACAAGAATCACGCCTACCACATTCTGCCACCCAGCATCTGGCCGTTCACCGGGGCGATCGGCGCTATCGTCATGCTCGCCGGCATGGTCCTCTACATGCACGATTCCGGCCCGTGGCTGGCTCTCGTCGGCCTCGTCATGGTGCTCTACACCATGTGGTCGTGGTGGGCCGACGTCATCGCCGAGGGGCAGGTGGGCGACCACACCCCGATCGTGCAGATCGGCCTGCGCTACGGGATGGTGCTGTTCATCATCTCGGAGATCATGTTCTTCTCGGCGTGGTTCTGGACGTTCATCAAGCACGCCCTCTATCCGAACTACACCATCGACGGCGTGACGGTGACGCCGGGCGTCTGGCCGCCGGCGGGGATCGAGACGCTCGATCCGTGGCATCTGCCGCTCATCAACACGCTGATCCTGCTCTGCTCCGGCTGCGCCTGCACCTGGGCGCACCACGCGCTGGTGCACGACAACGACCGCAAGGCGCTGAAGCAGGGGCTGTGGCTCGCGATCCTGCTCGGGATCCTGTTCTCGGTGTTCCAGGCCTACGAGTACGCGCACGCGGAGTTCGGCTTCTCCGGCAACATCTACGGCGCGTCGTTCTTCATGGCGACGGGCTTCCACGGCTTCCACGTCATCATCGGCACGATCTTCCTCGCCGTCTGCCTCGGGCGGGCGTATGCTGGCCACTTCACGCCGACCGAGCACGTCGGCTTCGAGGCGGCGGCCTGGTACTGGCACTTCGTCGACGTGGTGTGGCTGTTCCTGTTCGCCACCATCTACATCTGGGGCTCTGCCTGACGGGAGGATTGCGGGGGCGGCGATGAACGAGCGAGCGACCATCGTCCGCAGCCCCGCGACGTACCAGGACGTGCTGGACGCGCCGCCCGAAATGGTGGCGGAGCTGGTGGACGGCACCTTGCATCTGCATCCGAGACCAGCATCGAAGCATTCCCGCGCGAGCGTGCAGCTCTGCGGGCGGCTTGCTCCGCTGGATGGACCGACACGGGGCCGGGTCGGCTGGTTCTTCACCTTCGAGCCGGAACTCCACCTCGGGTCCGACGTGCTCGTCCCCGACCTGGCCGGCTGGCGGCGCGAGCGCATGGTGGAGTTTCCCGATACCCCCGCCTTCGACCTGCCGCCGGACTGGGTCTGCGAAATCCTCTCACCGGGCACGCGGCGGTTCGACCTGACCGAGAAGCGGGCGCTCTATGGCCGCTGGGGCGTCGGGCACCTCTGGATGCTCGATCCGGCGGCCGAGACGCTGGAAGCCTTCGAACTGCGCGAGTCCGAATGGGTGCTGATCGGCGGCTTTCAGGATGCCGACGAAGTGCGGGTCGCGCCGTTCACCGAGATCGGCTTTCCGCTCTCGAACCTCTGGCCGCGATGAATTGAGGCGCCTCCCATGACGCGGCGGATGATCGCGCCGCTCCTCTTCGGCATCGTCGGCGTCGCCATCCTCGTGTCGCTCGGGGTCTGGCAGGTGCACCGGCTGGCGTGGAAGACGGCGATCCTCGACGAGATCTCCACCCGGCTCGCCGCCGATCCGGTCGCGGTGCCGCCCGCGCCCGATCCGGCGCGCGACGCCTACCTGCGTGTTTCGGCGGCCGGGGAGATCGAGCCCGGCGAGCTCGACGTCTACACCTCGAACCCGCCCGAGGGCGTCGGCTACCGGGTGATCGTGCCGATGCGGCTGGCCGACGGCCGGCTGATCCTGCTCGACCGCGGCTTTGTCCCGATCGAGCGCAAGGCCGATGCCCGCCTGACCGGGCCAATCCGTGTCGAGGGCACGCTGGTCTGGCCGCAGGAGACCGACTATTTCACCAGTCCGCCGGATCGCGACAAGAACATCTGGTTCGCCCGCGACGTGGCCCTCATGGCTCCGGCGCTCGGCACCCTGCCGGTCATGCTCGTGACGGCGACGAGCGACGATCCGGCCGCGCCGACCCCGATGCCGGTCACGGTGAACATTCCGAATGACCACCTGCAATACGCCATAACATGGTTCCTGCTTGCAGTGGTGTGGGCGGGGATGACAGGCTACATGCTCTGGCGTATCAAGCGCCGGATCGACTGAAGGACTGCTTTCACCCCATGCGTTACGTCTCGACCCGCGGCAACGCGCCCGCGCTCGGCTTCGAGGAGGCCATGCTCGCGGGGCTGGCCCGCGACGGTGGCCTCTACGTGCCGGAGAGCTGGCCGGCGATGACGCCTGCCGAGATCGCCGACCTCGCCGGCCTCACCTATGAGGAGACCGCGTTCCGCGTGATGCGGCCGTTCGTCGGCGATGCGTTCTCCGAGGCCGAGTTCCGCGGCATCATTGCCCGGGCCTATGCCCGCTTCGACCACGCGGGCCGGGTGCCGCTGGTGCAGACCGGGCCGAACGACTGGCTGCTCGAGCTGTTCCACGGGCCGACGCTGGCGTTCAAGGACGTGGCGATGCAGCTCATCGGCGGCCTGTTCGAGGCGTCGCTCGCCCGTACCGGCAAGCGGATCACCATCGTCGGCGCCACCTCGGGCGACACCGGCTCGGCCGCGATCGAGGCGTTCCGCGGCAAGGACGGCGTCGAGGTCTTCATCCTCTTTCCCGACGGCCGGGTGTCGGACGTGCAGCGGCGGCAGATGACGACGCCGGTCGAGGCGAACGTCCACGCGCTCGCCATCGCCGGCGACTTCGACGACGCGCAGGCGCGACTGAAGGACCTGTTCAACGACCACGCCTTCCGCGACGGCGTGGGGCTCGCGGGGGTGAACTCGATCAACTGGGCCCGCGTGCTGGCGCAGGTGGTCTACTTCTTCACTGCCGCCGTCGCGCTCGGGGCGCCGCATCGCAAGGTCAGCTTCACGGTGCCCACTGGCAACTTCGGTGACATCTTCGCGGGCTTCGTCGCGAAGCGCATGGGGCTGCCGATCGACCGGCTGGTGATCGCGACGAACCAGAACGACATCCTGCACCGCACGCTCGCGACCGGCGAGCACCGCCGCGACGGCGTGGCGCCGTCGATCAGCCCGTCGATGGACATCCAGGTCAGCTCCAACTTCGAGCGGCTGCTCTTCGAGCTCTACGACCGCGAGGGCGGGGCGGTCGCCGCGCTGATGGGCGAGCTCGGCCAGGGCGGCTTCTCGCTGTCGCAGGGCGCCCTCGGCCGGCTCCGCGCCGAGTTCGACAGCGCGCGGGCATCCGAGGCCGAGACCTCCGTCGCCATCGCCGAGGCGTATCGCGCGACCGGGATGCTGGTCTGCCCGCACACCGCCGTGGGCCTGCATGCCGCGCGGCAGCGGCGGGGAGACCCGCGGGTGCCGATGGTGGTGCTCGCCACCGCGCATCCCGCGAAGTTCCCCGATGCGGTCGAAGCGGCCACCGGCCGCAGGCCGGACCTGCCCGAGCGTCTGGCGGAGGCGCTCGCCGGCCCGGAGCGGGTGGAGAAGGTGGCCAACGACCTTGGCGCGCTCAAGGCGCTCATCTCGCGCGACATCCGCGCTCGCGAGGCCGTGCAATGACCGTCGAGATCGAGACCCTGCCGAATGGCGTTCGCGTCGCCGTCGAGCCGATGCCGGGGCTGCACTCCGCCTCGGTCGGCGTCTTCATCACCGCCGGCGGCCGGCACGAGCGGCCGGAGCAGAACGGCGTCGCGCATTTCCTCGAGCACATGGCCTTCAAGGGCACGCCGACGCGCAACGCCCGGCAGATCGCCGAGGAGATCGAGGACGTCGGCGGCTATATCAATGCCTATACCGGCAAGGAGATGACGGCCTACTATGCCCGCGTGCTGGCCGCGGACGTGGGCCGCGGCCTCGACATCCTCGGGGACATCGTGCTGAATCCGCTGTTCGCCGGACCCGATATCGAGGTCGAGCGCGGCGTGATCCTGCAGGAGATCGGCCAGTCGCTCGACACGCCGGACGACATCATCTTCGACTGGCTGCAGGAGGCCGCCTATCCGGAGCAGCCGTTCGGACGGACGATCCTCGGGCCGGCGGAGCGGGTCGAGAGCTTCGGCCGCAGCGAGCTGTCCGGTTTCGTGACCGAGCACTACGGCCCCGACCGGATCATCGTCTCGGCCGCCGGCGCCGTCGACCCGGAGCAGGTGGTGGCGGCGGCCACCCGGCTGTTCGGCGGCCTGTCGCCCCGGCCGAGGCTGCCGGTGGCGCCGGCGCGGTTCCACGGCCAGGAGCGCCGCGAGAGCCGCGATCTCGAGCAGGTGCACCTCGCCATGGGCGTCGAGGCGCCCGGCGCCCGCGATCCGGACGCGTTCGTGTCGCAGGTCTACACCACCGCCATGGGCGGGGGCATGTCGTCGCGGCTGTTCCAGGAGCTGCGCGAGCGGCGCGGTCTCTGCTACACGATCTTCGCCCAGGCCGGCGCCTATGACGACACCGGCTTTCTGACCCTCTACGCCGGCACCGGCGAGGACCAGATCCGCGAGTTGGTCGAATTGACCGCCGACGAGCTGCGCCGCTCGGCGGACGGGCTGACGCCCGCCGAGGTGAACCGCGCCCGCGCGCAGATCCGCGCGGCCTCGCTGATGGGGCTCGAGAGCCCGTCGGCGCGGTCGGAACGCGCGGCGCGGATGCTGGCGATCTGGGGGCGGGTGCCGCCGATCGAGGAAACGCTGGCAAAGATCGACGCGGTGACGCCGGAGGGCGTCCGCGCCTTTGCCGAGCGGCTGGTCGGGCGGGCCGACCCCGCGCTCGCGCTGCTCGGCCCGGTCGGCGACGCACCGGATCGCGAGGCGCTCGGCCGCCGCCTCGTCGCCTGAGGAGCCATGCGCGTGCTGAGCTTCCGCCGCAGCACGCCGCCGGCCATCCAGACCGACCGCCTGAGCCTCCGCCTGCCGGAGATCGGCGACCATGCCGCGTGGTCGCTGCTCCGCCGCAATGGCGAGGCGTTCCTGCGGCCGTGGGAGCCGACGTGGTCGACCGACCACTTCAGCCGGCGGTCGTTCCGCAACCGGGTGTACTGGGCGTGGCGGGCGCGGGAGGAGGGCAAGGCGCTGGCGCTGTTCCTGATCCGGCGTGGCGACCGGCAGCTGATCGGCGCGATCACCCTCGACAACATCCGCCGCGGCCCGTCGCAGTCGGCACAGGTCGGCTACTGGGTCGGCCCGGCGCACGCGCGGCAGGGCTACATGCGTGAGGCGCTGGCGGCACTCGTCTCTCACGCCTTCGGCGAGCTCGACCTCGGCAGGATCGAGGCGGCCTGCCTGCCGGAGAACGCCGCCTCCCGCGGCCTGCTCGAGGCGTCGGGCTTTGCCTACGAGGGGCGGGCGCGGGCCTACCTGCAGATCGACGGCCGCTGGCGCGACCATGTGCTCTACGCCCGCCTTCGCAACGACCGGGATGCGGCGGACGTGCCGGCGTCATCGCTGACGGAGGCCGAGTGCCGTGACCCGTGACCTGATCCCCGCCGACGCCGGCTTCGTGGTGCGCCTCGCCGAGGCGCTCGGCCCGGACAGCGTGCGCCCGCCGGAGCCGCGCTATCTCGAGGAGCCGCGCGGGCGCTATCTCGGGCAGGCGGCGGCCGTGCTACGCCCCGCGTCGACCGAGGCGGTGGCGCGCGCGGTGCGGCTCTGCGCCGAGGCCCGCGTCGGGATCGTGCCCTATTCCGGCGGCACCGGGCTGGTCGGCGGTCAGGTGCTGCCGACCGGGCCGATGCCGGTGCTGCTGTCGTTCGAGCGGCTGAACCGGATCCGCGACGTGGACGTGACCGACGGCATCCTCACCGCCGAGGCGGGGTGCATCCTGGCCGACGTCCATGCCGCCGCGGCCGAGGTGGGACGGATGTTCCCGCTCACCCTCGCGTCCGAGGGGTCCGCGCGGATCGGCGGCCTGCTCGCCACCAACGCCGGCGGCGTCCACGTCATCCGCTATGGCAACGCGCGCGATCTCTGCCTCGGCGTCGAGGCGGTGCTGGCGGACGGCACCATCGTCCACGGGCTGAGCCGGGTGGTGAAGGACAACATGGGCCTCAACCCCCGGCACCTTCTCATCGGATTCGAGGGGACGCTCGGCCTCATCACCGCGGCCAGCCTGCGGCTCTTTCCCGCACTGGCGGAGACGGCGACCGCCTGGATCTCCGTCGCCTCGCCCGCCGCGGCGCTGGCGCTGCTCGCGCGCCTGCGCGCCGCGCTCGCCGGCACGATCTCGGCCTTCGAGCTGATTTCGGTCGAAGGCCTGCAGTTCCTCGCCGAGGTGCTGCCGCAGGTGTCGCTGCCGCCGGCGATGCCCGGGGAATGGCGGGTGCTCGTCGAGGTCGACGACGGCCCAGACGGCAACGTCGCGGCGCGCCTGGAGGCGGCGCTCGCCGATGCCATGGAGGCGGGCCTCGCCGGCGATGTGCTGGTCGCGCAGGGCGACGGCCAGCGTGCGGCGTTCTGGCGGGTGCGCGAGACGATCCCGGAGGCGAACCGCACGATCGGCGCCATTGCGAGCCACGACATCTCGGTGCCGCCGTCGCACCTGCCGGAGTTCATCGAGCGGGCCGGGCAGGCGATCGCGGCGATCGACCGCTCGATCCGCATCAACTGCTTCGGTCATCTCGGCGACGGCAACCTGCACTACAACGCCTTCCCGGCGCGGGGCGAGCGGCGGGACCGCTACGATCCCGTCCGCGCGACGGTCAGTCGCACGGTCCACGACCTCGCCCACGCGCTCGGCGGCTCGATCGCGGCGGAGCACGGCGTCGGGCGGCTGAAGGTCGCCGACCTCGAACGCTATGCCGACCCGGGAAAGCTCGTGGCGATGCGCGCCGTCAAGCACGCGCTCGATCCGCTCGGCATCCTCAATCCGGGGGCGGTGCTGGCCTGAGGCGGGGGAAGAAGGGGGCGCCCCAGTCTCCTGGTGGGGGGAACGAGGAGACTGGGGGCGGGAAATCCAGACGGGTGGGTCTGGCCTTCAGTGAGGCGCCTCTGCCCGGGGGGGAGGGCTGGGCGCCGGTTCCGGACGAAGCGTCCGAACTCTTGGTTGGTTGCGCTCCTTCCCCATCGGGGGGGACGAGGGGAAGGAGCGCGCTATCCAGACTGGAGGGTCTGAGTTTTGCAAGCAGCCCGTCCGCTTGGACACCCCCTTTGTGGCGGGGAATCGTTACCAAAGGTTTAAGGAGATTCCTGTTGATCTCCTAAAAGTTGATAACTCGCCGCGGGGCCGCGCGGGCGGAATTCAGGGTTTTTCGCGCGGTGCGCGCGTGATACCGCGGCGGCGAAGGCAGGACTTCGACTCGGGACGGGCGAGGGCGGGCGATTGGCCAGACGAACGGATTCTCTATCCCAGCAGCCCGGCGCGCGGCCGGCGCCCCGTGTCTCCCTGCGTCTGTCCGGGCCGCGCCCGCAAGCCTCCCCGGTGCAATGCTCCGCATCCTGCGTGAGGCGCCGCGCGACCTCGACGAGGTGGAGGCGCTGCTCGACCTGGCCTTCGCTCCCGGCCGCACGGCGCTCAGCTCGTACCGGCTGCGCGACGGGGTGCCGCCGCTGGCCGAGCTGTCGCTCGTCGCGCGCGACGACTACGACGCGGTCGCCGGCGCCATCCGCTACTGGCCGGTGCGGGTGGGCGCGGCCGGCGCCGCCGCGCTTCTGCTCGGCCCGGTCGCCGTCCATCCCACCCGGCAGGGCGAGGGGCTGGGCGCGCTGCTCATCACCGAAAGCCTCGATCGGGCGGCGGACCTCGGGTGGAACCGGATCATCCTCGTCGGCGACGAACCCTATTATCGTCGCTTCGGCTTCAGCCGGGCGGCGGCGCGCAGCCTCGACTATCCGCCGCCGACCAACCCCGACCGCCTGCTCGCCCGCGCCCTGGCGCCCGGCGCCTTCGACGGGGTGAGCGGCATGGTCCGGCGCTGGGAGGACGATCAGGCGTCCGGCAGCAACCCGGCGAGCGCATAGACCAGATCGAGCGCGGCGCGCGGCGTCAGCTCGTCGGGACGCACCTCGCGCAGGCGGGCCTCCACCGCCGAGGGTGCCGTCGCGACAGCCGGCGGCCGGGACGCGGCGGCGAAGAGCGGCAGGTCGTCGATCAGCGCCTTGGCCTTGCCGCCCCGCTCTCGCTCGCCGGTCTCCAGCGCCTCGAGCACCACGCGTGCGCGCTCGACCACCGCGGCGGGCAGGCCGGCGAGCTTGGCCACCTGCACGCCATACGAGCGGTCGGCGGCGCCTTCGATCACCTCGTGCAGGAACACCACCTCGCCCTGCCACTCGCGCACCGCGACGGTGGCATTGCGCAGGCCCGGCAGCTTCGCGGCGAGCGCGGTCAGCTCGTGATAGTGCGTGGCAAAGAGCGCGCGGCAGCGGTTGACGTCGTGCAGGTGCTCGAGCACCGCCCAGGCGATCGACAGGCCGTCATAGGTCGCCGTGCCCCGGCCGATCTCGTCGAGGATGACGAGGGCGCGCGGGCCGGCCTGATTCAGGATCGCAGCGGTCTCGACCATCTCGACCATGAAGGTCGACCGCCCGCGCGCCAGATCGTCGGCGGCGCCGACCCGGCTGAAGATCTGGTCGACGACGCCCACTTCCACCTCGCTGGCCGGCACGAAGGCGCCGGTCTGGGCCAGCAGCGCGATGAGCGCGTTCTGCCGCAGGAAGGTGGACTTGCCCGCCATGTTCGGCCCGGTCAGCAGCCAGACCGGCCGCGCCGCCGCACCGTCCGCGCCCAGACCGTCCGCGCCGAGGCTGCAGTCGTTGGCGACGAAGCTCTGGCCGGCGCGGCGCAGCGCCGCCTCGACCACCGGATGCCGGCCGCCGACGATGCGGAACGCCCGATCCTCGCGCACCTCGGGCCGCACCCAGTCACCGGCGACGGCCAGATCCGCGAGACCGGCGGCGAGGTCGATCTCTGCCAGCGCCTTCGCCGTGGCGCCGATCGGTCCCGCTGCGGCCAGAACTGCCTGACGCAGACCCTCGAAGATGCGCTTTTCGATCTCCAGCGCGTGCCCCCCGGCATTCAGGATCTTGGTCTCGATCTCGGCCAGCGCCAGCGTGGTGAAGCGGATCGCCCCGGCCATGGTCTGGCGATGCACGAACAGCTCGGCGAGCGGCGGGGCCAGCATCCGCTCGGCGTGCGCGGCCGGCGTCTCGATGAAGTAGCCGAGGACATTGTTGTGCTTGATCTTGAGCGCGCCAACCCCGCTCCGGCGCACATATTCCGCCTGAAGCTCGCCGATGACGCCGCGCCCCTCGTCGCGCAGCCGGCGGGTCTCGTCGAGATCCGCGTCGTGGCCCGCCGCGACGAAGCCGCCGTCGCGCAGCAGCAGCGGCGGCTCGGCGACGAGCGCGGCGGCGAGCAGGCCGCCGAGCGCGGCGTGGCCGCCGAGCGCCGCCCGGGCCGCGGCCAGCACCGGCGGCAGGTCGTCCGGCAGGACCGACCGCAGCCGCTCCGCCTGGGCGAGTGCGTCGCGCACCGCGGCAAGATCGCGCGGGCCGCCGCGGTCGAGCGCGAGCCGCGACAGCGCGCGCTCCAGATCCGGCACCGGGCGCAGCAGCTCGCGGACGTCGCGCGCCAGCGCCCGGTCTTCGACCATCTGCGCCACCGCCGCCTGCCGCGCCCGGATCAGCCCGACGTCGGTCGAGGGGCCGGTCAGCCGCGCCTCGAGCAGCCGCGCGCCGCCGCCCGTCACGGTGCGGTCGATGACGCCGAGCAGCGAGCCCTCGCGGCCGCCCGCCATGCTTCGCGTCAGCTCGAGGTTGCGCCGGGTCGCCGCGTCGATCTGCACCAGCCCGCCGGCACTCTCGCGCACCGGCGGGCGCAGCAGCGGCAGGCGGCCACGCTGGGTCAGTTCGAGATAGTCGACGATCGCCCCGAGCGCCGCCAGCTCGGCCCGCTCGAACGCGCCGAAGCCGTCGAGGGAGCCGACCTTGAAGACCGCCTTCACCCGCACCTCGCCGCCGGTCGACTCGAAGCTGGCGCGTGCCATCGGCGTCGCCACCGCGCCGGCCTCGGCGATCATCTCGCGCAGCTCCGCCTCCTGCGCCTCGGAGACCAGCACCTCGCGCGGGGCGAGGCGGGCGAGCATCGGGCCGAGCGTCACCCGCGGGCAGGGGGCGACGGAGAGATCGCCGGTCGAGACGTCGACCCAGGCGAAGGCTCCTTCTCCGCGCACCTCGGCGAAGGCCGCAAGATAGTTGTGGCGGCGGGCTTCGAGCAGGCTCTCCTCGGTCAGCGTGCCCGGGGTGACGAGGCGCACGACTTCGCGCCGGACGACCGACTTCGAGCCACGCTTGCGCGCCTCGGCGGGGTCTTCCATCTGCTCGCAGACGGCGACGCGAAATCCCTTGCGGATCAGCTGCAGCAGGTAGCCCTCGGCCGCGTGCACCGGCACGCCGCACATCGGGATGTCCTGGCCGAGATGCTGGCCGCGCTTGGTCAGCGCGATGTCGAGCGCGGCGGACGCAGCCTCGGCGTCGGCGAAGAACATCTCGTAGAAGTCGCCCATCCGGTAGAACAGCAGCGCGTCGGGGTTCTGCGCCTTCTGCTCCAGGTACTGCGCCATCATCGGCGAAATGCCGGGGGTGCCGTCCACGCGTCGCTCCTGCCCGTTCGAGGTGGCCCGGGTGTACCCGCGCGAGCCCACCCCTGCCAAGGGCGGGCTCGCGCCTCGACGGAAAGCGGGCGTCAGGCCCGCTCGGGCTCGGACAGGATGCCGGCCACATCCTCGTCGAACGTGCCGCCCAGAACTGCATGGGCGCGGGTCCGGTCGATGTCGCCTTCCCAGGCGGCGATGACCACCGTCGCGACGCAGTTGCCGATCAGGTTGCCGAGCGCGCGCGCCATCCCCATGAACCAGTCGACCGAGAGCACCAGCACGAGCCCGATTGCCGGGATCACCGGCACGGCGGACAGCGTCGCCGCCAGCACGACGATCGCCGAGCCCGGGATGCCGTGCGCGCCCTTCGAGGTGAGCAGCGCCACGCCGAGGATCAGCAGCAGGTCGGAGAACGCGAGCGGCGTGTTGGTCGCCTGCGCGATGAACACCGTCGCGAGCGTGAGATAGATCGAGAAGGCGTCGAGGTTGAACGAGTAGCCGGTCGGGATCACGAGACCGACGGTCGAGTCCTTGATCCCCATGTGCTCGAGCTTCTTCATGATCTGCGGCAGCACGCTGTCCGACGACGCGGTGCCGAGCACGATCATCAGCTCCTCGCGCAGGTAGCGCAGGAACTTGAAGATCGAGAACCCGGCCAGCCGCAGGATGCTGCCGAGGACGACGATCACGAAGAACGCCACCGTCAGGTAGTAGAGCACCACCAGCGTCCCGAGTTGCTGGAGCGAGCCGACCCCGTACTTGCCGACGGTGTAGGCGATCGCGCCGAAGACGCCGAGCGGGGCGAGGCGGACGATGAAGCTGATGATCTTGAACAGCACCTCGGTCGTCAGCTCGATGAGGTGCGTGACCGGCGCCGCCCGCTCGCCGACGATGCTGAGCGCCGAGCCGAACAGCACGGCGAGCACCAGCACCTGCAGGATGTCGCCGTCGGCGAAGGCGCCGACGAAGGTCGACGGAATGATCCCGAGCAGGAAGTCGACCGGCCCGTGCATTTCCTTCGTCCGCGCGACGTAGGAGGAGAGCGCGCTGGAGTCGAGCGCCGCCGTGTTGACGTTCATTCCGTGCCCGGGCCCGAACGCGTAGGCGACGAGGATGCCGAGGATCAGGGCGATGGTCGTCACCACCTCGAAGTAGACGATCGACTTCACCCCGACGCGCCCGACCTTCTTCAGGTCGCCGGCGCTGGCGATGCCATGGACGACGACGCCGAACACCAGCGGCGCGATCACCATCTTGATGAGCTTGATGAAGCCGTCGCCGAACGGCTTCATCGCGGCCGCGAACTCGGGCCAGAACACGCCGACGACGATGCCGAGCACGAGCGCGACCATCACCTGGCCGAAGAGGGATCTCAGGAATTGCGGCATGGGGCCTCTGCTGCGCGAACCGCGCCTCTGGGGATCAGGGGACCGGGCGACGGGCGCCGCCCGGCAGAAGGTGGGCTCAGGTGCGGCGGGCGGCGCGCATCATCACCGTGTAGGCGATGGCACCGGACACGGCGCCGATCACCCAGCCGAGGCTGTTCTCGGGCAGGATGTGGAAGAGCTGCGTCGAGAGCTCCCAGCCGATGGCGATGACGCCGGAGAGCGCGAGCGCCTTCAGGCCGACGCGGTTCCAGCCGCCGTCGTAGTGATAGCGCCCGCTCGGATCGAGGGTGTAGAGTTCGGGCGTCACGACCTTCTCGCGCTTCACCAGGTAGTAGTCCGCGACCATCACGCCGTAGAGCGGCGCAAGGATGGCCCCGAACACCGACACGAAGACGGTGATGGCGTGCGGCGAGTTCGACGAAGATCCACGGGCAGACCAGCACGGCGAGGATCGAGGTGATGAGGCCGCCGCGCTTGAAGTCGACATGGCGCGGGAACAGGTTGGCGATGTCGTAGGCCGGCGAGACGAAGTTCGCCACGATGTTGATGCCCATGGTGGCGATGATGAACGTCACCGAGCCGATGAACACCGCGACCTTGTTGTCGATGCGCGAGACGATCTCGACCGGGTCCATCAGCATCTCGCCGAACACCGCGACCGAGCCCGCCGTGACGATCACCACGATGATCGAGAACACCAGGAAGTTGACCGGCAGGCCGAGGAAGTTGCCGACCTTCATCTGCCGCTCCGACTTGCCGAACCGGGAGAAGTCGCCGAAGTTGAGCAGCAGCGCGGCGAAGTAGGCGACGACGAGCAGCATCGCGTTCACCATCTGGCCGAGCGTCGCCATGCCGGACAGCTTCACGTCGCCGAGCGTCAGGTTCAGCGAGCCGAGGCCGGCGTGGTAGAGGATCCAGGCCATCAGTGCGAACATGACGACGTAGACCGCCGGGCCGCAGAAGTCGATGAAGCGGCGGATCGTCTCCATGCCGCGCTGGAAGATCAGGAGCTGACCCACCCACATCACGAGGAACGAGATCCAGCCGAGCGTGTCGAGGCCCATGAACCCGGGCCCGCTCGCAAGCGCCGCCGCCGAGGGGACGAAGAGCAGGATGATCGTCGCGACGGCCTTGGAGGCGAAGTAGGTCTGCACGCCGTACCAGACGATGCCGACCACGCCGCGGATGATCGCGGCGAGATTTGCGCCCATCACGCCCATCGAGACGCGGGCCATGACCGGGAACGGGATCCCCTCGCGCAGCGACGGGCGGCCGATCATGTTCATCAGCACATAGACGACGAGGATGCCCGCCGTCATCGCGAGCAACACCTGCCAGCCGGTCAGTCCGAGCAGGAACAGCGAGGCGGCGAAGGTATAGCCGCCGACCGAGTGGACGTCGGACATCCACATGGCGAAGATCGAGTAGCCGGTCCAGGTGCGCCGATCCATCGGGACGGGCGCGAGGTCCTCGTTGTAGAGGGCCGGGTCGGCAGCGACAGTGCCGACGTGGTGCGGCTCGCTGCCGAGGGAGTGACTCAATGTAGCCATGTCTTCACGATCTCCACTGCGGGCGCTTTCTGGCGCGCCGATTCCCGGTTCCCCTTGTGTCGGGGCTTTTGTCGTCCTGCCTGACATGTTAGCTAATATGTGTGGGCGGCGACAATCGCGCGTGGCGAGAAAGACCTTCGGTTTTTGCCTGAAAGTGGATGACTGCATGGACGGTGCACAGACCCGGCTGAATAGTGTGCAGAACGATCCGCCGGCCTCGATGGCGGATGAGGCCCATGCGCGGCTGATTGCCGCGCTGCGCGACGGCCGGCTCGGCTCGGGGCAGTTCGTGTCGATGCCGGGCCTCGTTGCGCTGCTCGACCTGCCGCTCGCGGCGACGCGCGAGGCGGTCAAGCGGGCGGACGTGCATGGTCTCGTGCGGATCCTGCCGAAGCGCGGCGTGCTGGTGATGGAGGCGTCCCCCAAGGTCACGCGCGACTGCATCGACCTGCGCGCGATGCTCGACGCCGAGGGCGCGCGCCGGCTGGTCGGCGCGGCGCACTCGCTGCCGCTCGCGGCGCTCCGGGCCAGCCACGAGGCGCTGGTCGAGGACGCGCTCGCCCGGATGACGCCCGAGCTGCCGCGGCGCGCGATCCTGACCGACGTGTCGCTGCACGACGCGCTGGCGAGCGGGCTCGACAACCCGATCGCCGCCGAAGTCTACGCGGTGAATCGCGACCGGATCGCGGTGGTGCAGAATACCCGGCCGTTCCTGACCGACCGGATCGTGCCGGCGATGCAGGAGCATCTCGCCATCATCGACGCGCTGGAGCGCCGCGACGCCGAGGCGGCGGTCCACGCCATCCGGGCGCACTACCACTCCACCCTGCGCTGGTGGGGCATCCCCGAAGCGTGAGGCAGACCGTGCCGACGCGGCGCCCCTTCCCGCTAGTCGATCCCGCCGGGCGCGTCGTCCTCCGCCAGCCAGAACAGCGCCAGGTCGTAGAGCACGGCCAGCACCACCGGCCCGAGGAACAGGCCGATCAGCCCGAAGGCGATCGTGCCACCGATCACGCCGACGAGGATCACCAGCACCGGCACCGCGAGCCCCTTGCCCATCAGGAGCGGCTTCAGGAGGTTGTCGGCCAGCGCCGCCGGGAGGAGGTAGAGCGTGAGGAGCAGCGCCGGGGTCGCGTCCTTGGTGATCCAGGCCCAGACCAGCACCGGCGCGACCACCGGCAGCGCGCCGACCTGCACGATGCAGAGCACCAGCGTCGCCAGCGCGAGCAGGCCGGCCCCCGGCACGTCGGCGAAGATGAACGCCATGCCGATCAGGATGGTCTGGATCATTGCGACGCCGATCACCCCGCGCGCGACGTTGCGGATCGTGGCGGCCGTCAGGTCGACGAAGGTCGAGCCGTGCTCGCCGGAGATGCGCCCCGCGAAGCGCCGGACGCCGCGCTGCAGCCGCGGGCCCGGCGCGTAGAGAAAGCCGGCCAGAACCACGCCGAGAAGAACCGCGAGGAGCCCGCCGGCGATGTCCTCGACCCGGACGAGCAGCCAGCCCCCGGCCGAGAGCAGCCCGGCGCTGTGCTGCGAGACGAAGCCCTGGAGGTTCGCCGACGCGGCCGTCCAGAGCGGGGTCACGTCGCCGACGAGCGGCAGGTGGCGCAAGGCCGCCGGTGGCGACGGCAGCATGGGCGCGCCGTCGTGCAGCCGTTCGCCGAGGTGCTCCACCGACACCGCGAGGCTCGACAGCAGCACGGCCGTCGGCCCGAGCGTGACGAGGAAGAACGCGACGGTGAGCAGGCTTGCCGCCAGCCAGCCGCGGCCGCCGAGCCCGCCTTTCAGCCACTCGTAGAGCGGATGGAACGCCACCGCGAGGATGGCTGACCAGATCAGCACCGCGGCGAACGGGCGCAACAGCATCCCGGCGAGCCAGAGCAGCGCGGCGAGAAACAACAGGCGGACCGCCAGATCAATGGCGATCTGGTCGAGGCTGCGCTCGGGGCGACCGCCGGGATCAACGGGCATCGCGAAGACCTGTTCGAACCAGACCCCTCTAGCAGACTCCGGCGCCCTGCACCACGCCGGGCGGACGGCGCGCGGGCCCGGCCTATCCCCCGACCAGTGCCCACCGACATGGTGGTATCATGATACCTATATTGCAATACGTTGATCCGGTTCGGTAATTTCAGGGTCTCAGCGATTGACCCGCGATCGAATCTCCGTCATAAGCCCGCGATCCGGTCGGGCGATCGTCCCGGCCAGTTCGAGACATGCCGAGACACGGGGACGGACCTCAGATGAAGACCTACTCTGCCCGGCCGGCCGACATCGACAAGAAGTGGGTGCTGATCGACGCCGAAGGCGTCGTCCTCGGTCGCCTCGCGAGCCTTGTCGCCATGCGGCTGCGCGGCAAGCACAAGGCGACGTTCACGCCGCACATGGACATGGGCGACAACGTCATCATCATCAACGCCGACAAGGTGCAGATGACCGGCAACAAGCGCGCCGACAAGCGCTACTACTGGCACACCGGCTATCCGGGCGGCATCAAGTTCCGCACCGCCGGCCAGATCCTCGAGGGCCGCTTCCCGGAGCGGGTCATCGTCAAGGCCGTGGAGCGGATGCTCCCGGGCGGCCCGCTCTCGCGCAAGCAGATGAGCAACCTGCGCGTCTACGGCGGGACCGAGCACCCGCACGCCGCCCAGAACCCGGAAGTCGTCGACCTCGCGTCGAAGAACCCCAAGAACACCCGGAGCGCGTGAGTCCCATGGCAGATCTTTCTTCGCTCGAAGAGCTCCGCGACGCGGTTGCCGCCGCGCCGGTCGTCGAGGAGGCCCCGAAGCGGGAGCCGGTTCGCGACAGCCTCGGCCGCTCCTACGCCACCGGCAAGCGCAAGGACGCGGTGGCCCGCGTCTGGGTGAAGCCCGGCAACGGCAAGATCACGGTGAACGGCAAGGAGGTCGAGACCTACTTCGCCCGCCCGGTGCTGCGCATGGTGATCGGCCAGGCGTTCAGCGTCGCGGGCGTTGCCGGCGAGTTCGACGTGATGTGCACCGTCAAGGGCGGCGGCCTCTCGGGCCAGGCCGGCGCGGTGAAGCACGGCATCAGCCAGGCGCTCTCGCTCTATGAGCCGAGCCTGCGCCCCGCGCTGAAGGCGGCCGGTTTCCTCACCCGCGACAGCCGCGTCGTCGAGCGCAAGAAGTACGGCAAGCGCAAGGCGCGCCGCAGCTTCCAGTTCTCCAAGCGCTGACCCCGGCGCTTCGGGCCTCCGAATCGCGAGGGCCGTCCCGGCATCTGCCGGGGCGGTCCTTTTTCTTGTCGGCTCAGGACGGTTCGGGGCGGTGCACGCCCGTGAAGCAGTCTGGAATTCGGTGGGGGAAGGCTGGCGAGGGACTTCCGAGCTGCCGGCAGGAGAACATGAAGGCCGATACCGAGGATGCTGGCCTTCACGTTTGACGCGATCCCGGGGCGCGCGAAAGGCCCCGCCAGGCCGACCCGTCCGAGTCTTCGGACCGGCTCTCAGTGGCAGACGATCGGTACGATCGCGTCCTCGACCCCATCCGGCACGCCATCGTCGGGATCGAAGCGGCCGAGGCCGCCCGTCTCCGCGGCGATGCCGGCCCGGGAGAGGAAGGTGTCGAGTTCGGCCTCGCGCAGCGCGTAGTTGACGTTCTGCGGCAGGCTGCCCGTCGCCTCGACGATGTAGTCTTCCGACAGCCGCGCCACCACCAGCCCGAGCACCCGGCCGCGGGCGTCGAGCAGCGGGCCGCCGCTGTTGCCCGGCTGCACCGGCGCGCTGAAGCTGAAGTAGCGGGCGTCATCGTCGATGCCGGCCAGCGCGCTGACATTGCCGCCGGTCAGGGTCAGCGAGGTGCCGGCGATGCTGTAGTAGGGAAAGCCGATGGCATAGACCCGCTGGCCGAGGCGCATGCGGCCCTCGGCGAATGCGAGCCAGTGCGGCGCCTGCCGCGGCGCGCGCAGCACCGCGACGTCGAGCCCCTCGTCCGCCGCGACCGTCTCGAGCGGGGTGCCGTCGGCCAGCGACGGCGTGGTGCAGCCCGCGACGACATGCGCGGCGGTGAGCAGCAGCTGCGGCCCGACGTAGAACGCCGTGCCGGTGCCGCCCACCGCCTCCGCGCCGTCCGCATCGCCATCGCCGGAGGGCGGCAGCGCGGTGATCTCGGCATCGAAGCGCGCCGGCGTCGCCACCTGGCCCGCCGGGGCAGGGGTGGCGGCCTGCACCAGCCGCGCGGCGCTGTCGACCAGCCGGGCGAGCCGGCCATCGGCGGGCAGGTCGAACCCCTCCGGCCGGCCGGCGTGGAGACTGGCGGCGGCGAGGCGGAGCGCGCCCTCCGCCGAGGGTTCTGCGGTGAGGTAGACGGTGGCCCAGGCGCCCGCGATCAGGTCGGAGCGGGTGAAGAACGCCCGGCCATCGGCGAGGGTGCCGGTCGTGACGAGGCGGTCGGGTCCGCGACGGGTCTCGATCCGGCCGGCGGCGAGGCTCGCGGCGGTGTCGTGCCACGCCGTCGCATCGGCCCGGTCGAAGCGGTGGGTGAGCACCGCGAAGCTGCCGTCGGTGGTCCATTGGCGGGTGCCCCCGGCCTCGTCCACCGGCTGCGACAGCCGCGCGAGCGGCAGCGCCAGCGCGAGCCCGAGGTCGGCGAGCGGGACCTCGCGCCATCCGTCGTCACGGGCGGCATCGAGAAAGCCCGCCACTGCCGCCGCGGCGTGACCGGCGAGCGGCGCCGCACCGAATTCCCGCGCCGACCAGACGTCGAGCGCCGCAGCGCCGTCGTCGCTCCAGCGGCCATCAAGGACGCCGGCATAGTCGCCGCTGGCGGCCAGCGCCGCCTGCAGCACGCGGATTTCGGCCGGCTCGAAGCCCCCGGCGTCGAACGGCGCCTCGATATCCGCGCCGGTCGCCGCTCGCGCCAGCGGCGAGACCGACAGAATCGCCAGAAGGCAAAGAACCAGAACCCGCGGCATTGCCGAACCCCCCACACCCTTAAGGAGATGCTAACACGCGCGGGGCCGGTCCCCCAAAGGAAGCGTTGCATTTTCCTAAACAGCGCAGTGGCTTGGTTAACGCGAGCCCGCTCAGAGCAGCAGGTCGCCCGCCCCCGGCAGCGCCGGGCCGGCCAGCCCGATGCCGAAGTCCGCCCGCCCGTCGCCGTCGATGTCGCCCTGGATCAGGCCGGCGACGACGCGCAGTTCGCCGGGCTCGCCCCCAAAGGCGCCGTCGATCAGGTGGAACGCCTGGTCGCCGCGGGTCGACGGATCCGCATCCATGCCGGAGAGGTCGATCCGGTCGCCGGGCGCGAAGTCGCGGATGGTGTCGCGCGCCGCTCCGGTGCCGGCGTGCCCGGGATCGGCGAAGACGAAGACGTCCCGTCCGGCGCCGCCCGCCAGCACGTCCGTGCCCCAGCCCCCGGCCAGCCTGTCGGCCCCGGCGCCGCCCGACAGCCTGTCGTCCCCCGGGCCGCCGACCAGTGCATCCTGCCCGCTGCCGCCGAGCAGCCGGTCGTCGCCGCCGTCGCCGAGCAGCCGGTCGTGGCCGGCGCCGCCGCGCAGGAGGTCGTGGCCCGCACCCCCGCGCAGCAGGTCGTCGCCGCGGCCGCCGGAGATGCGGTCGGCGCCCCCGAGGCCATAGGCGGTGTCGGCGAAGGCGGTGGCAGCGAAGCGGTCGGCCCGGGCGGAGCCGAGGATCCCCGGCGTGCCGGTCGCGTCGGCCGCGACGCCGAACCAGACATAGAACACCGACCCGCCGTAGGGGCCGGCGCCCGCCGAACTGTCGAGGCCGACGCCGATCGCGCGGAAGCCGATGTCGTCGAAGCCGCCGGTCTCGGTCAGGACGGCGTCGTGCCCGGCGGAGGCCTTCCACCCGGCCAGCGCCTCGCTGCCGCCGGACTGGCCTGCGGCGGCGATCTCGTAGCCGCTGGAGGCATAGCCGGTGCCGAGCCGCGCCGGCGCCTCCCACATCACCGAGGGGTCGCGGCCATCCGCGTCGTATGGCGCGTCGCTCCAGCTGTGCAGGTTGGCGCCGGCGGGCAGGCTGTGGTCGGCGGCCCAGATGTTTTCCCGCATGTCGAGCACGTGGCGCCCGGCGGTGGCGGACAGCGCCTTGGAGAGGCGCAGCTCGGGCAGGCCCCGGCTGGCCCGATACGCCATGATCTCGTGGTAGAGCGCCAGCTCGTCGAGGCTGATGCCGTCCTGCGCGGTGTGGCGGTAGATGTCGACGGTCATGCGCGTTCCCCCCGGAGACGGGACTGCCCGGAGAGCCGGACGGTCCGGCCCGCCCGACGGTCCGGGCGGTCGCTCTACAGCATCGCAGGCACCACCTGGTCCGGCGGACGGTGGCCGTCGGCGAACGTCTTGATGTTGATGATGACCTTCTCGCCCATCTCGAGCCGCCCCTCGACGGTCGCCGAGCCCATGTGCGGCAGCAGCAGCACGTTCGGCAGGTCGCGCAGCCGGGGGTTGATGTCGTGGCCCTTCTCGTAGACGTCGAGCCCGGCGCCGCCCAGCTCGCCCGCGCGCAGCATCCGGGTCATCGCGTTCTCGTCGATCACCTCGCCGCGGGCGGTGTTCACGATCACCGCGTCGGACTTCATCAGCTTCAGGCGGCGCGCGTTCATCAGGTGGAAGGTCGAGGGCGTGTGCGGCACGTTGATCGACAGGATATCGACGCGGGCGAGCATCTGGTCGAGGCTCTCCCACCAGGTCGCGCCCAGCTCGGCCTCGATGTCGGGATGCAGGCGGCGGCGGTTGTGATAGTGGACGGCGAGGCCGAACGCCTTGGCCCGGCGGGCGATGGCCCGCCCGATCCGGCCGAGGCCGAGGATGCCGAGGTTCTTGCCGGCGATGCGGCGACCCATCAGCGCGGTCGGGCTCCAGCCCTCCCACTCGCCGGTCTGCATCAGGTGCGCCCCCTCCGGCACCCGGCGCGGGATCGACAGGATCAGCGCCATCGCCATGTCGGCGGTGTCTTCGGCCAGCACGCCCGGGGTGTTCGTCACCATGATGCCGCGCTGCAGGGCGGTTGCCACGTCGATGTGGTCGAAGCCGGCGCCATAGTTGGCGATGAGCCGCAGGCCCGGGCCGGCGTGCGCAAGGAGGCGCTGGTCGATGCGGTCGGTGATCGTCGGGACCAGCACGTCGGCCTCGCCGAGCGCGCGCCCGAGCGCCTCCTGCGACATCGGCTCGTCAGTCGTGTTCAGCGTCACATCGAAGAGCTCCCGCATCCGTGCCTCGACCGGCTCGGGCAGGCGGCGGGTCACGATGACTCGTGTCTTCTCGGGCATGCGATTTTCCAGTTTGTCGGGGCGCGTCGGCGCGGTATCTTCTCCCGCGAAAGATAATTGCACGGGGCGGTCTGGGAGATCCAGACACTTCCCGGCGTTGGGCAGACGAGCAGGATCTGGGCCATGGATGCGGTGACGCGGTTTTCCTCGGCATGCGGGCTGGTGTTCGCGGTTTCGCTGGCGGGCGGCGCGGCGGTGGCGGGCGGCGTCGGCACGGTGACGAGCCTGCCGATCCCGCGCTTCGTGTCGCTCCGGGCGGAGGAGGCCAACGCCCGGCGCGGGCCGAGCCTCGACCAGCGGGTCGACTGGGAGTTCGTCCATCAGGGCCTGCCGCTCGAGGTGACGGCGGAATACGGCCAGTGGCGGCGGGTGCAGGATGCGGACGGCATGGGCGGCTGGGTGCATCACGCGCTGCTCTCCGGCGTTCGGACCGCGCTCGTGACCGCGACCGACCCGGTGCCACTGCGCGCCGGCCCGGAGGACACGGCGGCGGTGCGCGGGATGGCCGAGCCCGGTGCGATCGGCCGACTGGAGAGCTGCGCGGGCGCGTGGTGCGAGTTCGGGGCGGGCGGCGTCTCGGGCTGGCTGCCCCGCACCGTCCTGTGGGGCGTGGGGCCGGACGAGACGGTGAAGTGACGCCCGGGTCGCCGGAGAAGCTTGCGCGCACGTGATCCCTGCCGCAGGGCGACGTGATCTGTAGTGAGCCGCCGCCAGAGGTGATCGGGACGGCGATCGACCCGACACCGCGGACATCCCGGGATGCCCCCCCGTCGCTACTCCGTCCCGAGGGGCAGGGCGGCCACCCGGCGCCGGATTTCCGCCACCATCGCGGCGTACGCGGGGCTGTCCACGTCGCCGAAGCGGCGGCGGAACTCGGCCTCGCTCAGGCCGCTGGGCAGGCCGTCGATCGGGGGCATGAGAATCCGCCTCGGACTCGATGCGGGCCAGCATGGCGGGCCAGCGCTCGGGCGCCGCGTCAAGAAAGGTGGTGGCGAACTGGACCCCGGCGAGGTCCGCGGCCATGTCGTCGAAGGAGAACCCGCTGCCGCCGGCGTTGCTGTCGAGCAGCTCCTTCAGCTCGCCCATGCCAAAGGCCGCGTCGCCGGTGTTCGCGGCATAGAGGCCGGCGGAGATCAGGAAGTGCTTCCGCAGATCCTCGCGGCCCGAGAGGGTGGTGTGAAAACAGCCGCGGGCGGCGCTCTGCATCTTCTCGTTGAAGCCGATGGCGATCGACCCGGCGAAGTCCGGGTCGCCGCAGACCAGCGCGAGGGCGTAGAGCGCGGCGCGCAGCTCTTCACGGTCGGCCTCGTGCCCGCGCGGCGCGCTCGCCACCTGCAGCGCCTGCCGCAGCCATGGCAGGACAGAGCCGGTGCGCGGCAGGCCACCCCGGCGCAGGCGCTGGTCGAGAAGCCAGGCCTGCATGTAGACGCGTTCGCGCGCCGTGCTGCCCGCCGCCTCGATCACCCGGGCGCGCAGCTTGTCGAAGAACTCGACGCCGCCGGCAGCGTCGAAATCGAAGGCGACGGTCGCCTCCGATGGGGCGAGGCGCACCGCGGCGATGCTGGCCAGCAGGTCGCTGCCGAGGCCGTCGCCGAGCTTTCGGTCGAGCACGAGGCGTGCGGCTTCGAGCGCCAGCGCCGGCGGCAGCGGCAGACGGCCGAGACGGGCCGATTCGAGCACCAGCCCGGAGTCGGACGGCAGCACCGAGAGGTGCAGGTTGGCCCAGAGCGCCCGCGGCACAACGGGCGGGCCGATCGAAAGATCGAGGGTCGCGCGGCCGGCGTCGACGTGCGCCGTGCCGAATGCCCCGGGCGCGAGGCGCTGGCCGGCCGCGAGCACGGCGTTCAGCTCGTCCTCGCCGAGTGTCAGCTGGGCCCGCGGCTCGCCCGCGTCGATCAGCGCCTTGAGCCGGGCCGCGACGTCCCGGGTCTGCTCCGCCGCCACCGCGTCGGGCGGCCCGGGGTCGATCACCCGCGGTCGGGTCTCGACCGCGAGCAGCGCGACGCCGACCGGCGAGAGCACGACGAGCGTCAGCGCCAGCGCGCGGAGGGCGCGGCCAAGGCGGGATGGCCGGGGTCGGCGGGAGATCGCAAGAGCCATGGGCGGAGCATCGGGCGGATCGCGCGACAGCACAAGTGCCGCGCGATCAAACAACCATCACGAGAGCTGCGTGGACAGGTGGTCGCCGAGCCGGAGGGCGAGCTGGACGATGGTGAGCGTGGGCTTCGGCAATCCCGGCGTCGGGAAGACGCTGGATCCGCTGATGTAGAGGTTGGTCATGCCATGGACCTTGCAGTCGGGATCCACGACGCCGGCCCGGGCATCGACGCTCATCCGGGTGGTGCACATGTGCTGGCGCCCGGCGATCATGCCGTTCCCGGTGCCGATCGCCGGCAAGCTGGGGGCGTCCTCGGCGATCCAGTCGCGCAGCTTCAGCCGCCCGATGCCCTGCTCCGCCACATGGGCCCCGAACGCGAGCGTGACCGCGCGCATGGTGTGATAGTCGCCGTCGGTCAGCTGCCAGTCGAGCAGCACCCGGCGCATGCCGAACGAGTCGCGGCGCTCGCACAGCCGCACCCGACTGTCGCGGTTGAGCTGCTGTTCCATCGAGACGCCGACGACGGCGACGGGGTGGTTTTCCGGGTCCTGATGGATGCCGAACTCGGCGAGGCCGCCGAAGACGCAGGGCGACTTTCCGCCGCGCAGCCGGGCCACCAGATGGGCCACCTCGGGCGTCAGGCAACCCGCGGTGCGCGCGAGCAGCTTCACCTCGTTGGTGATCGGAGCGACGCGCCGCGGCTCGATGGTGACGGCGCAGCGTGCGAGCTGGTTCTGCGCGGAGAAGGTGGCGGTCGGGGTGAAATACTGCGCCTCGTCCTCGGCCGGCTGGGCGAGGAGCAGGTTGGCGGTCGCAACCGCCGGGCGATCGCAGAAGTATCGCCCGACCAGATCGTTCTGGTTGCCGATCCCCGCCGGCAGCTGGCTGTCGAACGAGAGCAGCGCCCGGGCGTTCTCGAGCCCGCCGAGGCAGAGGACGAAAGCACGCGCCGTCACCTCGAACGACGGTTCGAGGCCGCCCCAGGCGCGGAAGACCGCGGTCGACACCGACTCGAGCCCGTCGGCGAGCCGCAGGTCGACGAGGCTGGCCCGGACGCCGAGGGTGATCCGCCCGGAGTCCGTGATCTCGTCCCGGAACTTGTCGCCGAAGCGGGTGGGCGGGCTCATCCGCCACCGGACGTGGCGAAAGCGCGCGTCCTCCTGACGCATTGGCACGTCCGGCAGGTCGACGGGCGACTCGAGGTCGACGATGGCGGAGGCCTCGGCGGCATAGGGGTCGAGATCGGCGCGGCCGATCGGCCAGCCGCTGCTTGGCATCCACGGGCGGGCGGCGAAGTCGTCGTCCTCGAAGGCCCGGCACTTGCCTTCCCAGTGGCCCGACGTGCCGCCGAACGCGCGGATCCGGCTCTCCTCGCAGGGATATTCGGGCAGGCCGGTCAGGTCACCGACATAGAACGCCTGCGAGGCGTCGCTATAGTCGATCTCGCCCGCCTCCATCAGCGCGACGTCATAGCCCCGGGCGGCGAGAGATCGGGCAAGGGTGATGCCCGCGGGGCCGGCGCCGGCAATGCAGACATCGAATGGACGGGCGAATGCGGCGCGGTCCGCGGTTGCGGCATCAACCAGCATGGCATGGCCCCACCGCACGGGCGATGTACGTTCTCACCAACTACTCCACAGCCGTTCCCACGAGGTCCGGGCCGCCGACCGTAGCACAGGCGGAGGCAACGACCAAGTTTGTTAACACCTCGCCCACGCCGATGGCGGCAGGCCCTAGCGCGGGCGCAGGCCGAGGCGGGCGACGAGGCCGAGAAAATGCCGGTCGCCGTCCACCGCGAGGAGGTCGAGCGCCGCGGGGATCGTCATCCAGACGGCGCGGTGCCCGGCCTCGGAGGGGGCGCCGAGGCGGCGAACCGGGCGCGCGAGGTAGACGTGGCAGACCTTGCGCGCCCAGAGGTCGTATTCCGGCATGTAGGTGTAGCGCTGGAAGGCGCCGAGCCGACGGGTCACGGCGATGCGCCAGCCGATCTCCTCCAGGCACTCGCGATGCAGGGCGGCGAGCGCCCCCTCGCCGGGGTCGAGCGCGCCGCCCGGCAGCTGGAATTCGCGGGTGGTGGCGGCCTGCTCGGTGACGAGCACGTCGTCGCCCTGCCGGATCACCGCATAGGCGCCGATCCGGTCGATGTAGCGCCGGCCGGCTTCGACGGGCTCGCCGAAGCGGCGCATCAGAGCACGTAGCGCGACAGGTCGGCGGAGCGGCTGAGTTCGCCGAGGTATTGCTCCACGAAGGCGGCGTCGACCGTCACCGCCTCGCCGGAGCGGTCGGGCGCGGTGAACGACAGCTCCTCGAAGACCCGTTCGAGCACGGTGTGCAGCCGGCGCGCACCGATGTTCTCCACCGCGCGGTTCACCTCGGCGGCGATGCGGGCGAGCGCCTCGATGCCGTCGTCGGTAAAGCTGATCGTGACGCCTTCGGTCTGCATCAGCGCGGCGTACTGCCGGGTGAGCGCGTTGTCGGTCTCGGTCAGGATGCGGATGAAATCGTGCTCGGTCAGCGCGCGCAGCTCCACCCGGATCGGCAGGCGGCCCTGCAGCTCGGGCAGCAGGTCCGAGGGCTTGGCGATGTGGAAGGCGCCGGACGCGATGAAGAGCACGTGGTCGGTCTTCACCGGGCCGTACTTGGTCGAGACGGTGGTGCCCTCGATCAGCGGCAGCAGGTCGCGCTGCACGCCCTCGCGGGAGACGTCGGCGCCGCGGGTCTCGGCGCGGGCGCAGACCTTGTCGATCTCGTCGAGGAAGACGATGCCGTTCTGCTCCACCGCGCTCACCGCCTCGCGGTTGACCGCCTCGGGGTCGAGCAGCTTGTCGGCCTCCTCGGTGATGAGCAGCTCGTAGGACGCGGCCACCGTCATCCGGCGGCGGACCTTCCTGCCGCCGAACGCCTTGCCGAAGATGTCGCCGAGGTTCATGCCGCCGGGCACGCCCCCGCCGAGCCCGGGCTGGCCGGGGATGTCCATCATCGGGAACGGGCTCGACGTGTCGGCGACCTCCAGCTCGATTTCCTTGTCGTCGAGCAGGCCGTCGCGCAGCTTCTTGCGGAACATGTCGCGGGTCTGGTCGCGGGCGCCGTCGCCGGCGAGCGCGTCGATCACCCGGTTCTCGGCGGCCTCGTGCGCACGCGCCTTCACCCGCTCGCGCATGTCCTCGCGCACCATGGCCACGGCGGCGTCGACGAGATCGCGCACGATCTGCTCCACGTCGCGGCCGACGTAGCCGACTTCGGTGAACTTCGTCGCCTCGACCTTGAGGAACGGTGCCTTGGCGAGCTTGGCGAGCCGGCGCGAGATCTCGGTCTTGCCGACGCCGGTCGGGCCGATCATCAGGATGTTCTTCGGATAGACCTCTTCGCGGATGTCCTCGGGCAGCTGCTTGCGGCGCCAGCGGTTGCGCAGCGCGACGGCGACGGCACGCTTGGCGTCCGCCTGGCCGATGATGAAGCGGTCGAGCTCGGAGACGATCTCGCGGGGGGTGAGTTCGGTCATGGCTTGCCTCTCGGGCTGAGCGGGCGTCGGGCTTACGGGCGTCGGGGCTTAGCGGGCGTCGAGGCTTTCCACCACCACGTTGCCGTTGGTGTAGACGCAGATGTCGGCGGCGATCGCCATGGCCTTGCGGGCGACGGCCTCGGCGTCGAGGTCGGTGTCCATCAGCGCGCGGGCGGCGGCCAGTGCGTAGTTGCCGCCGGAGCCGATGGCGGCGACGTCGTGCTCGGGCTCCAGCACGTCGCCGGCGCCCGTCAGGACCAGCAGGTCGCGGCCGTCGGTGACGATGAGCATCGCCTCGAGATTGCGCAGGTACTTGTCCATGCGCCAGTCCTTCGCCAGTTCGACGGCGGCGCGCTGGAGCTGGCCGGGCGCGGCTTCGAGCTTCTTCTCCAGCCGCTCGAGCAGGGTGAAGGCGTCGGCGGTGGAGCCGGCGAAGCCGCAGACCACCGGCTGGCCGCCGGGGGTGAGCCGGCGCACCTTGCGGGCGGTGCCCTTGATGACGGTCTGGCCGAGGCTCACCTGGCCGTCGCCGGCGACGACGACGCGGCCGCCCTTGCGCACGCCGATGATCGTGGTGCCGTGCCAGCCGGGAAACCGTTCGTGCTCCGCCATTCGCCCCTCTCCGCCATCCGCCCCTGGTTGGTCGGGCCGAGATATATGGGCTGCAACCCGGCGATGCCAGAGGGGCACGCGCGACGGCGCGGCCGCCCCGGGGAAGGCGACCGCGCCGCGGGTACAGACAACGCGCGGAGAACTCACACCAGAGCACGCGACGGCGGGGCCACGGGCCGCCGGATGTCAGTCGAGCAGACGGATCCCGGCCCGCACGAGTTCGGAGCGAGGACAATGAACGCCGGAGAAAGTGACAAAGGGATCAGGCTCGACTCGGCGGAAGGGCAGGAGAGTGGCGTCCTCGGCGCGGGGACCGCCGAGGTGTTCTCCGCGGTCGACGCGGGCCGCTGTGCTCGTGGTGAAGACCTGCATCGCCGGAACCTCCTTCAGCCACCGGCTCCCCATGGGCGCCGGTGCTCCAAGAGATGCCCGCGGCTTGTGTCGGTTTGGTCCGCGCGGATGTTTCGTCTGCCGCAGGCCTCAGCCCGCCCGGAGATCCACAAGCAGGCGCGCCACGTCTTCGGGCCGGGCGAGGTCCGTGCCGGGATGGAGCACCGTGGCACTGCCGGCCGCCATCCCGCGGAGGAAGGCGTCTTCCGGCGTCCAGCCCTCGGCAAGGGCCAGGGTCATGGCGCCGACGAAGCTGTCACCGGCGCCGGTCGCGCTCCTGGCCGGGACGTCGGGCGGGCGACGGAACACGGTGCCGGCCTCGCTGGCGAGGACGGCGCCTTGGTGGCCCATGGTGACGGCGACGATCTCGGCCCGGCCGGCGCGCACGAAGTCGAGCGCCGCCGCGGCGATGGCATCGGGCGTTTCGAGCGGCAGGCCCGTCAGCGCGCGAAACTCGCCATGGCTCGGCTTGACGAGGGCGAGGCCGCCGACGGCGACGGTGGCCGCGAGGGCGGCGCCGGAGCTGTCGAGCACCATACGGGCGCCGTGCTCGCGGCAGCGGTGCAGCAGCGAGATGAGGCAGTCGTCGGGCAGGCCCGGCGGGCGGCTGCCGCTGACCACCAGCCAGTCGAAATCGAGGCCGTCGACGACCGAGAGGATCTCCAGCCACTCGCCGGGCGAGATGGCCGGACCCTCGGGGACGAAGCGGTATTCGAGGCCGGTCGTGGTCTCGAACACGGCATGGCTGATCCGGGTGTGGCCGGCGATGGCGACCCGGTGGAACGCCAGCCCGCGCTCGGTCATCAGCTCGTCGAGCACGTCGCCGGTGGCGCCGCCCGCGGGATAGACCGGCAGGGCGGAGCCGCCGAGGTTCTGGATCACCCGCGCCACGTTGATGCCGCCGCCGCCGGGATCGTAGCGGTCGCCGGTGGTGCGGATCTTGTGGGTCGGCTGCACCCGCGACGTCTCGGCGGCGCCGTCGATCGAGGGGTTGAGCGTGAGGGTGACGATTGCGCGCATCAGAGGAGCCCTGACAGAAGGGGGAACAGCCGGTTCGCGACCGACGCGCGCGAGAACGGGGCGCCGGCCGGGAAATCGCGGCTCTCGGAGAGGTCGGCATAGATCAGGTCGAGGGCAAGCCCCCACCGGCCGTTGCGCGCCTCCGCAACGCCCATGAAACCGACGTCGAGGCTGGACAGGACGTCGCTCGCACTGAGGCTGAAGTCGAAATCGCCCTTGGCCGTGCCTGCGGACGTGTCGAGCCCGGGCAGCCACAGGTAGGGCGAGAGCGAGAAGCTCCGCGGTTCGGCAATGGCGGGCGCGGCGAGCCCGGTGGCAAGGGTGGCCGCGGTGAGAAGCGTGCGCAGCGGCGAAGTCCCCCAGGACGGTGCCCGGCCGTTGTCGCCCTTGCGCCCTCCTCCGTCAACGATCGCCATGCGAAGTCCCGGCCATGGAAAAGGGCGCACGGGTGTTCCCGGGCGCCCCTTGTGCCGTCGTCGAACCGAGGATCAGGCGAGCGTGCGCTCGACGGTCTCGGTCTCGAAGATTTCGATGACATCGCCTTCGCGCATGTCGTCGTAGTTCTCGAAGGCCATGCCGCACTCCTGGCCGACCTGGACTTCCTTCACCTCGTCCTTGAAGCGCTTCAGCGTCTTCAGCTTGCCCTCGTGGATCACCACGTTGTCGCGCAGCAGGCGCACGCCGGCCGAGCGGCGGGCGACGCCTTCCGTGACCTGGCAGCCGGCGACCTTGCCGACGCCGGTGATCTTGAAGACCTGCAGGATGCGGGCGTAGCCGATGAACTTCTCGCGGATCTCCGGGCTGAGCAGGCCGGACGCCGCCGCCTTCACGTCATCCACGAGGTTGTAGATGATCGAGTAATAGCGGATCTCGACGCCCTTCTGGTTCGCCGCCTCGCGCGCCGGCGCGTTGGCGCGGACGTTGAAGCCGATGATCGGCGCGCCCGAGGCGTCGGCGAGCGTGACGTCCGACTCGGTGATCGCGCCCACGCCCGAATGCAGCACGCGGATGCGCACCTCGTCGGTCGAGATCTTCTCCAGCGCCTGCACGATCGCCTCGGCGGAGCCCTGCACGTCGGACTTCACGACGACCGGCAGCTCCTTCACGTCCTTGTCGGCCTTGGCCTTGGCGAGAAGCTGGTCGAGGGTCGCGGAGGCACCGACCGCGGCGCGCTTGTCGCGGGCGAGGCGGCCGCGATAGTCGGCGATCTCGCGGGCCTTGGCCTCGTCGTCGACCACGTTCAGCACGTCGCCGGCCTCGGGGGTGCCGTTGAGACCGAGCACCTCGACCGGCACCGACGGCCCCGCCTCGTCCACCCGCTCGCCCTTGTCGTTGAGCAGCGCGCGCACCCGGCCCCACTGCTCGCCGACGACGAAGATGTCGCCGCGCTTCAGCGTGCCCTTCTGCACCAGCACCGTTGCCACCGGCCCGCGGCCGACGTCGAGCTTGGCCTCGATCACCGCGCCCTCGGCCTGGCGGTCGGGGTTGGCGGTCAGGTCGAGCAGCTCGGCCTGCAGCGCGATGTCCTCGAGCAGCGTGTCGAGACCCTTGCGGGTCAATGCCGAGACCTCGACGTCGAGCACCTCGCCGCCCATCTCCTCGACCACGATCTCGTGGTTCAGGAGCTGGGTGCGGACGCGGTTCGGGTCGGCACCGTTCTTGTCGACCTTGTTGATCGCGACGATGATCGGGACGCCCGCCGCCCTGGCGTGGCTGATCGCCTCGATCGTCTGCGGCATCACGCTGTCGTCGGCCGCCACCACCAGCACCACGATGTCCGTCACATGCGCACCGCGGGCGCGCATCGAGGTGAACGCGGCGTGGCCCGGCGTGTCGAGGAACGTCACCAGCGCGCCGTTCGGCGTCTTCACCTGATAGGCGCCGATGTGCTGGGTGATGCCGCCGGCCTCGCCGGAGACGACATTGGTCTTGCGGATCGCGTCGAGCAGCGAGGTCTTGCCGTGGTCGACGTGGCCCATGATCGTCACGACCGGCGGGCGCGGTTGCAGGTTGCCGGCATCCTCGCCGGACGCCTGGACGATGACGTCCTCGACGTCGGAGTCCGAGACGCGCACGACCTTGTGGCCGAACTCCTCGACGATGAGCGCGGCGGTGTCGGCGTCGATCGTCTGGTTCTGGGTCGCCATGATGCCGTTCTGCATCAGGGTCTTCACCACCGCGGCCACACGCTCGGCCATGCGGTTCGCCAGCTCCTGCACCGTGATCGCGTCCGGCACGTTCACGTCGCGGACCATCTTCTCGCGGTCGCCGGCCTGGCCGCCGGTGCGGCGCTTGTCGCGCTCCTGCCGGCGGCGCATCGCGGCGAGCGAGCGCTGGCGGCCGTCCTCGTTGGTCGCGTTGGCGATCGTGAGCTTGCCCGAGCGGCGACGGTCGTCGTCGGCCTTGCCGCGGCCGCGCTTCTCGTCGTTGACCGGGGCCTTCTCGACGGTCTTCTTGACCGGGCTGCCGGTGGCGCGGCCGGCCTCGGCCCGGGCGGCCTGGGCCTGGGCGGCGGCGGGATCGACGGCCTCGACCGCGGGCGCGGCCTTCGTCGGCTGCTGCTTGGCGCGCTGGGCGTTGCGCGCCTCCGCTGCGGCCGCCTCGGCGGCAGCCGCGGCGGCGCGCTGCTCCTGGATCTCGCGTTCCTTCTCGGCACGCTCGGCGGCTTCCTTCTCGGCGCGCAGGCGGGCGAGTTCGGCCGCGCGGGCTTCCGCGACCTCGATCTCCTTCTGGCGGCGATCCGCTTCCTGTGCCTTCGCGGCCTCGACGGCCTTCAGCCGGCGCTCGAACTCGGCGTCCGACAGTCCCGCGGTGGCGCCGGTGCGCCCCGGGCCGGCCGGCGAGCCGGGCTTCGGCGTCAGGACCCGCTTGCGCTTGTGCTCGACGGTAACGGATTTCGTCCGGCCGTGGCTGAAGCTCTGCCGAACGTGGCTCGTCTCGGTGCTGCCGCCCCGCAGCCCGAGGGTCTTGCCCTTGCCGGAACCGTCCTTCGTATCCACCATGTCGTCTCTAGCCTTTCCCGCGGGAGCCTTCCCCCGCCGATCCATTGCCTGCGCCCACCCCAGCCGAGTCCTCGGCCGAAGGCAGGTGCGTCTCATCCCGGATGCCTGACAGCCGCAGGGCCTCGTCCCGAATCCGGTCTCTTAGACCGCCCGCCAGCACGGCGGCATGTATCACACGATCGCGGGCGAATGCCAAACCCAATTCGTGTGCGAAAAGACACGTAACGAGGCTGTTCTCGCCCGCCGGCGGCCGAAGTCGGGCGCGTTCACGTTCCGACCCGTCTGCCGCCTGCAGGAGCAGCGTCGCTTCGCCGGAAACGAGCGCCGCCGTCGTCTTCTCGAGACCGCACACGGCCTGTCCGGCCTTGCGCGCCATCGCCACGAGTTCGGTGAGTCGCGCCGTAAGCAGCGCCTCCACCCGGTCCGCTAGGTCAGGCGGAACCGCCACCTGCCGCTTCGCCGCGCGGGCGAAGTGGCCCTTCTTCACGGCGAGCCGCAGGGTGTCTGCGTCGGCCGCGACGTACATGCCGCGGCCGGGCAGCTTCCCGGCCAGATCCGGCACCACCGTGTCGTCGGGGCCGACGACGAAGCGCAGCAGCCCCGCCTTCGGCCCGGTCTCGCGGGTGACGATGCAGCGCCGCTCCGGCTCGTCCCGGTCCTTCACCCGCCCCCCGCGCGTCACCTCAGTCCTGGCTCTCCGCGTCGCCGTCTTCGGACGCGTCCGCCTCGTCCTCCGCCTCGTCCTCCGGCTGCACCAGATCCGCGGCGTCGACCCAGCCGATCTGGACGCGGGCGTTCATCACCAGCGTCTGCGCCTCCTCGAGGCTCATGTCGTACTTCTCGAGCAGGCCGGTGTCCTTCACCCGCTTGCCGTCGACGGTGGTATAACCGCCGGCCAGCTCCCAGTCGGCGCAGGTGGCGAAATCCTCGAGGGTCTTGATGCCCTCGACCGCCAGCGTCTCGATCATCTGGGGTGTCAGCCCCTCGAAATCCAGAAGGCTCTGCTCGACGCCGAGTTCCTTGGCGTGCTCGATCGCCTTCGCGTTGATCTCGTCGATGCTCTCGCGGGCCCGGGCCTGCAGCTCCTCGGCAGTCGACTGGTCGAAGCCGTCGATCGAGGCAAGCTCCTCGGGATCGACATAGGCCACTTCTTCCAGCGTGGCGAAGCCTTCGGCCACCAGCAGCTGCGAGACGATCTCGTCGACGTTCAGCGCCTCCATGAACAGCTGGGTGCGCTCGGCGAACTCCGCCTGCCGCCGCTCGCTCTCCTGCGCGTCGGTCAGGATGTCGATGTCGAAGCCGGTGAGCTGCGTCGCGAGGCGCACGTTCTGGCCGCGGCGGCCGATGGCGAGCGAGAGCTGCTCGTCGGGAACGACGACCTCGATGCGCTCGCTGTCGTCGTCGAACACCACCTTGGACACCTCGGCCGGCTGCAGCGCGTTCACGAGGAACGTGGCCGGGTCCGGGTTCCACGGGATGATGTCGATCTTCTCGCCCTGAAGCTCGTTCACCACCGCCTGCACGCGGCTGCCGCGCATACCCACGCAGGCGCCGACCGGGTCGATGGAGCTGTCGTAGGAGATGACGCCCATCTTCGCGCGGCTGCCGGGGTCGCGGGCGACGGCCTTGATCTCGATGACGCCGTCGTAGATCTCGGGCACTTCCATCTTGAAGAGCTCGGCGAGGAACTCCGGTGCGGTGCGCGAGAGGAAGATCTGCGGGCCGCGGGTCTCGTGGCGCACTTCCTTGATGAGCGCGCGCACCCGGTCGCCGTTGCGGAACGCCTCGCGCTGGATGAGCTGGTCGCGGCGCAGGATCGCCTCGCCGCGGCCGACGTCGACGATGACGTTGCCGTACTCGGTGCGCTTGACGACGCCGTTGATGATCTCGCCCTGGCGGTCCTTGAATTCCTCGTACTGGCGCAGCCGCTCCGCCTCGCGGACCTTCTGCATGATGACCTGCTTCGCCGACTGCGCGGCGATGCGGCCGAAGTCCATCGGCGGCAGCGGGTCGACGATGTCGTCGTCGAGCTGCGCATCCGGCCGGATCCGCCGCGCGTCGGCGAGGGTCAGCTCGGTGAACAGGTTCTCCGGCTCCTCGACGACGTGGCGGTGGCGCGTCAGCGCGAGGTCGCCGGTCTTGCGGTCGATCTTGGCGCGGATGTCGTACTCGGCGCCGTAGCGGGAGCGGGCGGCCTTGCCGAGCGAATCCTCCATCGCCTCGATGACGAGGGCGGGGTCGATCATCTTCTCGCGGGCGACCGCGTCGGCGATCTGCAGAAGCTCCAGCCGGTTGGCAGAGGTCACGCTGCTCATTTCACTTCTTCCTCGTCTTCCTCTTCGGAGGCGTCGGTTTCGTCCGGCCCGCCCGCATCGTCGGAACCGTCATCGGAACTGTCGTCGGGCTCGATCTCGTCGAAGCCCTCGGGGATCTCGCCCGGGTCGAAGCCCTGGGCCTTGCGGCCGGCGAGGCTCTCGGCGATCAGTGCGTCGGTCAGCACCAGCTTCGCGTCCGACAGCATGTCGAAGCCGAGGCCGATCACCGTGTCCTCGGCGATCTCGACCAGCACCTCGCCGTCCTCGACACCCTGCAGCACGCCCTTGAAGCGGCGGCGGCCGTCGATCATCTCGTGCGTCTCGAGCTTGGCCTCGTGCCCGGCGTAGGCCTCGAAGTCCTTGAGCCGGGTCAGGGGCCGGTCGATGCCGGGAGACGAGACCTCGAGCACGTACTCGCCGGAGATCGGATCCTCGACATCGAGCACGGCCGAGACGGCGCGGCTGATCTTCGCGCAGTCGTCCACCTCGATGCCGCCGTCCGGCCGGTCGGCCATGACCTGCAGCACGTTGCGCTTGCCGCTCATCAGCCGCAGGCGGACAAGCTCGAAGCCGAGCCCTTCGATCGTGGGCGTGACAATGGCCGCGAGCCGGCGGTCGAGGGCAGCTTTGGCGATCAGGTCGGCCAAACGGGGCTCCAGAAAACAAAAAACGGGCCGCAGCCCGTTCAAGATTGCCGGTGGGGATTGGCCTAGTGACCGATCCGCCGCTGTTGGCAGCCATATAGGCCCCGCGTCTGGCCAATGCAACCCCCTTTCGCGCATCTCCCGAGCCCGGTGGGCGATGACCGGCCGATGCAATGCGAGCGGCTTCCTGCTTACGGTCGCGGAAGCCCGTCGAGGCGTCTTGTGCCGGTGCACACGAAAAGGCCAAGGTCGGCTGGGCGAGAGGGGAGGCACCCTCGCACCGAAAAATCGAGCAGGCAGCCAAAAAATGCAGACTGGTGCTGGGATCAGGCCGTACAGGCCGGATATAGATGGATTGCGTTCCATCGCGATACTGCTCATCCTGCTGGCGCATGGCGGGTTTACAACGTTTTCGGGTGGAGATACTGCGCTCGCCCCATTCTTCGTCATCTCCGGATTCCTGATTGCACAGGCGCTCGTTCGATCGAGCGGCGTGGTGTCGATCGGCGAATTCTACGACCGGCGGGCGCGGCGCATGTTGCCGACGCTGATCGTCGCAACGGCGGCAACCCTCGTGGCGGGGGCGCTGCTGCTGTCGCCCGTGGAAAGCGCGGCGCTGTCGCGCGCGGCCCTCGCGTCCGTGGCGCTGGTGTCCAACGTCGCGCCTTCCGGCGAGGCCGGCGCCGCGCCGCTGCTTCACACCTCGTCGCTGTCGACGGCGGCGCAGATCTTCCTGCTGCTGCCTGTCGTCGTCGCCTGCTTCGGCCGGGTCGGGGCGCGGGCGGTGGTGCCGCTGGTCGCCACGGCGACGCTTGCGTCCTTCGTGCTCGGCGTCGGCCTGCTGCCCGGGTCGGGTCTGCCGCAGATGCCGCACGCTCTCTGGCAGTTCGGCCTCGGCGCGCTGGTTGCGGTGCTGCCGTTCGGTCCGCCGCGCCGGCGCGTTGCCGAGATGCTCGCGCTGCTGGGGCTGGCCGCGATCCTCGTGCCGGTCATCGCCGCCGGCCCGGAGGCATCGCGGTTCTGGACGGGTGCGGTGCCGGCCGGGCTGGGCTCGGCGCTCGTCATCTGGTCGAACCGGCGCGAGACAGCGGCGCGCGCGCTGCTCGGGTCCCCGCCGATGGTGTTCCTCGGCGTGATCTCGTATTCGCTCTACGTCTGGCACTGGCCCATGCTGGTGTTCGCGCAGCGGATCTGGGGCGAGCTTGGCTTCCGGGGCGCGCTCGCGTGGCTCGCGGCCACCCTGCTGGTGGCAACGCTGTCCTGGTACTTCGTCGAGCAGCCGCTGCGCTATCCGACCGGCCCGATCCGCAGCCGCGCCGCGGTTCTCGCCGCGTCGCTCGCCGGATTCGCCTCGGTCGCCGCTCTCGCTGCCCTGATCGCGGCGGAAGGCACCAGCGCCGGCCGCACCGGCGTTTCCGCCGCCTTCGCGAGCGAGATCGGCTGGTAGCCGGGCGACCGGCCCGGTCGTCAGCCGGCGTAGGGGCGGATGATGTCGGCCTCGCCGAGGCGCTGGAACAGCACCACGCTGCCGGTCGAGTGGCGCGGATCGTAGACGAAACCGTTCGCATGCATCGTCGAGAACAGGCTACGCACGCCCGAGAGGCCGGTGACGTGATCGTGAGTCTCGACGAACACCCGGTCGACGCCGGAGAGGTCGGCGCCTGCGAAGAGATCGGCTTCGGCCCCCTCGACGTCGCAGACGATGAGGTTGATCGCCTCCTCGCGCAGCAGCGCGTCGAAGGATTTCGTCGGCACCTCGACCGTGCCGGTCCAGGCGTTCGGCTCGGCCGAGAGCGAGCCCATCCAGAAATCGCGGCGCAGGTAGAAGGTCGCCGCCGCCGCGGAGCCGTTGGTCAGCACGGCGTTCAGCCGGCGCACCTTGCGGACGTCGTTCAGGGCATGGAGCCGGGCCATGTAGTCGAGCAGATGTGGGTTGGCCTCCACCGCGATGACCTGGCTCACCCGGGCCTCGCGCGAGAGCAGGGTGGAGATGAAGCCGATGCCGGCGCCGATCTCGAGCACGCGGTCGCCGGGCCGCACGATGTGCGGGATCTGCGCCGCCTCCTCGGTCTCGAAGCGCCCGGCGATCATCGCCTCGCGGATCGCCGGCGTCAGCACCTGGCTGTCCTCGGGGATCGTCACCCCCGCGACGATGAGCCCGTCACCGGGAAACCCGAGGGGCGCGTCCCGTTCCGCCAACTGACCCGACATGCACGTTTCCTGTTCCTGATCCGGCCGGCCGATGAACCCCCGACCCGCTCGATTTGCGACAAGCAACTCATCTCATCGGAGATGAGTTCGCGCCAGCCTTTCGCGGAATCGTTAACGTATCGTTCACCGATTTTGTTTCAGGCCGCGACTGCACCTAGCGCGGGCTGCGCTTGCTCAGGATGCGCTGCAGCGTGCGCCGGTGCATGTTGAGCCGCCGCGCCGTCTCGGAGACGTTGTGGTCGCAGAGCTCGTAGACCCGCTGGATGTGCTCCCACCGCACGCGGTCGGGGCTCATCGGGTTCTCCGGCGGGGCGGGCTGGCCGGCGTCGGGGGCGAGCAGCGCGCCGAGCACGTCGTTGGCGTCGGCGGGCTTCGCGAGATAGTCCGTGGCGCCGATCTTGACCGCCGCGACCGCCGAGGCGATGGCGCCATACCCGGTCAGCACGACGATGCGGGCATCCGGCCGGCGGGCGCGCAGGAAGCGCACCACCTCGAGGCCGTTGCCGTCCTCGAGCCGCAGGTCGACCACCGCATAGGCGGCCGCGTGCCGCTCGGTCGCGGCCTTGCCGGCGGCGACGGAGTCGACCGCCGTCACCTCGAAGCCGCGCTTCTCCATCGCCCGCGCCAGCCGGCGGCGAAACGCCTCGTCGTCATCGAGGATCAGCAGCGTCGGATCGGGGCCGATCGCCGCGGGCTGCGGCGCCGGATCGGCCAGGACCGGCACCCTGCCGGCCGAATCGGAATGCTCCAGCATTCAGAGTTTCTCCGTGAAGCAGGCCACCGACTGCGCCATGTCCTCGGCCGGGGTATCCGAGGGGTAGAACTCGAGGAACCCCGCGCCGGGCGCCATCAGGTAGGTGAAGGTCGAGTGGTCCATCAGGTAGAACTCGGGGTCGTCGCCGGCCTTGCGATAGTAGACCTTGTAGGCCTTCGCCGCAGCGGCGATGTCTTCCGCCGAGCCGCTGAGCCCGACGATCGCCGGGTCGATCGCCGAGGTGAACGCCCGCACGGCCTCGGGCGTGTCCCGGTCCGGGTCGATCGTGATGAACGCCTGCCGCACGTCGACGCCCTTTTCCGCGAGGTCGGCAGCGGCCAGCGCGTTGCGCGACACGTCGGTCGGGCAGATGTCGGGGCAGAACGTGTAGCCGAAGTAGACGAGCGTCGGGCCCGTCACCACGTCCGCGTCCGTGACGCGGCGCCCGTCGGTGTCCGTGAGGGTGAACGGCCCGCCGATCGAGGCGGCACCCGCCGCCACCGCGCCGCGGCGGCAGTCCGCGAACGGGTCGCCATCCGCGGGGCGCAGCGCGAACCAGCCGCCGATGGCAAGGCCGACGACGGCAACGGCGGCGGCCACGATGGCGGAAACTCGTGTCATGCGGCGGCGTCACCTCGGTCGATCCAGCCGGGTTTCTCGCACGGCCCCCGGTGCATCACAAGATCGCGGGCCGGTCAAATCCGTTTGATGGGCCGATCCGCGCGCTGCTATGCCCCGCCGCATGGCCGAGTCTTCCTATGCCCCGTTTCCGGTCGGGACGCGCCGCTCCTGGGTCCGGCTGCGCACGCTGACCCTGCTGCGCTGGCTCGCCGTCATCGGCCAGACGGCGACGGTGCTGTTCGCCACGCTGGCGCTCGGGATCAAGATCCCGCACGTGCCCTGCGCGCTGGTCATCCTTGCCTCGGCGCTGTTCAACGCGGTCGGCATGGCGGTCGCGGCGCGCAGCCGCCGGCTGCGCGAGCGCGAGGCGCTCTACATGCTGCTCTTCGACCTCTGCCAGCTCGGGGCGCTGCTCTACCTGACCGGCGGCCTCGGCAACCCGTTCGCCCTGCTGCTGATGGCGCCCGTCACCATCAGTGCCTCCGTGCTGTCGCTGCGGGCGACGCTGTTCCTCGGGGCGGTGGCGGCGACGATCATCACCCTGCTCGTGTGGTTCTACGTGCCGCTGGAGCTTGCCACGGGCGAGCACCTGACGCTCTCGCCCGTGGTCGCGGCCGGCACCTGGACGGCACTGCTGACCGGGACGATCTTTCTCGCGATCGGCGCGCGCCGGGTGACGGGCGAGACGCTCTCCATGTCCGAGGCGCTGGCCGCCACCCAGCTCGCGCTCGCCCGCGAGCAGCAGCTCAGCACCATCGGCGGCGTGGTCGCGGCGGCGGCGCACGAACTCGGCACGCCGCTCGCGACGATCAAGCTCGCCTCGACCGAGCTGGTGGAGGAGCTCGCCCACCTGCCGCACCTGCAGGAGGACGCCGCCCTGGTGCGGGCGCAGGCGATCCGCTGCACCCAGATCCTGCGCGCCATGGGGCCGCGCGGCAAGCAGGACCTGATGGTGCGCTCCGCGCCGCTGTCGAGCGTCGTGGAGGAGGCGGCCGCGCCGCACGCCGGGCGGGGGATCCGGGTCATCACCCGGGTCGAGGGCGGGATCGCCGAGGACGCGCCGGACGACCAGCCGCAGATGCTGCGCCGGCCCGAGATCGTTCAGGGCCTGCGCAACCTGGTGCAGAACGCGGTCGACTTCGCCGCCACGACCGTCTGGATCGACCTCGACTGGACCGAGCGCGAGATCCGCGTCGCGATCGGCGACGACGGCCCGGGCTATCCCCCGGACCTGATCGGGCGCATCGGCGATCCCTTCGTGCGGCGCCGCTCGCGCCTTGCTGCCGAACGGCCGGCCTACGAGGGGATGGGCCTCGGCCTCTTCATCGCCAAGACCCTGCTCGAGCGCTCGGGCGCCCGGCTCGACTTCCGCAACGCCGAGCTGGAGCCTGGGTCCGTGCCGGACCCGGAGGCGCCGCCGCCGGAGTTCGCGCGGCCGACCGGCGCCGTCGTCACCGTGACCTGGCCGCGCCCGAGGGTGGCGCCCGAGGGCGTCGACGCGGTGCGGGGGCAGGCGCACGCTTAAGGCTTCGTTAAGCCCGCGAGTCTCTCATGTCCGGGCCCTTCCTCCGCCCGGACATACCCCATGGACTTTCCGTCGCTTTCGTTGCCCGACCTCGCCTCGCTCCGGCTTCTCGGGGCGATGCCCGAGGCGGTGACGGCGGCGCTGGTGAGTGCCGTCGCCACGATCGGACTGGCGGTCGGCTTCTCGGGCCGGCTCCGCGGCCGCCCGGCCGTCGCCGCGACGGGCGAGGACTCGGGCAGCTCGGAATTCCTGATCGACGGCGCGAGCGTCAAGCCGCTGACCGACGGTGCGAGGCGCGTGATGGAAGGGATCGCGCCCGGTGGCACCCGGCTCGCCGCGCTCGCCCGGCACTTCTCCACGGACTGCCCCGACCTCGTCGAAGACCTCGAGACGCTCGTTCTCTACGGCACGCCGTTCCGCCACCACTGCCTGCGCGGCGACGGCAGCGCGTTCGAGATCGTCGGAGAGCCCCGGGGCGGCGCCGCGCGGCTGTCGGTCCGGCCGGCGAGCGAGGATGCGCAGGCCCTGCGCGAGGCGCGGGCGGCGCTCGCGCGCGCGACCAGCGAGGCGGATTTCCTGCGCGGCGTGCTCGACAGGGCGCCGATCCTGGCCTGGACTCAGGGCCCCGACGGCCATGTCGACTGGGTGAATGCCGCCTATCGCGATCGCTTCGGCGCCGCCGGCCAGCCGGAGCAGCGGATGCCCGACGCCTTCGGGCGCACCATCGAGGAGGTGCCGCTGACCGCCCGGGGCAGCGAGACCCGCCGGCGCGTCGCCGTGCCGGGCCATGACGAGGCCGCGCCCGCCTGGTTCGAGGTGTCGCGCGCCAGCGGCCCCGGCGGCGAGGCGCTGGGCTTCGCCTTCGATGCCGGCGAGATCGTCGCGGCCGAGGCGACGCTGCGGCGCTTCGTCGAGACGCTGACCGAGACCTTCGCCCACCTGCCGATCGGGCTCGCGGTGTTCGACAAGAACCGCCGGCTCGGCCTGTTCAACCCGGCGCTCACCGACCTCGTGAAGATCGACGCGGTGTGGCTCGCCGGCCGCCCGTCCCTGCGCGATTTCCTCGAGCGCCTGCGAGAGACCCGGCAGATGCCGGAGCAGAAGGACTTCGCCTCGTGGCGGCGCAAGCTCTCCGAGCTGGAGGAGGGCGCGCGCGACGGGACCTACGAGGAGAACTGGGTGCTGCCCTCGGGCAAGATCTTCCGGGTCACCGGACGGCCGCACCCGCAGGGCGCGCTCGCCTTCCTGTTCGAGGACATCTCGACCACCATCATGCTGGAACGGAAGTACCGCTCCGAGCTGGAGCTGTCGCAGGCGACGCTCGACCGCCTCACCGAGGCGGTCGCGGTGTTCGATGCCTCGGGGATGCTCGCCTTCGTCAATTCCGCGTTCGAGCGGCTGTGGTCGATCGACCCGATGACCCGCCTCGACGGCCCGGGCGTGACCGAGATGACCGCGCTGTGGGCGGACCGCTGCGCGCCGAGCCCGGTCTGGTCGCGGATCGCGGAGTTCGCCACCGCGGACGAGGCGCGCGCCAGCTGGACCGACGAGGTCGAGACCCGCGACGGCCGGCGGATCGGGGTCATCGTGGCGCCGCTGCCGGATGCGTCCGCGCTGGTGGTGTTCGACGACAGGTCGGCCGCTGCCGCCGCGCCGACTGCCGCGTCCACGGGCTCGACGGCACCCGAGGCCCGGGCGGAGGGCGGCGACGGGCTCGCCGACCTCGCGCTCGACCTGCTGCGCCTGCCCGCCGAGGCGGCGGTGCAGAAGCTCATGTCGGCGATCCCGACGGCGCCGTCCGCCGGCACGTTCCAGGCGCTGAGCAGCGCCGCGCAGGGCCTGCGCGAGGGTCTCGCCCATGCCGAGGACCTCTGCGCGGTGCGCGGCGAGACGGCATCCGGGCCCTTGCCCGGCCTTTCCGCGGCACTCGCCCGGCGCAATCTCCGCCTGGCGGCTCCGGCGGACGCCGGCGGCTGGTCGCCGGAGGTGTGCCGCGCGGCGTTCCTCGTCGGCCTCGCCGCCGCCGACCTCGCCGGACCCGCGGCCGTCGTCACGCTGGCGCTTGCGGACGGGACGCTCACCGCCACGGTGGCGCCGGCGGCAACGGTGGCGGCCGGACGCGGCGAAGGCCCGGGCCTCGCGCTGGCCCGCCGCCTCGCCGAAGCCGCTGGCGCGACGTTCTCGATCGCCTGCGAAGGCGGCACCGCGGTCGTCGTCTCCACCGCCCCTGCCGCCACCGCTCCCGCCACCGCTCCCTCCGGGATCGCGTCTGCCGAAGTCACCTCTGCCGACGGCGCAGGGCAGCCGGACGTCCGACGCCGCGCCTGACGTCCCTCGGGGGCCACGTGCTCGCCATACGCCCGGGCGAGGCTTGCGTCCGGCGGCCCGGCGGGTAGAACGAGGCATCCCTCGACGGAGATGGACCGGCCTTGGAGTCTATACTGACGCTCGCGACTCCCGCGGCGACCGACGCCCTCGCCGCGGCGCTCGCGCCGCACCTCGGCGCGGGCGACACGCTGGCGCTGACGGGGGATCTCGGGGCCGGCAAGAGCCACCTCGCCCGCGCGCTCATCGCCACGCGGCTCGCCGCCCTCGGCCGCCGCGAGGACATCCCGTCGCCGAGCTACACGCTGGTGCAGACCTATGACCTCGGCGACGTGGAGCTGTGGCACGCCGATCTCTATCGCCTCGGCGATCCGGGCGAGATCGCCGAGCTCGGCCTCGACGAAGCGTTCGGCCGCGCCATCACGGTCGTCGAGTGGGCTGACCGGCTCGGCCCGGCGCTGCCCGCCCGCCACCTCGCGATCGCCCTCGACTTCGTGGCGGCACCCGAGGAGGCGCAGCGCGCCTCCGACATCTTCGCCGAGGAGGCGCGGCGCGCCACCGTCACGGCCGCGGGCCCGGGCTGGGACTGGCTCGGGGCCGCGCTGGAGACAGCGCGCGGGGTCGTGCCCGGGGTCGCACGATGAGCCGTGACGCCGAGATCGCCGGCTTTCTCGCCGCCGCGGGATGGGGGGCGGCCGTGCGCCAGCCGCTGGCCGGCGACGCCTCCGCCCGCCGCTACGAGCGGCTGCACCGGGGCGCGGCGCCTGCGATCCTGATGGACGTGCCGCCCGCCTCCGGCCTCGCCGTCGGGCCGTTCCTCGCCGTCGACCGCTGGCTCCGCGCCGCCGGCCTGAGCGCGCCCGAGGTGTTTGCCGCCGACGAGGCCGGCGGGCTCGTGCTGCTCGAGGACCTCGGGGACGACCTCTTCGCCCGGATCTGCGCCGCGCAGCCGGAGCGCGAGGCCGGGCTCTACGCCGCCGCCGTCGACCTCCTCGCCGATCTCCAGGCCCTGCCGCCGCCCGCGGGCGCGTGGTCGCCGCCGCCCTACGATCTCGCGTTCCTCCTGCGCGAGGCCGGGCTGATGCTCGAGTGGTATCTCCCAGCGTCCGCCGGATCGGCGGCATCGCCCGACCTCGTGGCGGAGTTCCAGGCGCTGGCCACCGCCGCGCTCGCCCCGGTCGCGTTGCAGACGACGGCGGTCTACCGCGACTTTCACGCCGAGAACCTGCTCTGGCTGCCCGGGCGTGCCGGCCATGCCCGGGTGGGCCTGCTCGATTTCCAGGACATGCTGATCGGCCATCCGGCCTATGACCTCGTGTCGCTGCTCGCCGACGCCCGCCGCGATGTCGCGCCCGACCTCGCCCGGGCGATGGAGGCGCGCTACATCGACCGCACCGGGGCCGACCGGGAAAGCTTCACCGCTGCGGCCCGTGTGCTCTCGGCCCAGCGCAACATGAAGATCATGGGCCTGTTCACCCGCCTCTGCCGCCGGGACGGCAAGGCGCGCTACGTCGACCTGCTGCCCCGGGTCTGGGGCTACCTCGCGGCCGATCTGGCCCACCCGGGCCTCGCACCGCTCGCGGCCTTCGTCGGGCGGCACCTGCCCGCGCCGGAGCCCGGCGTCCGGGCGCGGATCGCCGCATGACGCCGCGGGCGGTGATGATCTTCGCCGCGGGCCTCGGCACGCGGATGGGCGAGCTGACCCGGACCCGGCCGAAGCCGCTGATCGAGGTGGCCGGCCGGCCGCTGATCGACCACGCGCTCGCGCTCGCGGCCGGATTTCCCCGGATCGTCGTCAATACCCACGCCCACGCCGACCAGCTCGCCGCCCACCTCGCCCGCGTCGCGCCCGGCGTGCGCGTCTCGCACGAGACCGAGCGGCTCGAGACCGGCGGCGGGCTGAAGCGGGCGCTGCCGCTGCTTGGCGCGGGGCCGGTGCTGACGCTGAACGCCGACATGGTCTGGCGCGGGCCGAACCCGCTCGCGCTCCTGGCCGCGCACTGGCGGCCGGGCGATGGCGCGCTGCTCGCCCTCGTGCCGCGGGACGCCGCGATCGGCCACGGCGGGGCGGGCGACTTCCACCTCCGCGCCGACGGCACGCTCGACCGGCGCGGGGCGGCGCCGTCGGCGGATTTCGTCTATGCCGGCGCCGGGGTGATCGACCCGGCGGCCGTGGCTGCCTGTCCCGGCGAGGTCTTCTCCCTCAACCCGGTGTGGGACGCGCTCCGGGCCGAGGGTCGCCTGCGCGGCGTCGTCTATCCCGGCGGCTGGGTCGATGTCGGCCGGCCCGAGGGCATCGCGCTGGCCGAGGCGGAACTGTCCCGGGGAGCGTGGGGGTGACGCTGTTTCAGCCGAGCGACGGCCCGCGGGTCTTCGCGCTGCCTCCCGGCATCGACTTCCTCGGTGCGCTGATTGTGGGCCTCGAGGCGCGCCTGCCGTCCGGCGACCTGTTCGGGCCCGACCCGATGGCGCTGGCCGAGGTGGAGATCTGGGTCAACACCCGCCGCGCCGCGCGGGCGCTGGCCGAGCGGATGGCGGGCGGCGGCCCGCGCCTGCTGCCGCGCATCCGCGTCGTGACCGAACTGGCCGATGCCGCGACCGCGCCGCTCGACCTGCCCGAGCCGGTGCCGCCGCTGCGCCGCAAGCTCGACCTCGCCCGCCTCGTGCGCGGCCTCGCCGCCGCGGCGCCGGAGCTGGCCGCCGGCAGCGCCGTCTTCGATCTCGCCGACAGCCTTGCCGAGCTGCTCGACGAGTTGCAGGACGCCGGGCTGCCGCCATCGGTGCTGGCCGGCGTGGATGCGGCCGAGCACGCGGCGCACTGGCAGAAGAGCCTCGCCTTCCTCCAGCTCATCTCCGGCTATCTCGACGCCGCCGGGCCCGGCGGCGGGCCCGGGCGGCTGCGCGCGGCCGCCGTGGCGCTGGCCGCGCGCTGGGCGGTGGCGCCGCCCGCGCATCCGGTGATCGTCGCGGGATCCACCGGCTCGCGCGGGGCGATGCGGGTGTTCATGGCCGCCGTCGCCCGCCTGCCGCAGGGCGCCCTCGTGCTGCCCGGCCTCGACCCGGACCTGCCGCCGGCGGTCTGGGCGCGGCTCGGCCGCGACGACGCCGGCGCCTCCGATCACCCGCAGCACGGCTTTCGCCGGCTGGCCGACGCGATCGGCTTCGACCCCGCCGCCGTCCCGCCCTGGCACGCCGCCGCGGCGCCGGCGCCGGAGCGCAACGCCCTCGTCTCGCTCGCGCTGCGCCCCGCGCCCGTGACCGACCAGTGGCGCGAGGAAGGCGCCCGTCTCGCCGGCAGCCTCGCGCCGGCCTGCGCCGCGCTCGCGTGGATCGAGGCGCCCGATGCGCGCCGCGAGGCGCTCGCCATCGCCCTCGCGCTGCGCGAGGCCGCCGACGACGGCGCGCGCGCGGCGCTGGTCACGCCCGACCGCACCCTCGCCCGCCGGGTCGCCGCCGAGCTCGACCGCTGGGGCATCATTCCCGACGACAGCGCCGGCCGTCCGCTCGGCCTCACCCCGCCCGGCACGCTGCTGCGTCGCCTCGCCGCGCTGATCGGCCGCGACCTGACGCCCGCCGACCTGCTCGCGATCCTGAAGCACCCGCTGGTCGCCAGCGCGCCCGAGGCCCGCGGCCCGCACCTGCGCCTGACCTGGCGGCTCGAGCGCGACCGGCTGCGCGGCGGCGCGCCGTGGATCGACTGGCCCGATCTCGCGCGCTGGGCGGCGAAGGAGGGCGGCGAGGCGCCGGGCTGGATCGCCTGGCTCGCGGCCGCGCTCGCGCCGCTCGCTCCCGGCGGGCCGCGCCCGCTGGCCGACCTGCTGGCGACGCATCGCACCGCGGCCGAGGCGCTGGCATCCGGTCCCTCCGGCGACCCGGCGCATGGCCTCTGGGACGAGGCGGCCGGCGCGGAGGCCGCGGCGCTCTTCATCCTCGCCGACGCCGAGGCGGCAGCGGGGGGCGAGCTGTCGCCGGCCGACTATCGCAGCCTCTTCCAGTCGCTCCTGACCGGGCGTGACGTGCCGGAGGCGGCGGTCGTCACCCACCCCGGCCTCGCGATCTGGGGCACGCTCGAGGCGCGGATCCAGTCCGCCGACCTCGTGGTGCTCGGCGGCCTGACCGAAGGCATCTGGCCGCGCCTGCCCGGTGCCGACCCGTGGCTCGGCCGCGGGCTGCGCCGGGCGATCGGCCTGCCGAGCCCGGAGGACCGCATCGGCCTCTCCGCGCACGACTTCCAGCAGGCGATCGGCGCGCCGAGGGTGGTGCTCTCCCGCGCGCTGCGCGACGCCGAGGCGCCGACCGTGGCCTCGCGCTGGCTGCTCCGTCTGGAAAACCTGCTGCTCGGCCTCGGGCCCGAGGGCGCGGAGGCGCTGGCCGCCGCCCGCGCGCGGGGGCAGCGCCTCGTGGCGCTGGCCGCGCGCCTCGACGAGCCCGCCGAGCGCGTCCCGCCCGCCCGCCGCCCGGCGCCGCGCCCGCCGGCCGCCGCCCGGCCGCGCGAGCTGTCGGTGACGCGGGTCGAGACGCTGATCCGCGACCCTTACGCGATCTATGCCCGCGCGGTGCTGCGGCTGAGGCCGCTCGACCCGCCCGGCCGCACGCCGGACCCGCTGACGCGCGGCATCGTCATCCACGCGGCGCTCGACGACTTCGTGACCGCAACCCTCGACGGGCTGCCCGCCGATGCCGAGGCGATCTATCGGGCGACGATCGCGCGCGCGCTCGAAGAGAACGCGCCGTGGCCGGCGGTGCGCGCGATCTGGACCACGCGCCTCGCCCGGGCCGCGCGCTGGTTCCTCGACGGCGAGGCCGCCCGCCGCTGCCGGGGCACGCCGGGCGGCCGCGAGGTCGGCGGCCGGCGCGAGGTCCCCGGCCTCGCCTTCGCCGTCACCGCCCGCGCCGATCGCATTGATCTCCTGCCGGATGGCCGCGTCGCGCTCTACGACTACAAGTCCGGCAACGCCCGGAGCGATGCCGAGATCGCCACCTTCCACCTGCAGCTGCCGCTCGAGGCCGCGATCGCCGCGGCCGGCGGCTTCGACGGCCTGCCGCCGGCCGAGGTGGCGCACGTCGAGCTGCTGTACTTCGGCAACCGCGAGTCCCGCGTCATCGACCCGGCGACGCTCGCCGAAACCTGGAGGCGCTTCGCCAACCTCGCGGCCTGCTATCAGGATCCCGAGACGCCGTTCATCGCCCGGCTGCGGCCTCAGAAAATCTCCTGGGCCGGCGACTATGACCATCTCTCGCGCAGGGGCGAATGGTCCGACGGAGACGACCCATGACCCTCGCAGCGGAGGCGCAGAGACAGGCCGCCGCGCCGCGGCGGTCGAGCTGGGTGTCGGCCAACGCCGGGTCCGGCAAGACCCGCGTGCTGACCGACCGCGTGGCGCGGTTGCTGCTCGCGGGCACCGACCCGGCGCGCGTGCTCTGCCTCACCTACACCAAGGCGGCCGCCGCCGAGATGCAGACGCGGCTGTTCCGGACGCTCGGCGAATGGGCGATGCTCGACGACGCCCGCCTGCGCGCCGCGCTGGTGGCGCTGGGCGAGCCCGGCCACGACATCCCCGACCGCGAGCTGGCCCGCGCCCGCACCCTCTTCGCCCGGGCGCTCGAGACGCCCGGCGGCCTGAAGATCCAGACGATCCACGCGTTCTGCGAGGCGTTGCTGCGCCGCTTCCCGATCGAGGCCGGCGTCGCGCCGCAGTTCGCCGTCCTCGACGACCGGCAGGCGCGCGCGCTGCGCGAGGAGGTGCTCGACGCCTTCGCCCTCGACGCACCGCAGGACTTCGCCGAGCTGGCCCACCACTTCGGCCGCGAGGATATCGACGCGCTGCTGCTCGAGATCGCCCGCCACCGCGCCGCCTTCGTCCGGCGGTTCGACGCCGCGGCGCTCGCCGCGACCCTCGGCGCGCGGCCGGACGTGACGCTGGCCGGGATCGCGGACGAGGTGGTCGATCCGGCCGCGCGCCGGGCGCTCGCCGAGCTGCTGCCGCACCTGCGCGCCAGCGGGCCGCAGGACGGCAAGGATGCGGAGAAGATCGCGGGCGCGCTCGCGAGCGCCGAGCCGGGGGAGATGCTCGCGGGCCTCGAAGCTGCGCTGCTCTACGGCAAGTCGGCAAAGGCGCCGTTCGGCTCCAAGGCCGGGAAGTTCCCGACGAAGGCCGTCCGCACCCGGCTGCCCGCGCTCATGGAGGTGGTGGACGATCTGATGGACCGTCTCGCCGAGGCGCGGCCCCTGCGCCTTGCCAACGCGGCGTTCGCGAAGTCGGCGGCGCTGAACCGCTTCGGCCGGGCGTGGATCGCCGCATGGTCCGGGCGCAAGGCGGCGCTGGGCGTGCTCGACTTCGACGACATGATCGACCGCACCGAGGCGCTGCTGGCGCGGCCGGGGACCGCCGCCTGGGTGCTCTGGCGGCTCGACGGCGGCATCGACCACATCCTCGTCGACGAGGCGCAGGACACGAGCCCGGCGCAGTGGCGGGTGATCGAGGCGATCTCGTCGGAGTTCTTCGCGGGCGAGGGGGCGCGGCCGGTGGAGCGCACCATCTTCGTCGTCGGCGACGAGAAGCAGTCGATCTACAGCTTCCAGGGCGCGGAGCCCGGCGAGTTTGCCGCCAAGGCCGCGCACTACACCGCCCGGCTCGATGCGATCGGCGCCGAGCTGCAACGCTGCGACCTGCTCTATTCCTTCCGCTCGGCCGGGGCGATCCTCGAGCTGGTCGACACGGTGTTCGGCGGCCCGGCCGGCGAGGGGCTGTCGACGATCCGGCACCACGCCTTCGACACGGAAAAGCCCGGGCGGGTCGAGCTCTGGCCGTTCCTGCCGAAGCCGGAGAAGCCGGAGGAAACCGCATGGGACAATCCGGTGGACCAGCCCGGGCCGGACGATCCGGTGATGGTGCTCGCCCGTCGCATCGCCACGACGATCCGCGGATGGCTCGACACCGGCCGGGTGCTGCCGGGCGAAGGCCGGGCGATCCGCGCGGGCGACGTGATGATCCTCGTCCAGCGGCGGAACGCGCTGTTCGACGCCATCATCCGCGAGCTGAAGCGCGCCGCGGTGCCTGTCGCCGGCGCCGACCTGCTGCGCATCGGCGGCGAGCTGGCGGTGCGCGACCTGCTGGCGGCGCTGCGCTTCGCGGCGACGCCGCGGGACGACCTCTCGCTCGCGGCGCTGCTGCGCAGCCCGCTCGGCGGGCTGTCGGAGGACGAGCTGTTCGAGATCGCGCACGGCCGCGAGGGCAGCCTCGACGCGGCCCTGCGCCGCCAGCCGCCGGAGCGCTGGCCCGCGGTGCGGGCGCTGCTCGACGACCTGCTGCGGACGGCCGACTACCTGCGCCCGTTCGAGATCCTGTCGCGCATCCTCGTGCGCCATGGCGGCCGGCAGCGGCTGGCCGCGCGGCTCGGCGCCGAGGCGGAGGAGGGCATCGACGCGCTGCTCGACCAGGCGGTCGCCTACGAGGCGGTCGAGGCGCCGAGCCTCACCGGCTTTCTCGACTGGCTCGACCGCGACGAGGTGGCCGTGAAGCGGCGGATGGACGAGGGCCAGGACCAGGTGCGGGTGATGACCGTGCACGGCGCCAAGGGGCTGGAGGCGCCGATCGTCCTCCTGCCCGACACCGCGCCGCGGTCGGAAAGCGCCAATCCACCACAGATCCTGCCCCTCGGCGACGGCCGGGTGGTCTGGCGGGCCCGTGCCGACGAGGCGCCGCCCGCGATCGCCGGGGCCGAGGCCGCACGCTGCGCGCTGGTGCGGGCCGAGAACCGGCGGTTGCTCTACGTGGCGCTCACCCGGGCGAAATCGTGGCTGCTGGTGGCGGGCGCCGGCGATCCGAAGGCCTCCGGCGAGGGCTGGCACGCGCTGGTCGCCGACGCCATGGCCGGCCTCCCCTGCGCGCGCGAGGCCGGGCCGGACGGCGACACGCTGGTCCATGCCCGCGGCTGGACGGACGGTCCGGGCGCGCCGTCCCCGGCCCGGCAACCGGCCCCGGAACCGGCCCCGGCCATCGCATTGCCGGCCTGGGCGCGCGAGCCTGCCCGCGTGCCCGCGGCGCCGCCCCGGCCGGTCTCGCCCTCCGGCCTTGGCGGCGGGCACGTGCTGCCTGGCGACGCGGAGGGGGCGCTGCCCGAGGCCGAGGCCAAGGCGCGCGGCACCGCCGTCCACCGGCTGCTCGAACACCTGCACGGACGCCCGGCGTCCGAGCGGGCGGCACTGGCGGCGCGCCTGCTGCCCGGTGCGGCGGATCTGGACGAGCGGCTGGCCGAGGCGGCAGCCGTGCTCGACGCGCCGGAGCTGGCGGCGATCTTCGCCGAGGGGCTCGCCGAGGTGCCGGTTGCCGCCGACCTGCCCGAGCTCGGCGGCCGGCGCATCCTCGGCCGCCTCGACCGGCTGGTCGTCGGCCCGAAGCGGGTGCTCGCGGTCGATTTCAAGAGCAACCGCGCCGTTCCCGCGGCGGCGGAGGCGGTGCCCGAGGGCATCCTGCGGCAGATGGGCGCCTATCGCGCCGCGCTCCGCCGGATTTTCCCCGGCCGCAGCGTCGAGACGGCCATCCTCTGGACGGCCACGGCGCGGCTGATGCCGCTGCCCGACGCGCTGGTCGACGCGGCACTCGCGCGCGGCGCGCCCGGGTTCCCTTGACCAGCCGGGGGGGCGATCTTACGTTCCCCTCCGACTTACCCATTCTTCAGGAGATGCCACCATGTCGACCGTCAAGGTCACCGAGACCAGCTTCAAGGACGAAGTGCTCGAAGCGGACGTTCCCGTCCTCGTCGACTTCTGGGCGGAGTGGTGCGGCCCCTGCAAGATGATCGGCCCCGCCCTCGAGGAGCTGGCTTCCGAGTACGACGGCCGCCTCAAGGTGGCCAAGGTGAACGTGGACGATCACCCGTCGGTGGCGGCGCAGTACGGGGTGCGCGGCATCCCGGCGCTGTTCATGTTCAAGGGCGGCGAGGTCGTGTCGAACCGCACCGGCGCCGCGCCGAAGGCGTCGCTCAAGGGCTGGATCGAAGAGACGGTCTGACACGGGGACCGCAGTCCGTCCCGAGGCAAGGGTTAGGGGCCGGAGCGCGCGTCGCTCCGGCCTTTTTGCTGTCCGGGGAGGAGGGCAATCGCCTGCTGAACGACGACGAAGAACTCGGGCCTGCCATGTTTTGGGACGGCGACGCCAGACGGATTTGGCAGGTGACAAATCCGTCCGCGGTCGCCCCTGCGGGGGGCGACCGCGAGCCCGCGCTCGCCGGGGCGACCCCGGCCGGATTGGCACCCTTCCGCAGAAATCTCCGCCCCTGACGGCTTCCGCGCGTCACCGCGCTCCCTGCCGTTGGCGCGGCGAACGCAGTGCGTTCGCTTGTCGCGCCAGGTGACTCGCGGGCGCGAGCGCCCGCTTCGGTCATCTGTGCCCCTTGGCAGGCGTGGTGTGGGGTTGGGTGTTCCGCACTGCCAAACAATTCACGCTCAACGCGCGTCCCCGCCGCAGCCCCTCAGAGCGTCCGCACCAGCCGCAGGGCGTCGTAGATCGCCGCGTGGGTGTTGCGGGCGGCCACGGCGTCGCCGATGCGGAAGAGCTGGAAGCGCCCTGCGGGATTGCGGGTGACGGCCTGCGACCGGCGGGCGACCAGCGCCTCGTAGTCGACTTCGCCGAGATTGGTCGAGTGCGGGCGCAGGTCGAAATAGATCTCGTCGAGCGGACGGGTGCCGTGATTGACCACCACCTGATCGACCCGGCGCTCGCGCGTGACGCCGCCGTAGTCGCTGCCCACCTGCGCCAGCAGCTCGTTGCCGGCGCGGCGCACGGCGTCGAGCTTCCAGGTGACGGTGAAGGTCACGTCGCGCTTCTGCAGCTCGCGGAGCGAGGGGGTGAGCGACATCGCCATCACCTCGGGGGCGAAGCTGCGGTCGCGGGTCATGATCTCGACCCGGCCACCCGCCCCGGCGATCTTCTCGGCGGCCTGCAGGGCCGCGTAGTCGCCGGCGTCGTCGTAGATCAGGACGTTCGAGCCGGGGCGCGCGTCGCCGGAGAGAATGTCCCAGGCCGACACGACCAGATCGTCGCCCTCCGCCAGCACCTCGGTGTGCGGCAGGCCGCCGGTCGCGACGACGACCGCATCCGGCGCCGCGGAGAGCACGGTGTTGGCGTCGGCATAGCTGTTGAAGTGGAAGTGCGCGCCGAGCCGGGTGCATTCGTCGAAGCGCCAGTCGATGAGCGAGATCATCTCGGCGCGCCGCGGGGTCTGCGCGGTCAGACGCACCTGTCCGCCCGGGTCGCTTGCCGCCTCGTGGACGATGACCTCGTGTCCGCGCTCGGCCGCCACCCGCGCGGCCTCGAGCCCGGCGGGGCCGGCGCCGACGACGACCACGCGGCGCGGCGTGGCGGCGCGCTCGATGGCGTGCGGCTGCTCCAGCTCGCGGCCGGTCGAGGGATTGTGCAGGCAGAGCGCCATGCCGCCCTGATAGATCCGGTCGAGGCAGTAGTTCGCCCCGACGCACGGCCGGATGCGATCCTCTTCGCCGCGCAGCAGCTTTGCCACGATGTGCGGGTCGGCGATGTGGGCGCGGGTCATGCCGACCATGTCGAGCTTGCCGCTGGCGATCGCGTGGCGGGCGGTGGCGACGTCCTGGATCTTCGCGGCGTGGAAGGTCGGGAAGTTCGTGGCGGCGCGCACCTCGCCGGCAAAGTCGAGATGCGGCGCCGAGCGCATCCCCTGCACCGGGATCACGTCGGTCAGGCCCGCGTCGGTGTCGATGTGCCCCCTCACCACGTTGAGGAAGTCGACCATGCCGCAGTCCTTCAGCCGGCGCGAGATCTCGAGGCCGTCGGCCCTGGTCAGCCCGCCGGCGATGTCCTCGTCGCCGGTGTGGCGGATGCCGATCAGGAAGCGGTCGCCGACGCGGGCACGGATCGAGCGCAGCACGTCGAACGTGAAGCGCAGGCGGTTCTCGAGGCTGCCGCCATAGGGGGCGTCGAGCTCGTTGGTGAGCGGCGACCAGAACTGGTCCATCAGGTGGCCGTAGGCTTCGAACTCGATGCCGTCGACGCCCGCCGCGTGCATCCGCTCGGCGGCGTCGGTGTAGTCCTCGATGATCCGGGCGATGTCCCAGTCCTCGGCCTTCTTCGGGAACGCCCGGTGCGCCGGCTCGCGCGCGTGGCCGGCGGAGATGACGGGCAGCCAGTCGGCCTTGTCCCAGCGGGTGCGGCGGCCGAGGTGGGTGAGCTGGATCATCACCGCGGCGCCATGCTCGTGGCACTCGTCGGTCAGCGCCTTCATCCAGCCGACGACCTCGTCCTTCCAGGCGAGGATGTTGTTGAAGACCGGCGGGCTGTCGCGGGCGACCGAGGCCGATCCGGCGGTCATCGTCAGTGCGACCCCGGCGCGGGCGCGCTCCACGTGGTAGGCGCGGTAGCGGTCCTTGGGCATGCCGTCCTCGGGATAGGCCGGCTCGTGGCTGGTGATGATGAGGCGGTTCCTCAACGTCAGGTGCTTGAGCTGGTAGGGCTGGAGGAGGGGGTCGCTGGACATGGCTGGAACTCCGCTGGCTGGCGACAGGGATTCCAGAAATGTTCATATGTGTCAAGTTAAGGATCATGGCTGTTCATTCCGGTTGCCGCCGGCCGCGCCGACAGCTAGGATCGCCGGCATGACAGTTCAGGACGAGGTTGCCGGCGAGACCGGGAGGGCGTCGGGCTGGCGCGGGTCGCGCGAGGTCTGGCTGGCGGCGGCGCGGCAGGCGCTCGTCGACAGCGGCCTCGACGCGGTGAAGATCCAGCCGCTCGCCACCCGGCTCGGAATCGCCCGGACCAGTTTCTACTGGTTCTTCCGCGATCGCACCGCGCTGCTCGACGCGCTGCTCGAGGAGTGGGAGGCGAAGAACACCGGCGCGTTCCTCGATGCCTGCGGCGCCTATGCCGAGACGATCGTCGAGGGCGTGCTGAACCTGTTCGTGGTGTTCCACGACGAGGCGCTGTTCGAACCGCGGCTGGATTTTGCCGTGCGCGGCTGGGCACACCAGTCGGCGGAGGTGACGGCGCGGGTGCAGGCCACAGACGACCGGCGGCTCGACGCGATCCGCGACCTGTTCATCCGTTTCGGCTATCCGGCCGACGAGGCGGACGTGCGCGCCCGGACGGTCTATCTGGTGCAGATCGGCTATATCTCCATGCAGGTTCAGGAGAGCCGGGCGCTGCGCATGTCGCGGGTGGAGCGCTACGTCGAGATCTTCTCCGGCCGGACCGCCACCCGGCGAGAGATCGCGCGGTTCCATGCCCGCCTGCAGTTCGAGCCCGACGTCGCGCCGTGAGCGGGCGTCGGAGCGTCGGCCGTGTCGGGTCGGCCGTGTCGGGTCGGCCGTGTCGGGTCGGCCGTGTCGGGTCGGCCGTGTCGGGTCGGCCGTGTCGGGTCGGCCGTGTCAGGCGGACGGTGTGCCGACCACCTGCGCAACCGTCGCGGTCAGCAGCGCCAGCGCCTCCGGGCTGCTGAACCGATGGTCGGCGCCCTTCACCAGCGTCAGCCGGATGTCCGGCCCCTCCGCATGGGCGAGCAGGCGCAGCGCCACCGCGGGCGCCACGTCGGTGTCCGCCGTGCCGTGCAGCAGCCGCACCGGGAACGGCAGGCGCAGGGGAGAGCGCAGCACCAGGTTCTCGCGGCCGTCCTCGATCAGCCGCCGGGTGATCGGATAGGGCGCCTCGTGGTCGGAGGGCACCTCGACGCGCCCGTCGCGGATCAGGCGCTCGCGGATGGCCGCGTCCATCGCCGCCCACATGGAGTCCTCGGTGAAGTCCGGGGCCGCCGCGATGCCGACCAGCCCGGCGACCCGCAGCCCCAGCTCCGCCACCAGCCGCAGGGCGATCCAGCCGCCCATGCTGGAGCCGACAAGGACCAGCGGCCCGCGGGTCAGGCGGCCGATCGTCTCGGCCGCGTCGCGCACCCAGTCGCCGATCGCCCCGTCCTCGAAGCGCCCGGACGAGGCGCCGTGCCCGGTATAGTCGAAGCGCAGGAAGCCGAGCCCCGCGCCGGCCGCCCAGCCGTCGAGGCAGTCCGCCTTGGTGCCGGTCATGTCCGACCGGAAGCCGCCGAGGAAGACCACGGTCGGGCTCGCCCCGGGGCGGAGGCGATAGGCGATGCGCCGGCCGTCCGGCAGGTCGAGGAGATCGTGCGCCATGGCGCCGGCATAGCAACCCGGCGGGCAGGGGACCAGCCGGAGCCTTGAAATTCCTCGTTCGGGGAGCTAGGGCCGGGCGCGGTGGCGCCCGAGCGCCCGAGGGGACGGCGATGGACGGCATCAGCGAGCTGAAGACCCGGTATCTGGCGGCGATCGCCGACGCCTCTGACGAGGCGGGGCTCGAGGCGGTGCGCCTCGCCGCGCTCGGCAAGAAGGGCGAGGTCTCGGCGCTGATGCGCGGCCTCGGCGCGATGCCGGCGGACGAGCGTCAGGTGGCCGGGCCGGCGCTGAACGGCCTGCGCGACGAGCTGGCCGGTGCGCTGGCCGAGGCGCGGGCGCGGCTGGCCGACTCGGCGCTCGACGCGCGGCTGGCGGCGGAGTGGGCCGACGTGACGCTGGCGCCCCGCCCGGAGCGCGAGGGCACGATCCATCCGGTCAGCCAGGTGATGGAGGAGGTGGCGGCGATCTTTGCCGACCTCGGATTCGCCGTGGCGGAGGGACCGCAGGTCGAAAGCGACTGGTACAATTTCGACGCGCTCAACATCCCGGCCGAGCATCCGGCCCGGCAGGATCACGACACGTTCTACATGGCGCGGGCCGAGGGCGACAACCGGCCGCCGCACGTGCTGCGCACCCATACCTCGCCGGTGCAGATCCGGGCGATGGAGGCGCAGGGCGTGCCGATCCGGGTGATCGCGCCGGGCCGCGTCTATCGCGCCGACTATGACCAGACGCACACGCCGATGTTCCATCAGGTCGAGGGCCTGTGCATCGACCGGGACGTGTCGATGGCGAACCTCAAGTGGGTTCTCGAGGAGTTCTGCCGGGCGTTCTTCGAGGTGGACGGGGTGGAGCTGAAGTTCCGCGCCAGCCACTTCCCGTTCACCGAGCCGTCGGCCGAGGTCGACATCCGCTGCTCCTGGGCCGGCGGCCAGCTGAAGATCGGCGAGGGCGACTCGTGGCTGGAAATCCTCGGCTCGGGCATGGTGCACCCGAAGGTGCTGGCCGCCGCCGGCGTCGATCCGGAGAAGTGGCAGGGCTTTGCCTTCGGCATGGGCATCGACCGGATCGCCATGCTGAAGTACGGCATTCCCGACCTGCGCTCGTTCTTCGAGAGCGATCTGCGCTGGCTGCGCCACTACGGCTTTGCGGCGCTCGACCTGCCGACGCTGGTCGCGGGACTGAGCCGCTAGAAAAGGCGGGTCGCTTCGACCGACGGCGCGCCTGAATCTGGCACGAATGCCACATTAACCATTTGAATGTCATGGTTAATGAAACCCTGCGAAGTGCGAATCATCTGGTCAGTTCGGTTGAATCGGTGCATGGTAAACGAGCAATTAACGCTCGAAACCCTTTGCCGCCCTGCACCCGAACCGCAAGCCCGTGCGTTTCCCGCGCATCGAGGGAGAATTTGTCATGACCACCACGACCTTCACCACTGACGTCATCAGCGACGGCCATGATCCGGTCTTCGCCTTTGCAGCGGACGGCGACGGGCTGGTGGTCGGGGCCGGGGTCACGTTGTCGTCGCAGGGCGTTTCGGCGGTCGACGGCCGGGGGGCGCAGGGCCTGTTCGGCCTCACCGCGACGATCGGCGGCACGCTGTCGGCGCCGCGCTGGGCCGCGCTCGACGCCTTCGGCTCCTCGATCGACGTCACGGTGGAGGCCGGCGGCCGGGTCGAGAGCACGGGTGCAATGACGATCGAGGCGAGCTTCGACAGCAGCCTCGAGAACCACGGGACACTCTTCGCCCGCTACGGCTTTGGCGTGGTGATGGCCGATGCGACGGTCGCGTCTGTCGAGAACTGGGGCTCGATCTTCGGCGAGGTGGGGGCGGTCGAGTTCGTGACCGGCGCCGCCGCCAGCAGCGGCTCGGTCGTGAACCACGGGCGGCTCGAGGCGGGCGGCGGGGTGAACGACAGGGTGGGCGGCGCCGGCTCGAACCAGGCGGTCTATTCCAACCTCGACACGACGACCGTGGTCAACGACGGCACCATCATCGCGGCGGACAAGTCCGGTGCCGGAGTCTCGCTGATCGGCGATTCCGGGACGATCGACAACGACGGGACGATCCAGTCGACCCGCTACTGGGGCGTGCTGGCGTCGGGCACCACGGCGCTCGACATCACCAACACCGGCACGATCGCCGGCGGCAAGGGGGCCGTCTTGCTGGCTTCGGCGGCCGACACGGTGACGAACGACGGCCTGATGCAGGGGCGGGTCAGCCTCGGGGGCGGCGATGACGTCTATCACGGCGAGCACGGCCGCGTGGCGGGCGCGGTGTGGGGCCTCGGCGGCAACGACCTGCTGGTGGGCGGTGCGGAAGCCGACGTGCTGGGCGGTGGCGGCGGCAGCGATACGCTGACCGGGGGCGCCGGGGCGGACACGCTGACCGGGGCCGGCGGCGCCGACGTGATCGGGGGCGGCACCGGGGACGACGTGTTCCGCTTTGCGTCCGCGGGCGACGCGGCGGGGGACCGGATCGTCGCGACGGAGGGCGCGGTGGCCTTTGCCGGCGCCGGCACGGCGGGGGGCGACCGGATCGACCTCTCGGCGATCGACGCGATGATCGAGACCAGCGGTCACCAGCACTTCAGCTTCGGCACCACCCAGGGCATCGGGGATCTCTGGGCCGTCGACGTGGGCAACGTGACGCATATCCTCGGCAACACCGCCGGCGGCGCCGCGGCGGAATTCGACCTCGCGATCAACGACGGCGCCGGCGTCAGCGCCAGCGACTACGCGGCGCTGGATTTCATCCTCTAGCCACGACGATCCATGCCCGCGCGCCGGCCTTGTGCCGGGGCATCGGATCTCGATGCCGGCAGCCTGAGAATACGGGGCCGAGCGTGATCCTGCTGCCGGGCGCCGCGCGAGCGAGGGCCGATCGCCTGCCCGCGGAACGGGTCAAGCGCGGCGACCGTCTCGCGCGGCTTCGGCACCGGATCGCGCGGCATTTCCGCATCGTCTCCGGCCAGCCCCGGGGGCGGGTTTCATGCCACGCTCGCGCTGTCGAGGGCCCGGCCGGGCGTCACCGCGATCTTCGCGGGCAACGACACGATCGTGCTCGGCGCGCTGGCGTATCTCGGGCTCGCGGTTCCCGGCGACGTGTCGGTGGTTGGCTTCGACGACCTGCCGTTCGCCGGCTTCGTCGCGCCGCCGCTCACGACGGTGCGGATCGACGCGACGCATCAGGGTCGATGCGCCGCCGAGGTCCTGCTCCTTCGCCTGAAGGGCAAGGCGGTTCCGGAATCACGGCAGAGCTTCGAGTTGGTGTTCGTGCCGCGAGGATCGAGCGGCCCGGCCAGAACGTCCACCCGATAGGGGGCATTCGCTGCCGGCCTCGCCGGTCAGTCCTTTATCAGCAGGCGGCGCGGCACGTTGGCCAGGCACTCGACGCCGGTGGGGGTGATGAGGATCGTCTCGGTGATCTCGAATCCCCAGTCGTCCATCCAGAGCCCCGTCATGAAATGAAAGGTCATTCCGGCCTTCAGCTCGGTCCTGTCGCCGCGGCGGAAGCTCATCGTCCGCTCGCCCCAGTCGGGAGGATAGGACAGGCCGACCGAATAGCCGGTCCGGCTGTCCTTCTGGATGCCGTACTTGCCCAGCACGTCGAAGAAGGCGATCGCGACATCCTCGCACGTCGCGCCCGGCCTCGCGACGGCGAGGCCAGCCTCCATCCCTTCCACCGTGGCCTTCTCGGCGTCGAGGAAGGTCTGCGTCGGTTTCCCGAGGAACACGGTGCGCGACATCGGCGCATGATAGCGCCGGTAGACGCCGGCGATCTCGAAGAACGTGCCTTCGTTGTTGCGCAGCGGCTGGTCGTCCCACGTCAGGTGACAGGCGGCGGCGTCGGTGCCCGAGGGCAGCAGCGGCACGATGGCGGGATAGTCGCCGCCGAACTCGGACGTTCCACGGATCGAGGCGTCGTAGATCTCGGCAACCAGGTCGCACTTGCGCATGCCCGGCTCCATCTTCTCGAAGATGCGCCCGTGCATCAGCTCGACGATGCGCGCGGCCTTGCGCATGTAGTCGATTTCCCGGGGGCTCTTGACGGCGCGCTGCCAGTTCACGAGCGCGGTCGCGTCGACGAACCTCGCCTGCGGCGTGCCGTTCACCAGCGTCTGGTGCGCCAGCGCCGAATACCAGTAGTTGTCCATCTCGACGCCGATCACGTCCTTGTCGAGCCTGCGCTCGGCCAGGAGCCCGCACAGCACCTCCATCGGGTGGCAGTCCGGCGTCTGGACGTAATTGTCGGGGTAGGAAACGACGTTGTCGTCCGGGACATAGACGGTTCGCCGGGCGCCGTTCTCGTCGATGATTCGGCCGAACCAGATCGGATCGCCCTCGCTCGGCACGATGACCGCCTGGTGGACGTAGAACGACCAGCCGTCATACCCGGTCAGCCAGTTCATGTTCGACGGGTCGCTGACGATGAGGGTGTCGATCCCTCTCGCGTGCATGGCGGCGCGCGTCTTCCTCAGGCGCTCGGCATATTCTTCGAGACCAAAGTTCAGCTTCGAGGCCGCCATCGTCCGCACCTGTCCCAACGTATGCTCGCCGGGCGTACACCTGCGCGGCCCGGCGGCGGCCATCATCGGGCCGTTGGCACCCGTTGGCAAATGCCGTCCGGTCCGTAAACTGCGTTTGACCGGGCGGGCTCCGGGTGGCCCAATCCCGCAAGCGCCGATGCAGACGCCTCGCGCCCCTTGGAGCCCGCCATGCCAGTCCTCAACAGTGTCGCTGAATTCCGCGCTACCGCCGCCGAGTGGCGCCGGCACCTGCACCAGAACCCCGAGCTGGATTTCGGCGTTCACGAGACCGCCGCGTTCGTCGTCGAGAGGTTGCGGGATTTCGGCGTCGACGAGATCGAGTTCGGCATCGCCCGGACCGGCGTCGTCGCGCTCATCAGGGGGCGTCTCGGCGATGGGCCGGTGATCGGCCTGCGCGCCGACATGGATGCGCTGCCGATCCACGAGGCGACCGGAAAGGCGTGGGCCTCGAGGATCGACGGACGGATGCACGCCTGCGGCCACGACGGCCATACCGTGATGCTGCTCGGGGCGGCCAGGCATCTGGCCGAGACGCGCAATTTCCGCGGCGCCGTCGCGCTGATCTTCCAGCCGGCGGAGGAAGGCGCCGGCGGAGGTCGCGCCATGGTCGAAGACGGCTTCATGGAGCGGTTCGGGATCACCGAGGTCTACGGCATGCACAACATGCCGGGCATCGACGTGGGCAGCTTCGGCATCTGCGACGGGCCGATCATGGCGGCGCTGGACGAGTTCGACATCCTCGTCACGGGCAAGGGCGGCCACGCGGGATTGCCGCATCAGGCGATCGACCCGATCATCATCTCCGCCCAGATCCTGCTCGGGCTCCAGACCATCGTCTCCCGCGGCACGGACCCGCTGCAGTCGCTCGTCATCACGGCCACGAAGATCCACGCGGGCGAGGCGTACAATATCATCCCGACGACCTGCGAGATCGCCGGAACCGTGCGGACGCTCATCCCGGCCCTGCGGGACTTCGCCGAAACCCGGATCGAGGCCGTCGCTCAGTCGATCGCGGAGTGCTACGGGGCCCGGGCCGAGTTGAGGTATCGGCGCCATGACCCGGTGACGGTCAACTCTCCCGCCGGGACCCGGCGCGCCCTGGCTGCCGCCGCGAATGTCGTCGGCGCCGACAAGGTGAATGCGCAGGTCAGGCCGGTGATGGCGTCCGAGGACTTCGCCTTCATGCTGGAGGCGCGTCCCGGCGCATTCATCTTCCTCGGGAACGGACCTTCCGCCGCCCTGCACAATCCCGCCTACGACTTCGACGACGACGCGCTGCCGGTCGGCATCAGCTACTGGGTGTCGCTGGTCGAGACGGCGCTGGCGGAATGAGAGCAGACCGTCGGGGGCGCCGTTACCTGTCCGAGTGGGGGTGGCCAACCGGCGTTAAGGTTGTTACTTCTGCATATTGAGTTGCATCAAAGTAAAATCTAGCCTCGGGCGGCTGGCAATGATTCCAGCGCAGGATCGCTTGCTCCACGCCCGAGCGCGTCGGCTTCCGAGGTGTGTCCACGCCACAGGACCACGGTGGCCGCCAGCGTCGTGCGCCGGATAGCGCGGCGAGGGACGCCGATCCTATGGGAGGACGAATGAGCTGCATGAGACGGGCTGCCGCCGGGCTGGCGCTGACATCCGCGCTTGCCACCTTCGCGCACGCCGAGGACCTGACGATCGCGACGGTCAACAATGCCGACATGATCGTCATGCAGGAATTCTCCAGCCAGTGGGAGAAGGAAACCGGCAACCACCTGAACTGGGTCACTCTCGAGGAGAACATCCTGCGTGAGCGGGTGACGACCGACATCGCCACCAAGGGCGGGCAGTTCGATATCGTCACGATCGGCGCCTACGAGACCCCGATCTGGGGCGCCAAGGGCTGGCTGACCCCGATGGACGACCTCGGGGAGGACTACGGCTACGACGACATCTTCCCGACCGTCCGCAACGGCCTGTCGGCTGACGGCACGCTCTATGCCGTGCCGTTCTACGCGGAAAGCTCCTTCCCCTTCTGCCGCAAGGATTCTCTTCGAGAAGGCCGGGCTCACCATGCCGGACGAGCCGACCTGGGAGCAGATCGGCGAGTTCGCCTCGAAGCTCAACGACCCGGCCAACGGCGTCTATGGCGTCTGCATGCGCGGCAAGCCGGGCTGGGGCGAGAACATGGCCGTGGTCGGCACCATGGTGAATGCCTTCGGCGGCCGCTGGTTCGACGAGAAGTGGACGCCGCAGCTCGACACGCCCGAGTGGAAGAACGCCATCTCGTTCTATGTCGACCTCGTGCAGAAGTACGGGCCTCCGGGTGCGACCAGCAACGGGCACAACGAGAACCGCGATCCGGTCCCCTTCACGGGTGTCCAGTTCGTCGCGATCCCGGAGTTCCAGTCGATCGGCACCAACGTCGGCCAGCTCGTCGCTGCGGCGCTCGCGGGCCAGACGTCGGTCGATGATGCGCTCGCCGAGGCCCAGACAGCCACCGCGCGCGAGATGAAGCGCGCCGGCTACTGGTCCCCGCCGGATTTCCGGCCTGTCGCCCGGCGCACCCGTGCCGGGCGATTCCCTGCGGCGGAGGTGGTGCGATCCTGCCGCCTGACCGCAGGGGCTCCTTCGTTCTCGGGCAGTTCACAGGCCATTTGACATGAGACTAGCCGACAAATCCGCCCTGATCACCGGCGCCGCGCGCGGCATCGGCGCCGCCTTCGCCAAAGCCTATGCGGAGGAGGGCGCAACCGTCGCGATCGGCGATCTCGACATCGGCCGCGCCGAGGAGACCGCGGCCCGCATCGGTCCGCGCGCCTATCCGGTCCGCATCGACGTGGCCGACCAGGCCTCGATCGACGCCGCGATCGCGGCCGTCGTCGCGCGCGCCGGCGGCCTCGACATCCTCGTCAACAATGCCGGCGTCTTCGACATGGCGCCGGTCGCCGACATCACCCGCGCGAGCTTCGACAAGCTCATCGCCGTCAATGTCGCGGGCACGCTCTTCACGCTTCAGGCGGCGGCGCGCCAGATGGTGGCGCAGGGGCGGGGCGGCAAGATCATCAATCTCTCGTCCCAGGCCGGACGCCGCGGCGAGGCGCTCGCCGTGGTCTACTGCGCCACCAAGGCCGCGGTCATCAGCCTCACCCAGTCGGCCGGGCTCGACCTCATCCGCCACGGCATCAACGTCAACGGGATCGCCCCCGGCGTCATCGAGAGCGAGATGTGGGACGTGGTCGACGCCCTCTTCGCGAAATACGAGAACCGCCCCATCGGCGAGAAGAAGCGTCTCGTCGGCGAGGCGGTCCCCTATGGCCGCATGGGCGTCCCGGAAGATCTCGCCGGCATGGCCGTCTTCCTTGCCTCGCGCGACTCGGACTACATCGTCGCCCAGACGTACAACGTCGATGGTGGCAACTGGATGAGCTGAGCCGCGCGCGGCGAAAGCCGTCAGGCCGCGAGGCGCTGCCTGACGATCTCCTCGAGCCTGACCGTGTCGGCATTGAAGTTGCGGATGCCCTCGGCGAGCTTCTCGGTCGCCATCGCGTCCTCGTTCATCTGCCAGCGGAAATCGCTCGGCAATCGGCTCGGGCTGCGCCGTCGCGGCGGCCGGCGAGAGGCGGCGCGCCAGCGCCCCCTCCGCCTCCCCGAGGGCGGCGAGCAGGTCCGGCGAGATCGCCAGCCGGTCACAGCCGGCCAGCGCCTCGACCTGACCGACCGAACGGAAGGACGCGCCCATCACCACCGTGCCGATCCCGTTCGCCTTGTAATAGTCGTAGATCGCCCGCACCGACAGGACGCCCGGATCCGTCTCCGGGGTGAAGGTCTTGCCGGTGGCCTTGGTGTGCCAGTCGGTGATCCGCCCGACGAAGGGCGAGATGAGGAACACGCCCGCGTCGGCGCAGGCCCGCGCCTGCGCCATCGAGAACAGCAGCGTGAGGTTGCAGTCGATCCCCTCGCGCTGCAGCGTCTCGGCGGCACGTATGCCTTCCCAGGTGGAGGCGAGCTTGATGAGGATGCGCGATCGCTCGATGCCGCGGCGATCGTACGCGGCGACCAGCGCTCGTCCCTTGGCGACCGACGCCGCGACGTCGAACGACAGGCGGGCATCGACCTCGGTCGAGACCCGGCCCGGCACGATGCCGGCCAGCTCGGTCCCGAGCCCGACGGTCAGCGCCTCGACGATGGCCGGCACCGACCCCTCGCCCGCGCGGGCCTCGGCGACGGCGCGCGCGACCATCGGCTCCATCGCCGGATCGCGCATCGCCTTCAGGACCAGCGAGGGATTCGTCGTGCAGTCCTGCGGCTGCAACCGGCGCACCGCCTCCAGATCGCCGGTGTCGGCGACGACGACGGTCATGGCACGGAGTTGATCGAGCTTGCTCGGCATCCGGGTTCCCTCTCCATATATCTTTTGCTTCCTTCAATTGACATAAGTCGCAAATGAAGTCAAGAAAGCCGGAGAGACTCACAAGCCGGTGCCCCCATGCCCAAGGAACTTGTCGTCGACCCCGAGCAGATGCATCGGCGCAGCAGCCTTTCCTTCCGCCCGATCCCGATCCACGTCTATGAGCAGACGCTCGCGGACGAGCGCGACGCTCGCGGCGACGCGGCGCTGGTCCGCGTCCTGCGGCACATGCTGGTCGTGCGCGAATTCGAATCGATGCTCGGCAGCTTCAAGGCGACCGGCGCCTACCGCGGGATCCCGTTCGCCTATCGCGGCCCGGCCCATCTCTCGATCGGCCAGGAGGGCGCGGCGGTCGGCGCGGCGCTGGCGCTGGAGCCCGGCGACCATATCTTCGGCTCGCACCGCAGCCACGGCGAGTTCATCGCCAAGGGCCTCTCCGCCATCGCCAAGCTGACGCCGGAACAGTCCGAGGCGATCATGGACGGCCACGAAGGCGGCCGCCTGCGCGACACGGTGGCCAAGGCCCTCGGCGGCACCGGACGCGATCTCGCCGAGAACTTCCTGCTCTTCGGCCTCCTCGCCGAGATCTTCATGCGGGCGAACGGCTTCAACGGCGGTATGGGCGGCTCGATGCACGCCTTCTTCGCCCCCTTCGGCGCCTATCCGAACAACGCCATCGTCGGCGCCTCGGCCGGCATCGCCACCGGCGCCGCGCTCCGGCGCAAGCTCGTGCGCGACGGCGGCATCTGCGTCGCCAACGCCGGCGACGGCTCCACCGGCTGCGGCCCGGTCTGGGAGGCGATGAACTTCGCCTCGATGGCCCAGCTCAACCGCCTGTGGGGCGAGGCGGAGCGCGGCGGCCTGCCGGTGCTCTTCTTCTTCAACAACAACTTCTACGCGATGGGCGGCCAGACCATCGGCGAGACCATGGGCTGGGACCGCCTCAGCCGCATCGGCGCCGGGATCAACCCCGACCAGATGCACGCCGAGACCGTCGACGGCACCAACCCCCTCGCCGTCGCCGAGGCGGTGACGCGCAAGCGCGCGCTGCTGCTCGAGGGCAAGGGGCCGGCGCTGCTCGACGTCGAATGCTACCGCTCCGCCGGCCACTCGACCACCGACGCCAACGTCTACCGCTCGCGCGACGAGCTGAAGCTCTGGGAGCCCTACGATCCGATCACCCGCATGGCGCGCGGCCTCGTCGAGGCCGGCGTCCTGACCGAGAAGGGCGTCAGCGCCCTGCGCGAGGAGGTGGGCGCCCGCATCGAGGCCGTGACCCGCGCCGCGATCGACCCGGCCATCGCCCCGATCGTCGACGTGCCGGCCGACCCGACGCTGATCGGCAAGCTCATGTTCAGCAACACCGAGATCCCGGTCCCCGCCACCCCCGCGCCGCTGATTCAGCCGCTGGAGAAATCCGCCGCGCTGCGCGGTCTCGGCCGCAAGGCCCGCTTCGGGCTCGACGCCGAGGGCAACACCTTGCCCGGGATGCGCGCGATCACGCTGCGCGACGGGCTGACCGAGGCCGTGCTGCACCACATGGTCAACGACGAGAGCCTCGTCGCCTATGGCGAGGAGTGCCGGGAGTGGGGCGGCGCCTTCGGCGTCTATCGCGGCCTCTCGGACGTGCTGCCGTATCACCGCCTGTTCAACTCCCCGATCTCGGAGGCGGCCATCGTCGCCACCGCCGTCGGCTATGCCCTCGCCGGCGGCCGGGCGCTGGTCGAGCTGATGTACGGGGACTTCATCGGCCGCGCGGGCGACGAGATCTTCAACCAGATGGCCAAGTGGCGCTCGATTTCCGCCGGCCACCTCAGCGTGCCGGTGGTGCTGCGCGCCTCGGTCGGCTCCAAATACGGCGCCCAGCACTCGCAGGACTGGTCGGCGCTCATCGCCCACATCCCCGGCCTCAAGGTCGCCTATCCGGCCACGCCCTACGATGCCAAGGGCCTGCTCGCCTCGGCGCTGTCCTCGAACGACCCGGTGGTGTTCTTCGAGAGCCAGCGGCTCTACGACCAGGTGGAAATCTTCCGGGAGGGCGGCGTCCCGGCCGACTACTACCGCATCCCCTTCGGCGAGCCCGACGTGAAGCGGCAGGGCGGCGACGTCACCGTCCTCACCTTCGGACCCTCGCTCTACCAGGCGACGAAGGCCGCCGCCGATCTTGCCCAGACCGGCATCGAGACCGAGGTCATCGACGCCCGCTCGCTGGTGCCCTTCAACTACGACCCGGTGCTTGCGTCGGTGAAGAAGACCGGCCACCTGCTCATCGTCACCGAGGCGAGCGAGCGCGGCAGCTTCCCGATGACGATCGCGGCCAATGTCGCCCGTCACGGCTGGGGCGATCTCAAGGCGCCGCCGCGCGTGCTCGGCGCGCCCAACTGGATCGTGCCGGGGGCGGAGATGGAGAGCAGCTATTTCCCCAACGCCGATGACATCATCGACATCGTGACCGGAGAGTTCTACCCGGCCAAGCGATCCAACCGGCGCGGCCTGCGCGGCTGGGACGACCTCGACCTCGCCCGCCAGGGCCTCTGACAAGGACTGCAATCCATGACCTCCCCCGTCCTGGTGCCCCAGCTGGGCAACGAGATCACCGAGGCCGAAGTCACCGAGTGGCTGAAGGCCGACGGCGACACCATCGAGGAGGGCGAGCCCCTCGTCACCATCACCACGACCAAGATGGCGATCGAGCTCGAGTCGCCCGCCTCGGGGACGCTCCGCATCGCCATCGCCGAGGGTGAGCTGGTCGGCGTCGGCGCGACGCTCGCCGAGATCGAATGACCGCCGGCGCGACTCAGCCCGAGGCGCGGCTTTCCCTCGTCGGCGGCGACGGTCCCGATCTGGTCATGATCCACGGCTTCGGCTCGGACCGGCTGTCGTGGGCGGCGACGGCGCATGCCTTCTTCGCCACCCGCCGGGTCTGGGCAATCGACCTGCCCGGCCATGGCGAGGCGCCGGCCGAAGTGGCCGACGGCAGGCCGGAGACCCTCGCCGCCGCCGTGGCCGGGGCGGTGGCGAGCCTCGACCATCCGGTCGCGGTCGCCGGCCATTCGCTCGGCGGGGCGGTGGCGCTGCATCTGGCGCGGCTCCTGCCGGGCGCCGTCTCGGCGCTCGCCCTGATCGCTCCCGCCGGCCTCGGCCAGCGGCTCGACCCCGGCTTTCTCGACGCCTTCCCGGAAATCGACTCCGACGCAGCCGCCGAGGTGCTGCTGAAGCGGCTGGTCGTGCGCGAGAAGCTGATCCAGCCGGCGATGGCGCGCCATGTCGTCGCCGGGCTCGACCGGCCCGGCCGCCGGGAGGCCCTGCGTCGTGTCGGGGCGGCCCTCAAGGCGGTGGAGACACCGCCCCTGCCCGAGGGGGTGCCGCTGCGGGTGGTCTGGGGCGACGCCGACGCGATCAACCCGCACGATCCGGCGCGCGTTCCAGCCGAACGGTTGACCTTGCTGCCCGGTGCCGGTCACATGCCGCAGATGGAACAGGCATCCCGGGTCAACAAGGCGATCGCCGAGGCGCTCGCGTCATGACGGGCCGGCCGGCCGCGCGCCCGCTCGGCGACGCGTCCAGCCAGCGCCTGCGCGCGGCCTGGCTCTACCACAACCGTGGGATGACCCAGAAGCAGGTGGCCGACGCCCTCGGCCTCAGTCGCGCCACCGTCATCCGCATGATCGAGGACGGCCTGCGCGCCTCCGAGGTGCAGGTCTGGATCAACGAGGATCCGAAGGTCCCGGTCCGGCTCGCGATCGCGCTCGAGGAGACGTTCGGTCTCGCCGAGGCCGTCGTCGTGCCCGGGGCGGCCGATGCCACCCGTGCCGTCGGCGCCGCGCTCGGCGATCTGCTCTCGATCACGCTTGCCGACGGCATGACCGTCGGCGTCGGCTGGGGCAGGACGCTCCACGCGGCGCTGCCGCATGTGACCCGGCAGCGCCGGGACGGGATGCAGGTCGTCTCGCTGCTCGGCGGCCTCGTCACGCCCGGCGCCGCAAACCCGGCCGAGTTCGCCTGGCGCCTCGCCGGAATGACCGGCGCCGGCTGCCACCTGCTGCTGTCGCCGCTCTTCGTCGATTCCGCCGACACCAAGGACCGCCTGTTCCGCGCGTGCGGGCTTGGCAACGTCATCGCCATGGCCGGGCGCCTCGACGTCGCGGTGGTGAGCTGCGGCGACCCGCGCGTCGCCGGCGGCTCGCTCGCGACCGACCATCTCGGGCCGGAGCTGCGCGCCGAACTCGTCGCCCGCGGCGCCGTCGCCGATGTCATCAGCCAGTTCCTCGATGCCGAGGGCCGGACGATCGACCATCCGATCCGCCACCGGGTGATGTCCACCGACCTCGGGCTGGTCGCCAATGCCCGCCACGTCGTCCTCGCCGCCGGCGGCGCGGCAAAGGCCGTGTCGATCCGCGCCGCCCTGCGCCGCTTCCCCGGCTGCACCCTTGTCACCGACGAGACGGCCGCCCGCGTCCTCATCGAGCTGGACGCCTGAGGGTCAGCCGCCGGCGGCGCTCAGCGCGACCAGCTCCCGCGCCGCCGCCTCGTCGGTGACGAGCGTCCGGCAGCGGGTGCGCAGGATCGCCGCGCGGATCGCCGGCGCCCGCGCCCGCCCGCCCGAGGCGAGGATGACGTGGGGCGCGCTGGCAACGATGTCGAGGTCGACCGACATCACCCGATGGCGGATCGGGTGGTCGATCGTCCGGCCCTCGGCATCGAGAAACTGGCAGAGCGTGTCGCAGATCGCACCGGCGGCGAGCAGGCCGTCGAGGTCGTCCGGCAACAGGAACTGCCGGCTGAACGACGATCCCCCGGGACCGACATCGCCGCAGCTCACCACCGCGAGGTCGAGCCGCTGCGCCATCTCGGTCAGGGCGCCGAGCCCGCAGGCGTCGAGCAGCCGGTCCTTGGTCTCGGGGGAGTCGACGATGAGCGGCGCGAGGAACAGCGAGCACTCCGCGCCGAGCGCCGTGGCGATCTGCCAGGAGAAGTCGATGGGGTTCAGCGTGTCGGGTGCGAGCAGGCCGCCGAGCAGCGACACCACCTCGACATTGCGCCGCCGCTGCGGCCGGAACGTCGCCAGCGCCGCCGCCAGTGTCCGCCCCCAGCCGGCGCCGATGACCATGCCGTCCTGAATCGCGCCGGAAAGATAGCGGCCGAGCACCGCGCCGACGTCGGCGGCCGTTTCCTCCGGGGTCCCTTCGCCCGGGGCGATCAGCACCTCCGACATCCCGTAGAGGCCGCAGAGCTCCGCCGCGAGCCCGGCCAGCTCGCCCGGCGTCGGCTCGATCCAGATTCTGGATTTCGCCCCGCCGCCGGGCCTCCTCGAGCAGCTGGATCACGGTCGAGCGGCTGACGCCGAGGTCTTCGGCGATCTCGCCCTGGGTCCGCCGGCGCAGATGGTAGAGCCACGCGGCGCGGAGGCGGAGTGGCGCGGTGTCGGCGAGGGCGGTCTGCGTGGTTCGGGCGAGCTTCGGCATGAAGTCATCCTGTTCGACCACGACCCCGCCGCGGGCGAGGATTGCTGCCTGCCAGACCTAAGGCAGCCGCCGCCGCGCATCAAGGCGGACAACGTGCGGCGACTGACGCCGAGGGTGCCGGCGGTCCGGGGACCGCCGGCGTGTCGTCATCCCCAGCAGAGCTTCAGCCCCTCCTCGGAGGAGATCGAACTCGACGCCCGGGATCGGCTTGTCGGTGACGAGGGCGACACCAGTGTCGAGCGCGATGACGAGGATGCCGGCATCGCGGGCCTTCTTCACCTGCGGCACGATGCCAGCCGAGTCCGACGGCACGAGCAGGATGCCCTTGGCGCCGCTCGCGATGCAGGTCTCGATCGCCTGCACCTGGCTCTCGGTGTCGCCGTCGATCTTGCCGGCAAAGGTCTGCAGCTTGACGCCAAGCTCCTTGGCCTTGGCCTGGGCGCCTTCCTTCATCTTGACGAAGAAGGGGTTGGTATCCGTCTTGGTGATCAGGCAGGCCGATACGTCCGCGGCGTAGACGGGCGTTACGGCGCACAAGGCGAGCGCCGCGAGGACGCTCCGGGACAGGCTGGACGACATGCGGATTCCTCCTCTTCAATCTTGCTTGGGCCTTGCTGGCCTTGTGTGTCTGCCCGACGGCGTTCGTCGCAGGACCGTCCGAAGTGACCGCGGGCCGGGGCGTCAGCGGGACGTAGCAAGTCGAAGGTTACGGTTGACTTAGATATAATGAAATATACAAAAGTTGTAAACAAACGGGTGGACGCGCATGTACCTTGGCCTAGATCTCGGGACCTCGGGGCTCAAGGCCCTGCTCTGCGATTCCGCGCAGCAGCCCCTCGCCGTCGCCCGGGCTGCCTACCCGATCCAGTCCCCCGGGCCGGGCCTCGCCGAGCAGGACCCCGCGCTCTGGATCGCTGCCGCGCGTCAGGCCGTCGCCGAGATCCGCGCCCGCGTTCCCGCCGTCGCGCACGACCTCCGCGCCATCGGCCTCTCCGGTCAGATGCACGGCCTCGTCGCCCTCGACGCCGACGGCAGCCCCCTCCGCCCGGCCATGCTGTGGAACGACTCGCGCGGCGAGGGCTTCCTCGCCCGCGTCCGCGACGGCTTTCCCGACCTCGCGGCGATCACCGGCGTCGGCGCGATGACGAGCTTCACCGCGGCCAAGCTCGACTGGCTCGCGGAAAACGAGCCGGCGTGCTTCGTGGCGATCCGCAAGATCGTGCTGCCGAAGGACTTCGTGCGGCTGTGGCTCACCGGCGACTGGGCGACCGATGCCTCCGACGCGGGGGGAACCCAGCTCTTCGACCAGGGCGCCCGCCGATGGTCGCCCGAGGTCTGCGCGTTCCTCGGCCTCGACCCGGAGACCCTGCCGCCGATTCTCGAGGCGACGGCCACGGCCGGGACGCTCCGGCCCGCCGTCGCCGACGCGCTCGGCCTGCCGCGCGTGCCTGTGATCTGCGGTGGAGCCGATGCCGCCACCGGCGCCCTCGCCACGGCGTGCGTCGACTCCCGGCTGGCGATGATCTCGCTCGGCACCGGCGCCCTCTACCTCGCCGCCTCGGATGCGTATGCGCCGCCGGACAACCCGACGCTGCACCATTTCGCCCACTGCCTGCCCGGGCGATGGTATCGCATGGCGGCGATCCTCGGCTGCGGTTCGGTCTTCGACTGGGCGTGCGCGCTGACCGGCGCCGGCTCGCCCGCCGCCGCGCTCGACGCGATCGACGCGCGCGGCTGGTCCGGGCCGGGCCCGGTCCTGATGCTGCCCTATCTCGACGGGGTGCGCACGCCGCACGGCGACCCGCGGGCCAAGGGCGCGATCTTCGGCCTCGACCGCGCCACCGACGGGCGCGATCTCGTCCAGGCGGCGCTCGAAGGGGTCTGCTTCGCGCTCGCCGACGCGGATCGCGTGCTCCGCGCCTCCAGCACCGTCGCCGAGGTGCCGATGGTCATCGGCGGCGGGGCGCGCAGCCGGACGTGGACACGGATGCTCGCGACGGTCCTCGGCCGCCCCCTTGCGGTCGCGGACGGGGCCGAAGGCGGCTCGGCGCTCGGTGCCGTGCGGCTCGCGATGCTCGGCAGCGGCCTGTCCCTCGCCGAGGTGGCGGTGCCCCCTGCCGCGCACGAGGTCGCGCCCGATCGCGCCCTTGGCCCCGCCTGCGAGGATCGCCTCGCGGCCTTCCGCGCGCTCTACCCGCCGGTCGCGGCCTACGGCGGCGGCGAGGCTCGGGCCAGATCGACGGCCGATCAGGGATAGCGGGAAGGGGCTGGCCGCGAAGCCGGATCAGCCCGGCTCACGCGCCCGCCAGCCGAGACCGTCCGGTCGCCGACGCTGCGCGCTATCGCTTGCGCACGAACTCGGTGCGCAGCACCAGGCCCTTGATCGTGTCGTGGCGGCAGTCGATCTCCTCGTCGTTGTCGGTGAGGCGGATCGAGCGGATCACCGTGCCCTGCTTCAGCGTCTGGCCGGCACCCTTCACCTTCAGATCCTTCACGAGCACGACGGAGTCGCCGTCGGCCAGCGGGTTGCCCGATGCGTCGCGCACCACGCGCGCGCTGGCCGCCGCGATCTCGGAGGCGGGGCGCCATTCGCCGCTCGCCTCGTCATAGACGTAATCCTCGTCGCCGTCGGCCATCGCCTCGTCCCCTGCGTTGCTGCCGCCCGCATATGCGCCGACGGGCGGGAGGACCAGAGGCGGCGTGATGCGCTGCCGGCTCGACCACGCACCGGGCGCTCTCTCCCGCGCTGGTGCCGGCCGGCCAGCGCCGGCCAGCCGGTCGCGTGGTCAGTCCACGCCGACCATGACGTCGCTCGCCTTCACGACCGCATATCGAAATCGCCTCGCTCGGTACGATGTGACAAGGCTGAAGGCGTTCTGGACGAGGATCGGACGCCACGGCGCTGCCGCGCATTGCCCGCGGCGGTCAGCCCTCGGGCGCAGGCTGGGAGACGAGTGCGACACCCTTGATCTGGGCGAAGACCGGCTGGCCGGGGCCGAGATGCAGATGATCCCAGGACCGGCGGGAGATCCGGGCGAGGATGCGGGCCCCCGATCCGTCTGCACCGAGCGCGAGGACAACGGTCATCATGCCCGTCCCGTGCGGCGCCGCCTCGACGATGCGGGCGGGCGGACAGTTCAGGATGCTGCTCGACTGCGGCGGGTCGCGGACGAGCGCGACGTCGGATCCGGCGATGCGCACCCGCCGCAGGCTCCCCACCGCGCCGAAGCGGCCGGGCGCCAGCAACTGCGCCCCGCGCACCGCGAGCGTGGTGAGGTCGTAGGCCGCATCATGCGCGACAACCTCCGCGGCGAGCGTCACCGAAGCCTCCGGCATCCGCGCGAGCGGCAGGTCGGGCCGCGCCTGAAGCTCGGCGAGCGGTCCCGCTGCCGTAACGCGGCCGGCTGCCATCAGAACGACATGGTCGGCCAGGCGCTCCACCTCACCGATGTCGTGGCTGACATAGAGCGTCGGAAGCCCGAGACTGTCCTGAAGCCGCTCGAAATACGGCAGGATCTCCTCCTTCGCGAAGCGGTCGAGCGCGGACAGGGGTTCGTCCATCAGGAGCAGCCGCGGCTGGGAGAGCAGCGCACGGCCGAGCGAGACGCGCTGGCGCTCGCCCCCCGACAAGGCGCCGGGCGCCCGCTCCAGCAGGCGGGCGAGGCCCAGCAGGTCGACCACGTCGTCGAAGCGGATCGTCTCCGCAGCGCCGCCCTTCAGCGCCCGGCGGCGGCCATAGTCGAGATTGCGGCGCACCGACAGGTGCGGGAACAGGCTCGCCTCCTGAAAGACGTAGCCGATCGGGCGGCGGTGGACCGGCCGGAACGCCGAGCCGTCCTGCCAGACATCGCCGCCCAGCTCGAAGAAGCCATCGGAAAAGCGGTGCAGGCCGGCCACCGCGCGCAGGACACTGGTCTTGCCGCAGCCGGACGGCCCGAACAGCGCCGTGACGCCGCGCGCGGGCGCTTCGAAGGCGACATCGAGGGTGAAGCCGCCGAGCGTACCGTGGAAGCGGGCGGCAAGGCCCGACGCCGGGGGATCGACATCCCTCACCGCCCGATCCGGCTCATGCGCTTCTCCAGCACCATCATCGCGAGGATGACCGCGAAGGAGAAGACCAGCATCCCGGCCGAGAGCAGGTGCGCCGCCCGCCACTGCATGGTCTCGACCAGCTCGTAGATGGCGATCGACAGAACCTTGGTCTGGCCGGGGATCGCGCCGCCGATCATCAGCACCACGCCGAACTCGCCGACGGTGTGGGCAAAGCCGAGAACCATCGCGGTCAGGAAACCGGGACTGGCCAACGGCAGCGCGACCGTGACGAAGGCGTCGAGCGGCGAGGCCCGCAGCGTTGCCGTCACCTCGAACGGACGCGCGCCGATCGCCTCGAAGGCATTGCGGATCGGCTGGACGACGAAGGGCAGCGAGGCGACGACAGAGGCGATCACCAGCGCCTGAAAGGTGAATGCGAGCGTCCGCCCGCCCCAGAGCCCGGCGATCCAGCCGCCCGGTCCCTGCGGACCGAGGGCGACCAGAAGGTAGAAGCCGAGCACCGTCGGCGGAAGCACGAGCGGCAGGGCGACCAGCGCGGCCACCACCTCCTTCCATCGCGCCGTCGAGCGGGCGAGCCACCAGGCAAGCGGCGTACCGATGAGAAGGAGGATCACCGTCGTGACGGTCGCGAGTTCGAGCGTCAGCCGGATGGCCTGCCAGTCGATGCCCCAGCCTGTTCCCATGTCAGCCCGACGCGCCCTCCAGCTCGGGCGCGAGCGCGTAGCCGAAGGACTTGATGACCTCCTGCGCCTCGGGACCCTTCAGGAAGTCGAGGAACGCCTTTGCCGCCTCGTTGTCCGCTCCGGTCTTCAACAGAACCGCGTCCTGCTTGATCGGCGCGTGCAGATCCTCGGGCACGTCCCAGCGCGAGCCGCCCTCGATCTTGATGACCTGCGCCAGCGCCACGAAACCGAGCGCGGCGTTGCCGGTCTCCACGAACTGCTGCGCCTGCGCGATGTTGGTGCCCTGCACGATCTGCGGGGCCAGCGCGTCGTAGACCCCGAGGTTCTTCATCGTCTCGACGGCTGCGGCGCCGTAGGGCGCAGACTTCGGGTCGGCGATGGCAATGTGGTCGAAGCGCGGCTCCTTCAGCGTCTCCGGCCCGGTGACGAGCGCCGGATCCTTGCTCCACAGGACCAGCGTGCCGATCGCATAGGTGAAGACCGAGCCCGGTACGCCGAAGCCTTCTTCCACCGCCTTGGCCGGGCGGGCGGCGTCGGCGGAGAGGAACACCTCGAAGGGCGCCCCTTGGGTGATCTGGGTGTAGAACTGCCCGCTGGCACCAAAGCTCAGCGTCGCGGTGTGCCCGGTCTTCTCGGTGAAGAGCTTGGCGATCTCCGTCGCCGGCTCGGTGAAGTTGGCGGCAACGGCGACCTTGGTGTCGCCCGCAAAGGCCGCGGACGCGGACCAGATGAGCAGCAGGGCTGCGACGGTCTTCTTCATGGCAGTCTCCTTCATTCGACGGCGAGGATGACGTGGGCGGGGTCGATGGCTGCGACGGCCGGGTCGCCGACGCCGAAGCCGGGCGCGGTATCGGCGCCGCTGGCGAGGATGGCGCAGAGCGTCTTGCCGCCGCCGACGTCGAGGCTGATCTCGGTCGAGGTCGCGTCCTGCGCCACGTAGGCAACGACGCCCGCAATGCGATTGCCCGCGACGCTGGCCGCGGCGGGCGTCGGCAGGATAGCGATCATCGGCGCTTTGACGAGGGCCACGGCCGGCTGGCCGGGAAAGAGGCCGAGCTCGCGCAGGCTCCGGCTGGTCAGCGTCGCCCGCAGGATGACGCCCTCGGCGATCTCCAGCCCGACCTCGGCGTTGACCGCCCCCTCGACGGTCGACACCACCCGGCCCCACAGGGCGTTCCGGGCGCTGGTGCGGCGAAAGCCGACCAGCATGGCGCGCATGGCCTCGCCCGCGGGGCCCGCCGCAAGCTCGGGCGCGACCGCGTTGAACGCGCGCGCCATCTCGACCTGCAGGCGGCGAAAGCCGGCGATCAGCCGCACGCCGTCCTCGGTCAGGCGGGCGCCCCCGCCGCTGCGCCCGCCGGTCTGGCCCGCCACCAGCGGCCGGCCGACGAGGTTGTTCATCGCGCAGATCGCGTCCCACGCGCCGCGATAGCTGAGCCCGAGCGCCCGGGCCGCCCCCGAGATGCTGCCCTCGCGGCCGATCGCCTCGAGCAGCGCAATCCGCGGCTCGCCCAGCGGCGAGCCGTTCGGCGCGTGCAGCGAAATCTCGGCGTGGAGCGGCATCGGCGAGGCTTTATGCAGGTGAATCACATAACGCCATGCCTGCGCTGAATGCGCCCGGTTTGGCAAGTCCTCCGGCGGTAGGACGCGACTTGTGGAGGAGTAGAGGCATCGCCCGGATCGACGCCCGGATCCCTGCCGTTTCCGGCGAGCCCGCTTCTCAGGCGGGCGGCGTGAAGGCGGCGCGGGCGCGCGCCACCGCGGGCTTCAGCGCGCAGCCGTCGGCGTGGTCGTTGACGAGGCCCATGGCCTGCATGAACGCGTAGACCGTGGTCGGCCCGACGAAGCGCCAGCCGCGCTTCTTCAGATCCTTCGACAGCGCGACGGACTCGGGCGTGGTGGACACCACCGGCCCGCCGTCCCGCGCCGGCGCCTCGAACGCCCAGACATGGGCGGCGATCGAGCCCTTCTCGGCGACGAGCGCGCGGGCGCACCGCGCGTTGTTGATCGTCGCCTCGATCTTGCCGCGATGACGCACGATGCCGGCGTCGGCGAGCAGCCGCGCCACCTCCGCCTCGCCATAGCCCGCGACCGTCTCGATATCGAAGCCGTCGAAGGCCGCGCGGAATGCCTCACGCTTCTGCAGGATCGTCCGCCAGCTCAGTCCCGACTGGAACCCCTCGAGACAGAGCTTCTCGAAGAGCCGGCGGTCGTCCGACACCGGAAACCCCCACTCGGTATCATGGTAGGCGAGGTATTGCGGCGTCGAGAGGCACCAACCACAGCGCGGCAATCCATCGGGTCCGTCGAGCACCGCCAATCGCCGATCCTCCTGCCGCGCCGGCTGGAAACTGCCGCGCGCCGGGGGCGCCTGTCAATCGCCGGCGGGAGAGGGGGGTATCGGTTGCATACGTAATCAAAACGTGCTCTCTGACGGCGGACAAGCGCGAGGAGGGAATCATGGCGCGTCTGGAACAGGCCCGGTCGGACGACGAGGGGGACGCGTGCGGGGACGATGCCGGTCCCGTCGCTGCCCGCAGCGTGCTGCAGGTGGAGCGCCGCGATTTCGTCGATCTGGTGCCGGAAAACCGGCCGCGGGTGCAGCCGATGCGCGGGTTCGATCCGATCTATACCGACATCGTCGACTATATCGTCCGCTGCACGCACCTGATCTGGGACGAGCGCGACGTGGGGCTGATCTACACGCACTACACGCACAACCCTTATGTCTACCTGACGACCAAGACCCTCTACACCCGCGAGGAGGTGGTCCACGACACGATCCAGCGGCTGGTCTCGCTGCCGGAGCGGCGCGGGATGGCGACGCAGGTGATCTGGTCGGGGAACGAGGACGACGGCTTCTACACCTCGCACCTCGTCACCGGCACCGGGCGGCATACCCAGGCCGGGCACTACGGCGCGCCCACCGGGCGGACCTTCACTTCGCGCACCATCGCCGACTGCATGGTCTACGAGAACAGGATCTATCGAGAGTGGATCGTCGCCGACACGATGGCGATCCTCCGGCAGCTCGGACTCGATCCGCACGCCTTCGCCGAGGGGCTGGCGCGCGGGCATTTCGAGAAGGGGATGCTGGCGCTCGACATCGGCGAGAACCGGCGGCTGATCGGGCAGTATCCGCCCGAGGCGGAGCCCGACCTTGAGATCGCGCACAACGACATCGAGCGGGAGACGCTGCGCTGGATGCACGAAGTCTTCAACCGGCGGATGTTCGGCAGGATCAAGGACGTCTACGCACCCACAGTGATGTTCCACGGCCCGCTGATGGTCGAGCTCTACGGCATCGCCTCGGTCATGCAGCAGACGATCGGTCTGTTCGGGTCATTCCCGGACGCGGCCTTCCTGCCGCAGCACATCTGCTCGGTGCCCTGCGAGGAGGGCGGAACCAAGGTGGCGGTGCGCTGGATCATGGAAGGGCATCATCTCGGCTATGGCCTGCTTCAGTCGCTCGGCGCGCCGACCGGCAAGCGGGTGCAGGTCATGGGGATGAGCCATTTCCACTACAGGAGCGGCCGCATCGTCGACGAGTGGCGGGTCTATGACGAGCTTTCCATGCTGATGCAGGTGAAGCTCGCGCAGATGGCGGACAAGCGGGGCGCGGACGAGGTTTGAGGATCGCCGCCCTTTGGCGGCAACTTGAGCGCGCAGGTGCGCGCAGGCTTCTTTGCTGGGTGCGGGCCTGCAGGCCCGCACCGGCGGGGCGCTCGCCGCCCCCGCACCCCCGGCACTGCTCTCCAGGTTTCTGGCCGGAAGAAGGGACGTGGCGCCCACAGGTCAGCGGCGGCGCAAGTCGCGCAAGCGCGCCAGCACGTCGACGCCGAGCTGCATCAGCAGGTCGAGGATGTCGAGCGGGACCCAGTTCTCGCGGATCAGCCCCTCATGGTGCAGGTAGAAGTCCATCACCCGCATTCCGACCAGCCGCCCGGTGGGGCCGAGGCCGAGGAAGCCGCCGCCGGTGTGGGTGGCGGTGACGCTCGGCCAGCCGCCGGTGACGGAGATCGGGCCGTCGCCGATGCGGATATAGTGCTGGCCGCCCTTGCGGTTCGGGAAGGCGATGCGGAAGGGCAGCTGGTGCTGGTCGACGAAGCCGGGGAGGCCGCGGGTGGTGCCGATGCCCGCCGGGCCGTACCACATCATCCGCTCGTGCCAGTGCGCCCGCTGCGGCATGGCGAGGAGTTCCTCGCGGCCGGCATCCTCATGGTCGCGGAAGGCGCCGAGGGTGCCTTGCATGGCGAGCGTCTGGGCAAGGCTCGCGGCCGACTGCGCCGAGTTGGCCGGGGCGAGGCGCAGGCCCTCGCCGGTGATCGGGCCGGGCCACATGCCCTCGGCGCCGAGGCTCGGGGGGAGCGGCCAGAGGCCGGCCTGGCGGATCAGGTCGAGGATGTCCCAGAGGCAGCTCGACTGCACGATGCGCCCGCCCCGCACCTCGTGCACCTCGCCGTAGCGCAGATAGACGGTGCGGCCGGTGGCGGGAATGCCGAGCCAGTCGGCATGGAACACGCCGCAATAGTGCCCGACCGCCGCCACGTAGTCGCGCCCCTCGAAAGTCCCGGCCGCGACGATGAGGTCGCGGCGCTCGAGGTCGGGGCAGGCGGCGAAGAGCGGCTCCCAGACCGCGGCGGCGATCGCCTCGGCCCCGCGCATCTCGTTCAACGGGTGGGCGCCGCGCCATTCGGCGTCAGGGGCGTAGAGGTTGGCGAGCACGGCGGCCGCGCCCCCCGGGCCGGCCTCGGCGAGGCGCGCGAGCCCGGCGTGGAGCCAGTGCTTGGTCTCGAGATGGTTCGTCGGCACCGCTACCCCTCCTTTGGCGAGCGCCTCTGGATAGCACTTTGTGAATACGATTGCAAAGCGGCGTTGCAAGCGTATTCATGAAGTGTTAACACCGGGGCATCGGCGGGCCGCGGCGGCGAATCCCGAGGGCCCCGACCAGCAGAAGCAGTGCTAACCGGCCTCGGAGCGGAACGCCCGCGGCATCCATCAGCAGGAGGCTACCGATGAAGGGACTTCTCGTGGCGTCGGTCGGGGCATCGTTTGGGGCGGCCGCGCTCCTTGCGGGGTCGGCGGCCTGGGCCGACTGCGGCATCGAGAAGGGGTCGGTGCGCATCCTGTCGAACGACTTCGAGGCGCTCCACATCGTTGCGAGCGGCGCCGAGGAATGCGCAAGCGCGACGGTCACGGTGACGAAGAACCAGACCACCGAGCACAAGACCATCCAGGTCCCCGCGCTCACCACCGATCCCGCGACCTACACGGTCGCCATGGTGGCGAACAATTCCATCGTCCCGCTGCTGAACGGCGGCCTGATCCGGCCCCTCGACGAATACGTGGCGAAATGGGGCCAGCAGCTGACGCCGAACCAGCTCGTCAAGGTCGACGGCAAGGTGATGGGCATCGCCTTCATGATCAACGACCAGCATGTGGTCTACCGCAAGGATCTGCTGGAGCAGGCCGGCGTCCAGCCGCCGAAGACCTACGAGGACATCCTCGCCGCGGCGCAGGCGCTGCGCGACAAGGGGATCATGCAGGATCCGCTGGCCGCCAACTTCAAGCCGGGCTGGGACCTCGCCGAAGAGTTCGTGAACATGTACCAGGGCTATGGCGGCGAGTTCTTCGAGCCCGGCACCGCCAAGCTCGCCATCGACAACAAGGAGGGCGCGCAGGCGCTGGCGACGCTGAAGGCGATGTCGGGCTTCATGAGCCGGGACTTCGTGACCTATGACACCAACTCGGTGAAGCCGATCTGGGAGGCCGGCAAGGTCGCCATCGCCACCGTCTGGGGCTCGCGCGTCGGCGCCTTCGTCGATGCCGAGGGTGCGGCGCCCGGCGTCTCGGAGAACTCAGTCGTTACGGAGGCGCCCACGGTCGGCGGCGGTACGGTTCCGGCCTCCAGTCTCTGGTGGGACGGCTTCGCCATCGCCGGGAACATCTCCGACGAGGACGCCGAGGCGTCGTTCCGTGCCATGATGCACGGCATCCGCCCGGAGGTCGCGAAGGCGCACCCGGACGTGACCGCCTGGCTCATCGCGGGCGCCGAGCCCACGCCGGCCCTCGCCGGCGTCTTCGCCACCGCCAAGGCCGGCGCCAGGCCCTATCCGATGCTGCCCTACATGGGCATCCTGCACACCGCGCTCGGCAACGAGCTGGCCGAGTACATGCAGGGGCAGGAGGACGCAAAGAAGGCGCTCGCCGACGTGACGCAGGCCTACAATACGGCGGCGAAGGAAAACGGCTTCCTGAACTGAGAGCCCCTCCCGCCCTGTCCCGCGCCTCGCAACGGATTCCCGCCGATGCCGCACCGCACGTTCCTCGCCTTCATCGCGCCGTCGCTGGTGGTGATGCTGCTCTTCATCGCCCTGCCGATCCTGTCGGTCGCCTACCAGTCGCTCTACGTCGAGCATGAGCAGGTGGTGACGACTGTCGAGAGCTGCGGCCCCTTCGGCTGCCAGACCGAGACCAAGGTTGACGCCGAGGCGATGGCGAAGCTCCGCGCCGAGCAGCCCATGGGCCGGTTCAACTGGCTCGGCACCTACACCAACGCCTCGCACCTCGCCTTCGCCGAGGTGGCGAAGATCTGGCGCGAGGCCCCGGGCATCGGTGCGGCTCTCCGCGCGATGATGAACCTGCCCTTCTACAAGGCGCTGTTCTTCACCGTCGTCTACACCGCCGTCGTCACCCCCATCGTCATTGCCCTGGGCTTCCTGATCGCGCTGGGCGTCAATGGCGTCCCGAAGATCGTGAAGGGGCCGGTGATCTTCTTCTCGCTCCTGCCGATGATCGTGACGCCGCTGATCGGGTCACTGGTGCTCTTCTGGATGATCGACAGCCGCGGCATCATCGGCGGCACGCTGCAACTCCTGTTCAACGATCCCGACCTGTCGCTTAAGGCGTCCCCGACCCTGACGTGGCTGGTGCTGTTCCTCTACGGCGTCTGGCATATGGCGCCCTTCAACTTCATCGTCTTCTACGCCGGGCTGCAGACCGTGCCGGACGACACGCTCGAATCCGCGATGATCGACGGCGCCAGCCGGTGGGAGCGCATCCGCTTCGTGGTGATCCCGCACCTCGCGCCGCTCGTCACCTTCGTGGCGCTGATCCAGCTCATGGACAATTTCCGGGTCTTCGAGCCGATCATCGGCTTCTCGGCCCAGGCCAGCGCCACCTCGCTCTCGTGGCTCATCTACAACGACCTGCGCGCCGGCGACACGCCGCTCTTCGGCTCGGCCGCCGCCACCTCGATGCTGACGATCATCGGCGTCGCCATCCTGCTCACGCCCGTGCTGATCCGCACCTGGCGCGAGTTCAACGCCAAGTCGGCGAGGTAGGCCCATGTCCAGCAAGGCAACCGCCCGCTCCACCCCGCTCGTCGCGTTCTCGACCGTGTTCGTGCTCATCTGGCTCGTCGTCGCGGCCTTCCCCTTCCTCTGGACCGCCTGGGGCTCGTTCAAGGTCGAGGCCGACTTCTTCTCGCGCACGGACTGGATGAACGCGATCACCGGCCCGGCCACCCTGAAGCAGACCGGCCACGCCTTCACCGGCTCGGGCTACTGGGGCGCCTGGATCGGGCAGGGCTTCTGGAAGGCCGCGATCAACTCCGCGATCGTCGTCTTCTTCGTCGTCGTCATCTCGCTGATCATGGGCACGCTCGGCGGCTATGCGCTCGCCCGATCCGGCTACCGCTACACCTTCTGGCTCCTGATGGCGGCTCTCGTCTTCCGCGCCATGCCGCATGTCAGCCTGGTCTCGGGCTATCTCCTCCCCTTCTTCCAGATGAACATCTGGGGGATCCTGCCGACAACGATCATCGTGCTCGTGGCGATCAACCAGCCCTTCACGCTCTGGATGCTGCACAGCTTCTTCCTGTCGATCCCGAAGGACCTCGACGAGAGCGCCATGGTCGACGGCTGCTCGCGCTTCCAGGCGTTCCGCATGGTGGTGATCCCGGTGATGTGGCCGGGAGTGGTGACGACGGGGCTCTTCTCGTTCCTGCTCGCCTACAACGACTTCGCGGTGACCTCGCTGCTGCTCAGCCAGGACAACCAGACGATGATCCCGAAGATCGCGAGCTTCCTCGGCTCGACCCAGGCCGAGGGCAAGGTGATGTATGCGGTCGCGGCCGTGGTGTCGGCGATCCTGCCGCTCTTCCTGCTCGTCCTCTTCTTCCAGAAACAGATCGTCAGCGGCCTGACCGCCGGCGCGGTCAAGGGGTGAACCGATGGCGGAGCTGCGCCTGAAGAACGTGTCGAAGCGGTGGGGCGACTACGTGGCGGTCGACAACTTCGATCTCACCATCGCCGACCGGGAATTCCTCGTGCTGCTCGGCCCCTCGGGCTGCGGCAAGACCACGACGATGCGGATGATCGCCGGGCTCGAGGACGTATCGGGCGGCGAGATCTGGTTTGGCGACAGGCTCGTCAACGACCTCGAGCCCAAGGACCGCGACATCTCCATGGTGTTCCAGTCCTACGGCCTCTACCCGAACATGAGCGTCTACGAGAACATCCGCTTCCCCTTGCGCGTGCGCGGCGTGCCGGCGGCCGAGCACCGCGACCGGGTGCTGAAGGCCGCGAAGATGGTCGAGCTCATGGAGTTCCTCGACCGGCGGCCGGCGGCGCTCTCCGGCGGCCAGCGGCAGCGGGTGGCGCTCGGGCGCGCCATCGTGCGCCAGCCGAACGTCTTCCTGATGGACGAGCCGCTCTCGAACCTCGACGCCAAGCTGCGTGTCTCGACCCGGGCGCAGATCAAGCACCTGCAGAACGACCTCAAGGTCACGACGATCTACGTTACCCACGACCAGATCGAGGCGATGACCCTCGCCGACCGGGTGGTGGTGATGTCGAAGGGCGTCATCCAGCAGGTCGGCACCCCTACCGAGATCTACGACCATCCCGCCAACACCTTCGTCGCGAGCTTCATCGGCTCACCCGCGATGAACCTCGTGGACGGCACCATCGCGAACGGCGTCTTCGAGGCGCCGGGGATGCGCGTCCCAGGCCTGCCCGCGCACGTCGCCGGCCCGATCACCCTCGGCTTTCGCGCCGAGGATGCCGCCATCGTGCCCGCGGGGGGCGAGATCGCGGCGCCGATCTATTCGATCGAGCTGCTCGGCGAGGCTTCGATGATCGCCTACCGCATTGGCGAGGCGCTCGTCGCGGTCAAGGCGCCGAAGGAATACCGCGCCGGCATCGGCGCCGTCGTCAATGCCAGCGTCCCGCCGGCGATCTGCCATCTGTTCGACAAGGGCGCGGGACAGCGCCTCTGGGCTGGAAACGTGCCCGCCAACCTCTGACAGGGACCCCCATCATGAAGCTCGCCTTCCTGCTGACCGCCTCATCCCTCGCCTTTGCCGCTGCGGCCTTCGCGGACTGCGGCATCGACAAGGGATCGGTGCGCATCCTCTCGAACGACTTCCCCGCCCTCGGCGTCATCAACGCGGCGGCGGAGACCTGCGCCAGCCCGACAGTTACCGTCACCGTCAACCAGACCGCCGACCACCAGGACCTGCAGGTGCCGGCCCTGACCACCGACCCCGCGACCTACTCCGTCGCGGTCGTCGCCAACGACTCGATCGTGCCGCTGCTGAATGGCGGCCTGATCCGCCCGCTCGACGATCTCGTCGCCCAGTATGGGCAGGGCCTTCAGCCGAGCCAGCTCGTCAAGATCGACGGCAAGGTCATGGCCATCGCCTTCCAGATCAATGCGCAGCACCTGTGGCTGCGCCCCGACATCCTGGCCGAGGCGGGCATCACCACCCAGCCGAAGAGCTACGAGGACGTGCTGGCCGCCGCCGAGGCGATCCGCGCGAAGGGAATCCTGAAATACCCCCTCGCCGCCAGCGACAAGCCGGGCTGGAACCTCGCGGCCGAGTTCGTGAACATGTACATGGGCTACGGCGGCGAGCTGTTCGAGCCGGGCACCGCCAGGGTCTCCATCGACAACGACAAGGGCGTGAAGGCGCTTGAGACCATGAAGGCGCTCACCGCCTACATGAACCCCGACTTCGTGACCTTCGACACCAACGCCATGCAGGCGCAGTGGCAGTCGGGCGAGGTTGCCATGGAAAACGCCTGGGGCTCGCGTGCCACCGGCGTCATCGACCCGAAGGGCAAGGCCCCGGAGATCGGCGCGAAGACGCTCTTCGTCGGCGCCCCCACGGTCGGCGGCGGTGCCATCCCGGCCTCGACCCTCTGGTGGGACGGCTTCACGATCGCGAGGAACATTTCCGACGAGGACGCGGCCGCCTCCTTCCAGGCCATGGTCCACGCCATTGGTCCTGACACGGCGAAGGCCAACCCCACCGTCGCCGCCTGGTTGATCGCCGGCTACGAGCCGACCCCCGCCGCCCGCGGCGTCATCGAGACGCTGAAGGCCGGCGGCAAGCCCTACCCGATGGTCCCGACCATGGGCATCCTGCACACCGCCCTCGGCGACAACCTCATCGGCTACCTGCAGGGCAGCGAGACCGCCGAACAGGCGCTCGCCGACGCCACCAAGGCTTACGACACCGCCGCCAAGGAAGCCGGCTTCGTCAACTGAGGCGCGGACCTCGCAGCACCAAGGAGACTCCCGTGAAAGGTTCCCGTCCCGAGCAGGCCGTGCTCACCCGCGATACCGACCTCTCGAAGACCGACGCCACCCGCGCCGTCATCGAGGGCATGGTCGACGGCCTCAACGACCACCGCATCGACGATATCGGCCAGTTCTTCACCCAGGGCTTCCGCTGGCTCGGCAACTATGGCTGCGGCACGAAGACCGGCCTGAAGGAGTTCCAGGACAACTGGCAGCGCCCGTTCCAGGCGGCGTTTTCCGACAAGACCTGCGTCGACGAGGCCCGCCTCTTCATGGGCGAATGGGCCGCCGCCTTCGGCCGCCAGGAGGCGACGCACTCCGGCGAGTTCCTCGGCGTGCCCGCCACCGGCAAGCGCGTGGAAATCCGCTACATGGACTTCTGGAAGGTCGTGGACGGCAAGATCGTCGACAACTGGGTGATGGTGGACTTCCCCCACGTCCTCGCCCAGATCGGCGTCGACGTCTTCAAGGGCGAGGGCTGGGAGGCCTTCGACCGCGGCGAGCGCACCCCCCCCCGCGCCCCGTCGCCGCCGAGGCGTGAGGGCGGGGGCATGAGCATCGACCATCTCAAGCGCGGCAAGCCCGAGGCCGCGCGGGCCGAGGACGACGCCAAGGTGCGCGCCACCGTCGAGGCGATCCTGAAGGACATCGAGGCCCGCGGCGACGCCGCGGTCCGCGACTATGCCGAGACGTTCGACAAGTACACGCCGGCGAGCTTCCGCCTCTCGCCGGCGCAGATCGACGCCCTCGTCGCCGAGGTTTCGCCGCAGGATCTCGCGGACATCCGCTTCGCCCAGGCGCAGGTGCGGAACTTCGCGCAGGCGCAGCGCGACTCGATGCAGGATATCGAGATCGAGACGCTGCCCGGCGTCATTCTCGGCCACAAGAACATCCCGGTCCAGTCGGTCGGCTGCTACGTCCCCGCCGGCAAGTTCCCCATGGTCGCCTCGGCCCACATGTCGGTGGCGACGGCCAGCGTCGCCGGCGTGCCGCGCATCGTCGCTGCGACGGCGCCCTTTCAGGGCAAGCCCAACCCGGCGGTGATCGCTGCCATGCACCTTGGCGGCGCGCACGAGATCTACGTCCTTGGCGGGGTGCAGGCGATCGGCGCCATGGCGATCGGCACCGAGACGATCGCCCCCGTCGACATGCTGGTCGGCCCCGGCAACGCCTTCGTCGCCGAGGCCAAGCGCCAGCTCTACGGCCGCGTCGGCATCGACCTCTTCGCCGGGCCGACCGAGACCATGGTGATTGCCGACGAGACAGTGGACGCCGAGATGGTGGCCACCGATCTCCTCGGGCAGGCGGAACATGGCTACAACTCGCCGGCGGTGCTGGTAACGAACTCCCGCAAGCTCGCGGAGGCGACGCTGGCAGAAATCGACCGGCTGCTCGCGATCCTGCCCACGGCCGCCACCGCGGCAAGGAGCTGGGAGGACTATGGCGAGGTCATCGTCTGCGGCGGCTACGACGAGATGCTCGCGGTCGCCAACGACATCGCCTCCGAGCATGTGCAGGTGATGACCGATCGCGACGACTGGTTCCTGGAGAAGATGCACTCCTACGGCGCGCTCTTCCTCGGCCCGCGCACCAACGTTGCCAACGGCGACAAGGTGATCGGCACGAACCACACCCTGCCGACGAAAAGGGCCGGCCGCTATACCGGCGGGCTCTGGGTCGGCAAGTTCCTGAAGACCCACAGCTACCAGAAGGTCCTGACCGACGAGGCCGCCGCCCGCATCGGCGAGATCGGCTCGCGCCTCTGCATCCTCGAAGGCTTCGTCGGCCACGCCGAGCAATGCAACATTCGCGTCCGCCGCTACGGCCGCCGCAACGTCCCCTACGGCGCCCCGGCGCTGCCGGTGGAGACGGTGGGGTGATGTCAGACCAGGCGCACCGGACCAAGGTAGCGGGCAACGGTCCGGTTGGCCGTGAGCAGCACCGCGCCCTCGACCGTCGCCTGTGCAACCAGCATCCGGTCGAACGGATCACCATGGATCGGCGGCAACGCGCCAGCCGCCAGGGCATGCTCTGCCGTGACCTCGATCTCCACCCAGCCGTGAGCGAGGAGGTCGGTGCGCATGACCCTCGGATCAATGGCGAAGCCGCTCAGCCGCTTCGCCGCCTTGATCGCCACTTCCCAGACGCTGACGACGCTGAACATCGGCACGTTGTCCGGGTCCGTCAGGGCGGTGCGGGTCGTGGCGCTCAATCGGCCGACGTCGCCGATGCTCCACAGCAGCAGGTGCGTGTCGGCAAGACACTTCACTCGGCTGCCTTCGGCTTCGGCTTGAACTCGTCAGGATCGAAGGGTTTCGGCTCCAGGTGCGAGAACTCGGGGTTGAGCGCGCCCTTGTACTTGCCATCGAACATGGCGACGATCTCGTCCTGCATGAAGGTGTCGAAGTCGTCGGGCACCCTGAATTGCCCCTCCAGGAAGCCGATCCGCCGCTTCGCCCGCGCGACCCGCTCCGCCTCTGCATCCACCTCGGCCTCTTCCAGCGGCACCACCTTCACCAGGGGCTTGCCCGCTTTGGCGATGACGAAGGGCTCGCCCCGCGCCGCCGCCTCGACCAGCCGCGACAGGTGCGTCTTCGCCTCGTGGATGTTGACCTGCTTCACCGCTGTCTCCGAACTTAGTCCAGTGAACTTAGTTCACCAGCTCAGCCAAGGCAACCGATGACCCTCCCCCGCACCCCCTCCTTCCGCCTCGACGGCCGGCGGGCCCTCGTCACCGGCGCTTCGTCCGGGATCGGCCTCGGCGCAGCCGTGGCGCTGGCCGAGCAGGGGGCGGAGGTCGTGCTTGCCGCCCGTTCGGCGGCAAAGCTCGGCGAGGCGGTGGCCGCGATCCGGGCCGAGGGGCTGCTGGCCGAGGCGCTGCCGCTCGATGTGGCCGACGTGGCGACAACCGCCCGGGCGGTGGGCGAGGGCGGTCCCTTCGACATCCTCGTCAACAGCGCCGGGCTCGCCCGCCACGGGCCGGCGGCGGGCACCGCGCCGGAGGATTTCGACGCGGCGATGGGCCTCAACCTGCGCGGCGCCTATTTCCTCGCCCAGGCCGTCGCCCGCGGCCTGATCGCCGCCGGCCGGCCCGGGTCGATCATCACCATCTCGAGTCAGATGGGCCATGTCGGCGGCATCGACCGTGCGGTCTACTGCGCCGGCAAGCACGCGGTCGAGGGCTTCACCAAGGCGATGGCGATCGAGTGGGGGCCACACGGCATCCGCGTCAACACCCTCTGCCCCACCTTCATCCGCACCCCCCTGACCGAGGCGACCTTTGCCGATCCGGAGCGGCGGCGGTGGCTGGAAGAGAAGATCAAGCTCGGCCGTGTCGGCCGCGTCGAGGACATCATGGGCGCCGTCGCCTACCTTGCCTCCGACGCGGCCGCGCTCGTCACGGGCACGGCGCTGATGGTGGATGGCGGCTGGACGGCGGATTAGAGAAATGGCGAACGAGAAGGTGACATCGGTGGACGTGGCGAAGCGGGCGGGCGTCAGCCAGTCGGCGGTGAGCCGCGTCTTCACCCCCGGGGCGTCGGCGTCGAAGGAGACGACCGCCAAGGTGCGCAAGGCCGCGGCCGAACTTGGCTACCGGCCGAACGTGCTGGCGCGCTCGCTCATCACCGGGCGCAGCCGGATCATCGGCCTCGTGGTCGCCTATCTCGACAACTACTTCTATCCCGAGGTCGTCGAGCGGCTGTCGGTGGCGCTGCAGCAGAAGGGCTATCACGTCCTCGTCTTCATGGCTTCGCCCACCGTTGGCGACGTGGAGAGCGTGCTGCAGGAGATCCTCGACTACCAGGTCGACGGCCTCGTCCTCGCCTCGGTCTCCATGTCCTCGGTGCTGGCGGGCGAGTGCCAGGCGCTCGGCATCCCGGTCGTGCTCTTCAACCGCGACCAGGACGACGCGCGGCTCTCCAGCGTTACCACCGACAACCGCGCCGGCGGCCGGGCGGTGGCCGAGCACCTGATCGACATCGGCTGCGAGCGCATCGCCTACATCGCCGGCTGGGAGGGGGCTTCGACCCAGCGCGACCGCGAGCTTGGCCTGCGCGACGGGCTTGAGGCGGCGGGGCGCACGCTCTACGCGCGCGGCGTCGGCAATTTCGAGCATCCCCAGGCCCAGGAGGCGGCACGGCGGATGTTCGACCGCTCCGATCCGCCGGACGCGGTCTTCGTCTGCAACGACCACATGGCCTTCGCGGTCATGGACGTGCTGCGCTTCGAGCTCGGGCTCAGGATACCGGACGACGTGGCGGTCGCGGGCTTCGACGACGTGCCGCCCTCCGCCTGGCCCGCCTACGGCCTGACCAGCTTCCGCCAGCGCATCAACCGCATGGTCTCCGAGACGGTGACGACGCTCATGGACCGGATCGAGGGCGGCGGCACCGAGCCGCGCCGCATCGAGATCGACGGCGCACTGGTGGTGCGCGGATCGACACGCAAGACCGGAGGGTGAGTGACGTGAGGGGCTTCGACGCGAAATGGCGGGACGTGCCGCATTTCATCATCGGCATCACCCGGGAGATCTGGGAAGACCGCGAGATCGCGAGCCTGACCCACCGCTATCGCGAGGGCCTCATCGTGCGCTCGCCGGCCTCGGTCGTGGTCGGCAACGACCGCATCATCGCCGCGACCATGGCGACCCTCGCCGAGTTCCCCGACCGGGAGCTTCTCGGCGAGGACGTGATCTGGTGCGAGGACCCCGCACGGACCACGGCGGTGACCGAGGCCTATCTCTCCTCGCACCGCCTCGTCTGCACCGCGACCCACAGCAGCCCCGGCATGTACGGCGCGCCCACCGGGCGCCGCGCCACGTACCGCATCCTCGCCGACTGCGCGATCCGCGACGATCACGTCTATGACGAGTGGCTGGTGCGCGACCAGTCGGCCATCGTGCGCCAGTTCGGCTTCGACGTGGTGGACTGGACCCGCGACCTCATCGCCCGCGAGGGCGGCCCGGAGCGATGCGTCCAGCCGATGACTCCGGCGGGTGACGTGGCTGGCCCCTATGACGGCCGCGGCAACGAGAATGAGTGGGGCGCGCGCTACGCCGGCATCATTTCCCGGATCATGGCCGCCGACTTCGCGGTCATTCCCGCCGAATACGACCGCGCCGCCAGTCTTTTCTATCCCGGCGGCCAGGACGGCCTCGGCTGGTCGGGCGCCGATCAATTCTGGATGGGCCTGCGCGCCGCTTTCCCCGACGCGACCTTCACGGTCGAGCACGTCATCGGTCGCGACGACCCCCTGATGCCGCCGCGCGCCGCCGTGCGCTGGTCGCTCCATGGCAAGCATTCCGGCTGGGGCCGCTTCGGCATCCCGACCGGCGCCGAGGTCTACGTCATGGGCATGAGCCACGCCGAGTTCGGCCCCTTCGGCGAGGGCGGCGCCCCGAGCGTCCGCCGCGAGTGGACGCTGATCGACGAAACCGCGATCTGGAAGCAGATCCTGCTGAAGACGGGAGCGGTGCAATGAAGGGCTTCTCCCCCGAATTCGCCGACCTGCCGGACTATATCCTCAAGATCACCAAGGAGATCTGGGAGGATCGCGGCCTCCGCACCCTCGATCACTACTACGCGCGCGACATCATCATGCGCTTCCCCTCCGGCATCGTCTTCGGCAACCAGGGCGTCATCGACGGCACCCTCGCCACCCTGGCCGAGATGCCCGACCGGCGCCTCCTCGGCGAGGACGTGATCTGGTCGGGCGACGAAGAGGCGGGCTTTCTCTCCTCGCACCGCGTCGTCACCAGCGGCACCCATACCGGCCACGGGTCCTTCGGGCCGCCCACCGGGCGCAGCTTCACCGTCCGCGTCATCGCCGACTGCGCCGCGAAGGACGACGTGATCCACGACGAGTGGCTGGTCCGCGACTGCTCCGGCATGGCAAAGCAGCTCGGGTTCGAGCCTGGGGACTTCGCCCGCGCCCAGATCGCCGCCGAAGGCGGGCCGGAGACGGCGAAGCGCCCCTTCACCCCCGCCGACGACCGCCCCGGCCCCTACACGTCCCGCGGCAACCGGAACGAATGGGGCCAGCGGCTCGCGGATATCCTGACCCGGATCATGGACAAGGACCTGACCGTGATCCGCGCCCAATACGACCGCGCCGTGCGCACCGAGCATCCGGGCGCGGTGGGCGGCTGGTCCTGGGACTTCGCCGAGACGAGCTGGATGCGCCTGCGCTCCTCCTTCCCCTCGGCGGTCTTTGCCATCCACCACGTCATCGGCCGCTCCGACCCGCACCAGCCGCACCGGGCCGCCGTGCGCTGGAGCCTCGACGGCCGGCACGACGGCCCCGGCCTCTTCGGCGCCCCGACCGGCGCCCCGGTGCACGTCATGGGCATCTCCCACGCCGAATTCGGCCCCCGGGGCCTGCGCCGCGAATTCACGCTCTTCGACGAAATCGCGATCTGGAAGCAGATCCACCTGCACACGGGAGACATCTGATGGAAACGCTCGAACTGAGCCGCCTCACTGACGCCGACATGGAAAAGCGCATCGTCCGCTATGGCGACCTGCGCCCCTGCAAGACCGCATTCATCGACGCCCACACCCCGGGCTCTGACCAGAAGGAGAACTTCACCATCATCGGCGGCGGCGTCTCCGAGAGCCCGGACCAGCACGTGCACATCAAGGAGACGCCCGGCTTCAACATCGGTGCCGCCGGGCAGCCGCCGAAGTGCCGCAACTCGCTGCACAGCCACCGGACCGCGGAAGTCTTCTTCGTCCTCAAGGGTCGCTGGCGCTTCTTCTGGGGCCGCTGGGGCAAGGCGGGCGAGGTGGTGCTGGAGGAAGGCGACATCATCAACATCCCCACCGGCATCTTCCGCGGCTTCGAGAACATCGGCACCGACTACGGCATGATCATGGCGATCCTCGGCGGCGACGATGCCGGCGGCGGCGTGATCTGGGCGCCGCAGGTCATCACCGACGCGCAGGACCACGGCCTCGTCCTCGGCCAGAACGGCAAGCTCTACGACACGAAGAAGGGCCAGGCCCTGCCCGAGGGCGTGAAGCCGATGCCGCTCCTCACCGACGAGGAACTGAAGGCGTTCCCGGAAGCTCGGCGCCCTCGACGTGGTGCCGGGCTACGTCGCCCGCTACTGGGACCTGATGGCGCTCGCCGGCAAGGCGCCCGCGAAAGTGATCGGCGCCGACGCGATCCTGAAGGACCGCCCGGGCTTCGAGGTCGAACTTCTGACCCGCGGCTCGATCCCCGAAGCCGCCTATTCGACCGATCGCCACGAAGTCCTCATGGTGATGCGCGGCCACTGGCGGCTGGGGTGGGACGGCGGCGAGGCGACTCTCGCGCCGGGCGACACCTGCGCCGTGCCCCCGGGCCTCACCCGCAGCCTCGCGCCGTCGATGACCGGCGAGGCGTCGCTCTACCGGGTGCGCAACACCGACGACAAGGCCGGCCCCACCAGCCGGCTGTGAGCCCCGCGCTCCTGCGGTGCGGGCGGACCCTCCGTCCGCACCGCAGGTCAAAGAACGGTGCGATTTGGTGAGCGGATCAGTGAACAGTCAGATAAATCAACCTCTCGCCGGAAGTTGCGCGGGTGCGGCGCGCGGGCGCGGATGACGCCCCTCGTCCTCCTGCCCGGCATGATGTGCGACGCGCGCCTCTTCGCGCCGCAGATCGCTGCGCTCTCCGCCCGGCACACCCTCCTCCTGCCGAACCTCACCGGCGCCGACAGCATGGCCGCGCTCGCCGAGGCCGTGCTCGCCGCGGCGCCGCCCCGCTTCGCGCTTCTCGGCCTTTCCATGGGCGGTATCCTCGCCATGGAAATCCTCGCCCGCGCCCCCGATCGGGTCGCGCGCCTCGCCCTCCTCGACACCAACCCCTTCGCCGAGACCCCCGAGGCGACCGCCGCCCGCGGCCCCGCCATGGCCCGGGTCGAGGCGGGCGATCTCGCCGGGGCCCTCGACGGGATCATCCCGCGCTATTTCCCCGTCCCGCGCCCGGATCTCGCGGACCTCTGCCGCGCCATGGGCCTCGCCCTCGGCCCGGCGGCCTTCCTCAGCCAGTCGCGCGCCCTCATCGGCCGCGCCGACCGGCAGGAGGCGCTGGCCGGCTTCCACGGCCCGGCGCTGGTCCTGACCGGCGCCGAGGATATCGTCTGCCCCATGGATCGCCACGACCGCATGCACGCGCTGATGCCTGCCTCGCGCCTCGCGGTCATCCCCGGCGCCGGCCACCTGCCGACGCTGGAGGCGCCCGGCCCCACCACCGAAGAGATCAGCCGATGGCTCTCCCTGACCTGACCGACAGCCTGCTCGCGACCCTGCGCCGCGTCGACACCCCGACCGTCTGCAACGCCATCGAGGTGGTGCAGGGCCGGCGTGGCTTCGCCGCCTTCACCCGCGGCACCGTCGCCGCCGCGCACCCCGGCGCCCCGGCCATGGTCGGCTTCGCCGTCACCGCGAAGCTCGCCGGCGCCGCCGCGCCGACCGAGCCGCCGGAGGTGATCCGCACCCGCCGCATGGCCTACTACCGCATGATGGCCGAGGCGCCGCGGCCGGCGGTGGCCGTGGTCGAGGACCTGGATTTCCCCGGCTGCGTCGCCGCCTACTGGGGCGAGATCAACGCCACCGTCCACAAGGGCCTCGGGATCGCCGGCGCGCTGACCAACGGCGTGATGCGCGACCTCGGCGATCTGCCCGAGGGCTTTCCCGTCGTCGCGGGGTCCATCGGCCCCAGCCACGGTTTCGCCCACCTGCGCGAGATCGGCACCAGAGTGCGCGTCTTCGGCCTCGACGTGGCGCCCGGGGACCTCGTTCACGCCGACCGCCACGGCGCGGTGGTGATCCCGCCCGAGGTGATCCCGGCGCTCGGCGACGGCATCGCCCGGCTCCTCGCCACCGAGCGGCTGATCCTCGAGCCCGCCCGCCGCCCGGGCTTTGATTTCGCCGCCTTCGAGGCGGCCTGGACGGCGTTCGAGAATGCCCGCACCTGACCTGACGATCCCCGAGGCCGCCCTCCGCCTGCGGAACGGCAGTCTCACGGCGCGGGCGCTGGCGGAGGCGCATCTTGCCCGCATCGCCGCGCTCGACCCCTCGCTCCACGCCTTCGCCCTCGTCACCCGGGAGGCGGCGCTTGCCGAGGCCGACGCGGCCGACCGGGCACTGGCCGCCGGTGACGACCGCGGCCCGCTGCACGGCATTCCGCTGGCGGTGAAGGACCTCATCGACGCCGCGGCCCTGCCCACCGCCTGCGGCTCCCGCCGATCGGCGCCGCTCGCCGCAGCCGACGCCACCGTCGTCGCCCGCCTGCGCCGCGCCGGGGCGGTGATCCTCGGCAAGCTCGCGACCTACGAATACGCGACCGTCGGCCCTTCCTTCGACGGCCCGGCGCCGCCGGCGGTGAACCCGTGGAATCCCGAGCGGATCACCGGCGGCTCGTCCTCCGGCTCCGCCGCCGCCGTCGCCGCCGGGCTGCTGCGCGCCAGCCTCGGCACCGACACCGGCGGCTCGATCCGCAGCCCGGCCGCCTGGTGCGGCGTCGTCGGCCTGAAGCCGACACGGGGCAGGGTGCCCGCGTCGGGCGTCTTCCCGCTCTCGCCGAGCCTCGACACCGTCGGGCCGCTCGCCGCCACCGTCGCCGAGGCCGCCCTTGTCTTCGATGCCATCGCCGACGCCGGCCCATCCGCCAGCGCCGGCGTGGGCCAGAGCATCGCCGGCCTCGCCCTCGGTTATGCCCGCGACTGGTTCGCGGACGACCCCGCCCTCGACCCCCGCGTGCTGGCCGTCATCGACGCCGCCGTCTCGGACCTCAGCCTGCTCGGCGCCGGCATCGCCGAGGTGGCATTGCCCCGCTACGCCCCGCTCGAAGAGGCCGGCGGCCTCATCCTCGACGCCGAAGCCTACGCCGTCCACCGTGACGGCCTCGCCGTCGACCCGCGGAGCTACGGCCGCGCGACCCGCGACAGCCTCATGCGCGGCCGCGACCTGACGGATGCCGCCGTCGCCGCGGCCCGCCGCACCGGGGCCGAAGCAGCGGCCGCCGTCGACGCGGTGCTGATGCACCACCACGCGGTCGTCACCGCCGTCAACCTCGCGCCCGCGCCGCTGCTCGCGCCCTGTCGCAGTGGCACCGCCAGTTGGAACCCGATGCGCACGCTGCCCTTCAACCTCACCGGTCATCCGGCGCTGTCGATTCCCGCGGGGTTCGTGGACGGGCTGCCCGTCGGGCTCCAGATCGTCGGCCGCCCCGGCGCCGAGGCGCTGATCTGCCGGATCGGCGCGGCGTTCGAGAGCGCGACGGACCACGCCGTGCAGCGGCCGCAGGCCGGCCCGCCGGTCTTCGGGCAGATCGGGCCCGAGACGGAGACAATCGCGCTGCCTTGATCACTGCACATGGCAACAACCTCTCGATGGGCTGCGCCGGCGCAGCGCCTGCAACCACAAGCCCGCCCACTCGACGAGAAGGCGGGAAATGGAGCCCGGGCCTTACGCCGGCTCCGCCACCTGCAGCCGGTCAAGCCGCAGCTGCGCCGCCCGCCGGTGCCCCTCCAGCCCCTCGCTGGCGCTCTGGCGCACCGCCGCCGGCGCCACGGCGTGCACGCCCGCCGGCTCGAGCCACTGATGGGTCGCGACCTTCAGATACGTCCCGACCCAGAGCCCGCCGGTGTAGCGGCCCGCGCCCATCGTCGGCAGCGTGTGGTTCGTCCCGGAGCACTTGTCGGAGTAGACGACGCTCGCCAGCTCGCCGATGAAGAGCGATCCGTAGTTGCTCAGCTTCCTCGCGAAGGCACGCGGATCCCGGGTATGGACCTGCAGATGCTCGGCGGCGATCCTGTCCGAACAGGCGATCATCGCCGCCTCGTCCGCCGCGACCACGATCTCGCCGTAGTCCCGCCACGCCTGTCCCGCGGTCGCCGCGGTGGAAAGCCCGGCCAGTTGCCGCTCGACCTCGGCCAGCACCGCCTCGGCCAGCTTCCGGTCGGTGGTGATGAGCCCGACGCGCGTTCGCACGTCATGCTCGGCCTGGGCGAGGAGGTCGGTCGCGATCATCTCTGCGTCGCCGGTCTCGTCGGCCACCACGTAGATCTCCGACGGCCCGGCCAGCTGGTCGATCCCCACGGGGCCGAAGACTTGCCGCTTCGCCTCGTTGACGAAGGCATTGCCGGGCCCGACGATCTTCTCGACCTTGGGCACGCTCTCCGTCCCGAACGCCATGGCCGCGATGGCCTGCGCCCCGCCGATCCGGAAGATCCGGTCCGCCCCCGACAGGTGGCACCCCGCGATCATCGCCGGATGCGCGTTCGGCGGCAGGCAGGCGATCACCTCGCCAACGCCCGCCACCTTGGCCGGAACGATGGTCATCACCGGCGCGGAAAGGAGCGGATAGCGGCCGCCCGGAACGTAAGCCCCGACCCGCTCGATGGGGATCACGCGGTGCCCGAGATGCACCCCGGGCAGGATCTCGATGTCGAGCGCGGCCATCGTCCCGAGCTGTGCCTCGGCGAAGCGGCGGACATTGGCGATCGCGAACTCGGTATCGGCCCGCGTCTGCGGATCGAGCGCCGCGACCGCCGCCGCGCGCTCCGCCGGCGACACCTCGAACCGATCGAGCCGCACGCCGTCGAACCGTTCGGCATAGCGCGCCACGCCGGCATCTCCGTCTTCTGCCACCGCAGCGAGGATCTCGGCGACAAGCGCGCGCACGGGTGCCTGGTCCGAGGCCGCATTCCTGAGGGCCGACTTGATTTCGACGAGCGATGAAGTGTGCGCCATGGCTTCCCCCCGGGACAACGATTCGCCAATAGCTTGTATCAGATGTGCATACGAATGCAATTGCTCCCCGCGGTGTTCGCGCGCTCCGCAGGACGCGGCATCGCGAGCTGTCGACCTGAGTTGAGCCAGTGGCGGCGTGTGCTGATCGCGGGCCCGGTGCGGCTTGCTATTCCCGTGCCCGGAGCCCGGTGGTAGGGATCGGCTTCGACCACCGCAGCGGGATTTGGCTGACGAATGTCGAGCCCGCCAGGCTCCCATGCCCGCGTCACCGCCGGCATCCCGAGTGGCAAGACCCAGACAAGGCAGGGCGCGCCCGCACGCGAGCGCCTGCGAGGAGGTGACGGCATGACGACCAAGACCCGAGATCCGCTCGAGCTCGCGGACCCGAGCCTCCTGCGCGAGGCCGCGCTGGTCGGCGCCGACTGGATCAGCGCCGGCGGCCGGGGCATCGCTGTGACCAACCCCTCGACCGGGGCTCTCATCGGGCACGTCCCGGACCTCGGCAGCGCCGAGGCCGAAGCTGCCATCGCTGCGGCGGAGGCGGCGCAGAAGGGGTGGGCGGCCAGGACCGCCAAGGAACGGGCGGGAGTCCTGCGCCGCTGGTTCGATCTGATGATGGCGGCGCAGGATGACCTCGGGCGCATCCTGACCGCCGAGCAGGGCAAGCCGCTGCCCGAGGCCAAGGGCGAGATCGCCTATGGCGCGAGCTTCATCGAGTGGTTCGCCGAGGAGGCCCGCCGCGCCTACGGCGAGATCGTGCCGGGCCACGCGCCCGACAAGCGTATCCTCGTCACGCGGATGCCGGTCGGGGTGGTTGCGGCGATCACGCCGTGGAACTTTCCCAACGCGATGATCACCCGCAAGGCGGGGCCGGCGCTCGCCGCCGGGTGCGCGATGGTGCTGAAGCCCGCCTCGCAGACCCCGTTCTCGGCCATCGCCCTCGCGGTGCTGGCCGAGCGTGCCGGGCTGCCGGCCGGGCTCTTCTCCGTGCTGACCGGCAGCGCGCGGGTGATCGGGGCGGCGTTGACCAGGAGCCCGGTGGTGCGGAAGCTCACCTTCACCGGGTCGACGGAGGTCGGGGCGCAGCTCTACGCGCAGTGTGCGCCGACCATCAAGAAGCTCGGGCTGGAGCTGGGCGGCAACGCGCCGTTCATCGTCTTCGACGACGCCGACCTCGACGCCGCGGTCGAGGGCTGCGTGATCGCGAAGTTCCGCAACAACGGCCAGACCTGCGTCTGTGCCAACCGCATCTACGTCCAGGCCGGCATCTACGACGCCTTCGCCGCGCGGCTGGCGGAGCGGCTGGCGGCCATGAAGACCGGCGACGGCTTTGCGGACGGCGTGGTCTTTGGCCCGCTGATCGACGAGGCGGCCGCCGCCAAGGTCGCGGAGCACGTCGCCGATGCCGAGGCGAAGGGCGGCACGGTCATCCTCGGCGGGCATCCGCACGCGCTCGGCGGCACCTTCTGGGAGCCGACGGTCATCACCGGCGTGACCGCCGCGATGGCCGTCGCCCGCGAGGAGACCTTCGGTCCCGTCGCCCCGCTCTTCCGCTTCGAGACCGAGGCAGAGGTGGTCGCGGCGGCCAACGACACCGAGTTCGGCCTCGCCTCCTACGTCTTCACCCGCGACGTCGCCCGCGTCTTCCGGGTCAGCGAGGCGCTCGAATACGGCATGGTCGGGGTCAACTCCGGCCTCGTTTCCACCGCCGAGGCGCCGTTCGGCGGGGTCAAGGCGTCCGGCCTCGGGCGCGAGGGCTCGCGCCACGGGCTCGAGGACTTCATGGAAATCAAGTACGTCTGCCTCGGGGGGATCGCCTGAGGCAAGCGCGCGTCCCCACCGGCGGGCGGCGGCACCAAGGGCGGCGGGCGGCTTCGTCGTCCGCGTGCCAGACCATCCTGACCGGCCGAACGTCGTGAACGGCCGAGCCGGCGCGCGTCAGCCCTCCCGCCCCGCGCGCCGCTCCTGCCAGCGGATCACCGCGTTGGCGCCGAGCCAGGCGAAGGGCTGCGGCGGCGGGCGCTTCGGCGCGGCTGGTCGCTGAACTTCGCCAGATCGTCTGACCGGGTGCCGGTGGTGAGGTCGGCGGCCATCATGCCCGCGAGCGTGCTCTTCACCGTGCCGAGGCCGTTGCAGCAGCAGGCGGAGAAGAGGCCGGGCTCGACCTCGCCGAAGGCCGGGACGTGGTTGAGGCTGAGGCTGAGGCGGCCGGCCCAGCTGTTTTGGAAGGCGAGGCCCGCGAGGTCGGGGAAGCGGGCGTCGAAGGAGCGGCGCTGTTCGGCGGCGATGCCGGCGACGCGCCTCTCGGAGACCTGCGCGCCGGGGTCGTAGGTGAAGCGGGTGCGGACGACGATCCGCGACCCGGCCTCGCCGGTGATCTTGCGCACGGTCGCGCCCATCGGGTCGGCGGGCAGGAGGCCCCAGCGGTCGCGGCCGGCCTGCGCGGGGTCGAAGGGCGCGGTCATCGAGGCATAGGTGAAGACGTGCATCAGGCGGCCGCGGAACTGGCCGAATTCCTGCGCGAGGCCGTTGACGCCGAGGATGACCTTCGGCGCGGTGACAGAGCCCCTTGAGGTTCGGGCAGTCCAGCCGGCGCCGCTGCGCGTCAGCTCGGTGACGGGGGAGTTCTCGTAGAGCGCGATCTTCGGCGCCAGGCCGGTGGCGAGGCCGCGGATATACTCGGCCGGCTGGATCAGCGCGGCGCCGGGCGTGTAGAGCCCGCCGCGGTAGTAGTCGGTGCCGGTGATCTCGCGCATCTCGGCCGCGTCGATCAGGCGCAGCGGCTCGCCGATCTGCGCGAGCGAGGCGGCGAAGGCCGCGTTGAGCCGGTCGCCGCGGTCGCTCGCCGCGGCATGGCGTATTCGGCGGCGGCCTCCTTGGCGAAGGCGATGGCGACGCGGTTCTGCGCCATCTCCAGCATGGTGCCGCCGGCGTCGCCGGAGGTGTATTCGCCGCCCGAGAGGTTGTGCGGCACGTCGATCATGAAGCCGGAGTTGCGCCCCGCCGGCCCCTGCGCCAGCTCGCGGGCGTCGAGGACGACCATCCGCTCGCCCGGCCGCGTCCGGGTCAGGCGGCGGGCGGCGGAGAGGCCGGCGAAGCCCGCGCCGATGATGAGCCAGTCGGCGGTTTCGTCCGCGTCGAGGGTGCGCACGGGGAGGCTGCGGCGGGAGATCGCCTCCCACCCCGAGCGCCCGGTGTCGACGGGCAGACGCTTGACGCGATGGGTGGTCACCGCACGGGCTCGGGCTGCCGGGCGACGGCGGCGACCTCGGCCCGGAGCGCGGCGACCACATCGGCGAAGCGCGCCTTGTCCTCGGCGCCGAGCGGCAGCAGCGGCAGGCGGGGATTGCCGGCGTGAAGGCCGATCAGCTCGGCGCCATGCTTGATCTTCTGCACGAAGTTGCCCTCGTCGAGGTCGTTCATCAGCGGCAGCATCGCCGACATGATCCTGCGGCCCTTGGCGAAGTCGCCCTCGACCACGCAGGCTCTCATAGAGCGCGACATGCTCGGCGGGAAGGAAGTTCGAGCCGGCGCAGACCCAGGACGGCGCGCCCCAGGCGAAGAATTCGAGCGCGAGGTCGTCCCAGCCGCAGGAAAGCGAGATGTTCGGGAAGCGGCGCGCCAGCATGTGGAGCTGGCCGAGATCGCCGGAGCTTTCCTTGATGGCGACGACGTTCTTCGACGCGCTGACGCGGGTGAAATAGTCCTCGCCCATCGAGACGCCCATCCGGCCGGGGTAGTTGTAGAGCATGATCGGCAGGCCCGCCGCCTTGTCGATGGCGAGCGCGTGGGCGGCGTTCTCCGCCTCGCTCGGGGCCGCGTAGGGCGGCGAGGCGACGAGGATGGCGTCGGAGCCGATCTCGCGGGCGTGGGTCGCGTAGGCGATCGAGTCCTCGGTGCGGATCGCGCCGGTGCCGACGATCAGCGGCAGGCGGGTGCCGATCACTTCCTTTGCGTAGGCCGCGAGGTCGGTGCGCTCCCGCGGCGTGTGGGCATAGTATTCGCCCGTCGAGCCGGCGATGATGATGCCGTGCACCTTCGACGCGATCAGGTGCTCCAGCACCGCGGCAAAGGCCTTGCGGTCGATGGCGCCGTCCTTGTCGAGGGGGGTGTTGGCGAGGGTGTAGATGCCTTCGAACTTCATCTGGTTTCCTCCTTCTCGGGGTTATTCGACGCCGGCTTTCCACTCGCGCCACGCGAAGGTCGCCTTGGCGCCGATCAGGGTCAGCGGTCGCGGGGGCAGCGCCCGCGGGGCGGGATAGGCGCGGTAGATGCGGATGAGCGGGGTCTCGGTGCTGGTCACGTCGGCGACGGCGAGGCCCGAGGCGGTGGCGTTGGAGGCACCGAGGCCGTTGCAGCCGACGGCGGCGAGGATGCCGGGCGCGACCTCGCCGAGGGCAGGGACGCCGTTCCAGGTCAGCGCCATGGCGCCGCCCCGGCGGTACTGCATCTTCGTGCCGGCGAGGGACGGGAAGCGGTGCGCGAACTTCGCGTCGTGGACGGCGCCGGCGCGGCGGAGCGTGGCGTCGCCCGCGTCGAGGCCGGGGTGGCAGGTGTAGCGCGAGCGGACGAGCAGGCGGTCGCCGTCCGCGCCCGCGATGCGGCGGAGCCTGCCGTTCGCGCTGCCGAGCATCATGGCCGGGATCAACCAGAGCCTGATGATGGCCTTCGGCATGGTGGTGATCGCCGGCATCGCCGGCTCCGGGGGCCTGGGCGAGTCGATCTACGAGTTCGATCCGCACGCTCGACATCGGCAAGTCGATCGACGCCGCCATCGCCATCGCCATCGTCATCCTGACCATCGTCATCGACCGCATCACCCGGAACCTCGTTCGCCCGGCAAAGGAAAGCGCATGACCTTCTCCCCCGGTGCCGTCCTCGCCCCCGCCGTCGACTGGCTGAACCAGAACCTCCACCCGCTGTTCGGCGCCATCGCCGCCGTCGTCAACGCCGTCGTCAACGCCGTGGTCGGCACGGTGCAGGCGGTGCTGCTCTGGCCGCCGGCGCTCGCGGTCATCGCCGTCGTCGCCGTGCTGGCGCTCGTGCTGCTCGGCTGGCGGATGGCGGTGCTGGCGCTCGTCGCCCTCGGGTTCTGCCTGGTCATGAACCTCTGGAAGCAGTCGATGGAGACCGTCGCGCTCGTCGTCGTCGCGGTGGCGATCTCGGTCGCGATCGCCGTGCCGCTCGGCATCCTCGCCGCCCGCCGGCCGCGCGTCGAGGCGGCGCTGCGCCCCGTCCTCGACATCATGCAGACGGTGCCTCCCTGGGTCTACCTGATCCCCGCCGTCATCGTCTTCAGCCTCGGCCAGGTTCCTGCCATCATCGCGACCATCGTCTATGGAGTGCCGCCGATGCTGCGCCTGACCACGCTCGCCTTCAAGCAGGTGCCGAAGGGCCTGATGGAACTCGGCCAGGCGATCGGCGCCGAGCCCCGCACGATCATGACGAAGATCGAGGTGCCGGCCGCGATGCCCACCCTCGTCGTCGGCCTCAACCAGTGCATCCTGCTCTCGCTCGCCATGGTCGTCCTCGCCGGTCTCGTCGGCGCCGGCGGACTCGGCGCCGAAGTGACCCGCGGCCTCACCCGCATGGAGATGGGCCTCGGCCTGCGCGCCGGCCTCGTCATCGTCGCCGTCGCCATCCTGCTCGACCGCCTCTCGCGCGCCGCCCTCCAGCGCGACCGCAGCCGGGGGGCCGCGTGATGGAAGACTTCCCCCGCATCGGCATCGTCGGCGGCAACGGCTGGATCGGCGGTGCGCTCGCCCGGGCGCTGGTCGCCGCCGGCCTGCCGGCGGCGCGGCTCACGCTCTCCTGCCGCAGCGTGCCGCCGGGCTGGTTGCCGGACGCGCGGTGGACGCACGACAACCAGGCGCTCGCCGACGCTTCCGACGTGATCGTCCTCTCCGTCCGGCCGCAGGACTGGGGCACTGTCGCGCTGTCGGCGGCGGACAAGCTCGTCGTCTCGGTGATGGCCGGCATCCCGCTCGCCGACATTGCGACCGCGGTCGTCAGCGCGCGCGTCGTCCGCGCCCTGCCGAACGCCGCGGCCGACGTGGGCGCCGCCTACACCCCGTGGTGCGCCAGCGCCGCCGTCACCGAGGCCGACCGCGCCGTCGTCCAGCGGCTCTTCGGCACGTGCGGCACCGGGGACGAGGTGCCGCGCGAGGTGGATATCGACTACATGACCGGCTGCTCCGGGACCGGCCCCGCCTATCCGGCGCTGCTCGCCGCGGCATTGATCGCCGACGCGGTTGCCCACGGCCTGCCGGAGGCCGTCGCCCGCCGGGCCGCGGTCGGGATCCTCGTCGGAACCGGCCGCCTCTTCGAGAGGTCCGGCGAGGATCCGGCCGATACCGTCGCCGCCTTCGTCGACTATCGTGGCGTGACCGCCGCCGCGATCGAGGCGATGCGCGCCGCCGGGTTCGACGCGGCGGTCAGCGCCGGCCTTGCCGCGGCGCTCGTGAAGTCCGAAGCTCTCCGGCCCGCAAAGGACGCCCGATGACCCGCGACACCGCCCTCCAGACCTTCGCAGACGCCGCGCTCGCCGCCTATCGGACGCACAGTCCCGGCCCCGAGGCGGCCGCGTCGCTCGATCGGATCGCGGCGGCGCTTGCCACCCCGGCGCCGCGCCGCGCGCGCCCGGGCAGCCGGCTGCCCGTCTGTGCCCACCTCGACGCCGCTCTCGCCGTCGAGACCGGGGACGCCGGCCTCGCCACGCTGCTCGGCGCGTTTCGCGCGATCGAGCCGGACCTCGAATGGACGCGCCGCGCCGCCTGGGACGAAACGGCCAGCGCCAATTTTCCCGACGGCCACGCCAACGCGATGATCCTCGGGCCGGCAGGGCTCGAGAACCGCGACGATCTCTGGCTCGGCGTCTCGCTGCTCGCGCCGCGGGTCCGCTACACCGACCATGCGCATGCGCCGGAAGAAACCTATCTCGTCGTCTCGGAGGGCGAGTTCCAGCACGGCGACGGCGGCTGGTTCACCCCCGGGATCGGCGGCAGCTTCTACAATCCGCCGTGGATCCGCCACGCCATGCGGTCCGGCGACGCCCCGCTGCTCGCGTTCTGGGCGCTCTGGCCGGAACCGCGCTGAGCCGCCGACGCCGGGTCAGCCATCCTCCGGGCCCGGCGGCGCGCCCCAGACCACGGCGCGCTCATGGCGGCGGATGACGTGCTTGAGGTCGTCGAAAGCGGCGATGACGTGGCCGGCGAAGCGGACGGCCGCGGCGGTGCGGAGGCCGTCGGTGCGCCGGAGAATGCCAAGCGAGCGGTTGGGCTGCGGAATGTCGTAGGGCAGGACGGTGATCCGGCTCTCCCGGCGGAGCGCGAAGACCACCGAGAAGGGCAGCACGGCAAGGGCGTCGGTCTCGGCGAGGACGTTGACGACGCTCATCAGCGAGCCGCCGGAATACCGGATGTTGAGTTCGGACATCCCGATCGACATCAGGATCATCTGCAGGTCCGACATCAGCGGCGAGCCCGGCAGCGGCGCGACCCAGGGGTAGCGCGTCAGGTCCTGCGCCTCGAGCGGCCGCTTGCGCATCAGCGGGTGGCCGGGCCGGCAGGCGACGATGTTGCGGCCGGGAAGGATCTCGGTGAACTCGAAGCCCGGCCCGAGGTCGAGAACGCCGATCGGGACGATCCCGAGGTCGATCTGGGAGGCCTCCAGCGCGGCGGCGATCTCGGGCAGGTTCATGTAGCTCTGCTCGACGGTGACGCCGGGCTCGTGGTGCAGGAACTCGCCGATCATCCGGCTGATCATCGCGTCGAGGAAGAACGGCACGCCGGCGAGGCGGACGCGGCCGGTGGAGCCGCGGGCGAAGCCTTGCACGGTGTCGGACGCCCGGCGCGACGCCGCGATGATCGCGCGTCCCTGCACCGCCAGCTGGCTGCCGAGCGGCGTCGCCTGCAACGGCCGGCGGCCCCGGATGAACAGCGGCTCGCCGACGCGGGCCTCCAGCATGGCGAGCGAGCGGCTGACCGCGGGCTGGGTCAGGCCGAGCAGCGCCGCGCCCTCGGACACGCCGCCGGCGTCGAGGACGGCGGCCAGCTGCATCAGGTGGCGTTCGTTCAGCTTCATAGCACACTGCTATACTACCGGCGAAACAACTCAACCAAGGGCCATCCGCGGCGCGCTAAGCCTTCGCCAGGAAGACCGGGGGAGGCGCCGGCGGCATGTATGGCCAGCAGGAAAGGCTTCGCGCTGGCGGCGGCGAGCCGGCGGTGCAGGATACGGCCGGACCGGATGCGGCGGCGCGAGGCTTGGCCAGGGCGTTCGCGGCCCGGCTCGAGCACGCCGCGCCGTCCCGGCTGCGCGAGTCGGTCGGCTCGGCGGTGGAGACGCTGCACGGCCTCGTCGCCGGGCTGGGCCTGACGCCGGCCGAGCTGCGGGCGTCGGTCGCGTTCCTGACCGACGTGGGACACCACGCCGACGATCGGCGGCAGGAGTGGGTGCTCCTCGCCGATGTCCTCGGCGTCTCGTCGCTCGTCGAGGATCTGAGCGCCCCGCGGCCGGCGGGCGCCACGCCGAACACCGTCGCGGGGCCGTTCTACCGGGCCGACGCGCCGGATCTGCCTGCCGGGGCGACGATCTCGCGCGACGGCAAGGGCGAGCCGCTCGCGGTCTCCGGCCGGGTCGCAGCCCTCGGCGGGGGGCCGCTGGCGGGAGCGGTGGTCGAGGTCTGGCAGGCGAACGGCGAGGGCCGCTACGAGAATCAGGAACCCGACCGCCAGCCGGAGAACAACCTGCGCGGCCGCTTCCGCACCGACACGCAGGGCCGCTTTGCCTTCCGCTCGGTGATGCCGGCGGGCTACGCGCTGCCGGCGGACGGGCCGGTCGGGCGGCTGATGGCCGCGCTCGGCCTCGCGCTGCAGCGGCCGGCGCATCTGCATTTCCGTGTCACGGCGAACGGCCATGAACGGCTGACGACGCACGTCTTCGATCGCGACGATCCGGCGATCGACGGGGACGCAATCTTCGGGGTGAAACCCGAACTGAAGGTCGAGTTTCGCTGCACCACGGCGGGGCGCACGGTCGACGTCGACTTCGTGCTCTGCCCGCTGCGGCAGGGCTGACAAGAAACGGAGGAGGAAAAGAATGAGCAAGATCAGCGGCTATCACCACCTGACGCTGTCGACCGACGGCGCACAGGAGGACTTCGACTTCTACACCAAGGACCTCGGCCTGCATTCGGTGAAGCGCACCGTGCTGTTCGACGGCGTGATCCCGGTCTATCACCTTTATTACGGATCGCCCGCCGGCGATGCCTCGACGATCATCACGAGCTTCCCGTTCCGCAAGCCCGGCGTCTATGGCCGCCGTGGCACCAACCAGTCGCGGACGATCATGCAATCCATCCCGAAGGGCGCGGCGTCCTTCTGGGTGGACCGGCTGAACGGCCGCGGCATCGAGGCGAAGGCGATCAGCCGCTTCGGCGCCGACCGCGTGGTGTTCGCGCATCCCTGCGGCATCCCGCACGAACTCGTCGAAAGCGACGGCGACAACCGCGCGCCGATCACCAACGCGGCGCAGGGCATCGGCGCCGCGCACGGCATCAGGGGGATCTACGGCGGGCTGGTCGCCTGTTTCGACCGCACCTCGATGGACGACTTCATGACCATCGCGCTGCCGCTCACCAAGGAAGCGGACAGCGACGAAGGCACGGTCTACCGCGTGCCGGACGCCAACGGCGTGATCCAGCGCGTCGAGGTGGTCGAGGACCGCGTGAGCCCGCAGGGCACCTGGACGCTCTCGGGCGGCACGATCCACCACCTCGCGCTCAACACCGGCGACGAGGAAAACCAGATGTCGCTCCGCGCGCACATCGAGGGCCTCGGCTTCACCGACATCTCCGAGCAGAAGGACCGCAACTACTTCAAGTCCTGCTACGTGCGCTCGCCGGGCGGGGCGCTGTTCGAGCTGGCGTGGACGACGCCAGAGGGCTGGGCGCGCGACGAGCCGCCGGGGCAGATCGGCAAGACGCTGGTCTTTCCGCCGTGGTTCAAGGACCGCGAGGCCGAGCTGCGGGCCGGGCTCGAGGCGGCGGAATTCGCGTGAGCGACGCGCTCCACCTCGGAGCGGGCGCCGGGGCGAGGGCGGTCTGCGTCCTCGTCCACGGCCGCGGCCAGTCGCCGGAGGAGATGCAGGCGCACATCCTCGCGCGGCTCGACGTGCCGGACGTGGCCTTCGTGCTGCCACGGGCAGCGACAGGCTCGTGGTACGCCGCCAAGGCCGTCGATCCGCTGACCGCGGAGACCCGGAGCGCGCTTGCCGCATCGCTCGACGCCCTGGCGGCGGATGTGGCCGCGGCGCGGGACGCGCATCCCGGCCGGCCGCTGCTGCTCGCGGGCTTCTCGCAGGGGGCCTGCCTGTCGCTCGAATACGCCTTCTCCGGGCAGCCGACGCCGGACGCGCTGGCCGCGCTGACCGGCTGCCGGGTCGGGGTGCGGGCGGACACCCGGGACCGCGACCTCGCGCCCGGGCTGCCGGTCTACCTGACCGGCTCGGACGGCGACTCGTGGATCCCGGTGACGGCGTTCGCCGAGGCGGCGGTGGAGCTGGGGCAGGGCAGGGCACGCCTGCGGGCCGACCTGTTTCCCGGCCGCGCGCACGAGGTTTCCGACGCCGAGGTGGCGATGGTCGGCGCGATGCTCGCCGATCTTGCCGCAGGCGGGACGACACGGATGGCGGCCCCGCGCTGAGGGCCGGCGTCCGAACGACAACGAGAGGGAGGAAGCGATGCTGACCAGACGCAAGTTCCTGCACGCCTCGGCGGCCACGGGCCTGACGCTCGCCGCCGCGCCGCGCCTCGCCACGCCGGCGCTGGCGCAGGGGGCGAAGATCAAGCTCGGCTACGTCTCGCCGCAGACCGGGCCGCTCGCCGGCTTTGCCGAGAGCGACGCCTGGAACATCCAGTCCTTCCTGGCCTCGGATCTCGGCAAGAACTTCGACGTGATCGTCAAGGACAGCCAGTCGAACCCCAACCGTGCGGCGGAGGTGGCCAAGGAGCTGATCCTCGACGACGGCGTGAACCTGATGCTCGCCGCCTCGACGCCGGAGAACACCAACCCGGTCTCGGGCGTCTGCGAGGGCGAAGGCCTGCCCTGCATCACCACGGTCGCGCCGTGGCAGCCGTGGTTCATCGGCCAGCAGGGCAACCCGCGCGATCCGGCGAGCTGGAAGCCGTTCGACTATGCCTTCCACTACTTCTGGGGCATGGAGGACGTGATCGAGGTCTACACCGCGATGTGGGACCAGCTCACCACCAACAAGGCCGTGGGCGGCCTCTTCCCGAACGATGCCGACGGCAACGCCTGGGGCGACCCGGCGAACGGCCTGAAGCCCGGCCTTGCGGCGAAGGGCTACACGCTGACGAACCCGGGGCCGTTCCAGAACCTCTCGGACGACTTCTCGGCGCAGATCAACGCCTTCAAGGCGGCGAACACCGACATCATCACCGGCGTGCTGATCCCGCCCGACTTCACCACCTTCTGGAGCCAGCTCCGCCAGCAGGGCCTGAAGCCGAAGGCGGTCACGGTGGCGAAGGCGCTCCTCTTCCCGCAGTCGGTCGAGGCGCTGGGCGACGCCGGCAACAACCTCTCGTCCGAGGTCTGGTGGTCGCCCTCGCACCCGTTCTCCTCGACCCTGACCGGCCAGAGCTCTGCCGATCTCGCCGCCGACTTCACGGCGAAGACCGGGCGGCCTTGGACCCAGCCGATCGGCTTCGTCCATTCGCTGTTCGAGGTCGCGGCCAACGTCATGGGCCGCGCGGAGGACCCGACGGACGGCGACGCGGTGGCCGAGGCGATCGCGGCCACCGACATGACCTCGGTCGTCGGCAAGATCGCCTGGAACGGCGCCGGGATGCCGCCCTTCGCGGCAAAGAACGTCTGCAAGACGCCGCTGACCGGCGGGCAGTGGCGGCTGAAGGACGGCGGCGGCTACGACCTCGTGATCGTCGAGAACGGCGCGGCGCCGGAAATCCCGACGGGTGGCAAGATGGAGCCACTCGCCTGACCGTGTGACAGTCGGGTTATCCAGATGGGAAATTTGGCCATCTGAATAACCCGACGATATGTAATCTGGCGTTCTTCGAATTTGACTGGTGCGGCTCCGGCAGCCGATATGGACGAAATCGCCTGCGACAGATGGGCGGATGACACGGAGGAAGCGGATGGCCAGCCTGGAGCGGATGTTCGACGTGCGCGGCAAGTCGGTGATCGTCACCGGCGGCGCCAGCGGCATCGGCAAGGCCTACGCCGAGGTGATGGCGGAACAGGGCGCCCGGGTCTGCCTGTTCGACATCGACGCCGCCGGCCTCGACGCCGTGGTCGCCGCGATGACCGCCGCCGGCGGCGATGTCTGGGGCCAATCGGTCGACGTCGGCGACCGTCCGGCGATGGCCGCCGCCTTCGACCGCGTTGCCGAGCGCCACGGCCGCATCGACACGGTCTTCGCCAACGCCGGCATCGACCCGGGCCCCGGCTTCATGACCCCGACCGGCGAGCGCAATCCCGACGGCGCCATCGAGAACATCCCCGACTCGCAGTGGGACAGGGGCATCGAGATCAACCTCACCTCCGTCTACACCACGGTGAAGAACGCCGTCCGCCACATGAAACCTGCGGGCGGCGGCGAGATCATCGTCACCTCGTCGATCGCGTCGGAGATCAACGAGAGCATCGTCGGCACGTCCTACATGCCCGCCAAGGCGGCGGTGAACCACTTCGTCCGGCACATGGCGATGGAACTCGGCGCCTTCGGCATCCGCGTCAACGCCATCCTGCCCGGGCCGTTCATCACCAACATCGCCGGGGGGCGCCTGCGCAACAAGGCCGACCGCGAGGCGTTCGAGTCGCAGTCGCTGATCGGCCGCATCGGCGACGTCGAGGACATCAAGGGCCTCGCGCTGCTGCTCGCCTCGCCGGCCGGGGCCTACATGACCGGCTCGCTCGTCGTCATCGACGGCGGCTCGCTCATCCGCATGACCTGAGGACGCCTGCCCGCCGCACCGCCGCAGAGGCGGGCCGGGACAACGAAAACGGGAGGACAGAAGATGACCTACTACAACCGGCTGGTGAAATCCCGCGTCGGACGCCGCGCCGTGCTCCGCGGACTCGGGGCCGGCGTCGCGGTCAGTGCCCTCGGCTCCCCGGCCATCCTGCGCGCCGCCACCGCCGGCAAGATCAAGGTCGGCTATCTCACCCCCGCCACCGGCCCGCTCGGCCTCTTCGGCGAGACCGACGGCTACAGCGTCCAGAAGATCCGCGACCACCTCGGCGGCAAGCTCACCGTGGCGAGCGGCGACACCTACGACATCGAGTTCATCGAGCGCGACACGCAGTCGAACCCCAACAAGGCGGCCGAGCTTGCGGGCGACCTCATCCTGAACGAGGAGGTCCATCTCCTCTGCCCGGCGTCGACCACCGACACCATCCTGCCGTCGATGGAGCAGGCCGAGCTTTACGAAACCCCCTGCATCTCCTCCGGCGCCCCGTGGCAGGCGGTCATCATGCCGCGCGGCGGCGGCGAGTTCGACTGGACCTATCATTTCTTCTGGGGCCTCGACGAGGCGCTCAACACCTTCGTCGGCCTCTGGAAGGGGCTCGAGACCAACAAGCAGGTCGGGATGCTGTTCCCGCAGAACATCGACGGCGAGACCTGGGGCAACGACCAGTACGGCCTGCCGGTCCCGACCAAGGCCGCGGGCTTCGAAGTGACGATCCCCGGCTATTTCCAGCCGCGCACCAACGACTTCTCCGCTCAGATCGCCGAATTCAAGAAGGCGGGCTGCGAGATCATCGGCGGCATCACCTATCCTGACGACCTCAAGACCTTCGTCACCCAGGCGAACCAGCAGGGCTTCAAGCCCAAGGCCGTGACCGTCGCCGCCGCGCTCCTCTTCCCCGGCGGCGTCGAGGCGATGGGCCCGCTCGGCAACGGCATGAGCTCCGAGGTGTGGTGGACGCCGGCCTTCCCGTTCAAGTCCACGCTGACCGGGCAGGTCAGCCGGGACCTCGCCGACCAGTGGGAGGCGGAGCAGAAGCGCCAGTGGACCCAGCCGCTCGGCTACTCCCACGCGCTGCTCGAGGTCTCCCTCGACATCCTCAAGCGCTCGGAGAACCCGCTCGACCGCGAGGCCAACCGCGACGCGATGGCGGCGACCGACATCACCACCGTCGTCGGCCCGATCAAGTTCAGCGGCAAGCCCCACAAGAACGTCTCGGCCACGCCGATCTTCGGCGGCCAGTGGGTCAAGGGCGAGAAGTGGCCGTACGACCTCAAGATCGTCGACAACTCGGTCAACCAGCTGTTCGCGCCGGAACAGAAGATCGTGCCGCTGGCCTGGTGATCCGATGAGGGACGGGGCGGGGATGGCCGGCGAGATTCTCCTCAGTGCGCGCGGCGTGTCGAAGCGGTTCGGCGCGCTGACCGTGCTGCACGACGTGAGCTTCGACGTCGCGCGGGGCGAAGTGCTCGGCATCCTCGGCCCGAACGGCGCCGGCAAGACCACGCTCTTCAACACCATTTCCGGCGACCTGCGCCCGTCGGCCGGCGAGATCGCCCTCGGCGGGACGACGCTCGGCAACGAGCCGCCGTTCCGCCGCTGCAAGATGGGGATCGGGCGCACCTACCAGAATCCCGCGCCCCTACACCGGCATGACCACCTTCGAGAACCTGCTCGTCGCCGCGGCCTTCGGGGGCGGGCGCTCGGAACGCGACAGCTACGCCTTCTGCGCCGCCGTCCTCCGCGACTGCGAGCTCGAGGCCAAGGCCAACACCCCCGCCGGGTCGCTGCGGCTGCTCGACCGCAAGCGGCTGGAGCTTGCCCGGGCGCTCGCCACCGACCCGCGGCTGCTCCTGCTCGACGAGATCGCCGGCGGGCTCACCGACGAGGAGTCGCGCGATCTCGTGGCGCTGGTCCGCCGCATCCGAGACCGGGGCGTGACCATCGTCTGGATCGAGCATGTCCTCCACGCGCTCCTCGCCGTCGCCGACCGCCTTCTGGTGCTGAACTTCGGCGAGAAGATCGCCGAGGGGGTGCCGGCGCAGGTGATCGCCGACCCGGAGGTCAAGCGCGTCTACATGGGGATCGAGGCATGACCGCGCTTCTCTCCACCCATGGCCTCGTTGCCCGCTATGGTGACTTCCAGGCGCTCTATGGCGTCGATGTCGAGGTCGCTGCCGGGGAGGCGGTGGCCCTGATCGGCGCGAACGGCGCCGGCAAGTCCACCTTCCTCCGCGCCGTCATGGGCCTGCTCCGCGTCGAGCCCGACATGGTGCGCTTCGACGGCCGGCCGATCGGCGGCACCCCGGCCGACCGCGTGGTGCGCGAGGGCATCGCCATCGTCCCCGAGGGCCGGCGTCTCTTCACCGGCATGTCCGTCGAGGACAACCTCCGCGTCGCCGTCGACCAGGCCGCGCGCATGGGCCGGAGCGGCGGCTGGACCATGGCCCGCCTCCACCAGTTGTTCCCCATCCTGAAGGAAAAGGCCCGCGTGCCCGTGCAAAGCCTGTCCGGCGGCCAGCAGCAGATGGTCGCGATCGGCCGGGCGCTGCTCTGCCAGCCGCGCGTGCTGCTCTGCGACGAGATCAGCCTCGGCCTCGCGCCCAAGGTGATCCGCGAGATCTATGCCGCCCTCCCCGAGATCCGCGCGCAGGGCGCCGCGGTCGTCGTCGTCGAGCAGGACGTCGGCCTCGCGCGGTCCGCCACCGACCGCCTCTACTGCATGCTGGAGGGCCGCGTGACGCTCGCGGCCCGATCGGCAGACGTCACGCGCGAGCAGATCGGCGCAGCCTATTTCGGAGCCGGCCATGCAGTGGCTTGATCCCCTCGTCCAGGGCGTCCTGCTCGGCGGCATGTACGCCCAGTATGCGCTCGGCATGGCGCTGATGTTCGGCGTCATGCGCATCGTCAACGTCAGCCATGGCGATCTCGTCATCCTGCTGTCGCTGATCGGCATCTCGCTGGCCGCCCGCTTCGGCTTCGGGCCGTTCTCGGTGATGGCGGCGCTCGTGCCGCTGGCGGTGCTGCTGGGCTGGGTCCTCCAGAAGGCGATCCTGAGCAAGGTGGTGGGCGAGGACCCGCTGCCCTCGCTCATCGCCACCTTCGGCCTGTCGCTCGCGCTGCAGAACCTCATGCTGCAGATCTGGTCGGCGAACAGCCGCTCGCTGCCCGGCGGCGGCCTTGAAAGCCGGTCGATCGAGATCGGCGGCGTCTTCATCGGCCTCCTGCCGGTGATCGTCCTTGCCGTCGCGACGGCGCTTACCCTCGGGCTCGACCTGCTGCTGAAGCGCACCCGCTTCGGCCGCGCGCTCCGCGCCGCCGCGGCCGATGTCGAGGCGGCGGCGATGACGGGCATCGACCCGCGCTCGGTCTATGCGCTGGCGACGGCGATCGCGGTCGGCATCCTCGGCTTCGCCGCGGTCTTCCAGTCGCTGCGCTCGACCGTCGCCCCCGCCGACGGCCCGGCGCAGCTCATCTATGCCTTCGAGGCCGTCATCATCGGCGGCATGGGCTCGGTCTGGGGCGCCTTCGCCGGCTCGATGGTGCTTGGCATCACCCAGGCGATCGGCTTCCGCATCGACCCGGGCTTCGGCGTCCTCGCCGGCCATCTCGTCTTCCTGATCGTGCTGGCGACGCGGCCCCAGGGCCTGTTCGGAAGGGCCTGAGCGATGACCACCGTCCCCCTCGACAGCCTGCCCGAAGTCAGCGTCCGCCGGCAGACCACGTCCGGCCGCATCGCGCTGACGCTGTTCGCGCTCGCCATCGTCGCGCTCGTCGCGATGCCGTGGTGGGCGAAGACCGGCACCATCCGCATGTTGCTGGAACTCTGCTGCTACATCGCCGTCGCGCAGATGTGGAACCTCCTCGCCGGCTATGCGGGCCTCGTCTCCGTCGGCCAGCAGGCGTTCATCGGCGCCGCGGGCTACGCGCTCTTCGTGCTGGCGCAGACCTTCGGGGTGAACCCGTTCCTCGCCATCTTCCTGTCGCTCCTCGTGCCGGCCGCGCTCGCCGTGCCCTGCTATCTGCTCCTCCACCGTCTCGACGGCCCGTACTTCGCCATCGGCACCTGGGTCGTGGCGGAGGTCTTCCGGCTCGTGTCGTCGAACCTGACGCTGGTCAACGCTGGCGCGGGCATGTCGCTGACGGTGATGAAGGACTACTCGGCCTTCGAGCGGAACGTCGCGATGTCGCTGCTCTGCGCGGTGCTGACCCTCGTCACCACCGGCGGAAGCTACTGGTTCCTGCGCTCGCGCTACGGCCTCGCCCTCATGGCGATGCGCGACAATCCGGTCGCCGCGGCCAGTCAGGGCGTCAACGTCCGCCGCCTGCGGTTCGGCATCTACGTCGCCGCCGCCGTCGGCTGCGGCCTTGCCGGGGCGATCTACTTCATGGCCCAGCTCCGCATCAACCCGGCCTCGGCCTTCGATCCGATGTGGTCGAACGTGGCGATCTTCATCGTCATGGTCGGCGGCATCGCCTCGATCGAGGGCGTGCTGATCGGAACGCTGATCTACTTCGTCGCCGACCGCACCTTCGGCGAGTACGGCGCCACCTACTTCGTCGTGCTCGGCATCCTGACCGTGCTCGTCGCCCTCTACGCCCGCAGCGGCACATGGGGGCTGATCTCGAAGCGGTGGGATGCGCCGTGGTTCCCGATCCGCCGCCACCTCGTCATCGAAGGGACCGCCCGATGAAAGCCGCGATCTTCGACGCCGTCGGCGCGCCGCTCCGCATCGCCGAGGTCCCCGACCCGGCCCCCGCGCCCGACGAGGTGGTCCTGCGCACCGCCGGTTGCGGCATCTGCGGCAGCGACCTGCACATCACCGAGGATCCCGTTCCCTTCGGCATCGGCGCGGGCTTCGTCCTCGGGCACGAGATCTCGGGCGAGGTCGTCGCCACCGGCGCCGCCGTGACCGACCTGCGCCCCGGCGATCGCGTGGCCGTCGTGCCCATGCGCGGCTGCGGCCATTGCCCGTGCTGCCGCGCCGGCGACCCGGCCCGCTGCCCGGAGATGACGCTGATCGGCGGCGGCTATGCCGAGTACGTCACCGTTGCCGCCCGCCAGTGCCAGCGCCTGCCGGAGGGCGTCGCCCTCGTCGACGGGGCGCTGGCCGAACCGCTCGCCGTCGCGCTCCACTGCATCGTCCGGTCGGGCATGAAGGTCGGCGACCGCGTGGCGATCCTCGGCGCCGGCCCGATCGGCCTTCTCGTCGGCTTCTGGGCCCGCCGCCTCGGCGCCGCCCGGGTGGTCGTCGCCGACATTCACGACCACCAGCGTGCGCGCGCCCTCGCGCTCGGCGCCACCGGCTTCGCCCTGTCGGGCGATGGCCTTGCCGCGAACCTCGCCGACGCCTGCGGCGGTGCCCCCGATATTGTCTTCGAGTGCGTCGGCAAGCGTGGCCTGCTGCAGGCCGCGGCCGAGGCCGTGCGCCTGCAGGGCAAGGTCGTCGGCGTCGGCCTCTGCATCGGCGGTGACACGTGGGACCCCTTCATTGCGCTGTCGAAGGAGATCGACCTGCTGTTCTCGGTCTTCTTCCACCAGGGCCGCGAGTTCGCTGTCGCGCTCGACGCGCTGATCGGCGGCGTCCCGCAGGGGATCGTCACCGACCGCATCGACCTCTCGCCGGTGCCGCAGATCTTCGAGAGTCTTCGCCGCCGCACCACGCAGTGCAAGGTGCTGATCCAGCCCGAACTCGCCTGAGGAGGACCGCCATGGAAGCGCCAATGGACGCGGACATGAAGACCATGGACTTCGAGACCCTCGACTACGACGTCGGCGGCGTCCGCACCGTCGTCAGGGCGATCGGCCGCGGCAAGCCCATCCTGTTCCTGCACGGCGCCGCCACCCTCGAAGGCTTCGACTTCGCCCGCGGCCTCGCCGACCGCTTCCGCGTCCTCTGCCCGAGCCACCCCGGCATGGGCTTCTCCGGCGAGGCTCCCCACGTCTCGGGCATGGCTGACCTCATCGTCCATTACCTCAACCTCCTCGACGCGCTCTCCCTCGACACGAAACCCCACCTCGTCGGCTTCTCCATGGGCGGCTGGACCGCGACCGAGCTCGCCGCCGTCGCCCGCGAGAAATTCGACCGCGTCGTCCTCGTCGCCCCCGCGGGCCTCAACCACCCCGAGCATCCGGCGACCAACCTCGGCGCCGTCGCGCCGCAGGACCTGCCCGGCTACCTCGCCGACGACGTGACCGTCGCGCTCCGCTACTTCCCCGACGGGTCCGACCCCGCCTTCGCCGAAGCCTTCGGCGCCGACCGCGCCCGCGAGGGTGAACTCGTCGGCCGGCTCTGCGCCCCCTTCGGCATGGGCCACCCGAACCTCGCGCGGATGATCGCCCGCATCACCAACCCGACCCTCGTCGTCTGGGGCGACCGCGACCGCCTGCTGCCCGCGAGCCAGCTTCCCCTCTGGGTCGCGAGCCTTCCGAACGGCACGGCGCTCTCCGTGCCCGGCGCCGGCCACTTCGTCCTTCAGGAAAAGCCCGAAACCCTGGCGCGGATCGGCGACTTCCTCGCCGCCTGACGCCATCCGAAACAGGAGGAACACCGATGAACAAGCCCATGAAGCACGGCTACTGGGGCGCCACGGTCGACTACCGGGACATGCTCGCCAAGATCGCCGCGATCGGCCCCGCGCTCGAGGCCAACGCCCCCGGCGACGAGTCCCGCGGCGAGCTTTCGCCCGAGACCTTCGCCCTGCTGAAGCCCCTGCGTTTCTCCCACCTGCTCGCTACCGAGAAGCTCGGCGGCGCCCAGATGCGCCCGACCGAGGTGCTCCAGCTGCTCGAGGCCGTCACCTGGTGGTCGGGCTCCGCCGGCTGGGTCTCCATGGTCCACTGCTGCATCGGCGCCATGTCGGCGGCCTTCCTGCCGGACAGCGCCGTCGAGCGCCTGTTCGGCCCGGGCACCGACAACCGCTTCTCGGGGCAGGGCGCGCCGCTCGGCATGCTGAAGAAGGTCGACGGCGGCTATCGCCTGACCGGCAAGTGGAGCTACGGCTCGGGCTTCAGCCATGCCACCTGGTCGCACTCCGCCTGCTTCGTCGACGACGGCACCGGCAAGCCGGCCAAGAACGAGAACGGCGACGTCATCATCATGTGCGCCCACGCGCCGCAGGGCGAGCACGGCCAGCTCGGCAACTGGGACGTGCTCGGCCTCAAGGGCACGGGCTCGATCGACTACGACGCCAAGGACGTGTTCATCGCCGACGACCTCGTCTTCCCGATCCTGACCGCCCCGCCGCAGCGCCTGCAGGAGCTGTTCAGCCTCGGCATCGTCGGCCTTGCCGCCATCGGGCATACCGGCTGGGCGATGGGCACCGGCCGGCGGATGCTCGACGAGATCGCCAAGTTCGCCCGCTCGAAGTCCGGCCGCGCCGGCCTGCTCGGCGAGAGCGAGAAGTTCTGGCACGACTACGGCCGCGCCGAGGCGTCCTATCGCGCCGCGCGCGCCTTCGTCATGGAGGTCTGGGGCGAGATCGAGGCGAAGTGCGAGGCGGGCCAGACGATGGACACCCGCCAGATCAGCCTCGTCCACCTCGCCAAGGCGCAGATCCACGAGGCGGGCGCCGACCTCTGCAATTTCGCCTACCGCGCGTCCGGCGGGGCGGGGCTGCGCGCCGGCGTCATCCAGCGCACCTTCCGCGACATGATGGTGGCGGCGAACCACTTCACCATCGCCCCGTCCATCGTCACGTCCGCCGGCCGCGAGCTGGGCGGGCAGTGGTCCGACCGGACGTGGCAGTTCTACGACCTGGTCGACAAGAAGTGACGTCCCGCGGGAAGCGCACCTGCCCGCTTCCCGCCCCTCTCCCGCCCGAGGTCCTGCGATGAGCGATCCCCGACCCGTCAGCGCCGCCTTCCGAGAGGCCTTCCGCTGCCATCCCGCCGGCGTCGCGGTCATCACCGCGGACCCGGGCGGCCGGCCGGTGGCGATGACCGTCTCCTCGCTCGTTTCGGTCAGTGCCGAGCCGCCAACCGTCGCCTTCTCGCTCTCGTCCCGCTCCGGCTCCACCGCGGCGGTGCTGGAGGCGGGGACCATGGTCATCCACCTCCTGCGCTATGCCGACCTCGACCTTGCCCGGCTCGGCGCCACCCCCGGCGCCGACCGCTTCGGCGCCGGGGTTCCGTGGGAGCGCCTGCCCACCGGGGAGCCGCGCTATACCGCCGTCGCCACCTGGTTCCGCGCCCGCATCCAGGGCGCCCTGCCCGTCGAGGGCGCGACGCTCGTCGCGGCGGAACTCCTCGACGGCGCCACCGGCGACGCCTCGGACGCGCCGGAACTCGAGTCGCTCATCTACCTCGACCGCCGCTGGCACCGCCTGCGCGAGGCCCCGGGCGGCGAGGCAAGCCTGCTGCCGCTCGACATCGACTATCGCGACGTCTTCCGATGACGATCCTGTCGCTCGAAGGCGTCTCCAAGAGCTTCGGCGCGCTCAAGGTCGCCGACGACGTGACCTTCGCCGTCGAGGCGGGCGAGGCCGTCGGCATCATCGGCCCGAACGGCGCCGGCAAGTCGTCGCTCTTCAACCTCGTCACCGGCACCCTTCAGCCCGACGCCGGCCGCATCCTGCTCGACGGCCGCGACGTCACCGCCGAGACGCCGATGCAGCGCTGTGCCAGCGGGGTCGGGCGGTCGTTCCAGATCCCGCAGCCGTTCGGCCACCTCTCGGTCTATGAGAACCTGCTCGTCGCCGCCCGCTTCGGCGGCGGCATGACGGCGGCCGAGGCGCCGGACGCCTGCATGGCCATCCTCGCCCGCACCGGCCTCGCCCGCCTCGCCGACCGGCCGGCCGGCGGCCTGCCGCTGCTCAACCGCAAGCGGCTGGAGCTCGCCCGCGCCATGGCGACCCGCCCCCGCGTCATCCTGCTCGACGAGATCGCCGGCGGGCTGACCGACGGCGAGTGCGCCGAGCTGGTCGCGACCATCCGCGCGATCCACGCCGAGGGCACCGCGATCCTGTGGATCGAGCATGTCCTGCACGCGCTCACCTCGGTCGTCTCGCGCCTCGCGGTGCTGAACTTCGGCCGGCTGCTGATGATCGGCCCGCCCGCCGAGGTGATGGCGGCCCCGCAGGTGCGCGAGATCTATCTCGGGATCGAGGCATGACCGCGCTCCTCGACATCCGGGGCCTGACCGCCCACTACGGCGACTTCCAGGCGCTGTTCGGCATCGACCTCACCCTCGCCCGCGGCGAGACGCTGGCCGTGATCGGTGCCAACGGCGCGGGCAAGACCACCCTCATGCGCGCGATCACCGGCATCGCCCGCGTCACCGCCGGCGTCGTCACGCTGGACGGCCGGCGCATCGACCGGCTGTCCGCGCCGGAGATCCTGCGCGCCGGCATCGCCATGGTGCCTGAGGGCCGCCGCCTGTTTCCGAGCCTGACGGTGGAGGAAAACCTCCGTATCGGCGCGCACGCCCGCACCGGCAATGGCTTCTGGACGCTGCCCCGCGTCTTCGATCTCTTTCCCGTCCTCGCCGAGCGCCGCGCCCAGCCCGCCACCGCGCTCTCCGGCGGCCAGCAGCAGATGGTGGCGATCGGCCGCGCGCTGATGTCGAACCCGTCCGTCCTCCTCTGCGACGAGCTTTCCCTCGGCCTCGCGCCGGTCGTCATCCGCGAGATCTATGCCGCCTTCCCGACGATCCGCGACGCCGGCACCGCCATCGTGGTGGTGGAGCAGGACATCGGCCAGGCGCTGAAGGTCGCGACCCGGGTCCACTGCATGATGGAAGGCCGCATCACCCTGACCGGCCGCCCGGCCGATCTCGACCGGGCGGCGATCCACGACGCCTACTTCGGGGTGAGCCACGCATGATCTGGCTCGGCACCCTCGTCCAGGGCCTGATGCTCGGCGGGCTCTACGCGCTCTTCGCCGCCGGGCTCTCCCTCGTCTTCGGCATCATGCGCCTCGTCAATCTCGCGCACGGCGACCTGATCGTCCTGGCGGCCTACCTCATCCTCGGCATCGGCACCGTCACCGGGCTCAACCCCTTCGCCGCCGCGCTCCTCGCCATGCCGCTGATGTTCGCCCTCGGCTGGGTGCTGCAGACCGCGCTCCTCGACCGCGTGCTCGGCGAGGACATCCTGCCGCCGCTCCTCGTCACCTTCGGCCTCTCGGTCGTCATCCAGAACGGCCTGCTCCAGGCCTTCACCGCCGACAGCCGCAAGCTCCCCGTCGGCCCGATCGAGGCGCATTCCGTCGCCCTCGGCCCCGTCACCGTCGGCGTCATGCCGCTCCTCACCTTCGCCTCGGCCGTCCTCGTCATCCTCGCCCTGAACCGGCTGTTCTACCGCACCGCGCTCGGCCGCGCCTTCCGCGCCACCTCCGACGACGCCGTGACCGCGCAGCTCATGGGCATCGAGCCCCGCCGCGTCTTCGCCATGGCGACGGGCATCGCGCTCGTCGTCTCGACCATCGCTGCGCTCTACCTCGGCGCCCGCGCCAACTTCGACCCCTCGATCGGCCCAGCGCGCCTGCTCTACGCCTTCGAGGCGGTCATCATTGGCGGCCTCGGCAGCCTCTGGGGCACGCTGGCCGGCGGCATCGTCATCGGCGTCGCGCAGGCGTTCGGCGCCGCCGTCAACCCGGAATGGCAGAATCCTCGCCGGCCACATCGCCTTCGTCCTCATCCTTCTCGTGAGGCCGCGCGGCCTCTTCCCGCGCGCGAGTGACTGATGAAACGCGACAGAGCCCTCCGCCTCGTCCTCCTCGCCGCCGCGCTGCTGCTCGCCGCGCTGCCGCTCATCGCCTCACGCGCGCTGGTGCAGGACGTGTTCGGCGTCCTCTGCCTGCTCGTCCTCGCGCTCAACTGGAACATGCTCGCGGGCTTCGCCGGCCTCGTGTCCGTGGGACAGCAGGCGTTCGTCGGCATCGGCGCCTACACCATGTTCGCCGCCGTCATCCTGCTCGGCCTCGATCCCCTCGCCGGCCTCGTCCTCGGCGGCCTCGCCGCCGCCGTCCTCTCCGTCCCGATCGCCTTCTTCGCCTTTCGCCTGCATGGCGCCTATTTCGCCATCGGCACCTGGGCGGTCGCCGACATCGCCCGGCTGTCCTTCGGTCAGTGGAAGGCGCTCGGCGGCGGCACCGGCACCTCGCTGCCGCGCGACGCCACCCGCGACATGCTCGGCGTCGCCCCCCTGCGCGAAGCCCTCGGCATCTCCGCCGCCGCCGCCGTCGACGCGCTCACCTACTGGCTCGCGCTCGCCCTCGTCCTCGCGCTCCTCGTCGCGAGCTGGCTGTTCCTGCGCTCGCGCATGGGCCTCGGCCTGCAGGCCGTCCGCGACAACCCGGTCGCCGCCCGCGCCGTCGGCGTCGACCCCACCCGCCTCAAGGCCCTCGTCTTCGTCCTCGCCGCCTTCGGCACCGGGCTCTGCGGCGGGCTTCTCTTCATCCAGATCGGCCGCATCTCGCCCGACGCCGCCTTCTCGCTGCTCGACTGGACCGCCTTCGTCATCTTCGTCGTCGTCATCGGCGGCATCGGCACGCTGCCCGGGCCCGTCGTCGGCGTCCTCGTCTTCTACGGCCTCGAGCGGCTGCTCTCCGACTACGGCACGGTCTACCTGATCGTCCTCGGCCTGATCGGCATCGCGATCATGCTCTTCGCCCGCCGCGGCCTCTGGGGCAGCTTCGTCGAGCGCACCGGCTTCGACCCGGCGCCCCTCGGGCACGCGGCGCCGCACTCCCCTGTCTCCTGATCCCGGAGGACCCCATGACCTACTTTACCGAAGCCGCGTCCGCCGAGACGGTCAACGCCCGCATGGGACCGGACACCGCCCCGCGCCTCGCCGAGGTGATGGCGAGCCTCGTTCGTCACCTTCACGCCTTCGCCAAGGACGTGCAGCTCACGCAGGGCGAGTGGGAGACGGCGATCGCCTTCCTCACCCGCACCGGCCAGATCTGCTCCGGCGAGCGGCAGGAGTTCATCCTCCTCTCCGACGTCCTCGGCTTCTCGATGCTCGTCGACGCGATCAACAACCGCCGCCCCGCCGGCGCCACCGAAAACACCGTCTTCGGCCCGTTCCATGTCGCCGACGCGCCGATCCGCGCGATGGGTGCGAACATCTCGCTCGACGGCAAGGGCGAGAGCTGTCTCTTCGAGGGGCGCGTGCTCGGCATCGACGGCGCGCCGATCGAGGGCGCCACCGTCGACGTCTGGTCCGACAACGCCGACGGCTTCTATGACGTGCAGCAGCCGGGCATCCAGCCGAAGTGGAACAACCGCGGCCGCTTCATAACCGGGGCGGACGGGCGCTATTCCTTCCGCGGCATCCGGCCGGTCAGCTATCCGATCCCCGACGACGGCCCCGTCGGGCAGATGCTGGCGCAGCTCGGCCGCCACCCCTACCGCCCGGCGCACATGCACTACCTCGTGACCGCGCCGGGCTTCCAGAAGCTCGTGACCCACACCTTCGTCGGCGGCGACACCTACCTCACGTCGGATGCGGTCTTCGGCGTCAAGGACAGCCTCGTCGCCCCCTACGAGCCCGGTGCCCCCGGCGATACGCTCTGGCGCTCACCCTTCGATTTCGTGCTGGTCCGGGAGTGAGCCGATGCCCAACGTCAAGATCTTCGTCGACGAGACCCAGTATCCGGCGCTTCGGAGCGACCTCGCCGCGCTGCTTCCCGGCCTGCGCGATCAGCTCTGCGGCGACTTTGCCGTCGATCGGTCGGCCTGTCAGTTCGCCGTGATCCCCGTCCTCGGCCTGCCCGACCAGCCGCCGGTCAACGTCGAGCTCAACATCCTGTCCGGCCCGGAGCGGACCCGCGAGGTGGTGGCGGCGGCGGCCGCGCGACTGCGCGAGACGATCGGCGCCGCCACCGGCCGGCACATCGCCGTCCGCATCGCCCAGCTCGACCCCGAAGGCTATGTCGCGCTCAAGTAGCCCCGCCCTAGCCGCGCCGCCGCGTCACCTGCTGCTCGTGGTCCATCCGCGCCTGCAGCCGCTGGCACTCGGTCTCGAGGAACCCGGCGAAATGGCGCAGGGCCGGCGGACCCTGCCGGTCGGTCACGGTCAGGAGGCCGAGCTGCCGGTCGGGATGCTCGATCCGGAGCGGCAGCGCCTCGAGCGGCACCGTCCGGCGCGACAGGAACACCACCGAATACGGCAGCACCGTCAGCGCGTCGGATCCGGTCAGCACCGACTGGATCGACGCCAGCGACCCGCCGGAGAAGTTGACGCGAAAATCCTCCTGTCCGATCGACTTCAGCGCCCGCTGCAGGTCGCGAAAGAGCGGGCTGTCCGCTGGCGGGGCGATCCAGGCGTAGGGCGCGATGTCGCTGAGGGTGATCGCCTTCACCCGGGTCAGCGGATGGCTCGCCCGGCAGGCAATGACATTCCGCCCCGAGAGCAGCGGCACGAAGCGCATGTCCGCCGGCACCTGGCTCGGGTGCAGCGGCAGGATCGCGAGGTCGAGCCCGCCGTTGCGGAGCCCGGTCGCCAGCGCATCGAGATAGCCGTAGGACTGGTCGATCTGCACGTCGGCGTTGCGGCACTGGAACTCGGCGATCATCGTCGAGACCACGCCGTCCATGAAGATCGGCGATCCGCCGACCCGGAGCCGCCCGGCCCCCCCCTGCCGGAACCGCCGCACCAGCAGGCTCGCCTCCTGGTTTGCCGCGCGGATCCGCGCCCCGAGCCGCGCGAGGCTGGCGCCGAGCTCCGTCGGCCGCAGCGGCCGGCGCCCCGGCTCGAACAGCGGCAGGCCGATGCGCTCCTCGAGCAGCGCCATGCTGCGCGAGACCGACGGCTGCGACTTGCCGAGCGCGTCCGCGCCCTCGGTCAGCCCGCCCTTCTCGACGATCGCCGCCAGTATCTCCAGGTGCTCGCTGTCGATCTTCATACCGCAGAGCGATATAACGCCCGCCCGTTCCGATCAATATCGGCAACGAGTGGGTATAGGGTTGCCGCCAAAGCCAGAGGGGAGACGCCACTTGTCCTTCTTCCGTGATGCGTTCACCGCACGCAGCGCCGCCGTGCGCGTCCGCTTCGGTGCCGGGGTCCGCCGCGCCGTGGCCGACGAGATCGACGCCCTCGGCGCGCGCCGCGCCCTGATCCTGACGACACCGCATCAGGCGGCCACCGCCGACGAGTTCGCGGCCTGCTGCGGCGCGCGTACCGCCGGCCGTTTCACCGGCGCCGCGATGCACACGCCCGTGGATATTTCCGAGGCGGCGACGGCCTACGCCCGCGAGATCGGTGCGGATGTCCTCGTTGCCGTCGGCGGCGGCTCGACCACCGGACTCGGCAAGGCCATCGCGCTGCGCACCGACCTGCCGCAGATCGTCGTCCCGACGACCTACGCCGGGTCCGAGGCGACGGGCATCCTCGGCCAGACCGAGAACGGCGTGAAGACGACGCTGACCTCGCCAGCGGTCCAGCCCGAGGTCATTCTCTACGACGCCGAGCTGGTCGCGACCCTGCCCGTCGGCCTCACCGTCACCTCCGCGCTCAACGCCATGGCGCACGCTGCGGAAGGGCTCTACGCCCGCGACCGCTCGCCGCTCTCCTCGCTGATGGCGGTCGAGGGCCTGCGCGCCTTCCGCGACAGCCTGCCGGCGGTCATCGCCGCGCCGGCCGACCTGCCCGCGCGCTCGGAAACGCTCTACGGCGCGTGGCTCTGCGGCACCGTGCTGGGGCAGGTGGGCATGGCGCTGCACCACAAGCTCTGCCACACCCTCGGTGGCAGCTTCGACCTGCCGCACGCCGAGACCCACGCCGTCGTCCTGCCCCACGCCATTGCATTCAATGCGGCCGCGGTCCCCGACCTGCTCGCGCCGGTCGCCGAGCTGTTCGGCGGGGACGACCCGGGACTCGGCCTCTGGCGGTTTGCGAGGGAGTCGGGCGCGCCGATGGCGCTCCGCGACCTCGGCCTCGCCGAGGCCGACCTCGACCGCGCGGCCGACCTCGCCACCGCCAACCCCTACTGGAACCCCCGCCCGGTGACCCGCGAGGGCATTCGCAAGCTGCTGCGCGCCGCCTGGGCAGGGGACGCCCCGGCTGCCGATTGAGACACGCGGGACGCGGCGAAGTCCGCGCCCGGCCGACCTTGGGAGGAAACCATGCCTGACATTACAACCGACGTGCTGGTCATCGGCACCGGCCCGGCCGGCGCTGCCACCGCCGCGCTGCTTTCGACCTACGGGATCGCCAACATGGCGATCAACCGCTACCGCTGGCTCGCCAACACCCCCCGCGCCCACATCACCAACCAGCGCGCGATGGAGGTCCTGCGCGACCTCGGCCGCGACGTCGAGGACGAGGCCTATCTCTTCGCGACCCATCAGGCGCTGATGGGCGAGAACGTGTTCTGCGAAAGCCTCGCGGGCGAGGAGATCGGCCGGATGAAGGCGTGGGGCAACCACCCGCTGTCCGCGGCCGAGCACCTCATGTCCTCGCCGACGAAGATGAACGACCTGCCGCAGACCTACATGGAGCCGCTGCTCTTCAAGACGGCCTGCTCCCGCGGCACCCAGGCGCGGATGTCGACCGAGTACCTTTCCCACGTGCAGGACGAGGCCGGCGTCACCACCACCTGCCGGGACCGCCTGACCGGCAAGGAACTCACCATCCGCTCGAAGTATCTCGTCGGGGCCGACGGCGGCAAATCCCTCGTCGCCGAGCACGCCGGCCTGCCGTTCGAGGGCAAGATGGGCGTCGGCGGCTCGATGAACATCCTGTTCCGCGCCGACCTGTCGAAGTACGTCGCACACCGCCCCTCGGTCCTCTACTGGGTGATGCAGCCCGGCGCCGACGTCGGCGGCATCGGCATGGGCCTCGTCCGCATGGTCCGCCCGTGGAACGAGTGGCTGATTGTCTGGGGCTACGACATCGACGGCCCCGAGCCCGAGGTCTCGCCCGAGTTCGCCACCGGCGTCGCCCGCCAGCTGATCGGCGACCCCGACCTCGAGATCGAGCTGCTCTCCGTCAGCACCTGGACCGTGAACAACTACTACGCCACCCGCACCAGCGAGGGCCGGGTCTTCTGCATGGGCGACGCCATCCACCGCCACCCGCCCTCGAACGGCCTCGGCTCCAACACCTCGATCCAGGACGCCTTCAACCTCGCGTGGAAGCTCGCCATGGTGCTGAGGGGCGAGGCCGGCGAGCACCTCCTCGCCAGCTACGACGCCGAGCGCGCGCCGATCGCGAAGCAGATCGTCACCCGCGCCAACCAGTCGATCGGCGAGACCGGCCCGATCTTCGCGGCGCTCGGCATGGCCGAGGGGGTGGACCCCGACCAGATGCAGAAGAACCTTCAGGCCCGCACCGGGGGCACGCCCGAGGCCGAGGCGCAGCGCGAGGCGATCCGCCGCGCCATCGCCTTCAAGAAGTACGAGTTCGACGCCCACGGCGTCGAGATGAACCAGCGCTACCGCTCCGGCGCCATCGTCCCCGACGGCCAGATCGAGCCCGCCTTCGAGCTCGATCCGGATCTCCACTACCAGCCGACGACCTGGCCCGGCGCGCGCCTGCCCCATGCCTGGCTCTACCGCCGCGACGGGGGCGCCGAGGTGTCGACCCTCGATCTCTGCGGCCACGGCCGCTTCACGCTGCTGACCGGCCTCGGCGGCGAGCCGTGGGCCGCCGCGGCGCGCGCCGTGGCCGCCGATCTCGGCCTCGACCTCGCCGTCCACGTGATCGGCCCGCGCCAGACCTATGTCGATCACAGCGGCGAGTGGGCGCGCGTCTCGGAAATCCGCGACAGCGGCTGCCTGCTGGTCCGCCCCGACCACCATGTCGCATGGCGCGCCACCGGCGGTTCCGACTCGCCTGAGAAGGACCTCGCCCGCGTCCTCCGCGCGATCCTCGCCCGCTGAAAACGGCCGCGCGCGCCGTTGACCGGCGCGCGCGGCTCGGATCAGATGCGCGGTGTTGCAGGAGAGGGGCGAACCGACATGACTCTGGAATCAGGCCGGCGGAGGACCCTCCGGGCCGGACTTCTCGCGCTCGTGCTGCTCGGCGCCGGCGCGGCGCTGGCCGGCGCGCAGGAGGTGCCGGGCAAGCCGGAGCCGGGGCCGATCAAGATGGGGATCGAGCCGTGGCTCGGCTATGGCCAATGGCACATCGCCGACAAGAAGGGGCTCTTCGCGGCGCAGGGGCTCGATGACGTCGAGGTCGTCAACTTCAACACCGACGCCGACATCAACGCCGCGCTTGCCGCCGGCCAGCTTCAGGCGGGCAACATCGCGACGCACACGGCGATGAATTTCATCGCCAACGGCCTGCCGATCAAGATCGTGGCGCTCCTCGACGTCTCGAAGACCGCCGACGCGATCCTGACCGACGGGTCGGCGACCGACATCGCCGGGCTGAAGGGCAAGCAGGTCGCCTACGAGGAAGGCACGACGAGCGACATCCTGTTGAACTACGCCCTCGCCGCGCACGGCATGACCATCACCGACATCGAGAAGGTGCCGATGCCGGCCTCCGATGCAGGCGCCGCGCTCATCGCGCGCCAGGTGCCGGCGGCCGTGACCTACGAGCCGTACCTGACGCTGGCGATGCAGCAGGACCCGAAGGTCAAGATGATCTACTCGGCGGGCGAGGATCCCGGCCTCGTCTCCGACGTCTTCGTCGTGCGCGACGAGTTCCTGAAGGAGCGCCCGGGTGCCGTCGCGGCGCTGCTGCGCGCCTGGGACGCGGCGCTCGCCGACTACAAGGCCGACACGGCCGGCGGGCGCGCGATCATCGCCGAGGCGGTGGGCGCGAAACCCGACGAGCTGGCGACCGCGTTCGATGGCGTCGTCTACTATTCGATGCAGGACAATGCCGCCGAGCTGCCCGGGGCCTTCACGACGAAGATCGTGCCCGACGTCGAGGCCGCCGCGGTCAAGGCCGGCATCCTCGCCGGTCCGGTCGACATGAGCGGAGCCATCGACGCCCGTTTCGTCGATGCCGTCGGGAAGTAGCCGCCGGGCCTTCGGGATCGGTGGCCGGATGGCCGCGGGGCGCTTCGTCGCCATCGCGGCCGCCGTCTTCGGCGCGCTCTTCGTCGTCTGGTGGGGCGTGACGGCGGCGGGCCTCGTGCAGCCGCTGTTCCTGCCGCCGCCGGGCAAGGTCGCCGCCCGCCTCGCCGCGCTCTGGGCGTCGGGGCAGCTCGTCGCGGACCTGTCGGTCAGCCTCTACCGGATCACCGTCGGCTTCCTGATCTCGACGGCGATCGCGCTGCCGGTCGGCGTGCTCATCGGCTGCTATCGCGGGTGGGAGGCGGCGATCGAGCCGCTGGTCGACTTCATCCGCTACATGCCGGTCGTCGCCTTCGTGCCGCTGACGATCCTCTGGGCCGGGCCGACTGACACGCAGAAGTTCCTCATCATCTTCATAGGCACCTTCTTCCAGCAGGTGCTGCTCATCATGGACAACGTGAAGTCGGTGCCGCGCGACTTCCTGAACCTCGGGCGCACGCTGGAAATGCCCGAGCGGCGCATCCTCACGCGCATCGTCGTGCCCTCGGCCCTGCCGGCGATCTGGGATTCGCTGCGCATCAGCCTCGGCTGGGCATGGACGTGGCTCGTCCTCGCCGAGCTGGTCGCCGCGACATCGGGCCTCGGCTACCGGATCACCACGGCGCAGCGGTTCTTCCAGACCGACCTGATCTTTGGCTACCTGCTGCTCCTCGGCGTTCTCGGCCTCCTGACCGATCAGGCGATGAAGGCCGCCGGCCGGCGGATGTTCCGCTACCTCGCGGTGCGGGCATGACCGACAAGCTGGTCATCTCGGGCCTCGGCCGCAGTTTTGCCACCGACCGGGGCGAGACCGTGGCGCTCGCCGGCGTCGATCTCGCGGTCGGGGCGAACGAGTTCGTGACCCTCGTCGGCACCTCGGGCTGCGGCAAGTCGACGCTGCTCTCGATCGTTGCCGGGCTCGACGTGCCGACGGCCGGCACCGTCACGCTCGACGGGCGGCCGGTTCTGGGACCGGGCCGCGACCGCGGCGTGGTGTTCCAGAGCTACACCCTGCTGCCATGGCTGACGGCGCTCGGCAACGTCGAGTTCGCGCTGCGCGAGGCGGGCCGCTCGCGGGCCGAGGCGCGCGAGGTGGCGGGGGCGCATCTCGCGCTCGTCGGGCTCTCCGACTTCGCCTCGGCCTATCCGGCGGAGCTGTCGGGCGGGATGAAGCAGCGCGTCGCCATCGCCCGCGCGCTGTCCTACCGGCCGGACGTGCTGCTGATGGACGAGCCGTTCGGCGCGCTCGACGCGCTTACCCGCCACCACATGCAGGAACTCCTGACCCGGATCTGGGAACGGCACCGGCTGACCGTGCTGTTCATCACCCACGATGTCGAGGAAGCGGTCTATCTCTCCGACCGGGTGGCGGTGATGACCAACCGGCCGGGGCGGATCAAGACGGTCGTGCCGATCGACCTGCCGCGGCCGCGGCACTATGACATGGTGGCATCGCCCGCGTTCCAGACGCTGCACCGCGCCGTCCTCGACGAGATCCGCGCCGAGTCGATCGTGGCGGCGGGCCTCGACGGAGCCCTGGCGTGAGCGCGCTCGCGGGCCGCCGGGCCCTCGTCACCGGGGCGAGCCGCGGCATCGGCCGCGCCCTCGCCGCGGCTCTGGCAGAGGCCGGGGCACGGGTGGCCGTGGCGGCGCGCGATCCGGCGGCGCTGGCCGGGGACGTCGCCGTCGCCATGGACGTGACCTCGGTCGCCTCGATCCGTGACGCGACCACCCGGGCCGCCGACGCCCTCGGCGGGCTCGACATCCTCGTCAACAACGCCGGCGTCGAGCAGGTGGCGCCGTCGCTCGACGTGGACGAGGCGACGTGGGACCTGATCCTCGACACCAACCTCAAGGGCGCGTTCTTCGCCGCCCAGGCCGCGGCGCGCGTGATGGCGGCGGGGCAGGGCGGGGCGATCCTCAACCTCTGCTCGCTCACGTCCGAGCGCGGCATCCCGACCGCCGTGCCCTATGGCGCGTCGAAGTCCGGCCTGCTCGGGATGACCCGGGCGCTTGCCGCCGAGTGGGCGCCGCTCGGCATCCGGGTGAACGCGCTGGCGCCCGGCTACTTCCGCACGGCAATGACCGAAGGATTCTACCAGAGCCCCGGCTGGCAGGACGCGATGCTGGCGAAGATCCCGGCCGGCCGCTTCGGGGCGCTCGACGACCTTTCCGGCGCCGCGGTCTTCCTTCTCTCCGACGCCGCGCGCTACATCACCGGCACCTGCCTGCCAGTCGATGGCGGCATCCTCGCCTCGATCTGAGAAGCCCATGACCCGTATCAACCTCCACGATCTCGCCACCCTGTCGCCCGATGCCCGCAAGCGGCTGCTGACCCGGACCGAGGCCGATCTCTCGGCCTTCGAGGCGCGGGTCGACTCGATCATCGCTGCCGTCCGTGCCGAGGGCGACGCGGCGCTCGCCCGCTTCGCCCGGGACTTCGACCGTTCCCCGGTGGAGGCCGGCGCCATTGCCGCGACCGAGGCCGACTTCGACGCTGCCGAGGCCGCGCTGGAGCCGGAGGTGCGCGAGGCGATGGAGTTCGCCGCGCACTCGATCCGCCGCTTCCACGAGGACCAGAAGCCCGAGGAGATGTGGCTGCACGAGATCCGCCCCGGCGCCTTCGCCGGCGAGCGGACCCGCGCCATCCCGTCGGTCGCCTGCTACGTGCCGCGCGGCAAGGGGGCGTTTCCGTCGGTTGCGCTGATGTCGAGCATCCCGGCCAAGGTCGCCGGCGTGCCCGAGATCGCCATCGTCACGCCGCCGGGGCCGGACGGGCGCATCGACGCGGCCACCCTCGTCGCGGCGCGGATGGTCGGGATCGGGCGGGTCTACAAGGCTGGCGGCGCGCAGGCGGTGGCCGCCGTCGCCTACGGCACCGAGACGATTCCCGCCTGCGCCAAGATCGTCGGGCCGGGCAGCCCGTGGGTGGTGGCGGCCAAGCGGCGGGTGGCGCACGTCATGGACACCGGCACGCCGGCCGGCCCGTCGGAGCTGATCGTGCTGGCCGACGAGACCGCGGACGGGCGCCTCGCCGGGCTCGACCTCCTGATCGAGTCCGAGCACGGCCCCGACAGCTCGGCCTATCTCGTGACCTGGAGCCGGCGGGTGGCCGAGGCGGCCATCGCGGCCATCCCCGGCTACTGGGCGGCGATGGGCGAGCAGCGGCGCGGGTTCTCGCAGGCGGTGCTCGGCGGGCCGATCGGCGGCGTCGTGCTGGCCCGCGACGAGGCCGAGGCGATCGCCTTCGTCAACGACTACGGGCCGGAGCACCTCGAGATCCTCGCCGACGAGCCCTTCCGCTATCTCGGGGCGATCGAGACCGCGGGCGAGATCCTGCTCGGCCGCCACAGCCCGGTGACGCTCGGCAACTTCGTCATCGGGCCGAACCACGTGCTGCCGACGAGCGGCTGGGCCCGCACCGGCTCGCCGCTTTCGGTCTTCGATTTCGTCAAGCGCACCTCGGTCGTGCACGTGACCTCGCCCGCCTATCCCGAGCTCGCCCGCCACGCGCGCACGCTCGCGACCTACGAGGGCTTCGAGGCGCACGCGGCAGCCGTCTCGGAGATCCGCGACCGGCTGCTCAAGGGCTGAGGGGGGAGGGCGGGAGGCAGCGGTCCTCCCTGTCCCGCGCCCAAGCGCCGCGAACCTAGACGGCAACGACCTCCGAGCCGAGCGTGCAGGGCCATCATCACGACGTTGGGTGGGTTGCTTCCGGCCCACCCCGTCGCACAACGGCAAGCGGCGCCAGGCCTGTGGATCCTGAGCCGAGAGCGTTCGCGCGGACGGCGCCCCGCTCGACGCATTTCGCAGTCCGCGCCATTGGCTGCTCCGGCGTGCTACGACCTTGCGAGTTGTTGCATTCCACCTTGTCGAACCTACATTCGTCTCAGCAACTTATCGGGTGTTCTCGACATGGATTCGAGTCTCGCCGCATTCGCCCGCCCGGTTTCGCTGCGAGAAGTATTGCCCCATGCCCGCATCCATTGTCCTGTCCAACGTGTTCTGGTCCACGCCTGACGGCACGCCACTTTTCACCGACCTCAACCTGACCTTCGGGCCTGAACGCACCGGCATAGTCGGCCGCAATGGCGCCGGGAAAAGCACGCTCCTGCGGCTGATCTCGGGCGACCTTCGGCCAAGTTCGGGTCTTGTGAGGGCTTCCGGCACCATAGCAATGATGCGACAGGATGCGATGGAGCGTCCCGAGGACACCATCGCCGATCTGCTTGGCGTTCGCGCTGCCCTCGATCTTCTGGACCGGGCCGAGGCGGGGCTCGCGGATGCAGGCGAACTCGCCGATGCGGACTGGACCTTGCCCTCGCGGATCGAGGCGGCGCTTCTGCGTTGCGGTCTGTCCTGCGATGCCGAGACCCCCCTCGCGATGCTGTCTGGCGGCCAGCGCAGCCGGGCGGCCCTTGCGGCCCTGATCCTTGCCGGGCCGGATTTCCTGCTTCTGGATGAGCCGACCAACAATCTCGACCGTGACGGACGTGGGGCCGTTATCGACCTTATTCGGGGTTGGACGGGAGGCGCGGTCATCGTCAGCCATGATCGCGCCCTGCTGGAGGAAATGGACGCCATCGTCGAAATGACCTCGCTGGGTGTGACCCGGTATGGCGGGAACTACGGCGCCTACCGGCAGCGCAGGGAGGCAGAACTGGAGGCGGTGGCCCGCGACCTCGCACATGCGGAACAGGCTGGCAGAGAGACGGTCCGGCGCGCGCAGCAGGCTGCGGAGCGCAAGGCCCGCAAGGACAGCGCCGGGCAGAAGGCGCGGGCCAGGGGGGATCAGCCGAAAATCCTGATGGATGCCGCGAAGGGCTGGGCCGAGGCGTCTGGCGGTGTGGGTGCGCGCCTGCGCGAAGCCCGGCGCGAAGCGGCGGCAGAGGCCCTCTCTGCGGCGCGCGACCGGATCGAGGTTCTGCAACCGCTGCGCATGGACCTTCCGCCGACCGGCCTTGCCCCCGGCAGGACGGTATTGCGGCTGGATGCGGTGACCGGCGGCTATGACGCCACCCGCCCTGTCATCCGCGATCTGTCCCTGACGATCACCGGCCCCGAGCGCATCGTCATCGCCGGGCCGAATGGCAGCGGCAAGACCACGCTTCTGAAGATGATCACGGGGCAGATCGCGCCGCAACGCGGGCATGTCGAGCGGACGGTGCCCTTCGCGCAGCTTGACCAGCATGTCGGTCTGCTCGATCCGGCGCGGAGCCTGCATGACAATTTCTTGCACCTGAACCCCATGTCGGATCGGCACACAGCCCATGCGGCGCTGGCGCGGTTCGGTTTCCGGGCAGCGGATGCCTTGCGGCGGGCGGGTGAATTGAGCGGTGGCGAACGTCTGCGCGCCGGTCTCGCCTGTGTGCTTGGCGCGGTGCCGCCGCCGATGTTGCTGATCCTGGACGAACCGACCAATCACCTTGATCTTGACGGCATCGCGGCGCTTGAAGCCGCGCTGGCCGACTATGACGGCGCGGTGCTGGCGGTCAGCCACGATGAGGCGTTCCTCGGGGCTCTGGCGCCACACAGGACGATATACCTGCCCGGATGACTTGCTTGAGGGAAACAGGTCAAGGCTTCTTCAGTTCGGACGCGATCGTTCAAGCGCGCAAACGGTGCCGCCGAGAGAGCCTATCCTGCTATGGGCCTGATTCCGCCAAGGGATAGCGTGGCGCACCGATCCGACCCGACCGCCGTTCCCGCCTAGCCGCTTGTTTTTTGGAGGGTTGATGGTGCTGCGAGAGAGGATTGAACTCTCGACCTCTCCCTTACCAAGGGAGTGCTCTACCACTGAGCTACCGCAGCGAATCCCGGTGTCGGGCCTCATAGCCGAGGCGCGCGGTGGCTTCAACGGGCATTCTGGACCGGATCGTCACCATCGGGTAGAGAAAGCGTCGATGACCGAGACCCGCGCGCCCGGCGACAGCCCTCCTCCGACCGCCGCCGGCAACGACCGGCCGGCGAAGGGCGGGGGTGGCCGGGACGAACGGCTCGCGGGGGCGCTGCGGGCGAACCTCGCCCGGCGCAAGTCCCAGGGGCGGGCGCGGGCGGCGGCGGACGCTGTGGATGTCGACCGGCCCGGCGACGCCGGCGACCAAGAAGAGTGAAAAGAGGCGGAGCATGGACAGCATCCTCGTGCGGGGCGGCAGGCGCCTCAGCGGCACGATCCCGATCTCGGGCGCGAAGAACGCCTGCCTGACGCTGATGCCCGCGGCGCTGCTCACCGACGAGCCGGTGACGCTGACCAACGCGCCGCGGCTGTCGGACATCCGCACCATGACCGCGCTCCTGCAGTCGCTGGGCTGCGAGGTGGCGAGCCTGCAGCAGGGGCGGGTGCTGGTCATCGGATCGGAAGCGATCACCAACCACCGGGCGGACTACGAGATCGTGCGCAAGATGCGCGCCTCGATCCTGGTGCTCGGGCCGATGCTGGCGCGGGACGGGCACGCGGTGGTGTCGCTGCCCGGCGGCTGTGCCATCGGGGCGCGGCCGGTCGACCTGCACCTGAAGGGCCTCGAGGCGCTCGGCGCCACCATCGACCTGCGCGAGGGCTATGTCCACGCGACGGCGACGGGCGGGCTGAAGGGCGCGACGTTCGAGTTTCCGTTCGTCTCGGTCGGCGCCACCGAGAATCTGCTGATGGCCGCGACGCTGGCCCGCGGCACGACGGTGCTGAAGAACGCGGCGCGGGAGCCGGAAATCGTCGATCTGGCGCACTGCCTGCGCCGGATGGGGGCGCAGATCCAGGGCGAGGGCACCGACACGATCGAGATCCGGGGTGTCGACCGGCTGTCGGGCGCGACGCACCCGGTGGTGGCCGACCGGATCGAGCTTGGCACCTACATGCTCGCGCCCGCGATCACCGGCGGCGAGGTCGAGCTGGTCGGCGGGCGGCGGGATCTGGTCGCGGCCTTTGCCGACAAGCTGGAGGAGGCGGGGATCGAGGTGGCGACCACCAACTCCGGCCTGCGGGTGCGCCGGATGAACGGCCATGTCGGCGCGGTCGACGTGACGACCGAGCCGTTCCCGGGATTTCCGACCGACCTGCAGGCGCAGATGATGGCGCTGCTCACGCTCGCCAACGGGGTGAGCCATCTCGAGGAGAAGATCTTCGAGAACCGTTTCATGCACGCGCCGGAGCTGACCCGCATGGGCGCACGGATCGAGGTGCATGGCGGCACCGCCACCGTGACCGGCGTCGAGAAGCTGAAGGGTGCGCCTGTGATGGCGACCGACCTGCGCGCCAGCGTCAGCCTGATCCTTGCCGGCCTCGCGGCCGAGGGCGAGACGCTGGTCGCCCGGGTCTATCACCTCGACCGCGGCTATGAGCGGGTGGAGGAAAAGCTATCCGCCTGCGGCGCGTCGATCGAGCGCATCGCCGAGCGGGTGGCATGAGCGTGCCGCAGGACGCCCGCCCGCAGGGCGCCCCGCCGCAGGACGCACGCTTCGAGGATGGCGTCGAGCGGCCGCTGCGCCTGCGGGCGGAGTCGGTCGACGATCTGGCCGTGGTCTCGGCGCTGCTGCAGGACGCGGTGGCGGAGACGGGGGAAATCGCCTGGGCGCGGCGGCGGCGGCGGTTCACCCTGCTGCTCAACCGCTTTCGCTGGGAGGATGCCGAGGCGGCCCGTCTGCAGGGTCGGCCGTTCGAGCGGGTGCGCACGCTGCTCGTCTTCGACGACGTGCTCGCCGCGCGCAGCGAGGGTGTCGATCCGGCCGACAAGGCGACCGTGCTCGCGCTGCTCTCCGTCGGCTTCGAGCCCGGCGAGGACGGGGCCGGGCGGGTGCGGCTCGTCTTCGCGGGCGATGGCGAGATCGCGCTCGACGTCGAATGCCTGGACGCGACGCTGACCGACGTCACCCGACCCTACGAGGCGCTGTCGGGCCACGCGCCGAGCCACCCGGGCACATGAAGCCGCGCTTCACCCACACCGGCGGCCACCATCTGGAGGTGGCGGGCGCCCGGCTCTGGGTCGAGGAGATCGGCCGCCCGGACGGCCCGCCCGTCCTGCTGCTGCCCGGCGGCCTCGGGACGATCAACGACTTCGATGCGCTGACGCCGCATCTTGCGCCGCACGCCCGCCTGATCGGGCTCGACAGCCGCGGCCATGGCGGCTCGACGCTCGGCCGGGCCCGGCTGTCCTATGCCCGTCTCGCCGCCGACGTGCAGGCGGTGGCCGCGCAGCTCGGCCTCGAGGGTGTGACCCTCCTCGGCTTCAGCGATGGCGCGATCACCGGCCTGCGGCTCGCCGCCGCGGGCTGGCCGCGCCTCGCCCGGCTCGCCACCATCGGCGCGACCTGGCGGCTCCTGCCCGACGATCCGGTCGCGGCTCTGATCGGCGGCATCACGCCCGAGAGCTTTCGCGAGACGTCCCGCGATGCCTGGAGTGTCTATCACGCCGCGAACCCCGAGCCCGACCTTGCCGGCCTGATCGCCCAGATCCGCCGGCTCTGGCTCGATCCCGGCACCGACGGCTATCCCGGCGAGAGCGTTCGGTCGATCGCCTGCCCGGTGCTGCTGATGCGCGGGAACGCCGATCCCTATGCTACGCGCGCCGAGACGGTGGCGCTGGCCGAGCGCATTCCCGGCGCGCGGCTGCTGGATTTCCCCTGGTCCGGGCACGGGCTGCACGTCGATGCGCCGGTGGTCGTCGCCGACCTGCTGCGCCGGTTCCTCGCCGACGGTTGAGTGGGCGGCCGCGAGCGGCTATGGCTCGCCGCCGAGGAGATCCGCGATGCCCCAGCACCTCGCCACCAGCGATCCCGACTTCGCCGCCCGCTTCGCCGCGCTGCTCGCGCAGAAGCGCGAGTCCGATGCCGACGTCGACGCCGACGTGGCCCGGATCATCGCCGACGTCGCGGAGCGGGGCGACGCGGCGGTGATCGAGCTGACCGCCCGCTTCGACCGGCTGGAGCTGACCCCGGAGACGCTGGCCTTCTCCGAGGCCGAGATCGACGCGGCCATCGCCACCGTTCCCGCGACCGAGCGCGCCGCGCTCGAGCTGGCGGCGGCGCGCATCCACGCCTACCACGAACGCCAGCGCCCGGCCGATGCCCGCTGGACCGACGCGACCGGCGCCGAGCTCGGCTGGCGCTTCACCCCGGTCTCCGCCGCCGGCCTCTACGTCCCGGGCGGGCTCGCCTCCTACCCGTCGTCGGTGCTGATGAACGCCATTCCCGCCCGGGTGGCCGGCGTCCCGCGCATCGAGATCTGCGCCCCCACCCCGCGTGGCGAGGTGAACCCGCTGGTGCTGCTCGCCGCGCGCCTCGCCGGGGTCGGCCGGGTCTGGCGCATCGGCGGGGCGCAGGCGATCGCGGCGCTTGCCCACGGCACCGCGACGATCGCCCCGGTCGACAAGATCACCGGGCCCGGCAACGCCTGGGTCGCCGCGGCGAAGCGCCGGGTCTTCGGCCGGGTCGGCATCGACATGATCGCCGGCCCCAGCGAGGTGCTGGTGATCGCCGACGCCGACAACGATCCCGACTGGCTCGCCCTCGATCTGCTGGCGCAGGCCGAGCACGACAGCGCGGCGCAGTCGATCCTCGTCACCGACGATGCCGGCTTCGGCCGGCGGGTCGCCGCCGCCGTCGAGGCCCGTCTCGAGACCTTGGCCCGGCGCGAGATCGCCGGTGCGAGCTGGCGCGACTTCGGGGCGATCATCACCGTCGCCGACTGGGACGAGGCGGTGGCGATCGCCGACCGCCTCGCGCCGGAGCACCTGGAGATCTGCACCGCCGATGCCGAGGCGCTGGCGGCGCGCGTCCGACACGCGGGGGCGATCTTCATCGGCGCGCTGACCCCCGAGGCGATCGGCGACTACGTGGGCGGCCCGAACCACGTCCTGCCGACCGCCCGCTCGGCCCGGTTCTCCTCCGGGCTGTCGGTCCTCGACTTCCTGAAGCGCACCACCATCGCCCGCCTGACGCCCGAGGCGCTGCGCGCGCTCGGGCCTGCCGCCGCCTGCCTCGCGGCCTCGGAAGGGCTCGAAGCGCACGGGTTGTCCGTCACGGCCCGGTTGCAGCGGCTGAACGCGGAGCCAGGCCGATGACCGCCGAGCCGTCGACCGACCGGCTGGTCGAGGTGACGCTCGACGAGACCGGCCTGCCCGCGCCGACGCCTGAAGTGGAGCAGGAGCGCCGCGTGGCGATCTTCGACCTGCTCGAGGGAAACCGCTTCGGCCTGCCCGGCGACACGGTGCCGCCCGGCCCCTATCGCCTCCGCCTCGGCATCCGCGAGCGGCGGCTGGTCTTCGGCGTCCTGACCGAGGCCGGCGCCCCGGCGGGCGAGGTCGAGCTGTCGCTCGCGCCGCTCAATCAGGTGGTGAAGGACTACTTCCGGATCTGCGAGAGCTATTTCGATGCGGTGAAGCGCCTGCCCCCGGCGCAGATCGAGGCCATCGACGCCGGCCGGCGCGGCATCCACGACGAGGGCAGCCGGCTGCTGCTCGAACGGCTCTCCGGCAAGGTCGCGACAGACCTCGCCACGGCGCGACGGCTCTTCACGCTGATCTGCGTGCTGCACTTCAAGGGCTGAGCCGGCGCGGCAAGCCCTCCGCGCGCTCGCTCAGTACAGCCCGCCGCTCGACATCGAGCCGAGCGACGGCTTCGACGGCAGGGCGCGGCTCTCGCCCCGGACCGTCACCCGCTCGATCGCCGGCGAGTTGCGCACGTCGTCGAACAGCGGCACGTCCGAGCCCATCTTCCAGCCGCCGTCCACGGTCGTGCCATAGGCGCCGACCATCAGGTCCTGGCCGTCGCGGATATACTCGGCCTGCACCTCGTCGCCGGAGGCGTCGTCAGGCAGCCGCTGGCCGGTGTGTCGGTTGATCTTGATGAAATGCCCGCCCGGCGGCACCGGGAACGTCACCGGCCCCTGGCCCGCCATCGCCTGCTTGATGAAGTCGACGAAGATCGGCGCGCAGAGCGTGCCGCCGAACGCGGTCTCGCCGAGCGGCCGGGGGTTGTCGTAGCCCATGTAGCAGCCGGCGACGATCCGCGGGCTGTAGCCGACGTACCAGACGTCCTTGGCCTCGTTGGTGGTGCCGGTCTTGCCCGCGAGGTTCAGCTTGAGCTTGCCGACCGACGCGGCCGAGGTGCCGCGGCTGACCGCGCCCTGCAGCATCGAGGTGACCTGATAGGCGGTGATCGCGTCCATCACCCGCTCGGCGTTCGAATGGATCATCGGGTCGGGCGCGTCGGCCGCGGCGTCGGCGACGCACTCCTCGCAGTCGCGCTGGTCGTGGCGGTAGATCGTCTTGCCGTAGCGGTCCTGCACCCGGTCGACCAGCGTCGGCTCGACCCGGAGGCCGCCGTTCGCCAGCATCGCGTAGGCCGCCACCATCTTGTAGAGCGTGGTCTCGCCCGCCCCGAGCGAGTAGCTGAGCAGGTGGGGCATGTTGTCGTAGATGCCGAAGCGCTCGCCGTACTTCGCCACCGTGTCCATGCCGACGTCCTGCGCGATGCGCACGGTCATCAGGTTGCGCGACTGCTCGATGCCGGTACGGAGCGGCGTCGGGCCGTAGTAGGTGCCGCCCGAGTTTTCCGGCGTCCAGATGCCTGCCGCCGTCGCCACCTCGATCGGCGCGTCGAGCACGATCGTGGCCGGCGAATAGCCCTGGTCGAGGGCGGCGGCGTAGACGAACGGCTTGAACGACGAGCCGGGCTGGCGCAGCGCCTGGGTCGCGCGGTTGAACACGCTCGACTGGTAGGAGAAGCCGCCCTGCATCGCGAGGACGCGCCCGGTCTGGGTGTCCATCGCCATGAACGCCCCCTGGATCGCCGGGATCTGGCGATAGCTCCAGTGGTCGAAGCCGCCGTCCTTGTCGATCGCCTTGACGAACACCACATCGCCGACCTTCCACAGGTCGGAGGGCCCGCTGGGCGACCGCAGCCGGCCGCTGTCGTTCGCCCGGACCCGCGCCCAGGCGGCATCCGAGAACGGCAGGAAGTCGCCTTCTGGCGATGCGGGGACGCCTTCGATGCCGATCCGCGCCGACTTCTCGCCGAGCGAGAGGATCACCGCCGGGTGCCAGTCGGTGATGTCGCGCGGCACCGCGGCAGTCGAGAGCGCCTTGCGCCAGCTCGCCTCGTCCGCCGGGTCGAAACTCGCGGGATCAATCTCGGCCACAGGGCCGCGATAGACCTTCAGCCCCCGGTCATAGGCCTCGAGCCCGTCCCGCAGCGCCTGTGCCGCCACCGCCTGCAGCTTCGGGTCCACCGTCGCCCGAATCGACAGGCCGCCGGTGAACAGCTCGTCGTCCCCGAACTTCGCTGACAGCTGCCGGCGGATCTCCTCGGTGAAATAGTCGCGCGGCGGCATCTCGCTGCGCGACGAGACGATGGCGCCGGACTGGACGGTGACGAGGTCTTCCTTCTTCGCCGCCTCGGCCTCGTCGCGCGACACGTAGCCGTTCGCCGCCATCTGCGTCAGCACGTAGTTGCGCCGGTCGATCGCCTCGGCCTTGTCGCGCACCGGATGCAGGTTGCTCGGCTCCTTCGGCAGGGCGGCGAGATAGGCGGTCTCGGCCAGGGTGAGCTGGTCCAGCGACTTGGCGAAATAGGTCTGCGCCGCGGCGGTGACGCCATAGGCGTTCTGCCCGAGGAAGATCTCGTTGAGATAGAGCTGGAGGATCTCGTCCTTCGAGAGCGTGTTCTCCAGCCGCGTCGCGAGGATGATTTCCTTGATCTTGCGCTCGCCGGAGCGCTCGCCCGTCAGCAGGAAGTTCTTCATCACCTGCTGGGTGATCGTCGAGGCGCCGCGCAGCCGGCCGCCGTGCAGCGCCGCGTCATAGACCGCGGCGATGATCCCCCGGGGGTCGAAGCCGTGGTGGTTGTAGAAGTTCTTGTCCTCGGCCGAGATGAAGGCCTGCTTGATCTGGTCCGGGATCTCGTCGATCGGCGTGAAGATCCGCCGCTCGCGGGCGAACTCGTCCATGAGCTGCCCCTCGCCGGTGTAGATCCGGCTGAGCGTGGCGGGCTCGTAGGTGGCGAGCTGCTGGTAGTCGGGCAGGTCGCGGCCATAGATCTGGAACACGGCGGCCAACACGCCGAGCGCCATGATGGCGCCGATGGCCAACCAGCTGAACAGAAACCCGAAAAACCTGAAAATCCAGAGGAGCACGATTTTGGTCCCGACCGACGAAGCGCCACCCTATAGAACCCTGAGGTGAAGGTCAAAAACGCGGGTGTGAAAGAGTCCGCGATCAGTTGCGCAGCGCGATGACGGCGCCCGAGGCGACGAGCGCGAGCCCGACGAGGCGCAGCGGCGTCACTTCGCGCACCGCGATCCCGAAGAGCCCGAGGTGGTCGGCCAGCGTGGCGCCGACCAGCTGGCCCGCGACGATGCACATGACGAAGACGAGCGAGCCCGTCACCGGCGCGATCAGCGCGCCGCCGGCGACGAAGGCGGTGCCGATGAAGCCGCTCAGGAACACCCACCACGGCAGCGGGCCGAGCGTCGCGCGCGAGATCTCGCCGCGCCCGGCGACGGCGGTGACGAGCACGATGCCCGCGAGCGTGACGAGGATCGAGATCAGCGCCGCGCCGAACGAGCTGCCGATCGCCCGGGCGATCATGGCGTTCATCAGCGGCTGGTAGGCCACGATCACGCCGAGGCCGACCGCGGACACGAGGTAGGGGAGACTCTGCACGGGCGGCCCTTTCGCTCCTTGAGGACAGGGGAGAATAGCGCGCCGGCGCCGGCCAGCCATCCTGCGCCCGGAGCGCAAGCTCCTTCGCGGCGGGCCTGAAACTCAGGCCGTCCAAAGCTCAGGCCGTCCAAAGCTCAGGCTCCGGCGGCGGCGATCTCGGACAGGATCGCCCGGGCGGCGGCAACCGGGTCGGCGGCGGCCCAGACCGGCCGGCCGATGACGAGGTGGTCGGCGCCCGCGCGCAGCGCCGCGGCGGGCGTCGCGATGCGCTTCTGGTCGCCGGCCTCGGCGCCGGCGGGACGGACGCCCGGGGTGACGATCACCTTGCCGGCCGCCTCGGGCAGGGCCCGGATCGCCGCCGCCTCGTGCGGCGAGGCCACCACCCCGTCGGCCCCGGCGGCGAACGCCCGGCGCGCCCGCTCGATCACCAGCGCCTCGACCGCGCCCGCGACCATCAGGCCGTCGTCGAGGTCGCCCCGGTCGAGCGAGGTGAGCACCGTGATCGCGAGGATCCGCGTCGGCGCCGTGCCCCGGCCCGCGACGGCGGCGCGGACCACGTGCGGGTCGCCCTGCACGGTCAGGAAGTCCGGGCCGATGCGCCCGACCAGCCCCTTCGTCGCCGCCGTCACCGTGGCGCCGATGTCGAACAGCTTCATGTCGAGGAACACCCGCCGGCCCTCGTGCTTCAGCCGCGCCGCGAGGTCGAGCCCGCCGGTCGCGAGCATCCCGAGGCCGATCTTGTAGAAGCCGACCGCCGGTCCCAGCCGGTCCACCAGCGTGGCGGCGCTCTCGGCGTCGGGCAGGTCGAGGCCCACGATGAGGCGATCGTCTGGCATGGCAATCCTCCGGGAATGGCGCCTCCCGGTGCGCCGGCCGACGCCGCCTGTCAAGACCGCGAGCGACAGGGCGGGCAATCGCCGCCGCCCCCCCGCGACGGTTGCCGCCCGGCAGGACCGCCGGCCCCGGGCCGGCGGGTTGCGGCCCGCGCCCCGGGCGGGCTAGTCTCCGGCGGCGCGCAGGGGAGCTTTGGCACATGCTGGCGGGTCGCCGGATCCTTCTCGTCATCGGTGGCGGCATCGCCGCCTACAAGAGCCTCGAGCTCATCCGCCTGCTGACGAAGGCGGGGGCGGCCGTGGTGCCGGTACTGACCCGCGGCGGCGCCGAGTTCGTCACCCCGCTCAGCGTCTCGGCGCTGGCGGGCGAGGCGGTGCACGACGCGCTCTTCGACCTGACGCGCGAGGCCGAGATGGGTCACATCGAGCTGTCGCGCAGCGCCGATCTGGTGGTGGTGGCGCCCGCCACCGCCGATCTCATCGGCAAGATGGCGGGCGGCCTCGCCGACGACCTCGCCTCGACCCTGCTCCTCGCCACCGACAAGCGGGTGCTGCTCGCGCCGGCGATGAACGTGCGGATGTGGCTGCACCCGGTGGTGCAGCGCAACGTCGCGGCGCTGGCCGCCGACGGCGTGCTGTCGGTCGGGCCGAACGAGGGCGCCATGGCTTGCGGCGAGTTCGGCCCCGGCCGCATGGCCGAGCCGGCGGAGATCGTCGCGGCGATCGCCGCCGCCCTCGCGCCCGCCGTGCCCGGGTCGCTGGCCGGCCGGCACGTCGTCGTGACCTCCGGGCCGACGCACGAGCCGATCGACCCGGTGCGCTACATCGCCAACCGCTCCTCCGGCCGGCAGGGCAGCGCCATCGCCGCCGCGCTGGTCCGCCGCGGCGCCCGCGTCACCTTCGTCACCGGCCCGGCCGAGGCGCCGCGGCCGGCCGGCGCGACGGTGGTGGAGGTCGAGACCGCGCGGCAGATGCTCGATGCGGTCGAGAGCGCGCTCCCCGCCGACGCCGCGGTCTTCGCCGCCGCCGTCGCCGACTGGTACGTCGAGGGGGCGGGCGCCTCGAAGCTGAAGAAGGACGGGTCGGGCACGCCCCTGGCGCTGGCGCTGCGCGAGAATCCGGACATCCTGCGGACCATCGCGCGCCGCACCGAGGGACGCCCCGGCCTCGTCGTGGGGTTCGCGGCCGAGACCGACGACGTGGTGGCGAACGCCACGGCAAAGCGGCTGCGCAAGGGGGCCGACTGGATCGTGGCGAACGACGTGCGGCCCGAGACCGGCATCATGGGCGGCACGGAAAACGCCGCGATCCTCGTCACCGCCGACGGCGCCGAGCCCTGGCCGCGCCTGTCGAAGGACGCCACGGCCGAGGCGCTGGCCGACCGCATCGCCGGGGCGCTGGCATGACGCGCGGCACCGGGCCGGCTCCAGCCGCCAGCGCCCCGGCCGCCAGCGTCCCGGCCGCAGTTCCCGTCCGGGTCCTGCGCCTCCCCTCGCACGACCCTGCGCTGCCGCTGCCGGCCTACGCCACGGCCGGAGCCGCCGGGTTCGACTTCTACGCGAGCCTGCCGCCGCAGGACCGTGCCGACGGGATGACGCTGGCGCCGGGCGCGCGGGCGCTGATCCCCACCGGGCTCGCGGTCGAGATCCCCCCCGGCCACGAGCTGCAGGTCCGGCCGCGCTCCGGCCTCGCGCTGCGCCACGGACTCGCGCTGGTGAACAGCCCCGGCACGATCGACAGCGACTATCGCGGCGAGATCGGCATCATCGTCATCAACCTCGGCGCCGGGCCGGTGACGCTGACCCACGGCATGCGCATCGCCCAGGGCGTGCTCGCCCCCGTCACCCGCCTGACCTGGGTCGAGGCGGACGGCCTCGGCGACAGCGCGCGGGGGACAGGCGGCTTCGGTTCGACCGGAACCGGCTGATGGCGCTCTCGCTCGAGGAGCTGGAGCGCTACGCCCGCCACATCGTCCTGCCGGAGATCGGCGGCCCGGGACAGCAGGCGCTCGCGCGGGCCCGGGTGCTGGTGGTGGGCGCCGGCGGCCTCGGGGCGCCCGCGCTGCTCTACCTCGCCGCCGCCGGGGTGGGGCGGATCACGGTGGTGGACGACGACGCCGTCGCGCTCTCCAACCTGCAGCGCCAGCCGATCTTCACCACCGCCGACGTCGGCCGGCCAAAGGCCGAGGTCGCGGCCGAGCGGCTGGCGGCGCTGAACCCGCACGTGACGCTCTTGCCGCGCGTCCTGCGGCTCGACCCTGCGGCGGCGGCGGATTCGGTTCCCGCCGCCGACCTGGTGCTCGATGGCAGCGACAACTTCCCGACCCGCTACCTGCTCAACGCCGCCTGCGTGGCCGCGGGCCGGCCGCTCGTCGCCGCGGCCATGAGCCGCTGGGAAGGCCAGATCGCCCTCTGGCATCCGCAGGGCGGCGGGCCGTGCTATGCCTGCGTCTTTCCCGAGCCGCCCGACCCCGGCCTGACGCCGCCCTGCGCGCTCGCCGGCGTCATCGGCGCGCTTCCGGGGGTCATGGGCTCGATGATGGCGCTCGAGGCGGTGAAGGCGCTGACCGGCGCCGGACGCCCGCTGCGCTCCGCATTGCTGCTCTATGACGCGCTCGATGCCGAGGTCCGTCGCATCCGCACCCGCCCGCGCGCCGACTGCCCGGTCTGTCACGGCGCCGGTGCGCGCGCCTGACGGGACGGGATCAGGCTCGGGCGTCGTCCAGCCCCGCCGTCACCTTGTCGATGCCCTCGGCGATGCGCTCGCGCGCGATCGACGAGAACGCCATGCGGAAGAACCGGCAGGGCCCGTCGCTTGCCGCGAAGAACGGCGCGCCCGACTCGATCGGCACCCCCTCGCCGCGCAGCCGGTCGGCGAAGGCGTCCGCGTCGAGCCCGGCGCCGCCGTCGATCCAGAAGCCGGTGCCGCCGAAGGTCGCCTGACCGGCGATGCGAAAGCCGCCGTCGCCGAGTGCCTTCGCCATCCGCTCGTAGCGCCCGGCGTACTCCTCGCGCATCCGCCGGATCAGCGCGTCGTAGTGCCCGAGCGCGAGGAACGTCGCGGCCGTCCGCTGCAACTGCCCGGGCGGATGCTGCAGGATCAGCGCCCGCGCCTCGCGGATGAGCTCCGGCGGGCCGACGAGATAGCCGAGCCGGAGGCCGGGAAACAGCGACTTCGAGAAGCTGCCGACGTAGAGCACCCGTCCCGACCCGTTGAGCGAGCGCAGCGCCGGCGCCGGCGGCTCGAGATAGCTCATCTCGAATTCGTAGTCGTCCTCGACGATCAGGAAATCCCGCTCCGCCGCCAGTTCGAGCAGCCGTCGCCGCCGCTCGACCGGCATCCGCACCGCCGTCGGCGAATGGTGGCTCGGGGTGACGAACACCGCGTCGAGCCGCTCCGGCAGCCGCTCGGGCGGCAGGCCGTCGGCGTCGACCTCCACCGGGACCACCTCCGCGCCGGTGAGCGTCAGCGAGGCGTGGATGTCCGGGTGCCCCGGCTCCTCGAACGCCACCCGCCGCCCCGGCCCGAGCAGCAGCTGGCTGGCGATCCACAGCGCGTTCTGCGCGCCCACCGTCACCAGGATCTCCTCCGGCCGTGCCTCGATCCCGTGCCGTGGCAGCGATCGGGCCGAGATGTGCTGCACGAGGTCCGGGTCGTCGGCCGCGGCATAGTCGCCCGCGGTGACGCTGAAGTCGGCCCGCGACAGCGCCCGGCGCGTGCAGTCCCGCCAGGCGGCGAGGTCGAACAGCGTCATGTCGGTCTGGCCGTAGAGGAAGGGGTACGGATAGCTCCGCCAGTCGAGCGGCTTTCGGATCCGCTTGGCGATCGAGAACCGGCCGAGCCGCCGGCCCCAGTCGATGCCGCCGGCGGCCCCGCCGCCGTCGTCCTCGCGCGCCGCAGCCGCGCCACCGGCGTCGCCTCGGCGATGCGATAGCCGCTGCGCTCGGAGGCCTCGAGATAGCCCTGCGACACGAGTTCCTGACAGGCGAGCGAGACGGTCAGGCGCGAAATCCCGAGATAGCCCGCCAGCTTGCGCGTCGAGGGCAGGCGCGCGCCCGGCAGGATCCGTCCGCCGAGCACGCCCGCCACCACCGACTCGCGCACCTGCGCCCGCAGCCCGCGGCGCCGGTCGATGTGAAAGATGCCCTCGGAGACGACGGTTCGCATCCTGAAGGGCGTGCAGGCGCACACCATGGACGAGCTGACCGACGTTCTGCGCACCGCCGTGCGCGAGCAGATGCAGGACGGCGTGACAACGTTCGTCGAGGTGGTGCTCAATCAGGAGCTGGGCGAGCCGTTCCGCCGCGACGCGATGAAGAAGCCGGTCGCCGTCGCCGGCGTCCGCAAGGAGGACATGCGGCCGCAGCTCGTCGCGTGAGCCCTGATCCCGGAGGCGCCGGGCCGGCGCCTTCTCCCCCTGCCGGTCCTGCGCCAATCGACCGAAGCGTGCGCCTGCGCGTGCGAGTCACAGGCGCGACAAGCGAAACACTGCTTTCGCCGCGCCAACGGCTGTAGCATGGGACGTGCGGAGGCCGTCGGGGGGCAGATTTCTGCGGCAGGGCACAAATCCGTCCGGCGTCAGCGTCCCGACCCACGGCAGGCCGGCGTTCTTCTCCACCCGCGAACACTCACCCCTCACGTTTCATCGCTAGACCAGACCCCAAAAGCCCCGAGGATGCCCGATGACACATGCCACCTCCCTCCCGGACAGCCGCGTCCGCCGCCTCGGCGGGACGGTGCGCAGGCTCGCTCCCGGCGTCCTCGCCTGCGGCGTGATCGCGCTGGCCGCACAGTTCCTGTCGGATCACTACGGCGCCCCGACGCTGCTCCTCGCGCTCCTCCTCGGCATCGCCTTCCAGTTCCTCTCCGAGGAAGGTGCCGCCGTCCCCGGCATCGCCTTCACCGGCAAGACGGTCCTGCGTCTCGGCGTCGCGCTCCTCGGCGCCCGGATGAGCTTCGAGCTGCTGCTCGGCGTCGGGCTCGACACCATCGCGCTCGTGGTCCTCGCCGTCGCGGCCACCATCGGCTTTGCGCTCCTCACCGCCCGTGTCCTCGGCCGGGGTTGGCGCATCGCGCTGCTGACCGGCGGCGCCGTCGCGATCTGCGGCGCCTCCGCCGCGATGGCGATCGCCGCCGTCCTGCCCCGCAACGAGCACTCCGAGCGCAACCTCATCTTCACGGTGATCTCGGTGATGCTGCTCTCCACCACCGCCATGGTCGCCTATCCGATCATCTGCGCCGCGCTCGGCTTCGACGACAAGGCGACCGGCATCTTCCTCGGCGCCACCATCCACGATGTCGCCCAGGTGGTCGGCGCCGGCTTCTCGGTCTCCGACACCGCCGGCGAGGCCGCAACGCTGGTGAAGCTCTTCCGCGTCACCCTCCTCGCTCCCGTCGTCCTCGTCTATTCGCTCTCCATCCGCCACTGGGTCCCGGGCGAGGGCGTCGGCGAGGCCCGCCCGCCGCTGCTGCCGGGCTTCGTCGTCGGCTTCATCCTGCTCGCCATCGCGAACTCCGTCGGCCTCGTTCCCGCGCCCGCTGCCGCCTTCATGGTCGACGCGTCGCGCTGGGCCCTCGTCCTCGGCATCGCCGCGGTCGGCATGAAGACGTCGATGCGCTCGATCCGCGAGGTCGGCGTGACCGCGATCGCCCTCGTCGTCGCCGAGACGCTGTTCCTCGCGGTGTTCATCCTCGGCGGCCTGGAGCTGCTCGGCCACGGAGGCCACTGATGAAGCCCCTCGACCGGCTCCATGCCGCCGCCCGCGCCGCCCGCCGCCGCGGACTCCTGCGCCACCCTGCTCGACGAGGCGCCGCGCATCGCCATGCTCTCGTTCTCGACCATGGGCAGCGCGGCGCACGCCCGCGTCGACAAGGTCCGCGCCGCCACCGACCTCGTTCGCGCCCGCCGCCCGGGCCTCGCGATCGACGGCGAGCTGCAGTTCGACGCCGCCTTCGTCCCGCTGGTCAATGCCAGCAAGGCCCCGGGGTCTGCTACCCGCGGCGAGGCGAACGTGCTTGTCTTCCCCAACCTCGAGGCCGGCAACATCGGCTACAAGATCGCCCAGCGCATCGGCGGGGCGCTGGCGATCGGCCCGATCCTGCAGGGCTTGGCCCGCCCCGCGAACGACCTGTCCCGCGGCTGCACCGCCGAGGACGTCCATGCGCTCATCGCCGTCACCGCCGCCCAGCGGGCCGCCCCGGTGTCCTGACCCGCGACGGCCGCCGTGCGCGGCGGCGTCAGTCGATCGGCTGGAGCCCCGCCTCGATCGACGCCCGGCGCCCCTCGAGGAACGGCGGCAGCGACAGCCGCTCGCCCAGCGTCTCCAGCGGCTCGTCGACGGCAAAGCCCGGCCCGTCTGTCGCAATCTCGAAGAGAGTGCCGCCCGGCTCGCGGAAGTAGAGCGAGCGGAAGTAGTAGCGCTCGACCTCGCCGCTGGTTGCCACCCCGGCCGAGGCGAGGTGCCGCGTCCAGTCGTGCATCCGCTCGACGCTCGGGGTGCGGAAGGCGACGTGATGCACCGCGCCCGCGCCCTGCCGCGCCACCGGCAATCCCGGCTGCACCGCGACGTGCAGCTCCGATGCCGGTCCCGCCTCAGCCTGCCCGCCCGCGCCCATGCCGAAGACCCGCACCTCGCCCACGCCGTCCGGCGAGGCATAGGCCCGCAGCTCGGCCATCCCGAGCACCCGGGTGAGCAGCGCCGCCGTCGGCGCCAGCTTCGGCACGGAAATCGTCACCGGCCCGAGCCCGCGGATTCTGGTGCGCCGCCGGCACCGGGCTGCGCCCCCAGGCGTGTGCCGCGCCCAGGCCGCCGTCGTCGGTCAGGCGCAGCCGCTGGCCCTCCGGGTCCTCGAAGTCGAGCGTCGCCCGCCCATCGACCGTGGCGATCTCGCCGACGGAGAGCCCCTGCGCCGCGAGCCGCTCGCGCCACCAGCCGAGGCTCGCCTCGCCGGCGACCCGGAGGCCGGTCCGCGAGATCGAATGCGTGCCGCGCCGCTCGCGGGCCACCGGCCAGTCGAAGAACGTCAGGTCGGTGCCCGGCGAGGCCAGGCCGTCGGCGTAGAACAGGTGATAGGCGCTGGTGTCGTCCTGGTTCACCGTCTTCTTCACCAGCCGCAGGCCCAGCGTGTCGGTGTAGAACCGGCGGTTGCCGGGCGCGTCGGCGGTGATCGCGGTGACGTGGTGCAGGCCGGTCAGTTCGAGGTCCATGGTCTCTCCTCCCGTGCGGTGGATCGTTGCTGGACCGAACATCGGGACGGGGCCAGCCTTGCGAAAGGCCCCGTCCTGGAAACAGCCTGTTCCGGCTCAGGCCTTGTAGGAACGCAGCTTGAACGCGAGCAGGATGTGGTCGATCCCGAAGATGATCGCAAAGATCGCGATCATCCAGACCACCGCCAGCGCGCCGGCCAGCGGCTGCATCACCAGCACGAGGCCGAACAGGATCGAGATGACGCCGCTCACGATCAGCAGCCACTCGCCCTCGATCTCCTTGCGCAGGCGGATCGCGCCCCAGATCTGCAGGATGCCGGTCGCGATCGCCCACGCCGCGATGAAGAGCAGCAGCACGCCCGCCGTGCCCACCGGCCAGACGAAGGCGAAGATGCCCGCCGCGATGCCGAGCAGTCCGACGAGCAGCAGCCAGCCGCGCGAGCCCGCGCCACCGCCGGTGATCGCCGCCCAGAGCGAGGCAACGCCGTCGATCAGCGCATAGCCGCCCCAGAGGAACGTGAGCGACAGGGCGGTGATCCCCGGCCACATGAACGCGAGCAACCCGAAGATCACCCCGGCGATACCGCGCAGCAGGATCAGCCACCAGTTTGCCGCCAGCGCCCGGAGAAGCGGCTTGTTCGCCCGGTCGAGCGTTGGATTGAAAGTCATCGGCTCTTCCTTCCAAAGGAGAAAGCGCGATCCTACCCTCTTTCGTAAGGCGAGGTCACGGCCACCTGCGCCGGTTGACAGAGGCGTGCCCGCGGCGCAACACCGGGCGTGCCGCACGCCCCCGAGGGTCCGCATGTCCGCGCCATGTCCGCGCTAGTCTTTGCCGCCGTGCTCTGCGGCGCCGCACTGCACGCGAGCTGGAATGCCATCGTCAAGGGCGGCAGCGACAAGCTGCTCTCCACCGCGCTGATCGCCGCCGCGTCCGCCGCGATCGCGGTCGTCGTCCTGCCGTTCCTGCCGCAGCCGGCACGGGCGAGCTGGCCGTATCTCGCGCTCTCGCCCGCGCTCCAGACGCTCTATTTCGCCCTCGTCGCCGCCGCCTACCGCGCCACCGACATGAGCCGGGCCTATCCGCTGATGCGCGGGCTCGCCCCGACGCTCGTCGCACTGGCCGGCGCGCTGTTCCTCGACCAGCACCTGCCCGCCGCCGGCTGGATCGGCGTCGGCCTGGTCTCGGTCGGGGTCTTCGCCATGGCCTTCGCGCTCGGCGGCGGCGTGCCCGCCAGCCGTCGCGGCACGCTCTACGCGCTGGCCAACGCCGCGGTGATCGCCTGCTATACGCTGGTCGACGCCGCCGGCGTCCGGGCCTCCGGCGCGCCCGTCGCCTACGCCCTCTGGATTTTCGTGCTCGCGATCCCGGTCACGCTCTGGGCGCTGGCCACCCGCGGCGGCGCCTTCCTCGCCTATGCCCGCGTCAACCTCTGGCGCGGCTTCGTCGGCGGCCTCGGCAACCTCGGCTCCTATGGCATCGCGCTCTGGGCGATGACTCGCGCGCCGGTCGCCATGGTCGCTGCGCTGCGCGAGACCTCGATCCTCTTCGGTCTCGCCATCGCCGCGCTGTTCCTGGGCGAGCGCGTCGGCCCCGCCCGCGTCGCCGCCGCCGCGCTGATCGTCGCGGGCGCGATCATGCTGCGGCTGGCCTGACGTCAGGGCCGCGCCGCGACGAACGCCCCGAACGCCCGCGGTCCCTCCGGCACCGGGATCTCGCGCACCACCGCGTGGGTGGCCGCGTCGATCACCATCACCGTGTCGGAGAACCAGTTCGCCAGCACCAGCGACCGGCCGTCGGAGGTGGCGGCGATGCCCTCGGGATAGTCGCCGACCGCGATCGTGTCGGTGACGGCGAGGCTGCCGGCGTCGAACACCGTCACCGTCGAGCCGTACTGGTCGCTGACGAACCCCTCGCCGCCGGCGAAGGCCACCGCATACGGGCGCTCGCCGGTCGGGATCGTCCCGACCACCTCGCCCGCGGCCAGATCGACCACCGACACCGTATTGGCCAGAACGTCCGCCGTGTACGCCCGCCCCTGCCGCAGCGTCACGCCGAACGGGTGCTCGCCCACCGCCACCGTGCGGGTGGTCCCGGTCGCGAGATCGACGAGGCTGAGCGCGTTCGCGTCCCGATCCGCCGTCACCATGATCCCGTCCGCGATGGCGATCCCCGACGGCGTCGGCCCGACCGGAATCACGCGTCGCACCGTGCCGCTCGCGGGATCGACCTCGAAGGCCCGCGGCACCTGCCAGTCCGAGACGTAGGCAAGCCCGCTCGCCGGATCGACCGCCACGCCGAACGGCGCGCCGTCGAGCGCCACCTGCCGGAGTTCCTTGCCGGCGAAGTCGAAGACGTGCAGCCGCGCGGTCCCGACCGCCACCGCCAGAATCCGCCCGCGCGCGGCATCGACCGCCACCGCCGCCGGCTTGCCCGGCAGCACGACGGTCGCGGCGGTCTCGCCCGTCGCGGGATCGAGCAGGGTCAGCGCCCCCGCCCCCTGCGAGGTGATCGCCGCCAGGTCCGCCGCCCCGGCCGCCCCCGCGCTCGCGGCCAGCAGCAGGGCGGCGAGCTTCATCCGCCCGCCCCGAACCGCGTCTCGAGCGCGCCGAGGCCGGTGTCGATGAACGCCTTGGCCGCCGCCAGCGCCGCCTCGTCGTTCATCTCCGGCGGCGGATTGCCGTTCGGATCGCCGCGATAGAACGCCGCCGTCCACTTCACATGCGCCTTGCCGCCCTCGTCGCTCAGCACGATCGTGTTGGCGAAGTTCGTCACCGGGATCAGCTTCACGTCGTCATGCGTCCGGCGAAACGCGATCGTGTGCTTTTCGGCGTCGAACTTGCCCAGCTCCTCGGGCACCGTCACCTCGCCAAAGCTCACCGTGCGGGTCTTGCCGTCGGCGGCCGCCTCGGTCTTCGTCACCCCGGGATACCAGCCCATGTCGGCGAAGTTGCCGACCACCGCCCAGACGTCGGCGACGCTGGCCCCGAGCGTCGCCTCCTCGCTCGCCTTCTGCCGCGATGGCCCGTGCGCGTTCGCGACGCCGCCGCTCCCCGCGAGCGCGGCGACCAGCACCAGCCCGACCGCACCCCTCCGCCAACCTGCCATGGCATTTCCCCCGCGTTGTTTTTTGGTCCCGGGACGATACCGCCGCGGGGCTCGCCCGCAAGGCAACCAAAGTCGCAGCCGGCGGGGCGACCTGCCGGGGTCCGACCCGTAAACCTTGACGAACCGGAATCATTGCCCGCGGCCCGATGTTGCGCGCCAATTGGCGCACTCGCTCTTCGGGGAAGCGCCATGGCCGTCCTTCGCGCCTTTCGTCCGCTCGACATGGACCACGTCCTGCCTGACGCCGCCCCGGTCACGGCCACCGGCCGCATCGTCATCGACGGCGGCGACCTCGTGACCACGCTGACCGGCACGATCGGGGACGGCAGGTTCGGGGTGCATGGCACCGTCACCGCCCTTGCCCAGACGCTCGCGGGCGCGGCGGTCTTCGAGATCACCGGCGTCGAGCGCTCGGCCCGCACGATCCTGTCGATCGTCGCCACCGGCGACAACGACCGCCTGCTTGCCTACACGCTCTCGGGTGACGACCGCCTCGTCGGCAGCGATGGCGCCGACCACCTCGCCGCGATGGGGGGTGCCGACACGCTCCTCGGCGGCGCCGGTTCGGACAGCCTGATGGGCGGCAGCGACAACGACACCCTGAGCGGCGGATGGGGGCCGACTTCCTCGCCGGGGGCCTCGCGTCCGACCGGCTCGACGGCGGTGCCGGCCGCGACCGCCTGCTCGGCGGCGGTGGCGCCGACACCTTCGTGTTCCGCTCGGCCGCCGAGGCCGACGGCGACCGCATCCTCGACCTCGGCGCCGGCGACCGGGTGAACCTCGCGGCCATCGACGCCGACCTGACCCGCGCCGGCAACCAGGCGTTCCACGATCTCGGCGCCTTCGGATTCAGCGGCCATGCGGGCGAGCTGACCCTGCGCGCCGGCTGGCTGGCCGGCGATCTCGACGGCGACGGCGCCGCCGACTTTCGCGTGCACACCGGCGACATCGCGGCGCACACCCTCATCCTGTGACGCCCGCGGCCGGGCCCCGCCCCTCTCAGACGGGTGCCGCCTCGACCCGCACCGGCAAATCCGCCAGCCGCCGCAGGATGCGCTTCTCGCGCCGCAGCAGCCACGTCTCGAAAACCAGCATGTCGACGGGCCGCCACAGCGCCACCCATCCCACGATCACCACGCCGTCGCTCAACAGCCGGTGCGTCAGCCCGTCGCTGGGCAAGACCCGATCCAGCAGGACCGACAGCACGACACACACCAGGACCATGACCAGCGCCAGCCCCAGCGTCTGCAGTCCCTCGCGCCGCAGCGCCATCCGCCTGAGCTCGACGTCGCGCACCCGCACGTCCACATAGCGCCGGAGCCCCGTGGCCAGCCGCTCGGCGGCGCCGGCCTCGGGCCGGGGCATCCGCACGATCAGCGCGCCTTTGGCCGGAGGCAGGGCGCTCACCTGCGCCAGCAGCCGCTCGATCCCGGTCGACCGGCCGAAGCCCGGCGCCATCGGATCCTCCGGCGGTGGTGCGAACATCGCCTCCGGCCGATCGAGATCCACGGTTATGTCCCGACTGCCCACGCTTTCATCGCTCCTCGAGAGGGGTCTGCCGCAGCGATCCTGCATATTGCAGGCGGCAGCACAATTCCCCGGCCTTTCCCCGCGCAGGGTTGCGCTCCCGCAACGCCCCTCTATAACCCAGCGCAATTTGCCCGCCCGGACGAATCCAACTCCGCCGTGCCCACCGGGGACCGGCCAGATCGCGCAAGGCCACAAAATGCCGAAGAGAACCGACATCCGCTCGATCATGATCATCGGCGCGGGCCCCATCGTCATCGGCCAGGCCTGCGAGTTCGACTATTCCGGCGCCCAGGCCTGCAAGGCGCTGCGCGAGGAGGGCTATCGCGTCATCCTCGTCAACTCCAACCCGGCGACGATCATGACCGACCCGGAGATGGCCGACGCCACCTATGTCGAGCCGATCACCCCCGAGGTCGTCGCGAAGATCATCGAGAAGGAGCGCCCGGACGCGCTGCTGCCGACGATGGGCGGGCAGACCGGCCTCAACACCGCGCTCGCGCTCGCCGACCTCGGCGTCCTCGACAAGTTCGGCGTCGAGCTGATCGGCGCCAAGCGCGCGGCGATCGAGATGGCCGAGGACCGCAAGCTCTTCCGCGAGGCGATGGACCGCATCGGCCTCGAAAACCCCAAGGCGACCATCGTCACCACCATGGCCGAGGCGATGGAGGCGATCGAGTACGTCGGCCTGCCGGCCATCATCCGCCCGGCCTTCACCATGGGCGGCACCGGCGGCGGCGTTGCCTACAACCGCGAGGACTACGAGCGCATCTGCAAGACCGGCCTCGACGCCTCGCCGGTCAGCCAGATCCTCATCGACGAGAGCCTGCTCGGCTGGAAGGAGTACGAGATGGAGGTGGTCCGCGACAAGGCGGACAACTGCATCATCGTCTGCTCGATCGAGAACATCGACCCGATGGGCGTCCACACCGGCGACTCCATCACCGTGGCGCCCGCCCTGACGCTGACCGACAAGGAATATCAGGTCATGCGCAACGCCTCGATCGCGGTGCTGCGCGAGATCGGCGTCGAGACCGGCGGCTCCAACGTGCAGTTCGCCGTCCATCCCGAGACCGGCCGGCTCATCGTCATCGAGATGAACCCGCGCGTCTCGCGCTCCTCGGCGCTGGCGTCGAAGGCCACCGGCTTTCCCATCGCCAAGATCGCGGCGAAGCTCGCGGTCGGCTACACGCTCGACGAGCTCGACAACGACATCACCCAGGTGACGCCCGCGAGCTTCGAGCCGACCATCGACTACGTCGTCACCAAGATCCCCCGCTTCGCCTTCGAGAAGTTCCCCGGCGCCGAGCCGCTGCTGACGACCGCGATGAAGTCCGTCGGCGAGGCGATGGCGATCGGCCGGACCTTCCACGAGTCGGTGCAGAAGGCGCTCTGCAGCCTCGAGACCGGCCTCACCGGCTTCGACGACATCGAGATCCCCGGTGCGGACGGCCCCGACGCCAAGGCGACGATCATCCGGGCGCTCAGCGCGCAGACCCCCGACCGCCTGCGCCTCGCCGCCCAGGCCATGCGTCACGGCCTCAGCGACGACGAGATCCACGCCGTCACCCGCTACGATCCGTGGTTCCTCGCGCGCATCCGCGAGATCATCGACGAGGAAGCGCGCCTGATCCGCGACGGTCTGCCGCGCGAACCGCACGGCCTGCGCCGGCTGAAGATGCTGGGCTTTTCCGACGCCCGCCTCGCGACGCTCACCGCGCGCACCGAGTCCTCCGTCCGTGCCGAACGCCAGCGCCACGGCGTGCGCGCCGTCTTCAAGCGCATCGACACCTGCGGCGCCGAGTTCGAGGCCCAGACGCCCTACATGTACTCGACCTATGAGGTCGAGGCGATGGGCTCGGTCGAATGCGAGGCCCGCCCGACCGCGAACCGCAAGGTGGTGATCCTCGGCGGCGGCCCCAACCGCATCGGCCAGGGCATCGAGTTCGACTACTGCTGCTGCCACGCCTGTTTCGCGCTGACCAAGGCCGGCTACGAGACCATCATGGTCAACTGCAACCCGGAGACGGTCTCCACCGACTACGACACCTCCGATCGCCTGTACTTCGAGCCGCTGACCCTCGAGCACGTCCTCGAGATCCTGCGCGTCGAGCAGGAGAACGGCACGCTGCACGGCGTCATCGTCCAGTTCGGCGGGCAGACGCCGCTGAAGCTCGCCAACGCCCTGCACGACGCCGGCATCCCGATCCTCGGCACCACGCCCGACGCCATCGACCTTGCCGAGGACCGGGAGCGGTTCCAGGCGCTGCTGCACCGCCTCGAGCTGCGGCAGCCGCGGAACGGCATCGCCCGCTCTCCCGCGCAGGCGATGGCGGTGGCGAAGGAGATCGGCTATCCCCTCGTCATCCGCCCGAGCTACGTGCTCGGCGGCCGCGCCATGGAGATCGTCCGCGACGACGCCCAGCTCCAGCGCTACATCACCAGCGCCGTGCAGGTCTCCGGCGACACACCCGTGCTGCTCGACAGCTATCTCTCGAACGCCATCGAGGTCGACGTCGACGCCATCTGCGACGGCTCGTCCGTCCACGTCGCGGGCGTCATGGAGCATATCGAGGAAGCCGGCGTCCACTCCGGCGACAGCGCCTGCTCGCTTCCGCCGTGGTCGCTCGATGACGTGACGATCGCCGAGCTGAAGCGCCAGACCGAGTCCATGGCGCTGGCCCTCGGCGTCGTCGGCCTGATGAACGTGCAGTTCGCCATCCAGGACGGCGACATCTACGTGCTCGAGGTCAACCCGCGCGCCAGCCGCACGGTGCCCTTCGTGGCCAAGGCCACCGACAGCTCGATCGCCGCCATCGCCGCCCGGGTCATGGCCGGCGAGCCGCTCTCGAACTTCCCCCTGCGTCCGCCGTATCCCGCCGGCGCCGGCCCGGACGACACGCTGCCCTACGCCGACCCGCTCACCCTCGCCGACCCGGACATGCCGTGGTTCTCGGTCAAGGAGGCGGTGATGCCCTTCAACCGCTTCCCCGGCGTCGACACCCTGCTCGGCCCGGAGATGCGCTCGACCGGCGAGGTGATGGGCTGGGACCGCACCTTCCCGCGCGCCTTCCTCAAGGCGCAGATGGGGGCCGGGACGTCGCTGCCCGAGAAGGGCACGCTCTTCGTGTCCGTCAAGGACGCCGACAAGACCGACGTCCTGCTCGAGGCCGCCGGCATCCTGCACGCCCTCGGCTTCAAGGTGCTGGCGACGGCGGGCACCGCGAAGTTCCTGAGCGAGAACGACATTCCCGTGACCCGCGTCAACAAGGTGTACGAGGGCCGCCCGCACATCGTCGACACGATGAAGGACGGCGGCGTGCAGATCGTCTTCAACACCACGGAAGGCGCCCAGTCGATCAGCGACAGCCGCGCGATCCGGTCCCTGACGCTATCGGGGAAGATCCCGTACTACACCACGGCCGCCGGCGCGCGGGCGGCGGCGCTGGCGATGCGGGACCGGCTGGAGGGGGATCTAAGGGTGAGGGCGTTGCAGGGGTGATAGACGTGGAGATAACTGATGTCGCGGCTGCCTATCCCGGATGTTCCAGATCTTCCGAGACTTGAATACATACACGCTAACGTGTCTACCGAAGAGAGAAACGCGCTCTTTGAGCTAAATGCTCTTTTAGGACAATCCACTCGGAGGTATCGCGGTTCCGTGCCGCGATCGCTCTTGCAGACATTGGATTTGACCGGCGGGAAGTTCCTGTCTCATCAGCGCCGTGGCTCGCGTGGGATTTCCGTAGTGAGTGGCCAGTAATTGCGGCGCACGCCGCAATCGCCTGCTTGTTTCATATTAAGGACATCGTTAGATGTATCGGAGTTCGATTAACTTCGCCTGTCCTCAGGCGATATTTTTCGGGAGATAGTTCGGCGGCGAAGGCGGCTGCAGACTTAGATAAGATATTTCCTAAGGCCACGCAAAGCAGACACTCGACTGCGCACTCTGGTCAAATTTTGGTGGAAGCTGAAAAGAACTACCATAGAGCGCCCATTAGGAGAAAAGTATGCCTCGATAAATCAGGGTATAGGTGCATGATTTTTGAAAATCAATTTCATGATATAACCTTTATAACTACTCGGAATGGTGATATTCTTGAGTTTTATGTCACTTGGGAGAGTTATATAAGTCTGTTCGCCTGGTTTGATCGAATGATTTCCAAATTAGCTCGATCAATGCAAACTTCGGCCTGAGGTGGTTGAAGAGTAGAAGACATAGCGGGTGTTCGCGCCCACCAGCTTCAAGCAGCCCACCGTTCCTTACGCCGCCTCTCCCCCGACCCTGCGCCGATCCCCGCGCCCGGCCAGCAGCCCGTCGACCGACACGTCCTCGTCCAGCGCCTCCCAATGGATCCCGAACGGGCTGATCTCGAACCGCTCCCGCTCCTCAGCCGACGCCGCCCGCAGCCGCGGGAACCACGCCAGCGGCACGCCGACCACTCGCCCGTCCGACAGCCCGACCCACATCCGCTCGCCCTCAAAGCGCACAGTCTCAGCCGAAATACTCAAACCACGCCCTTTCGATGACTGCGCGGCGCTCGATGACCACCGCGCGCAGACGCTGGATCGTTCGCGCATCGAAGCCTCGGCTCGCCGCCACCGAAACCTCAGGATCGAGCCAGACCTTCACCTCGCATCCGTCCTTCAAGACGTGAACATGCATAGGCTCTCGCGGATCGCCCTCGTTCGAGTAGAAGAAGAACCGAAAGCCATCATAGCGGAAGATCGTCGGCACGGGGAGGGGTCCATGTCATCTGTCCGCGAACGACCGTCTTCGCCAATCGTTACGACCGTCTTTAGAAGTCGCGCACTCTCGATCGCAGGCGGCTTCAATGCCCGCCTTGCCAAGGCCGGGGGGCTCGGCGAAACCGGGCCACTGTCCTTGATCTCGGAGAAGCCGGCGTGACCGCAATCGTCTCGAGCCTTCCCCGCCTGACCCGGCCGGAGGGGCCGCGGCCGGGTGTCGGCATTGTCCACCTCGGGCTCGGCGCGTTCTTCCGGGCGCATGGCGCCATCTATGTCGCGGACGCGATGCGTGTCTCGGGCGGGGATTGGGGCATCGTCGGCGTGAGCCTGGTCCGGCCGGACCAGCGCGACCGGCTGGCGCCGCAGGGTTTCGCCTATACCGCGCTGGAGCTCGGGCCGGAGGGCGAGACGCCGCGGGTCGTCGACGTGATCGACGACATGCTGGTGGCGCGGGAGGACCCGGCGCTGGTGGTCGCGCGGATGGCGGACCCGGCCGTCCGCATCGTGTCGCTGACCGTGACGGAAAAGGGCTACTGCCACGATCCGGCAACCGGCCGGCTCAACTTCGGCCACCCGGACATCGTCCACGATCTCGCGTCCCCGGCGGCGCCGCGCTCGGCGCCCGGCTTCCTCGTCGCCGCGCTGGCGCGGCGGCGGGCGGCGGGCACGGCGCCGTTCACGGTGCTCTGCTGCGACAACCTGCCGGAAAACGGGTCGACGGTGCGTGGCGTGGTGCTGGAGCTGGCGGGGGCGAGCGATCCGGGCCTCGCGGCCTGGATCGCCGCGGAGGCGGCGTTTCCCTGCACCATGGTCGACCGGATCGTGCCGGCGACGAAGCCCGAGGACATCGAGCGGGTGGGGCGGCTGACCGGCCGGCTGGACCTGTCGCCGGTGATGCACGAGCCGTTCCGGCAGTGGGTGGTCGAGGAGCACTTCGTCGGCGGCGCCCGCCCGGACCTCGGCGCGGTCGGGGTGCAGCTCGTGCGGGACGTGCGTGGCTTCGAGGCGATGAAGCTCAGGATGCTGAACGGCACCCATTCGGCGCTGGCGTATCTCGGGTATCTCGCCGGGCATGAGACGATCGCCGCGACGGTGGCCGACCCGGTCTTCGCCGCGTTCGCCCGGCGGCTCTGGGCGGCCGAGATCGCCCCGACGCTCGTGCCGCCGGAGGGCGAGGATCTCGGCGCGTATGCCGAGGCGCTGCTCGCGCGCTACCGGAACCCCGGCATCCGGCATCGGACCTGGCAGATCGCCATGGACGGCAGCCAGAAGCTGCCGCAGCGCCTGCTCGGCACGCTCGCCGACAATGCTGCGTCCGGCCGCCCGTGCCCGGGGCTGATGCTCGCGGTGGCGGCCTGGATGGTCTACGTCGGCGGCCGCGACGAGGCGGGGGCCGAGATCGACGTGCGCGACCCGCTCGCCGCACGGCTGCGGGTGCTGAGCGATGGCGCCCCCGATCCGGCCGGGAAGGTTGCGGCACTGCTCGGCGTGGCGGAGGTGTTCCCGCCGGCGTTCGCGGCACTGCGGGACGATCTCGCGTCCGCCTATGCCGGTCTGGTCGCGCACGGCGCCCGCGCCGCAGTCGAGGCGCTCGCGGGGCCCGCCTGAGTGGCCGGGGTGCCGCTACCGGCGCGCGCGCGTCACACCAGTACCGCCTCTTCCCGCTGCGCGCCGACCGCGAACACCCGCTTGTAGCGCGCGATCTCCTCGGCCGGGCCGAGCGCCTTCGCCGGGTTGTCGGAGAGCTTCACCGTCGGGCGGCCGTTGGCGCTCACCGCCTTGCAGACCAGGCTGAACGGCGCCAGCGCGTCGCCGGGGGCGAGCCCGCGGAAGTCGTTGGTGAGCAGCGTCCCCCAGCCGAAGCTGAGCTTCACCCGGCCATGGAAGCGGGCATAGAGCGCCTCGATCCGGTCGACGTCGAGCCCGTCGGAGAAGATCACCAGCTTCTCCCGCGGATCCTGCCCGTGGCGCTTCCACCACTCGATCGCCACCTCGGCATTCTCCTCCGGCGAGCCGGAATCGACCCGGATTCCGGTCCACGAGGCCAGCCACTCCGGCGCGTGCTCCAGGAACCCTCGCGTGCCGTAGGTGTCGGGCAGGATCACCCGCAGGTTGCCGTCATAGTCCTGATGCCAGTTCTCCAGCACCCGGTAGGGCGCCGTCGCCAGCGTCGCATCGTCCTCGGCGAGTGCCGCGTAGACCATCGGCAGTTCATGGGCGTTGGTGCCGATCGCCTCCAGGTCGCGCCGCATGGCGATCAGGCAGTTCGAGGTGCCGGAGAACCGCGGCCCCAGGCCTTCCATCATCGCCTGCACGCACCAGTCCTGCCACAGGAACGAGTGTCGCCGCCGGGTGCCGAAATCAGAGATCCGCAGGTCCGGCAACCCCTCCAGCCGCTCGATCTTCTCCCAGAGCCGGGTCATCGCGCGGGCATAGAGCACCTGCAGCTCGAACTTGCCCATGCCGCGGATCACCGCCCGCGAGCGCATCTCCATCAGCACGGCGAGCGCGGGGATCTCCCACATCATCACCTCGGGCCACGACCCCTCGAACGTCAGCTCGTACTGGTCGCCCTTCCGCTCCAGCTGATAGTCGGGCATGCGGAAGTCCTCGAGCCAGGCCATGAAGTCCGGCCCGAACATCCACCGCTTGCCGTAAAACGTGTTGCCGCGCAGCCAGGTCGACTCGCCGCGGGTCAGCCGGAGGCCACGGATATGGTCGAGCTGCTGGCGGATCTCGCTCTCGTCGATCAGCGCCGCCAGCGGCACGGTCTTCGTGCGGTTGATGAGCGAGAACTTCACCCGCACGTCGGCGTGCCGGCGATAGACCGTCTGCAGCATCAGCAGCTTGTAGAAGTCGGTGTCGAGCACCGAGCGAACCACCGGGTCGATCCGCCAGGCGTGGTCGTAGGCACGGGTCGCGATGTCGGTCATGCGCTTTCCAGCTCCTCGGCCAGCGCGAAGCGCACGCCCTGTTCGCGCATCGCCCCGCTCATCCGCGCCAGCGAACCGTCGAGGTCGATCGCCCGGCAGGCGTCCTCGAGCAGCGTCACGCGAAAGCCCTGCGCCACCGCGTCGAGTGCGGAATGGGCGACGCAGAAATCGGTCGCAAGCCCGGCGAGCCAGACCTCGGACACCCCCCGCTCGCGCAGGTAGCCCGCAAGCCCGGTCGGCGTCGTCTTGTCGTTCTCGAAGAAGGCGGAATAGCTGTCGACGTGCGGGCGGAACCCCTTGCGCAGCACCATGTCGGCCATGTCGGTCGCGAGGTCCGGGTGAAACGCCGCGCCCGGCGTGCCCTGAACGCAGTGGACCGGCCAGAGGACCTGCGCGCCGTAGGGCATTTCGGTCACGGAGAACGCCTCGGCGCCGGGGTGGTTCGCCGCGAACGACTTGTGGTCCGGCGAGTGCCAGTCCTGGGTCAGCACGCGGACGGAGAACCGGCCGGCGACGCGGTTGACGAGGGGCACCACCTCCTCGCCCCCGGCGACGGCGAGCGCCCCGCCGGTGCAGAAATCGTTCTGGACGTCGATGACGATCAGCGCCGTGCCCGGTGCCATGCCGCTCTAGCCTCCCCGCGCCCAACCGGAGGCGCCAAACCGCTGGCGAGATTGGCAGCGATCCCACGGCTTTACAACAGGCGCGTCCAGCGGCGGCGGGGATGCCGGCGGCGCAGTTCCATCTCCGACTAAACGAATCGGGATTGACTCATCCTGAGTGAATTGGTCATGTAATCCCAGCCAGTCCGTCGGGGCGAGCCAACCCTCCGCAACCATGCAATCTGGAGCCGACCGGCATGTACCACGTCCGCTCGTCCGAGACCCGCAGGGCCACCCCGATGGACCGCGACCACGCCCCCCTCGACGGCTTTCTGCCGCATCCCCGCCGCGAGCCGGTGCGCCAGGCGCCACCGCCCGTCCACGACGCCCGCCTGCTGACCGGCGGCGGCAACGAGGCGGAGATCCGGCTCGACGGCGTGCGCTACGTCCTGCGCATCACGCGTCAGGGCAAGCTGATCCTGACCAAGTGAGCGCCATGCCGCGAAACCCGGGCGCGGCCGCCGTCGGCCGCCTCTCGGAACTGCCGCCGCTGGAGCGGCAGGTGATCCGCTGCCTCCGCTTCTGGTGCGCCGGGCCGAACGGACAGGGCGCACTCGGCCGCGAGCTGGCCCAGCGTCTTGGCGCCCCTGCGGCGGAGCGGGTGGCGGACGGTCTCGCCGAGCTGCTGCATGTGACCGCGAGCCACGCCCGGCGGCCGCTGATGGGCCACGCGCTCGACTGTCCCTGTGCCGGCGGCGACGAATGCGTGTTCGCCCGCTTTGTCTCGCTCGCGGCCGAGGGCGCGCGGGAGGAGGCCGTACTGATGGCGTCGCTGATCGTGCGGCCCGACCTCGCGCTCTGCCTCGCGCAGCTCGCCGAGGATGTCGGCCTCGGCCTGATGCGGGGGCAGGAGCCGCGCATCCTGCAGTAGGGCCCGGCCCGTCAGGGCCGGCGCCGGGCCACGATCGGGCCGCCCCGGGCGTCCAGCACCCGCCGCTCGACGTCCTCGAGGCGCTCCACGGCCACCGCCATGTGGTGCGCGTTCGCATGGACCAGCGTCTCGCCATCGACCATCAGCGCGACGTGGCCGCGCCAGAACACCAGATCGCCGCGCGCAGCCGGCGCCGCCGGCAGCAGGGCGTCGCCCACCAGCGCGGCCTGCATGTCGGAATCCCGCGGCATCGCCACGCCGCAGGCGAGATGCGCCACCTGCACCAGTCCCGAGCAGTCGATGCCGCGGATGCTGCGCCCGCCCCAGAGGTAGGGGGCGCCGACGAAGCGCAGCGCCTGCGTCACCGGATCGCCCGAGACCGCCTGGAGATGCGGCAGCGGCACGTGCCCGCCGCCCCGCAGCCGGGCGAAGCCGCCGGTGCTGCCGGAGACCGGCACGTCGGCGAGCAACGGCAGCTCGCCGGTGACTCTCCCCTGCACCGATGGCCGGTCGTAGACCTGCGACCACGTCGCCGTGACCGGCCGCCCGGCCCCGCGCTGCGCCATCAGCCCGTCGCGCGCCACGTATCCCACATAGCCGTCGAGCTGTGCCTGGCCCCAGGCCAGCCCGTCGGGGCGCTCCTCGTAGACGACGAACACCTCGCCGTGCAACAGCTGCGTCGCGCGCTCGGCACCGGCGTCGGGATCGAGCGTCAGGTCGAGCAGCGGCGCCGCGACCCGCGCGGGCCGTCCTTCGGCGAAACGCGCGGCCGTGACCCGGCCGCGCAGGTGCGCGGCCGCGAGGTCGGCGCGGGCCGGCATCAGGCGGCGGTGGAACGGTCCGTTCAGGTGCGGCAATACCGATCCTCCAGCAGCGCGAGAAGCGCCCGCGCCGCCTGGAACGCGCCGCCCTTCGGTCGTGCCGGCTTTGCCGCCGGTGTCCAGCCGTAGATATCGAGATGCAGGTAGTGCGGACTCGCCGTGACGAACCGGCGCAGGAACAGGGCGGCGGTGATGGCGCCGGCCATGCCGCCGGAGGGCGCGTTGTCGAGATCGGCGATGCCGGGCTCGATCAGCGGCTCGTAGGGCGCCCAGAACGGCAGGCGCCAGAGCGGATCGGCCACCCGCGCGCTCGCGGCGGCGAGATCGGCAGCCAGCGTCTCGTCGTCGGTGAAGAACGGCGGAACGTCGGGCCCGAGCGCCACCCGGGCCGCCCCGGTCAGGGTGGCGAGGCTGACGATCAGCTCCGGCGTCTCCTCGTCCGCGACGGCCAGCGCATCGGCGAGCACGAGGCGCCCCTCCGCGTCGGTGTTGTTCACCTCGACCGTCAGTCCCTTGCGGCTCGGCAGGATGTCACCGGGGCGCATCGCGGCGGCCGAGATGGCGTTCTCCACCGCCGGCACCAGCAGCCTGAGGCGGATGTCGAGACCCAGGCCCATGATGATCTCGGCAAGGCCCATGGCGGTCGCGGCCCCGCCCATGTCCTTCTTCATCAGGCCCATCGACGCGGACGGCTTGATGTCGAGCCCGCCGGTGTCGAAGCACACGCCCTTGCCGACCAGCGTCACCTTCGGCGCGTCTGCCCGGCCCCAGGTCAGATCCAGCAGCCGCGGCGCCTCGGTGGCGGCGGCGCCGACCGCCTCGATCATCGGCAGGTTGGCCGCCCGCAACGCCGGCCCGCCCCGGACCACGCCAAACGCCGCCCCATGCCGGGCCGCAAGCGCCGCGACGGCGGCCTCCAGCGCCTCCGGGCCCATGTCGCGAGCCGGCGTGTTGATCAGGTCCTGTGCCAGCGCCGCGCCGCGGGCCAGCGTCTCCACCCGGTCGAGGTCGACGCCCGGGGGGCAGACCAGCTCGACCGTCGACGGCTTGCCCGCGCGATACCGCTGGAAGCGATAGTCCGCGAGCCGCCACCCGAGGCATTCGAGCCCGGCGTCGATCTCCACGCCGCCCGGGTCGAGCACATAGCGCCCGGCCGGCAGCCTGGCCGCCGCGGCGGCCAGCGGAAAGCGGTCGCGTGCCCGGGTGCGCGCGCTGCCCCATCCGGCGAGGACACCGGCGATCCCTGCCTCTCCCGGCAGCGCCAGCACCTCGCCGATGCCTGCGCCAAAGCCTGACGCCTCGACCCAGGCGCGCACGCCGGGCGGGGCGCCTTCCACCCAGGACGCGAGCCCGTCGGCCTCGATCAGGCGCAGCGCGATTGTCCGGGCGTCTGGAGCGGCGACGAGTGGCATTCGGGGGCGCCTTGGATGGAGGGAGAGCGCCGCATCCTAGGGCGCGTCCCGCCGCCGTTACAAGGCCGAGTGGTCCGTAAACACGATGACGGAGAAGAGGGAATCCTCGCCGAGCCGCGAGAGCCGCGCCGAGACCGCTGCCGTGGCGATCTCGTCGCCCGTGGCAAGGCACCCGGCGAGATCCCGCGCGACCCGGGCGAAATCCGACAGGCCGACCTGCTCGGACAGCCCGGCGAGCCGCGAGGCCAGCGACTGGGCCTCCACGTCGTCGCCCTCGTCGAGCGCGGTCTGGAGCAGCCCGAGCCGGTCGGTCAGGTGGAACACCACCTCCGACACAACCTCGCGGCAGCGCTGGTCGCCGAGTGACTGACGCAGCAGATGAATCCGCGACCTGTCAAGTTCGGCATCCTCGTGCGCCGGTATGCTGAAAAGCTCCGCTCCCATGGCGATCCCCCCGGTTCCCGAGGCAGGAGATTGCCGCACAGCAGTAAAGGCATACTTGACGACGGCGCTTGCCGCAGCGCGGCATAAGCCCGAAAGTCGCCGCGACTTTAGCCAAATCCGACCGACGAATCGACCGGGGGACAAGCAATGGAACACGCGAAGCCGCTGCCGGAGGCGCTGGTCGCCCGCTATCGCGCCTGGCAGGATCGCCGCTCTTCGGACGAGATCGCCCGGTATGCCGAGCTGGCCGAGAAGGGGCAGAATCCGACGGCGATGATCATCACCTGCTGCGACAGCCGGGTGCTCATCTCCGAGATCTTCGGCAACGAGCCGGGCGACTTCTTCATTCACCGCAACATCGCCAACCTCGTGCCGCCCTACGAGCCCGACGGCGAGAGCCACGGCACCTCGGCGGCGATCGAGTACGCGGTGATCGCGCTGAAGATCCAGCACCTGATCGTCATGGGCCACCATGCCTGCGGCGGCGTGCGCGGATGCCATGACATGCTGGCCGGGCTCGCTCCCGACCTCGACACGCCGACCAGCTTCGTCGGCACCTGGCTGCGGCTGCTGAAGCCCGGCTTCGATTCCCTGGCCGGCCGCGGGCTGGGCTACGAGGCGCGCATCGCTGCGCTGGAGAAGCAGGCGGTGCTGGTCAGCCTCGAAAACCTGATGACCTTCCCGTTCATCTCCGACCGGGTCGCGACCGGCACCCTGCAGCTGCATGGGGTATGGAAGGACATCCGCGACGGTGGCCTCGAACTCTACGATGCGGAAAGCGGCGGGTTCGCACCGCTCTGATGCCGCACCGCGACATCAACTTCTGTTGATCCCGCGCCGGCTTGGCAGGCGCGCGGCGGCAATGGTTAGATCGCATCGCCCATTCGTTACCCAGACAGGGAGGAAGGCATGCGGAAGCTCTACGGCCTGGTCGGAGCGTTCGTCGTCGCCGGCACACTGGCCTCTGCCGCAGACGATCCCGTCACGGCCCGCGTCTCGCTGATGAGCGCCAACGGCGCCGCGACGGCGCTGGCGGGCGGGATGCTGAAGGAGCAGGTGCCCTATTCGCCCGCTGCCGGCAAGGCGGCGATCGCCACGTGGGAGGCGGTGGCGGCCTCGTTCGGCGCCTTCTTCCCCGATGGCAGCGAGGGCACCGGCCGCAGCGAAGCCTCGCCGAAGATCTGGCAGGACCGCGCCGGCTTCGACGCCGATCTCGCCAAGTTCCAGGAGGCGGCCCTCGCCGCCGTCAAGGCGGCCGGCAAGAGCGGCCCGCCCGATCTCGCCAGTTTCCAGAAGCTCGCGCAGCCGGTGATGGGCACCTGCAAGAGCTGCCACGAGTTCGTATCGTCTTCAGGACTGATGCTCGGCGTCCTGCGTCTCCTCGGCTGGCTCGCGGTGCTCGGCCTCGTCGCCGGGGCCGGGTTCTGGCTGCTGACCATGCCGCGCGGCCTGTCGCAGCAGACGCTGGCGGCGATGCCGGCGGGCGACGCGGAGCGGGGCGAGGCCCTGTTCTGGGTCGGCGGCTGCGCCTCCTGCCACGCGGCACCGGGGGCCAGGGGCGACGACCGGCGGAAGCTCGGCGGTGGCCGGGTGCTTGCGACGGAGTTCGGCGATTTCGCGCCGCCGAACATCTCGCCGGACCGCGAGCACGGCATCGGCGGCTGGACGCCGGCCGCGTTCGCGAACGCCATGCTCCGGGGCATCGGGCCGGGCGGCGAGCACCTCTATCCGGCGTTTCCCTATGCCTCCTACACGCGGATGACGCTCGGTGACGTGGCCGACCTCTGGGCCTATCTCCAGACCCTGCCGCCGGTGGCGGAGACGCCGGCCGCGCGGACGGCGCTGCGGTTTCCGTTCAGCGTGCGCCGCGGCGTGGGGCTCTGGAAGCTCGCGTTCCTCCGGGACGGCCCGGCGGTGACGCTGGCGGCCGCGACCCCGGAGGTGCTGCGCGGCCAGTACCTGAGCGAGGGGCCGGGGCACTGCGGCGAGTGCCACACGCCGCGGAACTTCGCCGGGGCGATGGACACGCGCCGCTGGCTCGGCGGCGCGCCGAACCCGGAGGGCAAGGGGCGGGTGCCCAATATCACCCCGGGTGGCAAGGTGCGGGACTGGTCGCCCGAGGACATGGTGTATTTCTTTCAGTCCGGCTTCGAGCCGGACTATAACGCCGTTGCGGGCAGCATGGTCGAGGTGCAGGAGAACCTGGCGATGCTGCCGGACGACGACCTGCACGCGATCGCGGCGTATCTCGCGGCGGTTCCGGCGATCGAGGGGGCGGCGCGGCCCTGAGGCGAGCCGGGGCCGGGCAGGAGCGCCGTCCTCGGGGGGCAAGCCCCCGCTCGGCCGGCGCTTGTCGGTCGGCCGCCTTTGCGGCCTCCCTTCAGCGGCAGCGGGCTTTCGCCCGCCGGGTCTCTTGGTCTCCCCGCTGTTGCGGGGCCCCTTGCGTCCTGCCCGATAGGGTTTCTGCCTGTATGAAAACCGGGACCTGCGAGAGAGGCCCCGGTCGCGGCGCGGGCGTCAGGCGACGGTCGCCGGCATGTCGCCCTTCTTCAGCACGCGGCGGCCGAGCAGCTCGGCGATCTGCACGGCGTTGAGCGCCGCGCCCTTGCGCAGGTTGTCCGAGACGATCCAGAGCACCAGCCCGTTCTCGACCGTCGGGTCGGTGCGGATCCGGCTGACGTAGGTGGCATAGTCGCCGACGCACTCGATCGGCGTGACGTAGCCGCCGGCCTCGCGCTTGTCGACGACGAGCAGCCCGGGGCTCTCGCGCAGGATCTCGCGGGCCTCGTCCTCGTCGAGGACATCCTCGAATTCGACGTTCACCGCTTCGGAATGGCCGACGAACACCGGCACGCGGACGCAGGTGGCGACCACCTTGATCGCCGGATCGACGATCTTCTTGGTCTCCGCCACCATCTTCCACTCTTCCTTGGTGAAGCCGTCCTCCATGAAGACGTCGATGTGCGGAATGACGTTGAAGGCGATCTGCTTCGGATAGACGCTCGGCTCGACTTCCTGGCCGGGGACGTAGAGGCCCTTGGTCTGGTTCCAGAGTTCGTCCATCGCCTCCTTGCCCGAGCCGGAAACCGACTGGTAGGTCGAGACCACCACCCGCTTGATCCGTGCGCGGTCGTGCAGCGGCTTCAGCGCCACCACCATCTGCGCCGTGGAGCAGTTGGGGTTGGCGATGATGTTCTTGTTGGAATAGCCCACGATCGCGTCCGGATTCACCTCCGGCACGATCAGCGGCACCTCCGGATCGTAGCGGTAGAGCGACGAGTTGTCGATGACCACGCAGCCGGCCTTCGCGGCGATCGGCGCGTACTTCTTCGTCGCGTCCGAGCCGATGGCAAAGAGCGCCATGTCCCAGCCCGCGAAGTCGAAGGTATCGAGATCCAGGGTCTTGAGGGTGCGCTCGCCGAAGGAGACCTCGGTGCCGAGCGACTTTCGCGACGCCAGCGCCGCGATGTCGTCGACGGGAAACTCCCGCTCGGCGAGGATGTTCAGCATTTCCCGGCCCACGTTGCCCGTGGCGCCGACGACCGCGACGCGGTAGCCCATCACACCTACTCCTGGAACAGTGCGCGTGCGCTGTTGCGCAAAAAGCCGGAAATGTAAACCGGAATCACTTCCGAAGCGGCCGCAAAGTCGCTTCGGAAGGGCACCTGCCGGCTGGCAACCGTGACGGGACGACGCGCGACGGCTATTCCGGCATCGTCTCGCCGGAGCCGCCGAACGCCGCCGGGAAATCCCTGAGCTTCGGCAGCCCGTCCTTCATCCGCAGCACCGTCTCGGCATAGTTGACGTGCACGCCCGGCACGAACGCCACCGTGGGGATCGTCGCGGCGTAGACGTCGACCAGCCCGAGCCCCGGATGGTTCGTCAGGACGTGCCCGCCGCAGACGGTGCAGAACTTGCGGTCGGAGACCTCGGTCTTGGCGTAGTGGCCGAGCTTGTCGGCGCCCTTCGTCACCGTCACGTTCTCCGGCTTCCAGAGCGTGAAGGCGTTGACCGGCCCGGCCGACCACGACCGGCACGAGGCGCAGTGGCAGTACCCCATCGCCTCCGGCGCGCCCGTGACCTCGACGGTGACGGCCCCGCAGAAACAGCTTCCCGAGTGGCTGTCCGGCATTTCAGTTCTCCCGCGTGGTGATGTCCGGGGGCGCAGCGGCCCTCGCGCCGGACGCTACGCCTGTTCTGACGCCACTGGAAGCCGTCGCCCCCGTTCCGCCCCGCGTCAGCGCGCCGGCAGGGCGAAGGCGACCACCTGATCCGCGACCTTGTCCGACAGGATCGAGTTGCCGCCGGCGACAAACACCACGTACTGCCGCCCGTTGTAGGTATAGACCGCCGGCAGGGCCACGGCCGGCGCGTCGACCGGCGCCTTCCAGAGCACCTTGCCGGTGGCGAGGTCGAGCGCGCGGACGCGGCTGTCCATCGACGCGCCGATGAAGACGAGGCCGCTCGCGGTGATGACCGGCCCGCCGATCGTCACCGATCCCCACGACTCGGGCATGTAGAAGCCCCACTTCTGCACCTGTCCGAACGGTTCGTTCCAGAGCCGCTTGCCGGTCTTCAGGTCGTAGGCCGCGATGGTGCCGTAGGGCGGCTTCCAGCAGGGCATCCCGATCGGGTTCAGGAACGTCGAGAGCTGCAACCCGTAGGGCGTGCCGGTCATCGGCGAGAATCCCCCGGTCTCGCCGCCGCGCGCGGCCGCGTCGTCGTACTGGTCGCGGGGAATGAGGCGGTAGATCTGCACGGCACTCGACGAGTTCACCACGTAGATGCCGCTGCGCGGATCGACCGCCCCGCCGCCCCATTCGGTGCCGCCCACGGTCGCGGGATACGTGAGCGAGCCCTTGAGGCTCGGCGGCGTGAACGACCCGTCGTCGCGCAGCCCCGCCGCCGTGCGCGTGCAGAAGCCGCCGCTGACCAGATCGGCGAGGCCGAAGACGCCGGGCCAGCGATCCGGGATCACCCGCTCCGGCAGCGGCACGTAGGGCTGGGTCGGCGACGACACCTCGCCCGGCACGTCGGTATGCGGGGCGGCGCGCTCCTCGATCGGATAGAGCGGCTCGCCGGTCTCGCGGTTCAGCACGTAGAGAAAGCCGGTCTTCGAGGTCTGCACCAGCGCCGGCACGCTCGCGCCGTCCTTCTGCAGGTCGACGAGCGTCGGCGCGGCGTTGGTGTCGAGATCCCACAGGTCATGGTGGACGAGCTGCCGGGTCCAGACCATCCGGCCGGTCTCGGTGTCGAGCGCCGTGACCGACGTCACCACCGGCAGATCGGCCGGCACCGCCGCCTGGTAGAAGTTCGGGCTCGGCGACGACACGGGGATGTAGAGCAGGTGCCGATCCGGGTCGATCGACATCGACGCCCAGACGTTCGCCGTGCCGGTCTTTTCCCGGACCTCGGCGGGCAGGGTGTCGAAGCGCCATTTCATTGCGCCGGTCCGCGCGTCGAGGGCGTAGACCGCGCCCGGCGAATCCACCGCCTCGGCCCAGTCCTTGCCGGCCCAGCCGACGAACAGCGTGTCGCCGAACACCGTCGGCGGTTGCAGCAGCGACAGCGGCCACTTCGCGTCCGAGGTGTTGAAGGCGTTGAAGTCGAGCACGCCGCCGCTGCCGAAGTCGGCGCAGGGCTTGCCGGTGTCGGCGTCGACCGCGTGAAGCTTTGCGTCCATCGTGCCGATGTAGACCCGCTTCTGGCAGGCCACGCCGCTTGCGGGCACTGCCGCCGCCCAGTAGGCGACGCCGCGGTTCTTCAGGTCCGGCTGGGTCAGGGCCGCGAGGGTGGCGTGGGTGTCGTAGGTCCACTTGACGTGCCCGGTGTCGGGCTCGACCGCGAAGATGCGGTAGAACGGGGTTCCGACGTAGACCGTATCGTTGACGAAAAGCGGCGTGGCCGACCAGACCGAGGGCGGCGGCACGTCCTCGTCGCCGGCGGGCCCGTGCACCCGCCCGTGCGGCCGGTGCACCCCGTCCGAGACGTCGCCGGTGTGCAGGCTCCAGGCTTCCGTGAGGGTGCCGACGTTCTCCGGCGTGATCTCGTCGAGCGGCGAGAACTTCTGCGCCATCAGGTCGCCGTTGAAGGTCTGCCAGGTCGGATCCGCGGCACGGGCGTCAAGCGGGGCGAGCAGCGACAGGGCGGCGAGGGTGGTGGTGGCGAGGACGAGGCGGGGGCAGGTCTGCATCTGGAACCTCCTCAGGCGGTCGGGCGGCGGGAGACGAGCCGGACGATCCAGCCGACGAGGCAGACACCCATCAGCGTGACGAGCAGCGGGCTCTCGATCAGCCGTCCGGTGAACGCCGTGCCGAAGATGCCGACGAGCGTCCCGAGCATCAGGAAGGCGACGAGCCACGGGTTGCGCGCGGATCCGGCGAGCACGAGACCCGCAAGGAACAGCGCCAGCGTCGCGGCCACCGCCAGCAGCGCGGCGGGCGTCCAGGCGATGGCGCTGGTCGGGGCGAACAGCCCGGTCGGCGCGACGAGGTTCCAGAGCGAGAGCGCGAGCGCCAGCCCGGCCCCGAGTGCGATCAGAAGCCCGCCGTCGTGTCGCATCCCTCGCCCTTTCGCCAGCCCGCCCGAGCGCAACGCGCGGGCGTCGAGATCGCTGCGCTCGCGGGCGGCTGGTGCGGCAAGATACCGCGGGTCTTCAGCCGTCCGGAAACCAGCAGTTGCGCGGCACCCGGAACGCCGCAAAGTCGATTGTGGCATAGCCCTGCGTCGGCCGCCAGTGCGCGACCTCGACGCCGGGCGTCCCCCCCGGGCGGCAGGCCGGCGGCTCGCCGCGGCTGACATAGAGCACCTCGCCCGGACCGGGCGGCAGCGGGTGCTTCTGCGCGTAGTGGTGCGGCGGAAAGCCGTCGACGGGCTCGGCATAGATCGCGAGGCCGGAGTCGCGCAGGGTGTAGAACAGATCGGCCAGGATCGCGCGGTTGTCGCTCACCACCACGCCGAGCCCCTGCGCCTGCGCCACGGCGTGCACCTGCCGGCTCACCGCGGCCTGTCCGACGTAGCGGTGCAGCACGAGGGTGCCGTCGACCTTCCAGCTGTCGGCGACGAGCGTGGCGAGCGGCAGGGCGAGGCAGACGGCGACGTTGAGGGCAAACCCCGTGGCGAGCCAGCGCGGCCGGGTCTCGAGCACCGCCGCGGCGAGGACGAGTGCGGCGAGATGCGCGGTGGCGGCCCAGTTGGCATTCGCCCCCGAGATCGTCGCCTGAACCGAGACGAGGGCGAGGATCGGCAGCGACATCGCGGCAAGGTAGCGCGTGCGCTCGTCGCGCAGCCGCGCCAGCCCGGCGAGGTAGGCCGTGAAGAACACTGGTCCCGCCACGCCGAACTGGCCGCCAAGAAAGGCCGCGAGCCCGGCGAGGTCGAGGCCGCCGTCGCGCCAGTCGGCGTTGTCGGCGGTATGATGCAGCGTCGCCAGCTGGTTCGACATGTTCCAGGCGATGTTCGGCGCCACGATCAGCAGTGCCACCAGCGCCGCCACCCCGGCGTCGCGGAGCGCGATGCGGGCCCGGGGCGCGACCAGCGCCGCGATGGCGGCGGCGATCGGGAAGTAGATCATCGCGTACTTCGCAAGCAGCCCGATCCCGACCGCCGCGCCGAGCGCGATCGCCCAGCCGAGCGAGCGGCGCTCGCCGAGGGCGATCTGCGCCCTGAGCGCCACGGCAAACGCGAGCAGCAGCGGCGTGTCGGTCGAGAGCAGCAGGCTGCCGAGCGCCACCGCGGGCAGCGTTGCAAAGCCGGCGCCAGCGATGCCGCCGACCCGCGGGCCGAAGAGCCGTCGCGCGACGAAGGCCAGGGTGACGGCGGTGGCGGCGTGCATCAGCGGAAAGGGCAGGCGGATCCAGAAGGGCGCGTCGGAGCCGATCGTGGTCGAGGCGCGGATGATCCAGGCGATCAGCGGCGGCTTGGAGTAGTAACCCCAGGCGAGTTCCTGCCCCCAGAACCAGTACTGCGCATCGTCGACGAACAGGTCGGCCCGGTCGAACGGCAGCAGCGCCACGCGCCAGAGCGTAATGGCGGCAATGGCGATCAGGCCGAGCGCAAACGCGCGCGTCGGGTCAGCCGGCCTGCGTGTGGGCATGAATCAGCCACAGGTTCCGCATGTAGACCACCAGGCCCATGCCCTGTCCGAGCATGAACACCGGGTCCCGCCGATAGATCGCATAGGTCAGCAGCACGACACCGCCCGCGAGCGAGAAGTACCAGAACGCGACCGGCATCACCGACTGCTTCGCGCGCTCCGACATGATCCACTGGATCAGGAAGCGCATCGAGAACAGCGCCTGGCCGACGAAGCCGACCACCACCCACCAGAATTCCCCCCAGTGGTCGACGCGAAAGATCTCGAACAGCGTCTGCATCATGCCTCGCCGTCGAGCGGTGCCAGCTCCATCGGTCGCGCCTTGCGCTGCCGCCGGATCAGCCACATGACACCGAGCAGATCCCAGACACCGGCAACCGCGCGCCCGAGGTTGGCATAGTTCGACCGGCCGGCATGGCGGGCGGCGTGCGCCACGTCGACGTGGATCGTGCGCCAGCCGTCGCGGGCGACCAGCGCCGGCAGATAGCGGTGCATGTGGTCGAAGTAGGGCAGGGCGAGGAACACCGCCCGGGGCATCAGCTTCAGGCCGCAGCCGGTGTCGCGCGTGCCGTCATGGAGCAGCCACTGGCGGATCGCGTTGGCCCAGCGCGAGGCGACACGCTTCGACGCGCTGTCCTGCCGCCCGACCCGCTGCCCGGCGATGAGGCCGACGCCGGCGGGAAAGCTCGTGCCCTCGAGCCGGGCGACCAGCTTGCGGATTTCCATCGGCGGGTTCTGCCCGTCGCCGTCGAGGGTGCAGATCACCCGGCCGCGGGCAAAGCCGACGCCGCTCGCGATCGCCGCCGACTGTCCGGCGCTGCTTCGGTGCTGCACGAGGCGCAGCATCGGCAGCTCCTGGCGCAGCGCCAGCACCCGGTGCGCGGTGTCGTCGATCGAGCCGTCGTCGACGAAGACGATCTCGAAGGGCGCGAGGTCGACACAGGCCGCGGCGATGCCCTCGGCGACGAAGACCACGTTCTCCGCCTCGTTCCTGAGCGGCACCACCACGGAGAGCCAGGGTGCGACCGATCCGTCCAAGCTCGACGCCATCTGCCCCCCCGCATCTCTACTTCGGCCATGCCGACCGCGACAGGTTTGTCCGTCGCCGGGGTAAACCGGGGACGGACAGCGGTCAAGCGACTGGCCCGCCGCGCCAGGGGGATCGCTTGAACGGGAGGGGGATTCCGGTCCGGGATTTGCTGTGATTCATTGGGGGGCCTCGAAGCAGCGGGGCAATCCATGTCGGGCAAGGCGTTTATCGACCATTTTTCTGCACTGGAGGACCCGCGGCAGGCTTGGAAGGTGGTCTACCCGTTGCCCGAGATCCTGCTCGTCGTGCTCTGCGCGACGCTCGGCGGGGCGGAGGACTTCGTCGAAGTGGCGCGCTGGGGCCAGAGGAAGCTCGACTTCCTGCGCCGGCTGTTGCCGTACGAGCGGGGCATCGCCTCGCATGACACCCTGAACGACGTGATGAACGCGCTGCCGGCGCCGCTCTTCGCCGAGTGCTTCACGGCTTGGGTGGAGAGCCTGCGCGAGCAGGCACCCGACATCGTGGCGATCGACGGCAAGACCTCGCGGCGGAGCCGCGCGAAGGGGAGCGATCCCCTGCACCTCGTCTCGGCCTGGGCGAGCCGGCAGCGGCTGGTGCTCGGGCAGGAGGCCGTGTCGGAGAAGTCGAACGAGATCAATGCGATCCCTCAGCTCCTCGCGCGGCTCGAGCTCGATGGGGCCCTCGTCACCATCGACGCCATGGGCTGCCAGACCGAGATCGCCAGGGCAATCCGCGGCAAGGGCGCCGACTACCTCCTCGCGCTCAAGGACAACTGGCCGGCACTTGCCGAGGAGGTGCGGCGCTACTTCGACACTGCGCCCGCCGACAGCCTCGCCAGCCACGAGACCACCGACGGCGACCATGGTCGCATCGAGGTCCGCCGCGCCTTCGTCAGCCACGACGTTGGCTGGCTCGCCTCCGACCGGCGCTTCCCCGGCGAGTGGCGCTTCCCGGACCTCGCCATGATCGGCATGGTCGAGGCCGAGGTCGAGCGCGATGCCAGAACCAGCCTCGCCCGCCGCTACTATCTTTCCTCCGCCCCCCTCACCGCCCCGGCCTTCGCCGCCGCCGTCCGCGCCCATTGGGGCATCGAGAACCGGCTCCACTGGGTGATGGACGTCGTCTTCCACGACGACCTCATGCGGCTCAGGACCGGCAGCGGGCCCGCCAACATGGCCACCATCCGCCACGCCGCTCTCAACATCGTCAAGGAGATACCCGACAAGGCCAGCCTCAAGGTCCGACGAAAGACCCTCGGATGGGACGACCAATACCTACTCGCCGCCCTCAAGCCCTCCCCCCAATGACCTTCGAGCGATCCCCCTGCCGCCGCGCGACAAGCCCTGTCGCAGGCGTTGCCTCCCGGCTATATCGGGGCGCATGACCGAGACCCTGCCCCCATGCCCCGAATGTCGCTCCACCTATGTCTATGAGGCGGATTCCCTGCTCGTCTGTCCCGAGTGCGGCCACGAATGGGCCCCCGGAGCCGCGTCCGCGGGCGCCGAGGTGCGCGACAGCGTGGGCAACCTCCTCGCCGACGGCGACACGGTGACGGTCATCAAGGACCTGAAACTCAAGGGCTCGTCCGGCGTCGTCAAGGTCGGCACCAAGGTCCAGAAGATCCGTCTCGTCGACGGCGACCACGACATCGACTGCCGAATCCCCGGAATCGGCCAGATCGGGCTGAAGTCGCAGTTCGTGAAGAAGGTCGTGGACTGAGGCAGGCGCTCGACACTAGCCAGGGAGCAGAAGCTTAAGCCCAGGCTCTCTAAACTACTGATTCCGCCAAAAACGGCATCATAAAATCCATTGACCACGCGGCTAAACGCATCCACTAAAGAATAGTTAGATTATAATTGCGGACAATGATAGACATCATTAAGGTTATCCACATCGTTCGTCAAGATATTCACCTTCCTTGAGCTACATTTTAATTTCTATAGAGAGGGGGGATACGATTATCACCAGAAAAACACATACCGACGCGCACGCAATAGCACCGATTTTTGACATTCTGAAGGGTGGAGGCAGCGTATAAACCATCTTTACCGTTAAAATCCAATGAATATACTTACAGATATATTATATACTACGTCAACCCATCTCGGATAGATATGTATCGGCGTAGTTGCGCAAAATGTGAGAGTCGCCATTATGACTATTGAGACGAAAAATCTTTGATCTGCCATGCGAGAATTCACAGAATCTCGCTCCCCCCCAATAAGCTGGCCTCGACTCTACGGCAGTTCCATGGTGAGCGGCAAACGGTGAATGCACCCGTGAGTTGTCTCTCGCGGCGGCATTTCGACGCTACAGGGCAGTCGCGGCACTCACGGAGCGATCAATCGGGAATCCGCGGACCCCGGCGCCATTGGCGCAGGCTCGCGCCCACTCGGCACGGGAAGGATGACCCTGTGATTTGAATGGTCGGAGTGAGAGGATTCGAACCTCCGACCCCCTGCTCCCGAAGCAGGTGCGCTACCAGGCTGCGCTACACTCCGACTGGCGCGTCTCTTAATGCGGTTGCCGGGGGAGCGCAACGGTCATCGCACAGGTTGGCGGCTGTCCGGCCGGATTCCGGTCAATCGAGATTGTCGAACAACAATGCGCCTGCAATCAAGGACATGCCGGCCAATTCGCTGGAGAAACCCAATGGTTTCACCCCGCGGTCAGTCATCGTCCCCCCGGCGCAGCAGCCGGCGCAGCAGGCTGATCCGCGGATAGATCCCCGACACGTACCGGCTTTCCGTCCGCAGGACCGGGCGCTTGCTCGACCGGCTGTCCTCGCGGAACACCACGTAGATGCCGCTCACGATGATGATCGCCGCGCCGAGCGCCGTCGCCCAGTCCGGCGTCTCGCCGAAGAACAGCGCGCCGTAGACCACCGCCCAGAGGATCTGCGAGTACTGCATCGGCGCCACCACCACCGCGCGGCCGGTGCGATAGGCGGCGATCTGGCACAGCGCCGCCATGAACCCGAGCAGCGCCATCAGCGCGACGCCCCCGAGGTGCAGCCCCGGCATCGGGCGATAGACGAACGGCAGGACGCAGCCCATCACCAGGATGTTCGCCACCATCGGATAGAGCAGCAGCACCGCGCTGCGCTCCTCCGAGCCGATCTTGCGCACCACCACCGCGGCGACTGACGAGCAGACCGCCGCGGCCAGTGCCGCGGCATGTCCGGCCGTCAGCTCGGTCGCCCCCGGCCGCAGCACCACGAGCACCCCGAGCAGCCCGACCATCACCGCGATCGACCGATGCAGCCCGACGGTCTCGCCGAGGATCGGCACCGCGAGGATGGTGATGAGCAGCGGCGCCGCGAAGATCAGCGCATAGGTCTGGGCCAGCGGCAGCACCGAGAAGGCGTAGAACGCCGAGCTGGTGCTCACCATCGCCGCCCCGGTGCGCAGCAGCGTCCACCACGGGTGCCGGGGCCGCAGGTTCCCCTGCATTTTGTCCCGGATCAGCATCAGCGTGACGATCGGAAAGCCGAAGAGCGTGGAGAAGAACACGATCTGGAACGGCGCGTAGACCTCGCCGAGAAACTTCACCACCACGTCGTGCGTGGAGTAGATGCCGAAGGCGGCGAGGGCGAACAGCGCCCCCCGGGCATTCGAGTTCAGGGGCATCCCTGTGCCTGTTCAGTCTCCGAGCGCCGCGACGATGGCATCGCCCATTTCCGAGGTCGATACCGGCTTGCCGCCGCCCGGGCCGATCAGGTCGGCGGTGCGCAGGCCGTCGGCGAGCACCCGCTCCACCGCCGCTTCGAGCCGGTCGGCGTCGGCGCCGGCGTCGAAGGAATAGCGCAGCGCCATGGCGAAGGAGAGGATGCAGGCGATCGGGTTGGCCCTGCCCTGCCCGGCGATGTCCGGCGCCGAGCCGTGGACGGGCTCGTAGAGCGCGCGGCGCCGGCCGGTCTTCGGGTCCGGCGCGCCGAGCGAGGCGGAGGGCAGCATCCCGAGCGAGCCGGTGAGCATCGCGGCCACGTCCGACAGCATGTCGCCGAAGAGGTTGTCGGTGACGATCACGTCGAACTGCTTCGGAGCGCGGACGAGCTGCATCCCGCCGGCGTCGGCCAGCATGTGGGTGAGCGCCACGTCGGGGAAGCGGGCGTGGGTGGCCGTGACCACCTCGTTCCAGAGGACGCCCGACTTCATCACGTTGCGCTTTTCCATCGAGCAGACGCGGCGGTCGCGGACCCGGGCCATCTCGAAGGCGACGGCCGAGATCCGCTCGATCTCGAAGGTGTCGTAGACCTGGGTGTCGATCGCCCGCTTCTGGCCGTTGCCGAGGTCGGTGATCGTCTTCGGCTCGCCGAAGTAGACCCCGCCGGTCAGCTCGCGGACGATGAGGATGTCGAGCCCCTCGACCAGCTCGCGCTTCAGCGACGAGAAATCCGCAAGCGCGTCGAAGCACTTCGCCGGGCGCAGGTTGGCGAACAGCTCCAGATCCTTGCGCAGGCGCAGCAGCCCGGCCTCGGGGCGCACGTCGTAGGGCACCTTGTCCCACTTCGGCCCGCCGACGGCGGCGAGCAGCACCGCGTCCGCCGCTTGAGCCTTCTCCATCGCCGCGTCGCTGATCGCGGCGCCGTGGGCATCGTAGGCACAGCCGCCGACCAGATCCTCGTCGATCTCGAACGGCCGGCCATGGGCACCGAACCAGCCGATCACCTTGCGGACCTCGGCCATCACTTCCGGGCCGATGCCGTCGCCGGGCAGGATGAGAAGGGTCGGGGTGGCCATGGCAAACCTCGGGGGCAGGGGGGAGAGACGGCCCCGCGGTATCCCCTCGCCCGGCGGCGGTCAAGCCGGCCGCTCATCGCCGGGAAGCGGGTCAACAGGGGTTCGGCAGGGCAGGCGGTCGGGCGCTGGCCAGGTCAGGGCAGGGACAGGTCCACCCAGACCAGCCGATGCGGCGAGGCGGCCGCCACGGCCTCGGCCAGCGGCGCGCCCGGGGCGGGCCAGAACACGCCGGCCCCGGCTACGGCCAGATCCGAGGACGGCAGCACGTAGTCCACCCGCAGGTTGCCGGGCCCGGCCTCGTCCCAGTCGGCGGTGTCGAGTTCCGGCGCGCCGGCGTGGCCCGGGCTCGCCGCTGCCCGGCCGCCGTCGCTCGTCGGCCGCGGATCCTGCAGCCGGGGGCTGGCGATGAGGCCGGCGATCCCGTCGCGCAGCCCCGCGCCGTCCGCCGGGTCGGCGTTGAGGTTGCCGAGCACCACGAAGTCCCGCGCCGGTGCGCTGGCGGGCTGCCCGCCGTCGTCGGGGAAGACGGCCCCGCCGAGCCAGGCGGTCCAGAAACCGATCTCGTCGTGGTTGCGCCGCCGGTTGAAGCCTTCCGCGCCATCGAACAGCGGCGGCGTCGGGGCCGAGGCGAGCAGGTGCAGCGTCCCGCCACCCGGCAGCGTCACCGGCACGTCCCAGTGCGACCGGGACGAGAGCCGCAGCTCCGCGGCCGACGCGGCATCGGGATACGGCGTGCCGTCCGCCCGGGTCGGCAGCAGGGCGCCCGGCAGATCGTGCCAGCGCAGCAGGCGGAAGGTGTGCGCGGCCGCAGCGTCGATCGGCAGGCGCGACAGGAGCGCCATGCCGCCGTTGCCGGGAAAGCGCCCCCAGCCCCAGCCGTCCGCCCAGTCGGTGCGCTTGCCGTTGCCGTCGAGGTCAAAGCCCGACGGCTCGCCCGCGTTCACCGCCGCGCGGAAGCGGTGCGGATAGGCGATGCCGTCCGGGCCCGCCGCAAGCATCGTTGCGAGCGCGGCGAGCGCCATCCCCTGATGGTCGTCGTCGACGCCCGAGAGCAGGACGACATCCGGCCGCACCGACTGCAGCACGGCGGCGACCGCGGCGATCTGTGGCGACGGCGGCTTGGCCAGCTCGCCCAGCAGCACACCCGCCCCGCCCCGCGCCAGCCCGACGTCCCAGGCGGCGACGCGCAGCGTCCCGGCCGCGGCGGGGCCGGCGAGACAGGCGAGGAGGACCAGCGTGCGCAGCATGGGGCGCAGGCTCGGGCGCCGGCGTTGACGGGAGGTTAACGACACGTGTCGCGGCGCGCCGGGCTGGCGCGTCGCGACAGGGGCGGCTAGGCAGGCGTCTCGCAACAGGAGGGCCGTTGCCGAACGGCGGCCGGATCGGGATGCAGGGCTGGAAGCGGCGGGCGGTCTATGTCGTCGCCTACGAGACAATCGCCATCGTCGTGACCGCGGTCGGGGTTGCCGCGCTCTACCGCGTGGGACCGATGCACGCCGGCGGCTTGTCGGTGCTGTCCTCGGCGATCGCGATGGCGTGGAACCTCGTCTACAACATGGCCTTCGAGGCATGGGAGGCCCGCCGTGCCGTCGCGGGTCGGACGTTCCGCTGGCGCGTCGCCCATGCGGTCGGTTTCGAGGGCGGCCTCGCGCTCATCCTCGTGCCGGTCGTCGCCTGGTGGATGGAGATCGGGATTGCCGAGGCCCTGGTCCTCGACCTCGGGCTCCTCGCATTCTTTCTCGTCTATACCTTCGCGTTCAATCTCGCATTCGACCGGATCTTTGGTCTGCCGGCGTCGGCAGCCGGAAAGCCGTCGTGAAAGTTTCGGTTGAACCGGCGGCGAGGCCGGCGGATGGTCGCGCCATGGTTGACGACCCCCGGGCGCCCGCCGCCCGCCCCTTGCTCAAGTTCCGAGGCCCATGCATCACCGCGAACCGCTGACGGAGCTGCCGCTCGTCGTCCCGCAGAGCCAGCCCGACACGCTCTATACCGATGCCGCCGCGGCGGTGGGCGATCTGCAGCGGCGCTATGCCGCCGCCACCGGCTTCCTGCGGGAAAGTTTTGCGCGGGTCATGTCGGGCGCGCGGCCCGAAGGGCACTATCGCGCGTTCTACCCGAACGTCAGCCTGACCACCGCGAGCTTTGCCAAGGTCGACTCACGCCTGTCGTTCGGCCATGTGACCGAGCCCGGGGTCTATGAGGCGACGATCACCCGGCCGGACCTGTTCAAGGGCTACCTGACGCAGCAGATCGGCCTGTTGATCCAGAACCACGGGATGCCGATCCGGGTCGGCACCTCCGACACGCCGATCCCGCTGCACTTCGCGATGGGCGAGTTCGCCCATGTCGAGGGCTCGATCGAGGACACGCTGCACCGGCCGCTGCGCGACCTGTTCGACGTGCCGGACCTCAACAACACCGACGACCACATCGTCAACGGCTTCGCCCGGCCGAATGCGGCCGGTGCGCGGCCGCTCGCGCCGTTCACCGCGCAGCGCATCGACTACAGCCTGGCCCGGCTGGCGCACTACACCTCGACCAGCGTCGCGCACTTCCAGAACCACGTCCTTTTCACCAACTACCAGTTCTACATGGACGAGTTCGTGGAATACGCGCTGGCGGCCATTGCCGATCCGGACTCCGGCTACACCGCCTTCGTCGAGCCGGGAAATGCCGTCATCACCCGCGAGGGCCGCACCGATGCACCGACCGCGCGGCTGCCGCAGATGCCGGCGTTCCACCTGATCGGGCCGAACCACTCCGGCATCACCATGATCAACATCGGCGTCGGCCCGTCGAACGCCAAGACGATCACCGACCACATCGCCGTCCTGCGCCCGCATGTCTGGCTGATGGTCGGCCATTGCGCCGGCCTGCGCAACTCGCAGTCGCTCGGGGACTACGTGCTCGCCCACGCCTACATGCGCGAGGACCATGTGCTCGACGACGACCTGCCGGTCTGGGTGCCGATCCCGGCTCTGGCCGAGGTGCAGGTGGCGCTGGAGAACGCCGTCGCCGAGGTGACGGGGCTCGAAGGCTACGAGCTGAAGAAGGTGATGCGCACCGGCACGGTCGCGACGATCGACAACCGCAACTGGGAGCTGGTCGACCAGTCCGGCCCGGTGGCGCGCCTGTCGCAGGCCCGGGCCATCGCACTCGACATGGAAAGCGCGACGATCGCGGCGAACGGCTTCCGCTTCCGGGTGCCCTACGGCACGCTGCTCTGCGTCTCGGACAAGCCGCTGCACGGCGAGCTGAAGCTGCCCGGCATGGCCACCGCGTTCTACAAGCGACAGGTTGCGCAGCACCTGCGCATCGGCATTCGGGCTGTCGAATCGCTCCGCGACATGCCCCTGGAAAAGCTCCACTCGCGAAAGTTGCGCAGCTTTGACGAGACGGCGTTCCTCTAGTTGGGACGCGCCAATTCCTTGAGCAAATTTGCAAAATGCAACCTAAGATTGAGCATTTATTGATGAATCGTTCGGGGGGCCTTCGATCCCCGGTTGAGTTTCCGGGACGCCGGTGCGTAAGTTCGCCCCCGTCGGCGCCAGGGCCGACCACAACCACAAACAACAGGAATCGGGGATGACCCAGAAGCCAATGACGAAGACGCAGCTGGTCGCCGCCATTGCCGAGAGCGCCTCGCTCGACAAGGCCGCCGCCAACCGCGCCCTCGACGCGCTGGCCGAGATCGTGACGAAGCAGGTCGCCGACGGCGGCGCCGTCACGCTGCCCGGCCTCGGCAAGTTCGCCTGCCGCGCCCGGCCCGAGCGCACCGTCCGCAATCCCTCGACCGGCGAGCAGATGCTGAAGCCGGCGGATCGGGTTGCCAAGGTCACGATCGCCAAGCAGCTCAAGGACGTCATCAACGCCTGACCGGCGGCCGTCAGGGGCGACGATCATCGCTTGATCCTGACGCCGATCCGGGTGAATCGAAAAGGCCGCGGCGTACGCGGCCTTTTCGTTGGGCGGGAGCAGAGACAGGTGTCCGAGGTCGACTGGAAGGGACTGGGGCTCGGCGTGCTGTTCGCGGCGATCTGGAGTTCGGCCTTCACCTCGTCGCACATCGTCGTACAGTACTGGCCGCCGTTCCTCGTGCTCAGTGTCCGCTTCCTGATCTCCGGCGCCATCGCGCTCGCCATCGGCTTCGCGGTCGGTCAGCGCATCCGGCTGACGGCGCAGGAATGGCGCCTGGTGGTGATCTTCGGCCTCTGCCAGAATGCGCTCTACCTCGGGCTCTTCCACTACGCCATGCAGACGGTGGAGGCCGGGGTCGCCTCGATCATCGCCAGCTCCATGCCGCTCGTCGTCGCCACGCTCGGCCGGGTGTTCATGGGCCAGCGCCTGCGGCCCCTCGCCCTCGCCGGCCTCGCGGCGGGGTTCGTCGGCGTGCTCGTCATCATGGTCGCGCGGCTCGGCCACGGTCTCGACCTGCGCGGCACCGTGGTCTGCATGATCGGCGTCACCGCACTGGCCATCGCCACCCTGACGCTGCGCGGCGCCGCGGCAGGGGGCAACCTCTGGATGGTGGTGGGGCTGCAGATGTTGGTCGGCTCGGTGGCGCTGCTGCCCGCCAGCCTGCTGCTCGAGACGTGGCAGGTCAGCTCGCCGCCGCGGTTCATCGCGGCGCTGGCCTATTCCGTGCTGGTCTCCGGGGTGGCGGCGACGATGATCTGGTTCGTTCTGGTCCGCCGCATCGGCGCGACGCGGGCGGCAACGTTCCACTTCCTCAACCCGTTCCTCGGCGTCGCCATCGCGGCGCTCGTCCTCGGCGAGCCGGTCACGCCGCGCGACTTCGTCGGCGTCGCGATCATCATGGCCGGCATCCTCGCGGTGCAGCTGTCCGGTGCCCGCGCCTCAGCGCCAGACAAGCCCTGAGGTGCGCGTCCACGGCCCGAGCACGACGTTCTGCTGCTCCAGCTCGGCCCGCGCGGTCGTCGAGCCCGCCCGCGCCCGATCGAGCAGCAGCGGCGCGTCCTCCGGCTGGTCGCCTTCCGCCGCGGAGGCCATCACGTCGCGCATGTGCACGAAGCCATACGCCTGCTCGGTGAGCGATGCGGCGTCATAACTCATCTGCCCGAGGCCGACGTAGTGCCGCACCGTGCCCGACCGCCTGAGCCGCTGCTCGAAGAACGCGCAGGCGATCAGGCACTCGTCGGCCAGCGCCCGCAGCACGTCGCGCGGCGCATCGCCGTCGAGCGCGCGCGTCACCCGCACGGTCAGCAGGTCCACCGTGACGTGACGGCCGATGAAGCGGGCGAAGGTGATGGAAAGATACGCTTCGAGCGTGGTCGAGAGCGGGATGCCGGCCTTGTCGATGCCGGCCTTGACGAAGTCGGAGGCGATGCCGAGGGTCGTGCCGTTCATCCGGGGTGCCTCCCTCCGGGGGCAGGGGGACTGGCCCTGCTGCCCTCACGAGTGCTCCCTTGGACGCCTTCGACCATGGTCACCTCACTGGTTCCGGGGAACCTTTCGACTTGCGACTATGAAACGCAGTTCTTAACCTTTCCTGATCGGACACGGGTCCACGTCCCGCGGACGCGGCTGTTCACGTTGACGACAGGGGACAGACGGGCGACCCGGGCAGGCGAAACGCTGAAGATGAACTTCCGTAGAGCCATCGGGTCCGATCGGCGAAAGGTCTTCCAAGGGTGACCATATCATGACTGGCCGACGAAACCAACGGTCTTGCTGCGCCGCGGCATGATCGAGAGCGAACTCAAGATCCTGCTCGATGACGCGGGCATGCGGGCGCTGTCGGCGCATCCGAGGCTCGATGCATTCCGGCTCGGGCCGCCGCGCACCGAGACTCTGGTGTCGATCTATCAGGACACGGTCGACGACCGGCTGCGGAGCGCGGGGATCGCGTTGCGCCTGCGCAAGATCGGCCGGCGCTGGGTGCAGACGGTCAAGCGCAAGGGCGCCGCGGGTGAGGGCGGGTTCTTCGCCAATGCCGAGGACGAGCGGCCCGCGCCGGGCGGCCGGCTGGTGCTCGAGGGCGACGATCCGGACGGCGCGCTCGCCGCGGTCCGCGCGGCCATCGGCGACGCGACGCTCGTGCCGGTCTTCGAGACGCGGGTGCAGCGCACGTCGCAGCGCCTCGGCATCGACGGCCTCGGCGAGGTCGAACTGGCGCTCGATGTCGGCGAGGTGCGCGCCGGCGAGCGCACGGAGCCGATCCGCGAGGCCGAGTTCGAGCTGAAGGCGGGGGGCGTCGGTGCGATCTTCGCGGTGGCGCGGCAGGTGCTCGACCGCGCGCCGTTCCGCCTCGGCACCACCAACAAGGCCGCGCGCGGCTATCGCCTGCTGCGCGACGGGGCGGCCCCCGCCTCCGCCCCGCGCAAGGCCGGCAGCTTCGACTTCGGCCCCGACACCGGGGTCGAGATCGTGGCGCGCGACGTGCTGCGGGACTGTCTCGCGCAGATTTCCGCGAACCTGCCGGTGGTGCTCGAGTGCGACGCGAGCGAGGGGCCGCATCAGCTCCGCATCGGCCTGCGGCGGCTGCGGACGGCGCTCCAGGTGTTCGCCCCGGAGCTGGGCGACGCCGGAATCGAGCCGATCGAGACGGCGGCGGCCCGGCTTGGTCGCGACGTCGGCCATCTGCGCGATGCCGACGTGCTGATCGACGAGGTAGTGGCACATGCCGCGGCGCACGGGCTCGACCCGGAGGCCCGGCGCGTGCTCGACGCCGCGCTCGCGTCCCGCCGCGAGACGATCCGCGCCGAGGTGCGCACGGTGCTCGCAGCACCGGAGACCGGGCGCTTCCTGCTCGACCTGCTCGAGTACATCGAGACCCGGGGCTGGCTCGATCGCGCCGACTATGGCCAGACCGCGCGGCTGGCGCAGCCGGTCGGCGAGCTCGGCCCGCGGCTGCTGCGCAAGCGGTGGCGCAAGGCCAAGTCGCTCGGCGAGGACATCCGCGAGCTGGAACCCGAAGAGCTGCACAGCCTGCGCAAGTCGCTGAAAAAGCTGCGCTATACCGTCGACATGCTGATCTCGCTCTATCCGGGCAAGCGGTCGGCGGCCTTCCTCGCGGCGCTCAAGGACCTGCAGGACAGCTTCGGCAGCCTGAACGACGCGGCGATGGCCGACGCGAAGCTCGGCACCGACCCCGTGGCGCCGGAGGATCCGATGGTGCAGCGGGCGGTGGGCTTCACCCTCGGCATTCTCGCCGGCGCGTCGGCGGCCGAACGCCCGCAGGTCTTCGCGCGGTGGGACGCCCTCGCCGACACCAAGCCATTCTGGACATGAGGCACTCGTGAAGCGATCTGAGATCAACGACATCCTGCGCGCGGGTGACGCGTTCATCCGCTCGTTCAACTTCCTGCTTCCGCCTTTTGCGGCCTGGACGCCCGACGACATGCGCGCGCGCCGCCCGAATATCGGCGAGATCATCGGCTCGGACCTCGGCTGGGACATCACCGACTTCGGCTCCGGCGCCTTCGAGGAGCGCGGCCTTTTCCTGTTCACCCTGAGGAACGGGCGGGAGGAGGATCTGCGGCGCGGGGCGGGCATGTGCTACGCCGAGAAGATCATGGTGGTGCGCCAGGATCAGATCACGCCGATGCATCGCCATATCGTGAAGGGCGAGGACATCATCAACCGCGGCGGCGCCACCCTCGCGGTGAAGCTCTACGCCTCCGACGAGGAGGGCGGCATCGACCGCAGCCACGACGTCCGCGTGGCGACCGACGGGCTGGTGCAGGAGCTGGATCCGGGTTCGATCCTGCGGATTGCCCCGGGCGAGAGCGTGACGCTGCTGCCCGGGGTCTGGCATGCGTTCTGGGCCGAGGGCGGCGATGCGCTGGTGGGCGAGGTCTCGACGGTCAACAACGACCGGACCGACAACGTCTTTGCCGAGCCGGTCGGCCGCTTTCCCGAGATCGAGGAGGACGAGGCGCCGTGGCGGCTCCTGGTGTCCGACTACGGGAAATGGTTCGCCTGAGGGAAGAAGGCGTCCGGCCTCACCGTTGCATGAGACGATGACGCCAGACTGAACTGGCGGGTGAAAAATCCGTCCGGGGCTGTCCCTGCGGGGTGCGCCACGGACGGACTGGCACTCTTCCCACAGAAATCTCCGCCCCTGACGGCTTCCCCGCGTTCCGCGATCCCCGCTGTCGGCGCGGCCGAGTCAGTGCCCGGGCTTGTCGTGGCCGCACGCTTCGGACGTTCAGGGCCGCACGGGCCGGCGTCGGGATCGTGTCGGGTGGCGTGAAATCCGCCGCCCTCAGGCGTCCTTGTCCCGCGCCAGCCATTTCTCCAGCCAGTGGATGCTGTAGCGCCCCCGCTGGATGTCCGGCTCCTCGAGCAGCGCGTGGAACAGCGGCGTCGTGGTGTCGATGCCGTCGACCACCAGCTCCGACAGCGCCCGCTGCAACCGGGCGATCGCCAGATCCCGGGTGCGGGCATGGACGATCAGCTTGCCGATCAGGCTGTCGTAGTACGGCGGGATCACGTAGCCGTCATAGACTGCGCTGTCCATCCGCACCCCGAGCCCGCCGGGCGCGTAGTAGGTGGTGATCTTCCCCGGCGACGGCCGGAAATCCGGCAGCTTCTCGGCGTTGATCCGGCACTCGATCGCGTGCCCGTTCGGCACGAGGTCGTCCTGGGTGAACGACATCGGCAGGCCGGCGGCGACGCGGATCTGCTCCTGCACCAGGTCGACGTCGAAGATCGCCTCCGTCACCGGATGCTCGACCTGCAGACGGGTGTTCATCTCGATGAAGTAGAAGTCGCCGTCCTCGAACAGGAACTCGATCGTCCCCGCGCCGGAATAGCCGATTTTCGCCACCGCATCGGCGCAGACCTTGCCGATCTTCGCGCGCGTGGCCGCGTCGATCACCGGCGAGGGCGCCTCTTCCATCACCTTCTGGTGCCGCCGCTGCAGCGAGCAGTCGCGCTCGCCGAGATGCACCGCCCCGCCCTTGCCGTCGCCGAACACCTGAATCTCGATGTGCCGCGGCGTGGTCAGGTATTTCTCGATATAGACCTCGTCGTTGCCGAACGCGGCCTTGGCCTCGGAACGGGCGGTCTGGAATGCGGTCTCGATCTCGGCCTCGGACTTCGCGACCTTCATGCCGCGCCCGCCGCCGCCGGCCGTCGCCTTGACGATCACCGGATAGCCGATCTGGCCCGCGACCTTGCGCGCGTCCTCCAGCGTCGGCACGCCGCCGTCCGAGCCGGGCACGCAGGGCACGCCAAGGCCCTTCATCGTTTCCTTGGCGGTGATCTTGTCGCCCATCAGCCGGATGTGCTCGGCCGTCGGGCCGATGAACGTCAGGCCGTGGTCCTCGACGATCTGCACGAAGGTGGCGTTCTCGGAGAGAAAGCCGTAGCCGGGATGGATCGCCTCGGCGCCGGTGATCTCGCACGCGGCGATCAGGTTCGGCATGGCGAGATAGCTCTGGCCGGCCGGCGGCGGCCCGACGCAGACGCTTTCGTCGGCCATCCGCACGTGCATGGCATCCGAGTCGGCGGTCGAATGGATCGCCACCGTCTGGATCCCCATTTCCTTGCAGGCGCGCACGACGCGGAGCGCGATCTCGCCGCGGTTGGCGATCAGGATCTTGCTGAACATGGGCGCCAGCTCCGCGCGGGGGGGTTATTCGAGGATCATCAGCGGCGCGCCGAACTCGACCGGCTGGCCATCGGTGATGAGGATGCGCTTCACCCGGCCGGAGCGGGGCGCCGCGATCTGGTTCATTGTCTTCATCGCCTCGATGATGAGGATCGTCTGGCCCTCGGCCACTTGGTCGCCAACCTTGACGAACGACGGTGCGCCGGGCTCGGCCTGAAGATAGGCCGTCCCCACCATCGGCGAGGGCACGACGCCGGGATCATCGGCCGGATCGGGCGCGGCCGGCGGCGCCGAGGTCGCGGCCGAGGCGGCGGGCGCAGCTACGGCCGGAGCCGGCGCCGCGACCGGGTAGGCGACCGGCGCCGGAGCGGGGGCCGGGATCTGGCGGGCGACGCGCACCGTCATGCTGTCGTCGTCGCCGAATTCGCGATTGACCTCGATCTCGGTCAGATCGTTGTCGCGCAGCAATTCCGCCAGGGCCTTGATGAACTCGACGTCCTGCTCCTGGGGTCTCTTGCTCATGGATGCGCCCTGTTGCCTCTTCGCGGACTCCGCCGCCTGTCCCTGCCTCGCAGGGTGCTCCTGTATAGGCGGGAGCAACGACGGTTGAAAGCGGAAAGCTTGCAGCCTCGGCCGACCGGCAAAGGCTTGCAGCACTCTGAAACAATTGGTTATTTGCCAGCGTCGGGTACGACGCCGGCTTATTCGACGGCCCGGGCCTGCTCCAGCATCCCCTCGATCTGGGCGAGCGGGATATAGCCACGGACCATGGTATCGGCCAAGACGAAGGTCGGCGTGCCGGAAATGCCCAGCGTCTCGGCCAGCGCGTGGGTCGCGTCGATCCGCCGCGTCACCTCGGGATCGTCCATCGCGGCGCGGGCCTTCGCGCCGTCGACGCCCGCCTTCGCGAAGGCGCGATCGAGGCTCGCATCAGTGATCTGGCCCTTGCTCGACATCAGCTCCTGATGCAGCCGGCCATAGGCTTCCGGCCCCTCGGACACCATCGTCGCCACCGCGGCGCGCGCCGCCAGATCCGACCCGGGCCCGAGGATCGGCATTTCCTTCACGATCAGGCGCACGTTGTCGTTCTTCTCGAGCAGCGCGGTGATCTCCGGCTGTGCCTTGCGGCAGTAGCCGCACTGGTAGTCGAGGAACTCCACGATGGTGAGCCTGCCGTCCGGGTTGCCGCCGACCCAGGAAAACCCGTCGTCGAAGATCGCCGGCGCGTTGGCTGCGACCAGCGACTTGTCGTCCGTCGCGGCGGCGGCCTTCTGCTTCTGGTCGAGGATCTTGACCATCTCCATCACGATCTCGGGATTCGCGAGCAGGTAGCTGCGGATCTCGGCGTGCAGCGCGTCGATCTGGTCGCTGCTGAACGGCGACGAGAGCTGCGGCGCGGCCGCGGCGCCCGGCACCGCATTCTGTGCAGCCGCGGCGCCCGGCGCCGCCTCCTGTGCGACAGTGGCGCTGGCGGCAGCGAGGGCGAGGGTGGCGACGGCTACTCGGGCAAGACGGCGGATCATGGCTTTCTCGAACTCTTCAGCGCGCGGGTGGAGATGGTAACGAGATCCTGCGCCCGCTGCCAGCCCGGCGAGGCGTAGGGTAACAGGTCCGCGGCGCGCTGGGCATTGCGCGCCGCATCGCGCCACTCGCCCGTCAGCGCGAACCGCTCGGCCGTCGCCAGCGCCGCTGCGCCGTCGTGGCCGAGCCGCGCCTCGGCCAGCGCCAGATCCCGCAGCATCCCCGGGTCGCCCGCCTTGTCGAGCGTCTGCGCCCGGGCCAGCACGTCGCGCGCCTCGGCGGTGGCGTCGTCGCGGTCCTCGTTCAGGAGCGCCCGGCCGAGGCCCGCGAGCACCAGCGGCTCGTCCGGGGCCAGCTCCGCGGCGCGTCGATAGGCCGCGGCCGCCGGCACGGCCTTGCCGGTCTCGAGCAGGAACTGTCCCTTGAGCTCGTTGTACCACGGATCGTCCGGGCGGATCGCGATCAGGCCGTCGATCGCGGCCGCCGCCTTCGCCGGGTCCGGCCGGCGGTGCCAGGCGACGGCGCGGGCAAGCCGCGCGGGCTCGCTCGTGTCGCTCTCGGGATAGGTCCGCAGCGTCGTCGCCGGGCTGTTCAGGAAGGCGTCGAGCTTCGCGACCATGCGGCGATACCAGTAGTCGTCCTCCGGCGACGGCGGGCTGCCCTTCGGCAGCTTCGCCACCCGGTCCTCGATCAGCGAGATGCGCTCGCTCCAGAGCGGATGGCTCTGGGCATAGGCGTCGACGTTGTAGCCGCCGAGCATCGCATCCTGTCCGCGGAAGTGGTCGAGGACCCGCAGCATCGCGTCGGGCTCGGCCCCCGCGGCGGAGAGGTAGCGCAGCCCGGACTGGTCGGCCGCCGCCTCCTCCGCACGGGTGTGGGCGAGGACGTTGCGCATCGCCGCCTGCGAAGACCCGGCGGCGATGGCGAGGCCGGCCTGCGGGCTGCCGGCCACCGTTGCGGCCGCCGCGCCGATCATCCCGAGCACGCCGAAGACCTTGGCGCCCGCCATCGCCTCGTCGCGGGTGATCTGATGGCCGCCGGTCAGGTGGCCGAGTTCGTGCGCAATGACGGCCTGCACCTCGTCCATCGAGCCAAGCTCGGTCAGGAGGCCGGTGTTGATGAAAATGTTCGAGCCGCCCGCGACAAAGGCGTTGGGCTCCGGGTCGTTCACGATGAAGATCCGCACGCTCGACGGGCTGACCGCCGCGGCACGGAACAGCGGATAGGCCAGCCGCTGCAACGTGCGCTCGATCTCGGCGTCGCGGATCAGGCTCTGCGCCGCCGCGGGCCACGCCTGGCAGATCGCGAGCGCCACGGCGAGCCCGCTGGCGACAAGCCCGCCGACGATCCTGCGGCGGAGGGCGTCGGTTGCACGGGGGCGGGTTTCGTGGCTCATGGGCCCGGGCAAGCTAGGAGAGGATTGGTGCGTACTTCAAGCCGCGGCGAAGTAGATCCCTTCATTGTTATGGACGTCATGGAGGCCGCGCGCGCCGAGGAGGTGGCCGGACGCTCGGTCATCCACATGGAGGTGGGGCAGCCCGGCACGCCGGCCCCGCGCCTCGCCCGGGAGGCGCTGGCCCGCGCGATGGAGGCAAGCGCGCTCGGCTATACGGTGGCGCTCGGCCTGCCGGCGCTGCGCGCGCGGATCGCCCGGCTCTACGGCGAGTGGTACGGCGTCGATCTCGACCCGAACCGGGTCGTGGTCACGGCGGGGTCGTCGTCGGCGTTCATCCTCGCCTTCACCGCGCTCTTCGACCGCGGCGAGCGGGTGGCGATCGGCGAGCCGGGATATCCGAGCTATCGCAACATCCTCTCGGCGCTCGACCTCGTGCCGGTCGGCATTCCGACCGGGCCGGACAGCCGCTACCAGCCGCGCCCGGAGGATCTGACGCCGGATCTCGCCGGCGCGCTGGTGGCGAGCCCGGCAAACCCGACCGGGACCATGCTCGGCACCGCCGATCTCGCGGCGCTGATCCACCGGGCCGCGGACCTCGGCCTCGGGTTCGTGTCGGACGAGATCTACCACGGCATCCAGTACGCCGGGCGCGCCGTGACGGCGCTGGAGATCTCGGACGACGTCTATGTCATCAACTCGTTCTCCAAGTATTTCTCCATGACCGGCTGGCGCATCGGCTGGATGGTGGTTCCCGAGGCGCACGTCCGGCGAGTGGAGCGGCTGGTGCAGAACATGTTCATCTGCGCGCCGCACGCCAGCCAGGTCGCGGCGCTGGCCGCGCTCGATGCCGGCGACGAGCTTGACGCCAACATGGCGGTCTATGCCGCCAACCGCGCGCTGCTGCTCGACGGCCTGCCGAAGGCCGGGTTTACCCGGATCGCGCCGCCCGACGGCGCCTTCTACATCTATGCGGACGTGGGCGAGCTGACCGACGACAGCCGCGCGCTTTGCGCGCGCATCCTGCGCGAGGCGGGTGTCGCCGTGACCCCGGGCCTCGACTTCGACCCGGGCCGCGGCGCGCGCACGCTGCGCTTTTCCTACGCCGGATCGACAGCCGACGTGGCCGAGGGGCTGCGCCGGCTGGAGGCGTGGGCCAGTGCGTCGCCGGCCCACGCGAAGACGTTCACGAGCCGCTGATCGCCCGCGACCACCAGCCGCGGCGCTTCGGCTCCTGAGGCTTGTCGTCCTCGACCGCCGTTTCGGCCACCGTTTCCATCGCGGCCTCGACCGAACCCTCGGATGCCGAAGCCATCTCGGGCTCGGGCGATGCCGCGGATTCGGGGGTGGGTTCCGGAGCGAACTCCGGGGCAGCCTCGGGCGTCACCGCCGCCTGCTCCGCGATCGCATCCGACGCTTCCGTCTCCGGCTCGCGCTCGGCTTCGGCGACATCGGACGCCTGCGTCGGCGCAAAGGCCGGCGCCACCGCCGCGACGGCTCCGGTGGGCACGTCGGCCAGCACCGTGGTCGCGGGCTTGCGCACCCGCTCCCGCGGCTTGCGCTGCGGGGCGTTGGCCTCCGGCACGTCGACGATCTGCGACACGGCCTCGTCACCCAACTCGATCACCTCGTCGAAAGGCGAGGCCGGTGCGACTGCGGGTGCAACCGCGGCAACCGGGGCGGTCTCGGCGGCGGCAACGGGGGCTGCCTCGGCCGCCGGCTCGTCGGCCGTGCGGCTGCGCGAGCGACTGCGCGAGCGGCGGCGCGGCGCGGCCTCGGCCTCCGGCTCCACGCTCACCGGCACGACCTCCGCGGCCGACTCCGGCGCATCCCCGACCTCGGGGGTGTCCTCGGCCACCGCGCCGTCGGCGTCGTCGCCCTCGGCCTCGTCGTCACCGGCGGCGTCCTGCGCCTCGTGGCCGTTCTCGCCGTTGCCCTTGCCGCCACGCCGCCGACGGCGCCGCTTGCGCTTGCCGTTCGACTTCTCGCCACCCGGGGCCTCTGCCGCCTCCGGCGTCGCGACGGCCTCGGCGATCTCTTCCTCTTCCTCCACCTCGTCCGGGTATGCCACGACCGGCAGCAGCGCGCTCGCCGCCGGCACGATCCGCGAGGCGGTCTTGAACCGCTCGACCCGGTAGTCCGGCGAGATCAGCGACGGATCGCCCTCGACCCGCACCGACAGGCCGAACCGGCCCTCGATCATCGCGATGTGCTCGCGCTTCTGGTTCAGCAGATAGTTGGCGATCTCGACGGGGGCGACGATCAGCACCTCCTTCGAGCGCTGCTTCACGCCCTCTTCCTCGATCTCGCGCAGCATCGCGAGCGCCATCGAGTCGTCGGAACGCACCCTGCCCGTGCCGTGGCAGTGCGGACAGCCCTTGGTGGTCGCCTCGATCATGCCGGGGCGGAGCCGCTGCCGGCTCATCTCCAGCAGGCCGAACGCACTGATCCGGCCGACCTGGATGCGCGCCCGGTCGCTCTTCAGCTTTTCCTTCAGACGCTTCTCGACCGCGGCGTTGTTGCGCCGGTCTTCCATGTCGATGAAGTCGATGACGATGAGCCCCGCGAGGTCGCGCAGCCGCATCTGCCGCGCCGCCTCTTCCGCCGCCTCGAGGTTGGTCTTGAGCGCGGTGTCCTCGATCGAGGCCTCGCGGGTCGCGCGGCCGGAGTTCACGTCGATCGCGACCAGCGCCTCGGTCACGTCGATGACGATGTAGCCGCCGCTCTTGAGCTGCACCACCGGGTTGAACATCGCCGAGAGATAGCTCTCGACCTGGAACCGGGAGAACAGCGGCAGCGGATCGCCGTAATGCCTCACGTTCTTCGCATGCGAAGGCATGAGCATCTTCATGTAGTCCTTGGCCTCGCGATAGCCGCGCTCGCCGTCGACCAGGATTTCGTCCATCTCGCGACTGTAGAGATCGCGGATCGCCCGTTTGATGAGGCTGCCTTCCTCGTAGATCGGCGCGGGCGCGATCGACTTCAGCGTCAGGTCGCGGATCTGCTCCCACTGGCGCAGCAGGTACTCGTAGTCCCGCTTGATCTCGGTCTTGGTCCGGCTCGCCCCCGCGGTGCGGATGATGAGCCCCGCGCCTTCGGGCACGGTGATCGACGACGAGATCTCCTTCAGCTTCTTGCGGTCGGCAGCGTTGGTGATCTTGCGGCTGATGCCGCCGCCCCGTGCCGTGTTCGGCATCAGCACGCAGTAGCGGCCGGCCAGCGACAGATAGGTGGTCAGCGCCGCGCCCTTGTTGCCGCGCTCCTCCTTCACCACCTGGACCAGCAGGATCTGCCGGACCTTGATGACCTCCTGAATCTTGTAGCGGCGCAGCTTCGACCGGCGCGGAGCGGTCCGCTCTTCCTGCACATCGTCGCCGCCGACGGACTCGTAGCCCTCGGGCGCATCGGCGTGGTCGTGGCCGCCATGGTCGTGGCCGTCGTGGTCATGGTCGTGCGACGCCGCACCGAGATCCTCTTCGTCCTCCTCGACCAGCGCGTCGGCCGGAGCCGCAGTCGCGGTGTCGGTCTCGAGGTGCGGATCGGCGGCCGCCGGGTCGATCGCCGCGGCCTCGGCCATGGCGTCCATCACCGGCGGCGGGGCGAGTTCGTCCGATGGGCGCTCCGGCTCGTCGGGCACCTGGATGTCGATGTCGCCCGCGGCGGCCGACGGCGGCGGCATATCGGCGAACTCCGCGGCGCCATCGACCTGCGTCACCACCTCCTCGGAGGCGATCACTGCATCCTCGACGGTCGCGCCGGCCGGTGCCGGGCGCTTGCGGCTGCGCGAGCGCCCGCGCGGCTTGGCCTTTTCGCGCGTGACCTCCTCGTCGGCCTGACGGGCGAACTCGGCCTCCTCGCGCAGCAGCGCCTCGCGGTCGGCCTTCGGGATCTGGTAATAGTCGGGGTGGATTTCCGAGAACGCGAGGAAACCGTGGCGATTGCCGCCATAGTCGACAAACGCCGCCTGAAGCGACGGCTCGACGCGCGTGACCTTCGCGAGATAGATGTTGCCGGCGAGCTGCCGCTTGTTCAGTGACTCAAAGTCGAAGTCCTCGACCTTGTTTCCGTCCACCACCACCACGCGGGTCTCTTCCGCATGGGTGGCGTCGATCAACATTTTCTTTGTCATGGCTTCTTTCGTGAACGCACACGACCGCCGGCGCGCGGAGGCGCAGGGCGGCGTGCATTCCAGGGGGTTGTGCCGTGGTGCGCGGAAGCGATGCCAGACCACCCTGTTCAGGGGAGGGGGTCTGGACCGATGCGGTTCCTGCGCGCTTCACAGCGGATCGTCTCCGGCGCGGGGCGGATCGCACGTCCCGTGCCCATACGTGGCGGACCTTGCGGTCCGGGGATGGCTGTCGCAGGTGTGCCGGGATCATCCAAGACGACGTCAGCGGTCTTGCAATGCCGCGAGCGTGCGACGAATACGTGAGCGGACGGAAGCGCATGCAACCGGACCGCCGGCCACCTTATGCACGCACGCGGCAGAATGACAAATGGTTTTTCCGTAGGCAGTCGGCAGAATGACCGGCCGTTTCTCGCGGCAACTGCGCGCGTGTGCGCTACATTAGCCGCTGCATTTGTCGCGGCCGTCTTCGCGGCCGTCTTCGCGATCGTGACCGGACTTGCCTGTCGCGCGGCCGAGCCGGCCCATGCGGATGGCGCGCGCTCGAGCCTGCGAGAGGGCTGGTTCGGCCGCAGCCTCGAGGTCGGGATCGCCCTCGACCGGCCGGTGCCGTTCCGGGTCTTCACGCTCGATGGCCCGCCGCGACTGGTCCTCGACTTCGCCGGACTCGACTGGGCCGGCTTCGATCCGCGCGACATCCGCCGAGACGGGGGCGAGGCTGCGATCCGGGTCGGGCGGATCGGGCCGGACTGGTCGCGCCTCGTGCTTGACCTGACCGGGCCGCAGGCGCTCGTCACCGCCGAGATGCAGCCCGATGGCCCGGGCGCGCGGCTCCGCGTGACGCTGCGGCGCACCAGCCCGGAGGCTTTTGCCGCCGCGTCCGGCGCGCCGCCCGGCGTCTGGCCCTCGGGCGGCCTGCCGTCTCCGGCCGTGCAGGGCACGGGGGCGGTCTTGGTGGCGATCGACCCGGGCCATGGCGGCATCGACCCAGGCGCTATCCGCGACGGCGCCGAGGAGAAGGATCTGGTGCTCGCCTTCGGCCTCGCGCTGCGCGATGCGCTGGCGGGGCGCGGCTTTCGCGTGATGATGACGCGGGACGGCGACGATTTCGTCGCTCTCGCCGATCGGGTGGCGCTGGCGCGGCAGGCGGGGGCCGATGTCTTCCTGTCGCTGCACGTCAACGCTGAATCGACACCCGCGGTCGCCGGGGCGATCGCCTTCACGCGGGCCGATCGCGGCTCGAGCCCGGGCGCCGCGGCGCGGGCGCGTGTCGAGAACGCTGCCGACGGCCTCGCGGGTCTCGATCCCGGCGATCCGGTGGGGGCCGTGCTCGCCGGCGTCGCGCGCATCGAGACCGATGCCCGCTCGGGCGTGCTGGCCGATGCGCTTGTCGACGCGCTGCGCCCGGTCGCGACCGTCTGGGCCGAACCGCGGCAGGCCGCGAACTTCGAGGTGCTGCGCGCGCCGGACATGCCGTCGGTGCTGCTGGAGCTCGGCTTTCTCTCCAGCCCCGCCGACCTCGCGGCCCTCACCTCGCCGGACTGGCGCCGCGGCACCGCCGATGCGCTGGCCGCCGGGTTGCAGGGGTGGCTCGCACAGGACGCGGCGCTCGCGGCAAAGCTCCGCCGCTGACCGGGCCGACGAAAGGGAAATTTTCCAGGGGAGAGTGGTGCGGTCGAGAAGACTCGAACTTCCACGGGGGTTAGCCCACAGCGACCTCAACGCTGCGCGTCTACCAATTCCGCCACGACCGCACTGCGCGGGCTTCTAGCAAAGGCCTCGGGCCGCCACAAGGCCCGAAGCGCAGGATTTGACGGCGCGGCCGCGCGTCAGTTCGAGGCCGGTTTGGGCAGGGCCATGACGGCCGGCGTCGTCGCCGTGGTGCCGGCGCCCGGCGTGCCCGGGGTCGTGTCCTTGGCGTCGATGACCGTCGCCTCGCTCTGCCCGAACATCAGCAGCGTGCCGGTCGTCTGCAGCAGGGCGAGCCGGCCGTCCTCGTCGGCGGTGACGAGCGGCGTGGCGCCGTTCGACAGCGCATCGCCGGCGGCGTTCAGCCAGTCGACCCCCAGCGAGCCCCGCGCCGCCACGCCGAAGCCGTTGATGAGATGGTAGGCGACGAGCTCGTCATAGGCCGCTTCGCCGAGCCCGACGAGCACCAGTGCCGAGGCGAGCGCCACATCCGGGTTGTCGGTGCGATAGCCGACGCCGAGGCAGATGCGCGCGTTCGCGCCCAGCTGCGCCGGCGGGATGCCGGTGCCCGACGCAAATTTGCGCAGCGCGTCGGTGGCCTGCTCCGGCGTTTCGTCGACGAGCTTGCCGACATAGGACGCCATGCTGGGGGCGAAGGCCTCGCATTGCGTCTGGATTTCGGCGGCGGTGAAGGTCTGGGCCGTGGCAGCGAGGCTCTGGCCGTCGTCGATCGCGTAGGTCCGCGCGAGGCAGAACTGTTCGTTGACGGCCTGCACCGGGTCGAGCTTGGCCCCGACCTTGTAGATCTGCGGCCCGCCGTTGCGGCTGGTGGCGACGGCGGTACGGTCGCACGAGTCCGACATCGAGCGTGCCGCGGGCGCGGCGATGAAGCTCGGCATGGCGCCGGGCGCCGCGCTTGAGGCGGTCGCGACGGCGGGCGGGGCGGTGGCCGGGATTGTCGCCGACGCCTCGGTCACGCCGGCCGTCGCCGCCTCGGTCACGACCGGATGCGGCACCACGGGGACCGGCGCGATCTGCTGCGGCGCGATCTGCTGCGGGGCGACCGGGGCCGCCGGAATGCCCATCTGCTCCTGCCGGTAGGCGATGAGCAGGCCACGGGTGCCCTGGCCCTGCGCGGCGATCGTCTGGCCGGTGGCGGCACCGCCGGAGATCGCCCGGTCGTAGGAACTGGTCAGGAACACGCGCTGGTAGTCGGTGAGGACGCCGGTGGCGGGCTCGCTGAGGAAGGCCTGGTACTGGCCGATCGCCGCGCGGCTGTTGGCGCCCATCACACCGTCCGGAACGCCGGCGGGGAAGCCGAAGTAGTTGAGCGCCGACTGTACCTGCCGGTTCGACTCGCGGTGATAGCTCGGCACGCTGGGGGCGATGTATGTCCGTTGGGTGACGACGCGCTGCGGTTCGCGCGCGTGCTGGACGGCGAGCGTGCCGAGCACGCCGGCCGCGACGCCACCGATGAAGGCGCCCGCGTCGCCGGCCGAGGCCGGATTTGCCACGGAGGCGAGCGCCATGGCGCTCGCGAGAGCGCCGGAAAGAGCGATGCGACAGGACATGAACGGAATCCCCCTCGAAATATTCTGTGTGGCTGCTCAAAAAGGCTTTCAGCGAAGCTTACGTGATTCGCGTCGGACAAAGAAAGACTATCGAATGGCCGAAGTCGCCAAAGTCGCAAAGCTGGCGGCACCTGTCCCGGAATGGAAGATTTCCACAGGTCTGGTGCCATATCCCGAGGCACTCGCGGCGATGGAGGCGCGGGTCGACGGAATCGTCTCGGGCCGGGCGGAGGAACTCGTCTGGCTGCTCGAGCATCCGCCGCTCTATACCGCCGGTACGTCCGCGCGGCCGGAGGATCTGCTCGACCCCGACCGCTTTCCCGTCTTCCCGGCCCGGCGCGGCGGCGAATACACCTACCACGGTCCCGGCCAGCGGGTCGCCTATGTCATGCTGGATCTGAACCGGCGGGGTCGCGACGTGCGCGTGTTCGTCCGCCAGCTGGAGGACTGGGTGATCCGCACCCTCGCAGAGTTCTCGGTCACGGGCGAGCGGCGCTCGGGTCGTGTCGGAGTCTGGGTGGTCCGTCCCGACCGCCCGCCCCAGCCGGACGGGAGTCCGGCGGAAGACAAGATCGCCGCGATCGGCGTGCGTCTGCGCCGATGGGTCAGCTTCCACGGCATCTCGATCAACGTCGAGCCGGATCTCTCGCACTTCGGGGGCATCGTCCCGTGCGGCATCCGGGAGCACGGCGTGACGAGCCTCGTGGACCTCGGCCTGCCGGTCACGATGGCCGATCTGGACGTGGCGCTGGCGCGCACCTTCACGCAGGTGTTCGGGAGCGCCTGACGGACGCTCGCGCCACCCGTCGGCCGGGCTTCAGTGCCGGCCGACTCCGGCGAAGGCCCGCGGGTCGATGCCGAGACGGCGCAGGTGCGCCGGGTCGGGACGCTCGTTCGCCTCGAGGGCGGCGGCGACATGGCTGGCGCTGCGGACGGTTCCGAGCGCATCCGTGATGCGGGCAACAATGCGGCTGAACGGCATGTCGGTCTGCTTTCGCTTGGGGGGGAGTCGGTGGCCGGGGCTCGAAGCCTCAGCCGTGGCCGATGCTCAGGAACACGCGCGGGTCCATGCCGAGGCGACGCAAATCCTGCGGGTCCGGCTGGCGGTTGGTCTGGAGCGCGGCGACCACCCGGCTGGCCGAGCGGGCCTGACCGAAGGCGTTCGAGATGCGGGCGGCGATGCGGTTGATGGTCATGACTGCGATACTCCTTTTGAACACACGGGAAAGATGGCACCTTTCCCCACGGCCAGTTAGGTGCGGTGCAACAGAGCCGTTATGCGCGGAGCGCAACGACGCTTACACTTTGGCAGTAGTTGCGGCGCGCTCGGACCGCGGCACGAATGCGAAGCCCTGCGGACCCGCGGCCAGGCTGCGCCGCGCAGACTGGCACCGACAGACCTGAAATCGGTCAAGCAACGGCAAAGAAAGACTTATTTCGTCAATGCGCGCGCTTCTCGATGCCGTCCGCCGTCCATGACACGCCGGAGCGGCGCGCCGCGCGCACCCGCTCCCGGTTCGCGCGGACGGTCGCCGGATCGACGTAGCCGCGCCCGTGGTCGAGGTGCAGCACCGACGCGAGATAGCGGGTATGCTGTCCGCGAATGCCGGCGTTCGCCAGCCTGACGCCCAGCTCCTTGTCCTCGCCGCCGTACTTCATCGACTCGTCGAAGCCGTTCACCGCGAGGAGCGCCGCCCGGAAGGCCGAGGCGTTCGACCCGCCCCACGCCCGCTGCACCGGCGTCAGGCGATCGAACATGGCGAGCGCCGGCCTGGGAAACGGCCGGGTCTTCAGCCACGTGCCGAAGCGGTCGATGGCGCGATGCGACCGCAGCCAGCCGGGATCGAAGACCGCGCCGGACACCACCAGCGGCTCTGTCACCTCGGCCGTCGCCGCCGCATCGAGGCGGATGAGACTGCCCGAGGACCAGCGGTCGGGCCGGGCGATCTCCAGGTGCCGCGCGACGAAATCCGGCCGGATCAGCACGTCGCCGTCGAGAAACAGCAGGAAATCCGCATCCGACGTGGCGATCGCCCGGTTCAGGATCGCGTTCTTCTCGAAGCCGCGGTCTTCGTGCCAGACGTGGCGCACCGGCAGCTCGGGGTGCGCCGCGGCGAATGCCCGGACCACGGCGGCGGTCTCCGGGCCCGAGCCGTCATCGGCGATGGCGATACCGCCGGGCAGCACGTCCTGCCGCGCGACCGAGGCGAGGCAGAGCTGCAGCGACCGCGGGTTCTGGTAGGTCGAGACGATGACCTCGGTCCGCACGCCTAGACCCCGAGCCGCGCCAGATAGTCGAGCGCCGCCCGGTCCTCCACTTCGTCCGCCTCGATGTTGGCCACCGTGCGGCGCACCTTCCGCTCGTACTCGCCCATCTTGGCGGCAAGGTTCGGGCCGCGCCCGATCTTCGCCGCCAGCTCGGACTCAGAGCGGGTGTAGTAGTGATTGAGCTGCAGGTGGTCCGCAGAATAGAAGGCCGGCCGGTCGCGCTCGCGCTCGGCCACCACGACGCCCCGGTCGTTGCAGGTCTGCCCGGAGCCGTCGGTCTCCATCGAATGCACGCGAAGCGCGGTCAGGTGGCAGGGATCGACGATGCACTTGAAGGCCCGCACCCCCCGCACGTCGCTCATCGGGTCGCGCGCCCGGCGCAGGTAGTTCCGCACCACGCCGCCGTCCGGTGGCGCGACGTGGCCCGAGCGGCCGAACATGTGCCAGGGCAGCGACAGGTTGCGCGCCTCGCCGAGATGCGCCAGCGCCTCGGGGATCGACGCGGCCCGCTTCGGCACGAGGAATTCGTCCGCGTCGATGAACGCCATCCAGCGCAGGTCGCCGCCGAAATTCGACGCGGCATGTGCATAGGCCAGCACCTGGTTGTGGATTTCCCGCCCCATGCGCGCGTCGCTGAAGATCTGCCGCCACGGGACGACCACAAGGGCCTCCGCCGGCAGCGTCTCGCGCAGGATCCCGATCGTGCCGTCGCGGCTGCCGTTGTCGTAGACGAGGAACCGCCGCACCCCGGCCCGGTGGTGAAAGTCGGCCCACTCCGCCACATGGCGCGCCTCGTCGCGGACGATGAGCGCGATGGCGATCCCGGAACGGCCCGGCTCGGCCGCAGGCGGCCGGATGCCGATCTTGCTGATCTTGCCGAGCGCCGGCAGCTTCCAGAACATGCCCCCGATCTAGTGCATCGCGCCCGGGCGCGGAAGCGCCCTTCGCCGGTTGTGTGCCCGGATCCGCTCGGGCAATACTCCGAGACGCTGGGAGCAGGAGACGCAGAGCATGCGCATGGGCGTGGACTACGGTGGAACCAAGATCGAGGGGATCCTGCTCGACGACGACGGCGCGGAACGCGCCCGCGCCCGAATTCCGACGCCGCGCGGCGACTATCACGGCGGCCTCGCCGCGATCCGCGGCCTGATGCAGGATCTGGAGCGGCAGGCCGGGGGCCGGGTGGCGCAGGTCGGCATCGGCGTCCCCGGCTCGGTCGACCGCGAGACCGGCCGCGTCAGCATGGGGAATTCCACCTGGCTGCATGGCATGGACCTGAGAGGCGACCTCGCGGCCGCCGTCGACCGCCCGGTCAAGGTGGCGAACGACGCGAACTGCTTCGCGCTCTCCGAGGCGGTGGATGGCGGCGGCAAGGGCGCGCAGGTGGTCTTCGGCGTCATCCTCGGCTCGGGCGTCGGCGGCGGCATCGTGGTGCACGGCCGCCTGATCGAGGGGGTGAACGCGGTCGGCGGCGAATGGGGCCACATTCCGCTGCCCACCCCGCTCGACGACGAACGCCCGGGCCCGGTCTGTTCCTGCGGCGTGCCGGGCCACACCGAGGCGTGGCTCTCGGGCCCGAGCTTCGCCCGCGACTATGCCCGCCGCGCCGGCCTGCCCGAGACGACCGGCCCCGCCGCGCCCGAGGTCATCGCCCGCGCCGAATCCGGCGAGGCGGCGGCCCTCGAGACGCTCGAGCGCTACGAGGACCGGCTCGGCCGCGGCCTCGCCACCATCGTCAATGTCCTCGACCCGGACGTGATCGTGCTCGGCGGCGGCATGTCGAACGTCCGGCGCCTCTACGACACGGTTCCGCCGCTGATCCAGCGCCACGTCTTCGGCGACAGGTTCAACACCCGGCTGGTCCCGAACGTCCATGGCGACAGCTCGGGGGTGCGCGGCGCGGCGTGGCTCTGATCTGTCAGTTCCGCCGCAGCGCGCCTGCCACCTGCGCCTCGCGCAGGACGGCGTAAAGGCCGGCGGCGAGGATCAGCGCCGCCCCCGCGACCGTCCAGGTGTCCGGCCGCTCGCCGAACAGCGTCACCGCGAGGATCGTGACGAAGAGCAGCTGGAAGTAAGCGAACGGCTGCACCGTGCCGGCCTCGGCCACCTCGTAGACCTTGATGAGCAGGAAATGCCCGAGGATCGACGTGACGCAGAGCGAGGCCATGAATGCCCAGTCGGCCGTGCCGTGGATCGGCGTCCACCAGAACGGCGCGACCAGGGTGATCGCCACCGCCCCGGCCACGCCGGTGTAGAAAAAGCTCGTCTCCGCACTGTCCCAGCGCGCCACCATGCGCGTGAGCAGCGAATAGAGCGCGAACATGAACGCGGCGAGGAGCGGGATCAGCGCCTGCGGACTGAAGACATGGAAGCCGGGGCGCAGGATCACCAGCACGCCGACGAGCCCGACGGCGATCGCGGCCTTGCGGCGCCAGCCCACCGGCTCGCCCAGCACCGGCCCGGCGAGCGCCGCGACGAGCAGCGGGAAGACGGCGAAGATCGCGTGGGTGCCGATCAGCCCGAGCACGACGAAAGAGACGACGGTCACGCAGATTTCCGCGACGAGCAGCACCGAACGGAAGATCTGCAGGCCCGGCCGCCGCGACCGCGCCGCGGCGCGCAGGCCGCCCGGGCGCCGCGCGGCGAGCATCACCACGAACAGCGCGAACACCCAGTAGCGCAGCATCACCACCGTCATCACGCTGTAGTGTTGCGCGAGATGCCGCGACACCGCGTCCTGCCCGGCGAAGATCGCGGTGACGAGGATCATCAGCGCGATGCCGAGGCGCGGGTTGTTGCGTTGCGGCCGCGCCGGATGCGGATGGTCCTCCGGCGTCTCGGCGACAGTGCTCAGAGCAGCCCCTCCGCCGCGAACAGCGCCTTGAGATCGGCTTCCGGCCGGGCGCCGAGATGCGAGATCACCTCCGCGGCCGCGACGTTGCCCATGCGGGCGCAGGTCAGCCAGTCGCGGCCGGTGACGATCCCGTGCAGCAGGCCCGCGGCGAAGAGGTCGCCGGCCCCGGTCGCGTCGACGACCTTCGTGCCGTGCGCCGGCGCATGCACCCGGGCGCCCCGGCTCACGACATGCACACCGGCGGCGCCGACCGTGCAGGCGGTGACGGGAACCTCCGCCGCGGCGCGGGCGATCGCGTGCTCGAGATCGTCGGTCTGGTAGAGCGACTTCAGCTCGTGCTCGTTCGCGACCAGAAGCTCGACGTCCGCCCGGATCATCGCCAGGAACGCCTCGCGGTGCCGCTCGACGCAGAACGGGTCCGAGAGCGTGACGCCGACCTTGCCGCCCTGCGCGCGCGTCGCCCGGATCGCCTTGGCGAACGCCGCGTGGCTCTCGGGTCCGTCGAAGCGATAGCCTTCGAGGAAGATCCACTCCGCCGCGCCCATCTGGTCGGCGTCGATGTCGTCCGGCGACAGGAACTCGGACACCCCGAGGTAGGTCGACATCGACCGCTCGCCATCCGGGCTCACCAGCACGATGCAACGGCCGGTCTCGTGGGCGTGGTCCGCCGGCGCGAGCGGCGTCGCATAGCCCGCGCCCTGCGCCCGCAGGTCGTGGGCGAAGATCGCGCCGAGCTGGTCGTCCTTGACCTTGCCGACGTAGGCCGTCGTCGTGCCGAGCGCCGCGAGCCCGGCGATGGTGTTCGCCGCCGAGCCGCCGGAGATCTCGCGCGCCGGACCCATGTGGCCGTAGAGCTCGACGGCCCGGGCGGTGTCGATCAGGGTCATGATGCCCTTCTCGACGCCGTGCTCCGCGAGGAAGGCATCCTCGACATGCCCGAGAACGTCCACGAGGGCATTGCCGATGCCGACGACCTGATAGGGCTTCATCTCCGCTCCTGCCTTCCGGGGGAATTTCGCTGCGGCGCACTCATGGCGAATTTCCGCGGCGAGGAAAACCCCCGCTCAGGCCGTGCGCGTCTCGACCGAGCCCGCGTGGACCGCCAGCACGCGCCGAACCGCGGCGTCCGCCTCCAGCCGTTCGACCAGGCCCCCGAGCGCGGGCCAGCGCTCCAGCTGCTCGGGCAGCTTCGCGCGCCCCCAACGCAGCATTGGCAGGGCATAGGCGTCGACCACCGAGCGCGCGTCCAGTATCCACTCCCGCCCGGCCATGTGCGCCTCGAGAAGGTTGAGTCGCTTTCTGACGAGGCCCAGTGCCGCCTCGACCACCTTGGCACGGCCCTCGTCGCTCGGGTCGGTGGTGTAGCGCATCGGCCCGAACACCGGAAAGAACGACGGGTGCAGGTCGCCGGTCAGGAACGACGACCAGCGATCGAGCTCCGCCGCGCCCCGCAGTCCGCCACTGCCACCGAGCCCGGCCTCCGGATGCTTCGCTGCGAGATATCGCAGGATCGCTCCACCCTGGGTCAGGATCCAGCCGTCGTCCTCCTTCAGCACCGGCACCGCGCCGGCGGGATTGAGCTCGAGCAGCAGCGCGGAGCCGGCGGCGACCGGCACCGCCTCGTAGGGCGCCCCGATCCATTCGAGCACCACATGCGGCGCAAGCGCACACGTTCCGTTCCTGAAATAGAGCGTCGTCATTGCTTCCTCCTCCCGTTTCGGTTCTGCGCGATCCGGCCAGCCGGTTTCGCACGCCTTCGGTATTCATACAGGCAGAAACCCTATCGGGCAGGACGCAAGGGGCCCCGCAACAGCGGGGAGAAACAAGCCTCGCGAGGCGCGAAAGCGCCTCGTTCCGCTGAAGGGAGGCCGCAACGGCGGCCGACCGGCAAGCGCCGGCCGAGCGGGGGCTTCATGCCCCCCGAGGCCGGCGCTCTCCCTCACGCCGCCTGAAGCCAGCTCCACACCCGCGACGGGGTGAGCGGCATGTCGACGTGCCGCACGCCTTCGTCCCAGAGCGCATCCAGCGTCGCGTTCGTCACCGCGGCGAGCGCCCCCACCGTGCCTGCCTCGCCGCAGCCCTTCATGCCGATCGCGTTCGCCGTCGACGGCGTCAGCTCGGCATGAAACGGGATCATCGGCACGTCGACCGCCCGCGGCAGCCCGTAGTCCATCAGCGAGCCCGAGAGCAGCTGGCCCTCCTCGGAATAGACCACGTGCTCGCTCAACGCCTGGCCGATGCCCTGCGCCACGCCGCCGTGCACCTGTCCGGCGGCGAGCATCGGGTTGATGAGATAGCCGAAGTCGTCGACCACCGTGTATTTCACCACCTCGACCTGGCCGGTCTCGGCGTCCACCTCGACCTCGGCGAAATGCGCCCCGTTCGGGTACGAGCGGCCCGGCACGGTGAACTCCTCCGTCGTGACCAGCAGATCGCTCTGCCCCTTCGCCCGCGCCACGCCCGAAAGGGTCATCACGTCGACCGCCCGGTCGGTGCCGGCGACCCGGAAGGCGCCGTCCTCGAACACGAGATCGACGCCCGCGACCTCGAGTTCCTCCTCGGCCAGCGGGCGGAAGCGCTCGATCATCACGTCGCTGGCGTGGTTGATCGAATTGCCCTGCATCGTCACCGAGCGCGAGCCGCCGGTGCCGCCGCCGGAGGCGATCCGGTCGCTGTCGCCCTGGACGAAGCGGATCCGCTCGAACGGAATGCCGCTGCGCTCCGAGAGGATCTGCGCGAAGGCCGTCTCGTGCCCCTGGCCGTTCGACTGGGTGCCGACCAGCAGCTCGACCATGCCGTCGTCCGCGAACGCAATCGTCGTCGTCTCGTTCTGCGCGCCGAGAATCGACTCGATGTAGTAGCTGAGCCCCAGCCCCCGCAGCTTGCCGGCCGCCGCGCTCTCGGCCTTGCGCGCGGCAAAGCCCGCGACGTCGGCCTCGGCGATCGCCCGGTCGAGCACCCGGTCGAAGTCGCCGGTGTCGTAAAGCTCTCCCGACGCCGTCCTGTACGGAAACGCCTCCGGCGGGATGAAGCTCTTGCGCCGCAGCTCCACCGGATCGACGCCGAGCTGCCGGGCGGAGACGTCCATCAGCCGCTCGATCACATAGATCGCCTCCGGCCGCCCCGCGCCGCGGTACGCGTCCATCGGCGGCGTGTTGGTGAAGACGCCGCGCACCCGGAAGAACGTGGTCTGCACATCGTAGACGCCCGGCATCACCTTCAGCGCCAGTTCGGACTGGATGAACTGGATGTAGGGCCCGTTGTATGCCCCGAGCCCCGCCACGCAGTCGATGCGGAGCGCCGTCAGCTTCATCTCCGCGTCGAACGCGGCCTCCGCCACCGTCACGTGGTCGCGCCCGTCGCAGTCGGTCAGCATCGCCTCGCCGCGCGTCGACATCCACCGCACCGGCCGGCCCAGCTCACGCGCGGCAAAGGCGCAGGCGAAATATTCCGGGTACGCCGCCGCCTTCATCCCGAAGCCGCCGCCGACGTCCGGCGTCGTCACCCGCACGTCGGCCTTGTCGAGCCCCATGGTGCTCGCCAGCTCGCCCTTCAGCCCCCAGACCCCCTGACCCGAGAACGCCACGTGCAGCCGCGACCCGTCCCATTCGGCGAAGCAGCCGCGTGGCTCCATCGGCATCGCCTTCGCGCGGTTGTCGACCAGCTCGAGCCGCGTCGTGTGCGCCGCCGCGGCGAACGCCCGCTCGGTCGCCTCGCGCTTGCCGTGCGCCCAGTCGAAGCCGACGTTCTCCGGCGCCTCCGCGTGGATCGCCGGCCCGCCGACCGCCGTCGCCAGATGCACCGGCAGCTCGTCGAAGTCCGCGACGATCAGCTCCGCCGCGTCGAGCCCGGCCTCGCGCGTCTCGGCCAGCACTACCGCCAGCGCCTCGCCGGCAAAGCGGACCACCTCCCCGGCCAGCACCGGCCGACGCGGCTTTGCGCCGTTCGTGCCGTCCTGATTCTTCACCACCGCCGCGTCGATCGAGTTGACGAGCTTGCCCTCGAGATCGGCGGCGGTGAACACCGCCACCACGCCCGGCGCCTCGACCGCCGCGCTGATGTCGAGCCGCTCCACCCGCCCGTGCGCAACCGGGCTGCGGAAGAAGATCGCGTGCAGCGCCCCGTCCGGCACCGCATCGTCGATGTACGTGCCGGTGCCGGTCAGGAAGCGCACGTCCTCCTTGCGGGCCACGCTCTGGCTGGTTCCGAACTTGCTCGCCGACGTGCTCACCTGCTGCCCTCCCAAGGTCGCGTGAAACGAGACACTAGCCGTCCGCGCGCGCCCGTCCAGTCCCCGCTGAAGCCGCCGCGCGGGCCGGGCTTTCGTTCGCACCGCGGCGGCGCTATGAGACGCCCCGGTACGAGCCCCGGGGATATTGCAGCCATGGCGATGGAAAAGACCTTCGACGCACGCACCGCCGAGCCCGAGGCGAGCGCCCGGTGGGAAGCGGCGGACGCGTTCCGCGCCGGCGCGGGCGCCCGCCCGGGCCCGGACGGCGCGGCGCCGGAGGCGTTTTCCATGCTGCTGCCGCCGCCGAACGTCACCGGCAGCCTGCACATGGGCCACGCGTTCAATCACACGCTGATGGACATCCTCGCCCGCTGGCACCGGATGCAGGGGCACGACGTGCTCTGGCAGCCGGGCCTCGACCACGCGGGCATCGCGACGCAGATGGTCGTCGAGCGCCGCCTCGCCGCCGCGGGCGGGCCCGGCCGGCGCGAGATGGGACGCGCGGCGTTCACGGCCAAGGTCTGGGAGTGGAAGGAACAGTCGGGCGGCACGATCCTCGAGCAGTCGAAGCGCCTCGGCGACTCGTTCGACCTCGGCCGCAACCGCTTCACCATGGACGAGGGCTTCCACGACGCGGTGCTGAAGACCTTCGTCGATTTCTACGACCGGGGCCTGATCTTCCGCGGCAAGCGGCTGGTGAACTGGGATCCGCATTTCGAGACGGCGATTTCCGACCTGGAGGTCGAGCAGGTCGAGGAAAAGGGCCATCTCTGGCGCCTGCGCTATCCGCTGGAAAACGGCGCCACCTACCAGCATCCGGTCGCCTTCGACGACGAGGGCGAGCCGACCGAGTGGGAGACCCGCGACTATCTCGTTGTCGCCACCACACGGCCGGAGACCATGCTCGGCGACACCGGCGTCGCCGTCCACCCGGACGATCCGCGTTATACCCACCTGATCGGCAAGACCGTGCGCCTGCCGCTGGTCGGGCGCTCGATCCCGATTGTTGCCGACACCTACGCCGATCCGGCGAAGGGCACCGGCGCGGTGAAGATCACCCCGGCCCATGATTTCAACGACTGGGGCGTCGGCGAGCGCGCCGGGCTCGCGGCCATCAACGTGATGGACACCCGGGCGCGGATCGCGATCCGCGACAACGCCGCGTTCCGGGAGGGGATCGAGGGGTCGGACGCACTGGCCGGCCTCGACGGGCTCGACCGCTACGCGGCGCGCGACCGGATCGTGGCGCTCGCCGGCGACGAGGGCTGGCTCGACGGCATCGACGCCGAGGTCCACATGGTGCCGCACGGCGACCGCTCGAAGGTGGCGATCGAGCCGTACCTCACCGACCAGTGGTTCGTCGACACCTCCGACCTCGCGCGGCAGGCGATGGACGCCGTGCGCGACGGCCGCACCCGCATCCTGCCGGAGCGCGACGAGAAGACCTATTTCCACTGGCTCGAGAACATCGAGCCGTGGTGCATCTCGCGCCAGCTCTGGTGGGGGCATCGAATCCCGGTCTGGTATGGCGACTATGTCACGCCCGAGGGGGAGCTCGACCACGCCGGCGGTGCGGCGGTCGACGAGCCGCATGTCTATGGGGACGGCAGCCGGCGCGTCCGAGCGTTCTGCGGCACGTCGGTCGTCGCCGTGCGCGAGGACGCGGAGAACTGGTATCGCGCCCGCCTCGGCGAGCGGGTGGTGGTGCGCTTCGAAGGGGAGCCCGTCGCGGACGCCGAGGGATTCCCGGAGGAGGACGACACCGTCGTCGTCACCCTCTACCGAGACCCCGACGTCCTCGACACGTGGTTCTCCTCCGGCATCTGGCCGCTCGGGACGCTCGGCTGGCCGGACGACACCGAGGAGCTGAAGCGGTACTACCCGACCTCCGTCCTCGTCACCGGCTTTGACATCATCTTCTTCTGGGTCGCCCGGATGATGATGATGCAGCTCGAACTCACCAAGAGCCCGGAGCATCCGAAGGGCCTCGTGCCGTTCCGCGACGTCTACATCCACGCCCTCGTCCGCGACGAGAAGGGCAAGAAGATGTCGAAGTCGCTCGGCAATGTGCTCGACCCGATCGAGCTGATCGACGAGTACGGCGCCGATGCGGTGCGCTTCACCCTTGCCGCGATGGCGGCGATGGGGCGGGACCTGAAGCTCTCGAAGGAGCGGATCGCCGGTTATCGCAACTTCGGGACGAAGCTCTGGAACGCGGCGCGGTTTGCCGAGATGAACGGCTGCGTGCCGGTCGAGGGCTTCGATCCCGCGTCGGTGACGCTGACCGCGAACCGCTGGATCGTCGGCGAGACGGGCAAGCTGCGCGAGACGCTCGACGCCGCGCTGGTCGCCTATCGGTTCAACGACGCGGCGAATGCGCTCTATGCCCATGTCTGGGGCAAGGTCTGCGACTGGTATGTCGAGCTGGCAAAGCCGCTGTTCCAGACCGACGAGTCGGGCGAGACCCGGGCGACGATGGCCTGGGTGCTCGAGCAGTGCCTCGTGATGATGCATCCGTTCATGCCGTTCATCACCGAGACGCTGTGGAGCGCAACGCGGGCGGATCTGCTCGCCCATGCGGCCTGGCCGGCCTACGGGCCGGAGCTGGTCGAGGCGGGCGCGGACGCGGAGATGAACTGGGTGATCGGGCTGATCGAGGAGATCCGCTCGGTCCGGGCGCAGATGCGGGTGCCGGTGGCGGCGAAGGTGACGCTGGTCGAGCTCGACCTCGCGCCGGCGCGGGCGGCGGCGCTGGAGCGGAACCGGGCGCTGGTGGCGCGGCTGGCCCGGGTCGAGAGCTTCGAGACCGCGGCGGACGCACCGAAGGGGGCGGTGACGATCACGGTGCCGGAGGGGACATTCTGCCTGCCGCTGGCGGACGTGATCGACATCGGCGCCGAGCGGGAGCGCCTGATCAAGGCGTTGGAGAAACTGGAGAAAGAGGCGAAGGGCCTGCGCGCGAAGCTGTCGAACGCGGCCTTCGTGGCGCGGGCGCCGGAGGAGGTCGTCGACGAGCAGCGGGCGCGGCTCGAGGCGGCGGAGGAGGAGATCGGCATCCTGCAGGCGGCGGAGGCGCGGCTCGCGGGGCTGTAGGTTGCGCGGACGCATCGGACAAGGAACTGAGGCGGCGTGGGAGACGCGATTGCGCCGCGGCGCGTGGCGTTGCCGCGCGTCGCAGCGGCTTTCCCGGCCCGGCGCTTCGGGGTATGGGTCGGAAAAGCCCGGGGAAAGCGATGTTTCCGAAGTCCATCAGCCTTGTGACGCTCGGCGTCTCCGACCTCGCGCGGTCGCGCGCCTTTTACGCGGCACTCGGCTGGGAGGCGCACACGGCGCAGGAAGGCGTTGTCTTCATTCAGCTTTCCGGGCAGGTGCTGGCGCTCTTCGGCGTCGATGATCTGGCCGACGACATGGGCGCGCCGCGGGGCAGCCTCGGGCACGGGGCGGTGACGCTGGCGCGCAACTTCGGCTCCGAAGCGGAGGTGGATGCGGCGTTCGAGCTGGCACTCTCGGCCGGAGCGAGCGTGCTGAAGCGGCCGGAGAAGGTGTTCTGGGGCGGCTATTCCGGGTACTTCGCCGACCCGGACGGGCATGTCTGGGAGCTGGCAATGAACCCGTTCTGGCCGCTCGGCGAGGACGGAACGTTGTTCCTGCCGGAGGCGCAGAAGCCCTGAGGACGCCATGCACGACCCATGCACAATCCATGCACGGATCATGCACATGATCTCCACGACCTGCGCCCGGGAAAGCACCGTTCCGCGGTGCCGCTCCTGACCATCGCCGCGACCCAGATCGGCGCCTGTGCGGCCGCGCTGGCCCTGCCCCGGGGCCGGCGGCTGCGGCGCTGATCGCCCGCGCGGCGTCGCGGCGGCGATCCCGCTCGCGGCCGGGGGGGCCGTGGGAGATGTGGCCTGGCCGCTGCTCGCGATGCTCGGGCTCGGGGTGCTGGCGAGCGTCTGGGCGGGGCTTCTCGGGGCCCTTCGGCTGGTCGGTGCGGCGATCCTGATCTGGATGGGGGTGCAGCTCGTCCGCAAGGCAGAGGCGGCGGCCTTGCGCGCAGCGGCCGGGACGGCGGAGCCCGAACGGCCGCTCGCCGGCGTTCTCGCCGGCGTCTCGATCACCGCGGGAAACCCGAAGGCGATCCTCTTCGGGCTTCCGGCATCGCCGGCGCCCATATCCCCGCCGGTGCGCAAGCACCGGCAGCGCCTGCCTGCCCCCCGGCAGGCGCTTCGCGCCAGCCCAGGCAGGCGCGCCGGTGCTGTAGTTCGGGACGATTCAGAACTCGCGCAACTGCCGGCGTCTGGAAGGAGGATCCGGGGGTAGCCCGGGGCGGTCAGGCGCCCTTCCTCAATACCCCTCCTCCACCCACCGCTGGCTCTCCTTCGCCGGGCGGACATATCCGTCGTCCTTCTGGCGCTTGCCGAGGCGGACCTTCACCGGCTCGATCTCCTCATAGGGGATCTGCTTCAGCAGGTGCGCGATGCAGTTGAGGCGGGCGCGCTTCTTCACGTCGGCGTCGACCACGTGCCACGGCGAGAGGTCGGTGTCGGTGGCGGCGAACATCTCGTCCTTGGCGCGGCTGTAGTCGACCCAGCGGGCGCGGGACTTCACGTCCATCGGCGAGAGCTTCCAGCGCTTGATCGGATTCCGGATGCGGTCCTGGAAGCGGCGCTCCTGCTCGTCGTCGCTGACCGAGAACCAGTATTTCACCAGCACGATGCCGGAGCGGATCAGCATCTCCTCGAACTGCGGCACGGCGCGGAGGAATTCGGCGTGCTCCTCGGGCGTGCAGAATCCCATCACCGTCTCGACCCCGGCGCGGTTGTACCAGGAGCGGTCGAAGAGCACGATCTCGCCCGCCGCCGGCAGATGGGCGACGTAGCGCTGGAAGTACCACTGGCCGCGCTCGCGCGTCGTGGGCGTGCCGAGGGCGGCGATGCGGCAGTACCGCGGATTGAGGCTCTCGGAGATGCGCTTGATGACGCCGCCCTTGCCGGCGGCGTCGCGACCCTCGAAGATCACGACGAGGCGCAGGCCCTCGCGCTTCACCCAGTCCTGCAGCTTCAGCAGCTCGAACTGCAGGCGGACGAGTTCGCGGATGTAGTCGTAGGGCGGGCGCTCTCGGGCCGTGGTCGGGGCGAGACGCCACGCCGCTTCGCGCGCGGTGGCCTCGATCGTATCGGCGCGGATCTCGCCGCCCTTGGGTGAGCCCCTGCGCTTCCTTGCCATCCTCGCCGTCCCCTGTGCCGGTGTCGTCCAGTGCCACCATAGGGCCGGGGAGGGCCGGGAGAAAAGCGCCAGATCGCCGACGGCCCGGCGCCGCGGCGCGTGCTCCGCATAAGCCTTTGACGGCGGCTGCAAAGCCGCGGCCGCGGATCGTACCGGCGCGTGACATTTCCCGCGGCGCCCGGTAAGGTGCGCCACCACTGCCCAAGGACCTCTCTCACATGGCTGAGCCCGCCCGCGCCCCTGAGGAATACGGCGCCGATTCCATCAAGGTTCTCAAGGGACTCGAGGCCGTCCGCAAGCGGCCGGGAATGTACATCGGCGATACCGACGACGGCTCGGGCCTGCACCACATGGTGTACGAGGTCGTCGACAACGGCATCGACGAGGCGCTGGCCGGGCACGCCACCGAGGTGAGCGTCACGCTGCATGCCGACGGGTCGGTCAGCGTGATGGACAACGGGCGGGGCATCCCCGTCGGCATCCACGAGGGCGAGGGCGTCTCCGCGGCCGAGGTCATCATGACCCAGCTCCACGCCGGCGGAAAGTTCGACCAGAACAGCTACAAGGTGTCGGGCGGCCTGCACGGCGTCGGCGTCAGCGTGGTGAACGCGCTTTCGGACTGGCTGGAGCTGACGGTCTGGCGCGAGGGGTGGGAGCATACCGCCCGCTTCGAGCGCGGCGACACGGTGGTGAGCCTGCACCGGGTGGCGGAGAGCGACAGGAAGGGCACGCAGGTGCGCTTCCTCGCCTCGACCGACACGTTCTCGAACGTCGAGTACAGCTTCAAGACGCTGGAGCACCGGCTGCGGGAGCTGGCGTTCCTGAATTCGGGCGTGAGGATCAGCCTCACCGACCGGCGGCACGCGGAGATCGAGCGGACCGAGCTGTGCTACGAGGGCGGGGTTCGGGAATTCGTCAAGTATCTCGACCGCTCGAAGACGCCGCTCATCAAGGAGCCGATCTACATCTCCGGCGAGGCCGCGGGGATCGGCGTCGAAGTCGCGCTGTGGTGGAACGACAGCTATCACGAGACGGTGCTGCCGTTCACCAACAACATCCCGCAGCGCGACGGCGGCACGCATCTCGCCGGGTTTCGCGGCGCGCTGACCCGGACGATCAACGCCTATGCCGGCGAGAGCGGGCTGGCGAAGAAGGAGAAGGTGCAGCTCTCGGGCGACGACGCGCGCGAGGGGCTGACCTGCGTGCTCTCGGTCAAGGTGCCGGATCCGAAGTTCTCGAGCCAGACCAAGGACAAGCTGGTTTCGTCCGAGGTGCGGCCGGCGGTCGAGAGCCTGATGAACGAGAAGCTGGCCGAGTGGTTCGAGGAGAACCCCGGCGACGCGCGCGTGGTCGTCGGCAAGATCGTCGAGGCGGCGCTGGCGCGCGAGGCGGCGCGCAAGGCGCGCGAGCTGACGCGGCGCAAGACGGCGATGGACGTCGCGAACCTGCCGGGAAAGCTGGCGGACTGCCAGGAGAAGGACGCGAGCAAGGCCGAGCTCTTCATCGTCGAGGGTGACTCGGCGGGCGGCTCGGCGAAGCAGGGGCGGAGCCGGCAGAACCAGGCGGTGCTGCCGCTCCGGGGCAAGATCCTCAACATCGAGCGGGCGCGGTTCGACCGGATGCTGGCGTCGGAAGCGGTCGGCACGCTCATCACCGCTCTCGGGACCGGGATCGGGCGCGACGAATTCGACCTGAGCAAGCTGCGCTACCACAAGATCGTCATCATGACCGACGCGGACGTCGACGGCGCGCACATCCGCACGCTGCTGCTGACGTTCTTCTTCCGGCAGATGCCGACGCTGATCGAGGCGGGGCACCTCTATATTGCCCAGCCGCCGCTCTACAAGGTCGCCCGGGGGCGGTCGGAGGTGTACCTGAAGGATCAGGCGTCACTCGATGCGTACCTGATCGAGGCGGGGCTCGAAGGCGCGATGCTGCGGCTCGGGTCGGGGGCGATGGTGGCGGGGGCCGATCTGCGGCGGGTCGTGGAAGACGCGCGCACCGTCCGCGCGACGCTCGCAGCGTTCCCGACGCAGTACCCGCGCCCGGTGCTGGAGCAGGCGACGATCGCGGGCGCGCTGCTGCCCGGCGCGCTCGACGCCGATCCTCAGGGGGTCGCGGATGCGGTAGCGGCCCGGCTCGACCTGATCGCGCTGGAGTACGAGCGCGGCTGGCAGGGGCGCCCGACGCAGGACGCGGGCCTTCGCCTCTGGCGGACGCTGCGCGGGGTGGACGAGATGCGCCTCCTCGACGGCTTCGCGCTGCGCTCGGGCGAGGCGCGCCGGCTCGGGGCGATGACCGCCGGGCTGCAGGAGATCTATGGCGCCCCGGCGTCGCTGGTGCGCAAGGACCGGGAGCAGGCGATCTATGGCCCGACCGAGCTGCTCGACGCGGTGACGCGCGAGGGCGAGAAGGGGCTGAGCCTGCAGCGGTACAAGGGTCTGGGCGAGATGAACCCCGAACAGCTCTGGGAAACGACCCTCGACCCGGAGGCCCGGACGCTGCTGCAGGTGCGCGTGGAGGATCTGGCCGAGGCCGACGACGTGTTCACCAAGCTGATGGGCGACGAGGTGGAACCGCGGCGCGAGTTCATCCAGACGAACGCGCTGAGCGTGGCGAACCTGGATTTCTGAGGGGGTGTGAGGGGCGAGGGCGCACCATCCCTCGTCCCTCGGTTCGTGCCGCCGCATCCTGCGTCGCTCCCCATTCTCGCAGGGTTGACGCCGCGACCGCGCGGAAGCGGAATCCCTGTTGCGGGACAGGGCCTTAGGCTAGCCGTAGACCATGAACCCGCGGCCGGTCTTGCGGCCGAGATAGCCGGCGCTGACCATCTGCTTCAGAAGCGGGCTTGCGCGGTATTTCGGGTCGTCGAAGCCCTGATAGAGGGTCTCCATGATGTTCAGCACCCCGTCGAGCCCGATCAGGTCGCCGAGCGCCAGCGGCCCCATCGGGTGGTTGGCGCCGAGCTTCATCATGGCGTCGATGTCCTCGGGCGTCGCCAGCCCCTGCGCCGCCCCCTTGCGGCGCTGGTTCGCGTGCGCCTCCGCGGCGAAGGCGAGCGCCTCGGTGAGGCGGAGGACCGGATCGTTCATGGCGTTTCCCTCATCCGAAGACCGCCCGCCGGCGGAAGCGGCGCGCCCGAGGGACGCGCCGCACAGGCTCCCCCGGGGACGGGATCAGAAGACCTGCGAGAAGAGGAAGAACAGCACGCCCGAGAGCAGCATCGAGGCCGGCAGCGTCAGCACCCAGGCGAGCAGCAGCGACCGGACGGTCGACCACTGGAGCCCGGAGCCGTTCGCCGCCATCGTGCCGGCGACGCCCGAGGAGAGGACATGCGTCGTCGACACCGGCAGGCCGTACATGTCGGCCGCGGCGATGGTGCCCATGGCGACGAGTTCGGCCGAGGCGCCCTGCGCGTAGGTGAGGTGCGTCTTGCCGATCTTCTCGCCGACGGTGATGACGATCCGCTTCCAGCCGACCATGGTTCCCAGGCCGAGGGCGATGGCGACGGCGATCTTCACCCAGAGCGGGATGAACTTCGTCGCGCTGTCGAGCGAGCCCTTGTAGGCGGTAAGCGCGGCCATGCCGGTGGCGTCGAGCGGTGCGGACCTGGCCTTGCCGAGATAGCGGATGGTCTCGGAGGCGAGGTACATCTCGTTGCGGGTGTTGCCGACCGCCGCCGCCGGGATCTGCTTCAGCGAGTCGTAGCCCTGAACATTGTCCTTCAGCGCCGTCACCATCGCGCCAAGCGCCGGCAGCGTGTCCGGCGAGATCGTGCGGGTCTCGACATACGTTGTCAGGACGGCATGGGGGTCGGCGACATCGACGGCCCCGACCTTGGCGATCGCCGCCGACGCCGCGTCCGAATTCTGCACGAAGGCGGCGATGCCGCTCTCGGGCATCGCGCGGTTGAGCGCATAGGCCGTCGGCATGGTGCCGATCAGGATGAGCATGATGAGACCCATGCCCTTCTGGCCGTCGTTGGAGCCGTGGGCGAAGGAGACGCCCGTGCAGGTGAAGATCAGCAGCGCGCGGATCCAGAGCGGCGGCGGCTGGTTGCCTTTCGGCTCCTGGTAGAGCTCCGGGTTGCGGATCAGCGCCTTCGCGGAGAGGAACAGCAGCGCCGCGGCGCCGAAGCCGATCAGCGGCGAGAAGAGCAGCGCCTTGCCGATGTTGGTCGCCTGGCCCCAGTCGACGCCCGACGTGCCGCTGGCGCCGTGCATCATCGCATTGGTGATGCCGACGCCGATGATCGAGCCGATCAGCGTGTGCGACGACGAGGACGGCAGGCCGAGCCACCACGTCCCGAGGTTCCAGATCGTCGCGGCGATCAGGAGCGCGAAGACCATGGCGAAGCCGGAGGAGGAGCCGACCTGCAGGATCAGCTCGACCGGCAGCAGGCTGATGATGCCGAAGGCGACCGCGCCGCTCGACAGCAGCACGCCGATGAAGTTGAAGAACCCCGACCAGACCACCGCGACGTTCGCCGGCAGGGCGTGGGTATAGATCACGGTGGCGACGGCGTTGGCGGTGTCGTGGAAGCCGTTCACGAACTCGAAGCCGAGCGCGATGAGCAGGGCCACGAAGAGCAGGAGGAAGGGGAGCAGCGTGGTCGGCTGGGCGCCGGCGTCCTGCACGTCGGAATAGATGCTGTAGCCGATGAAGGCGAGGGTCGCGGCGATCGCGGCCAGCATCAGGATCGCGGTCAACGGATTCGTCGGCGCGTCGAGGCTGGGGCCACGCGATCCGGCGGGTGGCTTCATGGTATCGACCGACATGGGGGCGGCTCCTGGATTCTCTGGACTCGGCGGCGGCCTGGCTGGACGAGGCGGCCGGGGGAACTATTCCGCGGCCGCCGCGACACCCGGGCCTTGGGAGAGGCGGCGCGCGGCGCGGGCGATCATGATTTCCTCGTTGGTCGGGACGACGAGGACATGCGAGCGGCTGTAGGAGCTGTTGATGCGCCTCTCGTTGCCCTCGTTGCGCGCGCGGTCCAGTTCGATGCCGAGCCAGTCGAGATTCTCGCAGATCCGCGCCCGGATGGTGCGGGAGTTCTCGCCGATGCCGCCGCAGAAGACGAGCGCGTCGAGCCCGCCGAGGACCGCGGCAAGGCCGCCAAGCTCGCGCCGGCAGCGGAAGACGAAATAGTCGATCGCCTCGTTGGCCTCGGTGGTGCCGGCGGCCTCGAGCGTGCGCATGTCGTTCGAGAGGTCGGAGATGCCGAGGAGGCCCGACTTCGTGTAGAAGAGGTCGCGCACCTCGTCGATCGTCTTGCCTTCCTGCTGCACCATGTAGAACACGACGCCCGGGTCGATCTGGCCGGTGCGCGTCCCCATCGGCAGGCCGTCGAGCGCGGTGAAGCCCATGGTGGAGACCATGGAGCGGCCGCCGATCATCCCGCACATCGAGGCGCCGTTGCCGAGATGGGCGACGACCACCCGTCCCTCGTGCAGGAGCGGGGCGAAGCGGCGGATCTCGCCCGAGACGTATTCGTAGCTGAGGCCGTGGAAGCCGTAGCGGCGCACGCCCTTGTCGTAATATTCGCGCGGCAGGGCGAACTCGTCGTTCACCCTGGGCTGGTGCCGGTGGAAGGCGGTGTCGAAGCAGGCGACCTGCACCGCGTCCGGGAAAGCCTCCATCGCCGCCTCGATGCCGGCGATGTTGTGCGGCTGGTGCAGCGGCGCGAAGGGCGCGAGCGCGCGCAGGGCGTCGAGAACCTTCGGGGTCACCACCGCCGGCTCGGCGAAGCGCGGGCCGCCGTGGACGACGCGGTGGCCGACCGCCGTTGCGCGCACGTCCGGGAAGCGGGCGCGCAGGAGGTCGAGGACGGTGGCGAGCGCGCTGCGGTGGTCGGAGGCGTCCGCCGCCGCGAGTTCGCGCGCCTCGCGGCCCTCGTCGGGCCCGAAGTCGACCTTGAGCCGGGGCTGGCCGCCGATGCGCTCGACGAGGCCCATGGCGCGCTCGACCGGCTCGCCTTCGATGTCGTAGAGGCCGAACTTCAGCGACGAGGAGCCGGCGTTGAGGGTGAGGGCGGTCGGTTTCATTCGGCCGCGAGCCCCCGGACGGGCACCGCGGACACCCGCGCGTGATGGATCGCCGCGACGGCGCAGGAGGCGAGCCGCGCCTTCTCGCCATCGGCCCGCGAAGTCAGGATGATCGGCACCTTCGCCCCCATGACGAGCCCGGCACCCTCGGCGCGCGAGATATAGGCGAGCTGCTTCGCCAGCATGTTGCCGGCGTCGAGGTCGGGCACCACCAGCACCTCGGCCCGGCCGGCGACGCGGCTCTCGATGCCCTTGGTGCGGGCGGCGCCGATGTCGATCGCATTGTCCATGGCGAGCGGCCCGTCGACGATCCCGCCCTTGATCTGGCCGCGCTCCGCCATCTTCGAGAGGAGGGCCGCGTCGACCGACGAGGGGATGGCCGGGTTGACCGTCTCGACCGCCGACAGCACGCCCACCTTCGGCTCCTCGATGCCGAGCGACAGCGCGAGGTCGATGGCGTTCTGCACGATGTCGACCTTGGTCGCGAGGTCGGGGGCGATGTTGATCGCCGCGTCGGTGACGAGCAGCGGATGCGAAAGGCCCGGCACGTCCATCACGAAGACATGGGTGAACCGCCGCCCGGCGCGCAGGCCGTTCTCCTTGCGCAGCGCGGCGCGCAGCAGCTCGTCGGTATGCAGGTGCCCCTTCATCAGCGCCTGCGCCCGCCCGGCCACCACCAGATCGACGGCAGCATTCGACGCCGCGCCGTGGTCGGCCACGTCGAGGATCTCGATGCCGCCGAGGCTCGCGCCGATCTCGCGCGCCGTCGCCTCGATCCGGGCCCGCGCCCCGACGAGGATCGGCACGATCAGGTGGTGGCGCGCCGCGAGCAGCGCGCCGCCGAGCGAGTTCGGCTCCTCGGGCGCCACCACCGCGACGCCGATCGGCGGCAACGCCTCGGCCCGCTCCAGCAGCGCGTCGAAATGGCGGTGCCGCTGCACCACGAGGCCGGGCAGGTCCCCGTCCTCGAAGCGGTGCTTGATCCGCGGTGCCAGCACCGTCGCCTCGCCGCGGACGATGACGGAACCGTCGCCGGCCCGCACCACCTCGGTCCCGAGCCGGACCGTCCCGTCCTCGGCCTTGGCGAGCACGGTGACGCGCGCCACGAGGTCGTCGCCGGCATGGGCGCGGTCGAGGAATTCGAAGCTCTGGCTCCGGTAGAGCGTGCCGACGCCCGGCAGCACGTTGCCGAGCACCGCCGAGATCAGCGAGCCGACCCACATCGACGGGGCGACGGCCTCGGTCGTCGGATCGTCGTCGCCGTCCTCGCCGGGCAGGTGCATCGGGTTGTGGTTCCCCGAGGTCACGGCGAAGGCAAAGAGGTCGTCCGCGGTGCAGGTGCGCCTGAGCTCGGCGGTATCGCCCGGCTGGAGCTCGGCGAGGGTGCGGTTCTCGAGGATCATTCCGCGGCCGTCCCGACCGCCTGAGCGGTCATCACCTTCGTGACCGTCGCCGGCACGGGGGCCAGCGGATCGGTCGTCACGTCCTCGGTGATCGGCGCGACGCCGAGCACCTCATGCAGGTGCTGCAACAGGTCGAGGGTGTGCGGCGCCATCTCGTCGATGCGGCCGGGGATGAACTGGACCACCCGCAGCGCAAGGTCGCGCTCCTTCTGCGTCGGCAGCAGATCCTTCAGCGTCTCGATCGCGTCCTTGCGGGCGAAGGTGACGATGAGCGTCTGTTCGCCGATGATCCGCTGGCGTTCGTCGACGGAGATCGAGCGGAAGGGCTCGTCGCCGGCCAGCACCTGCGCCGAGCGTTCCAGCCGGTCGCGCCGCACGCTGCCGCGCGACTCGGCGAGAAGGATCAGCATGCGGATGACCGCGTGGGCGAAGCCGCCCGACCGCATGTGCGCCAGCGCCATCGCCACCTGCGGCAGCGAGCGCAGCTCGGCCGGGTTCTTCAGCGTCCGCGGGGCGGTGTGCGTCCGCCCGCAGGCGCGGGCCCAGGGCGCATTCCAGACCGAGAAGAAGACCTGCTCGTTCATCGCGTCGCGCAGGTCGCGGGCGAGGTCCATCGACTGGATCAGCATCGACATCGCCGTCGCCTCGGCCGCGGCGAAGGGGTTCGCCGCGCCGGCCGGCCGGCGGATGTTCCCGACGATGCCCGCGGCCATCTGCACCGCCGCCATCATCGGGTTCTCGTTCAGATAGGTGATCGCAAGGTCCGCGCCCTGCGCCCGCAGCGCCTTCGCGCATCCCCAGGCAATCGACTGGTCGTTCGCGATCCCGACGACCAGCGCCTTCCGTCCCACAAGAGAAAACACGAATCGCCCCTTTTCCGCCGATACCGGCAGGTTATGCTGCGGCGCGGCAGAGGGCCCGCGAATTTTTTGCGACGCAGCAACCATTGCGCGAGCGAGCGGCCGGCTGGCCAAGGCCACCTCACGTGCAGATCATTGCCCGCATCCACGGCCGGGCCCGCAGAGCCAGAGGGACCAGGCTCACGGCGCCCGACCACCACGACGCTGCGCGTGCCCTCTCGTCTGTTTTCGCGTGACTGCCGAGTTCCAGTCGGTGCGTGAATGCGCCCGCCGTCTCAACGTCGCCTCCGCGGCCGTCTCGCGCCAGGTCGGGCAACTCGAGGACGCTCTCGGCATGGCGCTCTTCCAACGCGGCCGCGGACGGCTCAGGCTGATGGCGGCCGGCGAGAGCCTCCACCGCCACGCCAATCACGGCCTGCGAGGTCGCCCTGCACTTTGTGGAATGCCTTTCCCGCAGGGTTAGCGGCGCTCGGAGCCGTAACGAGGGGTGAGGGGAAAAAGGCGTCCCGACCGTCCGCGCCACGGTCTGATATGACTGCGGCAGGCTGCTCCCGCTGCGCCACATGCTTACGTGCCGGCAACGGTCCGCCGCATAAGCAAAAGGCGCCCCGGAGGGCGCCTTTTAGCGATTTGATTTCCCGGTGGAAATCTGGAGCGGGCGAAGGGATTCGAACCCTCGACCCTAACCTTGGCAAGGTTATGCTCTACCCCTGAGCTACACCCGCGTTCCGGGGGCGGATATAGGGGAGGCCGCTGGGGGGCGCAAGCGCAAAATTCGGCTGTCGTGACGGCGAAACGCCCGGCGCTTTCCAGGGGTCAGAGCAGGAAGTCGTGGGCGGTGTAGTCGTGCGCGCGGACGCGGCCGTCGAGGATGGCGATCTCGAACTCCGCGGCCGCGTCGTCGTCGACGTTGCCGTAGACGTGGGTGACGCCGCCCACGTCGTCGAGCCAGAGATGGCCGCGTCCGCTGCCCCCGAACGTGAAGCTCTGGCTGCCGTGCCGCACGACATCGGCGTCGATGCCGCGCAGGTCGATGACGTCGCCCGCGGCGTCCCCCGCGCCGTCGAAGGCGGGGGCGTGGCCGCCGGCGGCCAGCTTGTCGACGGCGCCCGGACGTGAGTCGGCGGTTCTGGCGAAGACGAAGACGTCACGTTGCCGGCCGCCGACGAGCGTGTCGGGACCGGCGCCGCCCACCAGACGATCGTGGCCGCCGCCGCCGCCCAGCCAGTCGTTGCCGGCGCCGCCGGCGAGCCGGTCGTTGCCGGCGTTGCCGATCAGGACGTTGCCGGCGGCATTGCCGGTCAGCACGTCCGACCCGGCGCCGCCGGTGGCGTTCTCGATCAGCGACCGGGCATCGCCGTCATGCAGCAGCGCGTTGAAGATGTTGCCGCGCGCGTGGCCGGCATTCGGGCCGCCGCCGAGGTCGGCGAGCTGCCCTGTCGAAAAGACCGACGCGGCGCCCGGGGCGAGGTTCACCTTCACCCCGGTGGCGTAGGCGGACAGGTCATAGGTGTCCCGGCCACCGCCGTCCCAGATGGTCGCGAAGATGCGGTCGCCGCCGGGATCGAGGCCGACGCTGCCGTTGACCAGCGTGCGGCCGGATCCGGGCGTCCAGCGATAGATCGTCGCGCCGGCATTCACCGTGTAGTTCGCGCCGTACATCTCCTGCAGGGCGGCGATGTCGAGCATCATGTAGGTCTGCGGCGCGTCCCACGCCCCGAAGCGGTAGCTGGTGGCCGGCGCCCCCGCCCAGGCGCGATAGGTCATCACGGTGAATTCGGGCGAATCGAGGGCGAGCGGCACCGCGCCGAAGCTGCCGGCCTCGTGGGAGTGCTTGAGGCCGAGGGCGTGGCCGAGCTCGTGCAGGACGGTGACGTAATCGTAGTTCCCGACCCGGGGCGCCCGCCCGGAGCCGCCGAACCAGACGTCGCCACCGGCGCCCTCGCCGGGCATGTAGCCGAAGGCGGTCGCGGCGGTGCTGCTGTTGCCGAGGCGGATGTCGGCGGCGCCGCTGCCCCCGGCGAGATAGCGCAGCGACAGCCCGGTGAAGCCTTCGACCGTGAACCCGGCGTGCGCGGCGCGCCCGGAGTCGGCGTCGAGCGCGGCGCGGGCGGCGGCGAGCGTCGCGGCGGAGACGCGGGAAAAGCCGGAGAGGCTGGAGGGATAGCCGCTGCCGAAGTCGGCCGCCTGGTCGGGATCGCTGAAGGTCAGGCTGAGACTGTCCCAGGCGTAGCCCGACAACAGCCCATCGACGCGCGCGTCACCGCTGCGCGCGACCGTTCCAAGACCGGCCATGGCACGTTCCCCTCACCACTCCCCCGAGCAGAATCCGAGGTAACGGCAACAGCTGCCGCCGCGCAACGATCGCGAGACGGTGTGGTGCAGGGGAGGTTAAGTGGCCGGCGCGCGCGGCTCGGGTGAGCCGGACGCGCGCTCAGACCTTGAGCTGGCCCGCGCTTTTCCGGCCGTCGCGGCCGTCGATCAATTCGTACTCGATCGGCTGGTTGTCCTTGAGGGTCTGGAGGCCGGCGGCCTGGACGGCGGTGATGTGGACGAAGATGTCCTTGCCACCGTCAGCGGGCTGAATGAAACCGTAGCCCTTTTCGGTGTTGAACCACTTCACAGTGCCTTTTGCCATTCCAAGCAACCTTTATCTTGCGCCGTCGACCCTTCGCGACCCCGCGGATGACTTGGAAGCAGCCTCAGGCAGCGAAGATCTTCAGGAGCAATGTTTACCCCAATTCGGGACTTAAAAAAAGCGAGTCGTCAGCGCGGGTGACGGCAGTTTCGCGCGTCCTGTGGAAATGCCTGCTCGTGAGGCAGTCCCGGTGGCGTCCATGCCGGCCCGCAGCCTCTGGCAACCGGGGCGGCGCGCCATTATGTTCCGGAGGCAACAGGCCGAGGGTGCCAACGTCCAGATGAATCAACCGATCGTGCGGCTGTTTGGATTTGTCGTGCTGGCGGCGATCGTGCTCGCCACCGGCTTCGGGGCGCTCGGCTGATGGCCCAGCGCTTCGGCGGCAGGTATTCGCCCGATGGCGCCCGGGACGGGGTGCGCCAGGATCGTCCCGTGCCGCTCGTCGCGGCCCGCCGGGCCCGTCGGGTCAGCCTGCGGGCGCGGCTCATGTTCCTGCTGCCGACGCCGCTGCTTTTCGCCGGTCTCGGGGCGATCTCGCGCGGCAACGCGGCCGAGATGCTGGGCGAGCTTGGCGCGTTTGCCGGGCTGATCGCCGGAGCGGTTCTGCTGAACGAGGGCCTGCGGGCGGAGGCGTCGTATGACGCGCGCACGGTGGCGCGGCCCCCGGCGATCCCGCGCAAGCTCTTCGCCGCGGCACTGACGGGAGTGAGCGTGCTGGCGGCCGGTGTGCTCAGCCTGGGTCAGGCGGTGCCGGTGGCGGTCGTCTTTGGCGCCGTGGCGGCAGGGGCACATGTGCTGGCGTTCGGGATCGACCCGATGCGGCGCAAGGGCATGGGTGGGGTCGACGATTTCGCCAACGACCGGGTGGCGCGAGCGATCGACCAGGCGGAGGATCTGGTGCGGCAGACGGTGGCGGCGGCCGCGGGGTTCGGCGACCGCCGGCTCGAGGGACGGGTCGACCGGCTCTGCGACAAGGCGCGCGATGTGTTCCGGGCGGTGGAGCGCGATCCGCGCGACCTGCCGCGGGCGCGCGCGTTCCTCAGCGTCTACCTGCTCGGCCTGCGTGACGCGACGGTCAAGTTCGCCGACGTCTGGGCCCGCAGCCGGGATGCCGGTGTCCGGGGCGCCTACGAGGATCTGCTCGGCGACCTCGAGACGAGCTTCGATGCGCAGCGGACGCATCTGCTGGAAGAGGACCGCAGCGATCTCGATGTCGAGATCGAGGTGCTGCGCGATCGTTTGAAACAGGACGGGCTCGTCGCCCGCTAGACCGACAGAGGAGACCGGCGATGGCCGAGGATGTGCGCGCGGAGGCCGAGGCGACGCTGAAGGACGTGGAGAGCGTGACCGCGACCCTGCTTCCGGAGCCGAAGGGTGAGGTGCAGCCGGCCGATGTCGCGGACCCGGCGACGCGGGCGGAGATCGAGCGGCGAAAGGCCGAGATCGACGTGACGAACACCCAGTCGATCATCCGCTTCGGCTCGGCCGCGCAGGTGGAGCTTCAGGCGATCAGCCAGGAGATGCTGTCCGGCGTCCGCAACAAGGACGTGGGCCCTGCCGGCACCTCGCTGCGCGAGATGGTGACGAGCCTGCGCGGCTTCACCGTCGACGAGCTCGACCCCAACCGCAAGCGCAGCTGGTGGGAGCGCATCACCGGCGGCGGCGAGCCGATCGCCGGCTTCATGGCGCGCTACGAGCAGGTGCAGGGCCAGATCGACCGGATCACCGGCGAGCTGCTGCAGCACGAGCACACGCTGCTGAAGGACGTGAAGTCGCTCGACAAGCTCTATGAGAAGACGCTCGCCTTCTACGACGAGCTGGCGCTCTACATCGCCGCGGGCGAGGCGAAGGTCGCCGAGCTGGACGCGAAGGACATTCCGGTCAAGCAGGCCGAGGTCGACGGCGCGCCGGAAGGCCAGGCGGTGATGAAGGCGCAGGAGCTGCGCGACATCCGCTCGGCCCGCGACGACCTGGAGCGGCGGGTGCATGACCTGAAGCTGACGCGGCAGGTGACGATGCAGAGCCTGCCGTCGATCCGGCTGGTGCAGGAGAACGACAAGAGCCTCATCACCAAGATCAACTCGACGCTCGTCAACACCGTGCCGCTCTGGGAGACGCAGCTGGCGCAGGCGGTGACGATCCATCGCTCGCGCGAGGCGTCGGGTGCGGTGAAGGAGGCGAACGACCTGACGAACGACCTGCTGCGGAAGAACGCCGAGAACCTGCGCACGGCCAATGCCGAGATCAGGACGGAGCTGGAGCGCGGGGTGTTCGACATCGGGGCGGTGGAGAAGGCGAACGAGGATCTCATTGCGACGATCGAGGACTCGCTGCGCATCGCCGACGAGGGCAAGGCGAGGCGCGCGGAGGCGGAGCGGAGCCTGCTGCGCATGGAGGGCGAGCTGAAGGCGACGCTCGCCTCGGCGCGGGCGCGTTCGGCGGCACCGGGCACGTCGGCAAAGTCCTGAGGAGCGTCATGGCAGCGGCGCCGCGTCGCGGCCCGATCCGTGCGGGACGGATGCAGCTCGGCGCGGGCGCGCTGGCGCTGGTCGTCGCCGGCTGCGCCGGCACCCCGGAGGTCGCCCCGCCCGCACCTGCCGCGGCCAGCCTGCTGGAAGACGCGCCGCCCGAGCCTCGGGCGCCGGCGAGCGGCACCCCCCCGTCGGACGTCGAGGCGTTGCGCACGTTCTACGCCGGTGTCGAGCAGCAGCTGTTCGCGGCCGGCCGGCTGCGACAGGATCCGGCGCCGCCGGACGCGCCGTTCAGCAACGACGACCTGATCCGGGATTTCGTGCACATCGCGCTCTACGACGAATACACCGACGTGAACGGCCGCTTCATGCACGAGGAGCGGCCGGCGCCGATCCGGCGGTGGGAGACGCCGGTCCGGGTTTCGGTGATGACCGGCGCGTCGGAGTCGCCCGAGGATGCCGCGCGCGACCGTGGCAACGTCGCCGCGTTCACCCAGCGGCTCGCGCACCTGACCGGCCGCGACATCGCGCTGTCCGACGGAACCAGCCCGAACTTCCTCGTGCTGTTCATGACCAGCGCCGAGCGCCAGGCCTTTGCCGATCAGGTGCACTCGACCTACCCGGACTTCGCGCCCGCCGTCGTCACCGCGCTGCGCAATGCCTCGGTGGACGACTTCTGCATCACCTACACCTTCTGGGACAAGACGAACTCGTCGGTCTACTCCGCCGTGTTCGTGCTGATCCGGGCCGAGCATCCGGCCTTCACCAAGATGTCCTGCGTTCAGGAAGAGATGTCCCAGGCGATGGGCCTGCCGAACGACAGCCCCGAGGCGCGGCCCTCGCTCTACAACGACGATCTCGAATTCGCGGTGCTGACGGAGCACGATGCCATCCTGCTCCGGATGCTCTACGATCCCCGCCTCAAACCGGGCATGACGGCGGCCGAAGTGCTGCCGCTCCTGCCCGCCATCGCCGCCGACGCCCGCGCCGCCGAGGAGCGCGACTCGGGCGTGACGGTGGCGACGAACTGAAGGAGCGACGCCTTGGCGATCTTCGACTTTCTGCGCGGCGAGTTCATCGACGTCATCCACTGGACCGACGACACCCGCGACACGATCGTCTGGCGCTTCGAGCGGCAGGGACATGCGATCAAGTACGGCGCCAAGCTGACCGTGCGCGAGGGGCAGGCGGCGGTCTTCGTCCATGAGGGACAGCTCGCCGATACCTTCGGGCCGGGCCTCTACCAGCTCGAGACCAACAACCTGCCGATCCTGACGACGCTGCAGCACTGGGACCACGGGTTCCAGTCGCCGTTCAAGTCGGAGATCTACTTCGTCAACACCCGCAACTTCACGGATCTGAAGTGGGGGACGCGCAACCCGATCATGTGCCGCGACCCGGAGTTCGGCGTGGTGCGGCTCCGCGCGTTCGGCACCTACACGATGCGGGTGAAGGATCCGGCGAAGTTCCTGATCGAGATCGTCGGCACCGACGGCACGTTCACCACGGACGAGATCGAGTTCCAGATCCGCAACATCATCGTCACGCACTTCAGCCAGATCATCGCGTCGAGCGGGATCCCTGTGCTCGACATGGCGGCCAACACGCTCGACCTCGCGAAGCTCGTCCATGAGCGCATCGCGCCGATGGTGGCCGCCTACGGCCTCGAGCTGCCGGCGTTCTTCATCGAGAACGTCTCGCTGCCGGCCGAGGTCGAGGCGGTGATGGACAAGCGCACGTCGACCGCGGTCGCGGGCGACCTGCAGAAGTACACCGACTTTGCCGCCGCCGAGGCGCTCGGCAAGGCGGCGGAGAACCCCGGCGGGGGCGGCGGCATCGGCGCGGGCATCGGCATGGGGATGGGCATGGGCATGGCCGACCGCCTGTCGCGCACCGGCCCGTGGGGGACGGCGCCGGCCGCGCCGGCCGCTGCCGCGTCCCCGGCCGCCGGTGCCCCAGCCGGTGCGGCGCCGGCGGCTGCGGCGCCACCGCCGCCCCCGGCCGAAACGAAGTGGCATCTCGCTGTCGACGGCAAGGCGACCGGCCCCTACGTCCGGGCCGAGCTGGCGCGCATGGTGGCCGACGGCACCGTCACCCGCGACAGCTGGCTCTGGACACCCGCCGGCCCGGACTGGGTGCGCGGCCGTGACGTGGCCGAGCTGGCCGAGGTCTTCGGCGCCGTGCCGCCGCCCCCGCCGCCGGCCTGAGGCCAAGGGACATGACGCTCGACACGGCCGCTCCGGCGGCGCTGGACCACCGTTTCGCCTGCCCGGCCTGCGGCTCGGAGCTGCGATTCTCGCCGGGCCCGGGCAAGCTCGTCTGCGATCACTGCGGCCACGAGGAGCCGGTCGAGGAGCACCGCGGCCGCCTGCCCGAGCTCGACCTGCGCGCCGTCGAGCGCGGCGGCCCGCCGCCGTCGGCGGTGCAGGACGCGCGCTTCGTGCAGTGCCCGAACTGCGGCGCCAAGGTGGAGCTGGGGCACGACGAACACGCCCGGGAATGCCCGTTCTGCGCCACGCCGATCGTCACGGACACCGGCATCGCCCGCCAGATCAAGCCGCAGGCGCAGCTGCCCTTCCTGATCTCCGAGGCCGAGGCGCGCGCCGCCATGAGCCGCTGGCTCGGGCGGCTGTGGTTCGCCCCGTCGAACCTCGTCGAGTATGCCCGCGCCGGCCGGGCGATGCAGGGGATCTACGCCCCGTACTGGACGTACGACGCCGAGACCGTGACCGAGTACACCGGCCAGCGCGGCACGGTGCATCACGAAAGCCGGCCGGTGACGGTGATGGTGAACGGCCGGCAGCAGACCCAGATGCAGCAGGTCGCCCGCGTCGTCTGGCGGCCGGCGAGCGGCCGGGTGTCCCGGACGTTCGACGACGTGCTGGTGCTCGGCTCGTCCAGCCTGCCGAAGCGGTTTACCGACGCGCTCGCCCCGTGGGACCTCTCCGCGCTGTCGGCCTATGATCCGAAGTTCCTCGCCGGGTTCCGTGCGGAAGGCTACACAGTCCCGGTAGAGGATGGCTATCGCGAGGCAAAGGACATCATGAACGCGGTGATCCAGTCCGACGTCCGACGTGACATCGGCGGTGACCAGCAGCAGATCGGCCGGCTCTCCACCGAGGTGGGCGCGCTGACCTTCAAGCATGTGCTGCTGCCGGTCTGGCTGGCGGCCTACCGCTACCGTGGCAAGAGCTTCCGCTTCGTGGTGAACGGGCGGACGGGCGCGGTGCAGGGCGAGCGGCCCTATTCCACCGGCAAGATCGCGCTGGTGGTGGTGGTGATGGTGCTGCTCGCGGCGCTGCTCGCCTTCGTGCAGATGGGAGGACGGTTCTGATGCGCCTGCTGACGGTGAGCCTCGGGGCGCTGGTGCTGGCCGGCCGGGCCTGGGCGGGCGCGGAGCCGCCGCCGGAGCTGATGGAATTCACCGAGGAGCAGACGGCATTCTGTCGCGATCTCGGCGGCACCCCCAGCATCCTCTCGGGCTACCAGACCGTTCGCGACCTGAACGGCGACGGCCGCGACGACTTTCTCGTCAATCTCGCCAACCTCGAGTGCAGGGACGCGTGGAGCGCGTTCTGCGGGTCGGCCGGCTGCCCGGTCAGCGCCTGGCTCTCCGAGCCGGGCAACGGTTATCACCGCTTCGATTTCGGCTATCTGCAAGGCGTCGAGATCGAGAGCGGCTCGCCTCTGCCGCGGGTGCTCGCCGGCTATCACGGTTCGCTCTGCGGCGAGGCCGATCGCATCGGCGCCGACACCTGCACGCGGACGTGGACCTTCGCGAGCAACGACCCGGCGGAACCCGCGATCGACGCACCCGCGCCGTCCGCCGGTGCTTCCAAGTCCGCCGGAGACGCCGCGCCGGCCCGGATTCAGGCGATCGCGCCGGGCTGGACGTTGCGCAACGTGCCGGGATCGAGCCCGGTGGCGCTCGGCGGCGGCACCGGCGGCATCGCGTTCCTTGCGGCGTTCTGCCTCGGCGGCAAGCCGTTCCTCGCCGTGACGTTCCACGAACGGCCGAAGGCGGATGCGGTCAGCCTCGGATTCGCGTTCAGTCAGGGGGCGGAGACGGTAAAGGCGTCGTTCGAGGAGGGCGCCGGCGGGGCCTTCGTCGTGCCGCTGGCGGACGGCGACCTGTCGGCCCGCCTCGGCGGACGGGACCGCGACGTGGCCGTGACCGTCGATGGCGCCACCGAGGGCAAGCTCTCGCTCTCCGGCTCGAGCCGCAGCCTGCGCGGCGCGCTCGCGGCGTGCCCGGTGGGATAGACCCCCGGGATCGGTCCCGGGATCGGCTCGGGCATCAGTCCCGGCGGCTGAGGATCGAGCGGGTTTCGGCGCTCGCCTCGGCGGCGACGAGACGGTCCTCGGCGGCGGGCTCCATCAGCCGGGCCGCCCCGTGCCCGCTCTCGCCCAGCCAGAGCGCGAAGTCGTCGGGCTCCACCACCACCGGCATCCGCTCGTGGATCGGCCGCAGGGCGGCGTTGGCCGGACAGGTGACGATGGCGACGCTCGGCATCAGGCCGTTCGGCCCGCGCCATGCCCGCCACAGGCCGGCGAAGGCGAAGAGGCCGCCAGCGGCCGGGTGGATCGCCCACGGCACCCGCGCGCCCTTCTCGCCCTGCCACTCGTAGAAGCCATTCGCGGGCAGCAGGCAGCGGTGGGTACGGATCGACTCCTTGAAGGCCGGTCGCTCGGCGATCTTCTCGGAGCGCGCGTTGATGAGCAGCGGCCCGCCGGTCGGCGACTTGTACCACTGGGGGATGAACCCCCAGCGCATCAGCTCGATGCTGCGCGTGCCGTCCTGGCTCCGCACGACCGGCACCTGCTCGGTCGGCGAGACGTTGGGCCGCAGCTCCTCGGGGCCGAGCTCGCCGGGCTCCGCCTCGAAAAGCTGCGCCATTGCCTCGAAGCTCGAGGTTATCATGTAGCGGCCGCACATCGGTCAGGCAGTCTCCGGTCAGCCGAGCTGGAAGCCGGGCGTCGAGCGCATGACCTCGAGTTCCGACTCGTTCATGTCGGCGCCGTAGGGCTCGAACAGCGGGGTCGAGAGATAGCGCTCGCCGGTGTCGGGCAGCATGGCGAGGATGACAGAGCCTGGCGCGGCCGTCTCGGCCACCTTGAGCGCCACCGCGAAGGTCGAGCCACCCGAGACGCCGGTCAGGATGCCTTCCTTCGCGGCCAGCTCGCGCGCCCACTTCATGCCCTCGGGGCCCGCGACCGGCACGAGCGCGTCGTAGTAGTGCCCGTCGATCGCCTCCTGCAGCACCAGCGGGATGAAGTCGGGCGTCCACCCCTGGATCGGGTGCGGCTCGAAGGCCGGATGGCTCGCCGCCGGCTCGCCTTCGGCGGTCCGCTCCTGCGGCTTGCCCGAGCCGATCAACTGGGCGTTCGCCGGTTCGGAGAGGACGATCTTCAGGTCGGGCCACTGCTTCTTGATGACCCGGCCGACGCCCGCGAGCGTGCCGCCGGTGCCATAGCCGGTGACGAAGTAGTCGAGCCGGCCCGTGCCGAAGTCGCCGACGATCTCCTGCGCCGTGGTCGACTCGTGGATCGCGGCGTTGGCCCCGGTCTCGAACTGGTGGGCGAGGAACCAGCCGTGCTTCTCGGCCAGCTCCCTGGCCTTCTTGACCATGCCGGTGCCCTTCTCGGCCTTCGGCGTCAGGATGACCTTGGCGCCGAGCATCCGCATCAGCTGCCGCCGTTCGACCGAGAAGGTCTCGACCATGGTGATGACGAGGGGATAGCCCTTGGCGGCGCAGACCATGGCAAGGCCGATGCCGGTGTTGCCGGATGTCGCCTCGACGACGGTCTGGCCGGGCTTCAGCCGGCCTTCGCGCTCGGCGGTCTCGATGATGTTGAGCGCGAGGCGGTCCTTCACCGAGGCGGCCGGGTTGAAGAACTCGCACTTGACGTAGATCGTCACCCCCTCCGGCGCGAGGCGGTTGATCCGGACCGCGGGCGTGTTGCCGACGGTATCCACGATGCTGTCGTACAGCCGGCCGCGGCCGGTGGTGCGGCGCAGGCCGCTCTCGCTTCCGTCCATGCCCATGGCGTTCATCCTCTCGGGGCCGGCCCGATGCCGGTCGGGGCGGCAACCTCTCACAGAGCCGTGCGCGGGGCAAGGAGAGGATTTCGCGCGGGAGGGTATGGGCAAGTAGTTGAAATATCGCATGAAAAGTCGCGCTTAGATTGTCCGGTCAGCGGCGCTCGGCGAAGAAGGCGCGCATCAGCGCCTGGCAGTCGCGCTCGGCGACACCGCCCCAGACCTCGGGCTTGTGGTGCGCCTGGGCGTGGGCGAACACCCGCGCGCCATGCTCCACGCCGCCGGATTTCGGGTCGGCCGCGCCGTAGCACAGCCGGGTGATGCGCGCGGCCGAGATCGCGGCGGCGCACATGGCGCAGGGCTCGAGCGTGACATAGAGGTCGAGGCCGGGCAGCCGCTCCGACCCGAGTGCGGCGCAGGCGGCCCGGATCGCGAGGATTTCCGCGTGTGCCGTGGGGTCGTGCAGCTCCCGCGTGCGGTTGCCGGCCTGCGCCACGATCCGGTCGGTCGCCGGATCGACAATCACCGCGCCGACCGGCGTCTCGGCCCGGGCGAAAGCGGCGCGGGCCTCGGCGAGGGCGGTCTCCATGTGCGGCGCAAAGCGGACCATGCCCGGTGCTATGGCGCCGGGGCCGGCGCGGGGCAAGGGACATTAACCTATCCGCGCCGGGGGATTTTGCCGCCGCGGGTCGTTCGCTTAACGTTCCGTTTAGGTTCGGGGTGGCGATGCGATTCGGGGTGGCGTCGGTGGAACAGGACATCTTGCTCATCGTGCTGGGCGCGCTTTTCCTCGCGGGATGGGGGGCGGTGCGCACCGCCATTGTGGACGTGTGGCGACATGGCCTAAGAGCGGGGCATGAGCGCGGCGGGCGACAGGGACGATGGCGGGGAACGCATTGCGCGGCGGATGGCGCGTGCGGGGGTGGCCTCGCGCCGGTCGGCCGAGGCGATGATCGCCGAGGGCCGGGTTTCGGTGAACGGTCAGGTCATCGACAGCCCGGCGCGGAACGTCACGGCGCGCGACCGGATCCTGGTCGATGGCCAGCCGCTGGCGGCACCGGAGCCGGCGCGTCTGTGGCGATACTACAAGCCGGTCGGGCTCGTGACCTCGGAGCGCGACGAGAAGGGGCGGGAGACGGTGTTCTCGCGCCTGCCCGCGGAGATGCCGCGTGTGGTGAGCGTCGGCCGGCTCGACCTGAATTCGGAAGGCCTGCTGCTCCTCACCAATGACGGCGCGCTGAAGCGCCGGCTGGAGCTGCCGACGACCGGCTGGCTGCGCAAGTATCGCGTGCGCGCCCACGGCGAGGCGACCGACGTCATGCTCGAGCCCTTGCGCCGGGGAATCACCGTCGACGGCGAACGTTTCCAGCCGATGACCGTCACGCTCGACCGGACTCAGGGAGCGAACGTCTGGCTCACGGTGTCGCTGCGCGAGGGGCGCAATCGCGAGGTGCGCCGGGCGCTCGAGGCGGTGGGGCTCAAGGTGAATCGCCTGATCCGCGTCTCCTATGGTCCGTTCCAGCTCGGCGAGCTGGAACCGGGCGGGGTCGAGGAGGTCCGGGCAAAGGTGCTGCGCGAGCAGCTCGGGCTCACCGGCGCCGGCGGCCCGGCCCGCGAGTCGGGCCGTGGCGCCTCGGGCAATGGCGCCTCGGGCAATGGCGACTCTGGCAATGGCGACTCTGGCAACGGTGGCTCGGGCAACGGTGGCTCGGGCAATGGCGACTCGGGACACAGCGGACCCGGCGCTGGCGGAAAGGGCAGGGGCCGCTCAGGCAAGGGCGCTTCGGGCAAGGGCGGTTCGGGCACGGGTGCCTCGGTCAAGGGCGCTTCGGGCAAACCCGGCAAAGGCGACTCGGGTCGAGGAGATTCGGGTCGAGGAAATTCAGGCCGGGGCGACTCGGGCGCAGCGGGAAGCGGCGCCCGCAGCCGCCCGGGCGACGCGGGTGGGCGCAGCGGGGTGAAGCCCTTCAAGGCCGCCAGTAAATCCCCCGGCAAGGCTGCGCCCGGCGCCGCCGCCGGGGGGGCTTCCGGCCGGGCCGCGGGCGCGGCGGAGGCGCCCGGGTCCGCCGCGAAGCGCGGCAGGGAATACTCGCATAAGCCGCATTCTGGAGGCGGCAAACCGGCGGCGACCTCGCGGGGAAAACCCGGGAAGCCGTTGACCCCGGCGCCGCGCCGGCCCAAGTAGGGCGCCGTGCGGACGGCCGGGCGACCGCGGCGCGAAAGTGTCGAGGAAAGTCCGGGCTCCAGGGAGAGATGGCGGCGGGTAACGCCCGCCCGGGGCAACCCGAGGGAAAGCGCCACAGAGAGGAGACCGCCGCCCCGATGCGCTGCCATGGATTCGTCCATGGGATTGCATGGGACGGCAAGGGTGAAAGGGTGGGGTAAGAGCCCACCGCGCCGGCGGCAACGTCGGCGGCATGGCAAGCCCCGCCAGGAGCAAGGCCAAATAGGGATCGCGCGGGGCCTGTCCCCAGGGTTTCTCCCGCCCGAGCGATCCGGGTTGGCTGCTGGAATCCGTCGGCAACGGCGGGTCTAGAGGAATGGTCGTCGGCGGTTTTCTGCCGTCACAAGACCCGGCTTACAGGCCGTCCGCACGAGAAATCCCAACGATTCGAGGCCGCAAGGCGACCGAGTGGACTCGGTTCCTGAGAGTGCACAACTTTAACGATTTTTTTGCGCCGCAACAAAACCTATGGTAGAGGCACATGTTGTGGTTTGCTGCAGATGCTAACGCAACTCTTGGGACAATTTCGCGTGAATACAGCTGTGCGCAACACTGTTTCGAAGAGAGGGGCTCAAGTCCCACAAAATTCCATTGAATCCCATGACCTCCCATGTTATCCACTGAATCACGGAAGGCAGCGGTATTCGGAATAAGGGCGAAAAGACCCGGATCAGAAACCAGGCAGGTTTCATACAGGCCCGCTACTTCCTCACTGAAAGAAGACCCGACCTAGACCAGACGGAACGAGCAGTAATACCGCGGCAGTCGGGCCAGGCCCAAAGGGACCAGATGGCGGGTCGTGCCCAGGCAGCACGGCCCGCCATTTTCGTTTCGCATGGGCGAAAGCGATGATCCGGCACAAGACCGGACCCGAGGACAGGAGAAGAGGCCGGTGATACGGCGCTTCAGGGGCGAGTCGGTCCACAAGGTGGACCAGAAGGGCCGCGTGTCGGTCCCGGCCCCGTTTCGCCGCGTCCTCGAAGACGGCGATCCCGACTGGGGCCCCGGCCAGAACCCGACACTGGTGCTGATCTACGGCATGCCGAGCGGCTGTCTCGAGGGCTTCACCGTCGAGGGGGCCACCCGGCTCGACGAGAAGGTCTCGAAGTTGCCGAGCTTCTCGCCGCAGAGAAAGGCGCTCGAACGTCTGCTCAATACTCAGTCGATCTATGCACAGGTCGACGAGAACGGACGGATGGTCTTGCCGCAGAAGATCCGGGAGCGATTCAACCTGACCGAAGAGGCGCTGTTCGCCGGCATGGGCGAGCATTTCCAGGTCTGGGCGCCGGCCGACTACGCGCAGGACATGGTGGATCTCGACGCCTGGCGCGACGGGCTCGCCGAGGGCGAGGATCCGTTCGCGGCGCTCGACGCTCTACCTGGAGGCGAATCATGATGGCCGCCCCGTTCGCCGCCCATGTCCCCGTCCTCCTTCATCCGCTGATCGAGGCGGTGGCCCCGGTCGCGGGCGTCTGGCTCGACGGCACCTTCGGCGCCGGCGGCTATTCCCGGGCGTTGCTCGACGCCGGCGCGGCGCGGGTGATCGGCGTCGATCGCGACGCGAGCGCGCTCGCCCGCGCGGCTGGCTGGGCGCCGGAGTTTCCCGGCCTGACGCTGGCCGAGGGGCGGTTCGGTACGCTCGACCGGCTGGCGGCATCCGCCGGCGCCCCGGCGCTCGACGGCGTGGTGCTCGACATCGGCGTGTCATCCATGCAGATCGACGAGGCGGATCGCGGCTTCTCGTTCCAGAAGGACGGGCCGCTCGACATGCGGATGGGCGGCACCGGGCCGAGCGCGGCCGACCTGGTGAACCGCCTGCCCGAGGCGGTGCTCGCCGACATCTTCTATGGCTATGGCGAGGAGCGTGCCTCGCGGCGGATCGCGCGGGCGATCGTCACGGACCGGGCCAAGGTGCCGTTCGAGACGACGCTGCAGCTCGCGGGCCTGCTGGAGCGGCTGCTGCCACGGCCGAAGCGCGGCGAGCCGCACGCGGCGACGCGGGTGTTCCAGGCGCTCCGCATCGCGGTCAACGACGAGCTGGGCGAGCTTGCGGCCGGGCTGGCCGCGGCGGAGCGGGCGCTGGCGCCCGGCGGTTGGCTCGCGGTCGTGACGTTCCACTCGCTCGAGGACCGCATGGTGAAGCGCTTCCTGCAGCTCCGCTCCGGCGCCGGGCCGCGCGGCAGCCGGCACGCGCCGGAGGCCGAGGCCGAGGCGCCGCGGTTCATGCTGGCGCCGAAGAAGGCGATCCTGCCGTCGGAAGCCGAGGTCGCGGCAAACCCGCGGGCGCGCTCGGCCAAGCTGCGTGTGGCGCGCCGGCTCGACGTGCCGGCGGGTCGGGTGGACCCGGTGGCGCTCGGTCTGCCGCAGGTCGGGTTCGGAGGTGTATTGTGAAACTGGTGCTTTATCTGTCGGCGTCGGTCCTGGTGGTGGTGTGCGCCACCTGGGCCTACCGGGTGAACTACGCGACGCAGGAAGCGATGAACCGCGTCGCCGACCTGCGCGAGGAGATCAGTGCGGAGCGCGAGGCGATCGCGGTCCTGACCGCGGAATGGGAGTACCTGAACCGTCCCGACCGGCTGGAGCAGCTGGTGAAGGCAAACGAGGCACAGCTCGGGCTGGCCGAGCTGACACCCGACCAGTTCGGCGACGTGGCGAACGCGCCGTTCCCGCCGGATCCGAAGGACGCGCTGGCCGACATGGTGGCGGGCGTCGTCGCGGCCAACCCGGCGCCGTCCCAGGGCGCGGCGGCGTCGAACGCCCTGCGCGCGGCCGCACGGATGCCGCTCGCACGACCCGTGGGAGATTCGCAGTGATCCGCCGCCCGCTCCGGCCGCTCGCCCGCATCCTGCGCGCCCGGGCAGAGGGCAGCGACCCCGATCTGGTGGAGGCCGAGGAGCGCGCCGCGCGCCTCGCCGAGCGGCACCGGGCCGAGCGGGCCAAGGCGGAAACGCGCCTCCTGCTGCTCGGGGTGGTGTTCATCCTCGGATTCTCGACCGTGGCGGGCCGCATGGCGCTGGTCTCGGCCTCGGTGCCGGTCGAGCCGCGGGCCGCGGGCGACGGCGAGCCGATCCATGCCCAGCGGGCGGACATCGTCGACGTGAACGGCGTGGTGCTGGCGACCAACATCGTCACCGCCTCGCTCTACGCCCAGCCGAAGGATCTGATCGACCCGGAGGGCGCGGCGCGGAAGCTCGCGGCGATCTTCCCCGACCTCGACGAGAAGACCCTGGCGGCGCAGCTGACCGACGGGCGCAAGTTCCTGTGGATCAAGCGGACGATCTCGCCGGAGCAGCGCCAGCTGGTCCATGACATCGGCGAGCCCGGGCTGCTGTTCGGGCCGCGCGAGACGCGGCTCTACCCGAACGGCGCGGTGGCGGCGCATGTGCTCGGCGGCGCGAGCTTCGGCCGCGAGGGGGTGGATGCGGCCGAGGTGGTGGGCACGGCCGGGGTCGAGCGGGTGTTCGACGCCCGCCTGCGCGACCCGGCCGAAGTGAACGACCCGCTGCGGCTGTCGATCGACCTGCGCGTGCAGACGGCGCTCGAGGACGTGCTGGCGCAGGGCGTGTCCGACCTGCACGCCAAGGGTGCCGTCGGCATCCTGATGCAGGCGAAGACCGGGCAGATCGAGGCGCTGGCCAGCCTGCCCGACTTCGACCCCAACAACCGCCCGGCGCTGCCGACCAAGGGCGACCCGGCGGACAGCCCGCTGTTCAACCGCGCGGCACAGGGGCGCTACGAGCTTGGCTCGACCTTCAAGCCCCTGACCGTCGCCATGGGTCTCGAAGCGGGCCTGATCTCGCCGCAGACGGTGATCGACACCAAGGGCCCGATGAAGTGGGGCCGCTTCACCATCCGCGACTTTCACAACTACGGGCCGCGGCTGACCGTCGAGGATGTGCTCGTCAACTCGTCCAACATCGGCGCGGCGCACATCGGCCTCATGGTCGGGGCCGAGCGGCAGAAGGCGTTCTTCGACAAGATCGGCATGATGGCGCCGTCGCCGGTCGAGCTGACCGAGGCGGCGAAGACCGCGCCGCTGCTGCCGAAGCAGTGGTCGGAGCTGTCGACGATCACCGTCTCCTACGGCCACGGCATGGCGGTGACGCCGCTGCATCTCGCCGCGGCCTATGCGAGCCTGGTGAACGGCGGCCTGCGGGTGAAGCCGTCGATCATCGCCGGCGAGGCGCCGCCGACCGAGGCCGACCGCGTGGTCTCCGAGCGCACCTCGCGGCAGATCCGCGCGATGCTGCGGCAGGTGGTGGTGCGCGGAACCGCCGAAAAGGCCGACGTGCCGGGCTACGACGTCGCCGGCAAGACCGGCACCGCCGACAAGCCGACCGCCTGGGGCGGCTATGCCCGCGACAAGACGATCGCGACCTTTGCCTCGTTCTTCCCGGCGGACGACCCGGAATACGTACTGGTGATCTGCCTCGACGAGCCGACGAGCTTCATCAACAACACCGCGTTCCGCACCGCCGGGCTGACCGCCGCCCCCGTGCTGGCGCATGCGATCCGCCGCATCGCTCCCGTGCTCGGGATGCGCCCGGAGGAACCCGCGCGGGCGGAGGCGCCGCTGCTTTACACGCTCGCCGGAAATCACTAGCCGAGGGGGGTGCGGGGCAATCGAGCCATGGGCCGGGTGCGAATGACGGGATCGGATCGGACGGACAAGCTGACGGAGTTCGAGACGCTGGGGCTCCTGACCGGGACGCGCCGGGCCGGCGACTGGTCGGGCCGCCTGCCGGAGCTGACCGGGCTGTCGGTCGACAGCCGCGACACCCGCGGCGGGCACCTGTTCGCGGCCCTGCCCGGCACGAAGGTCCACGGCGCGGATTTCGCGCCCGCCGCCCTGCGCATGGGCGCGGCGGCGCTGCTGACCGATGCCGCGGGGCTCGCGCGGATCGAGGCGACGCTGGGGCGGATCGACGTGCCGGTCATCGTCAGCGACCGGCCGCGGCACGTGCTCGCCATCGCCGCGGCCCGCTGGTTCCAGAGCCAGCCCGAAGTGATGGTCGCGGTGACGGGCACCAACGGCAAGACGTCGGTCTCGAGCTTCACCCGGCAGCTCTGGGAGGCGATGGGCGAGAGCGCGGTCAACATCGGCACCGTCGGCGTCGAGGGCGCGATCGCGGCACCGCTGTCCGCGACGACGCCCGAGCCGATCACGCTGCACCGCCTGCTGGCCGAGCTGGCCGACAAGGGGGTGACGCACGCGGCGATGGAGGCGTCCTCGCACGGGCTCGACCAGTGCCGGCTCGACGGGGTGCGGCTGCTCGCGGCGGGCTTCACCAACATCACCCGCGACCATCTCGACTATCATCCCGACTTCGAGGCGTACTTCACCGCAAAGCTCGCGCTGTTCGACCGGGTCCTGCCGCGGCAGGGGACGGCCGTCGTGAACCTCGACGACCCGCACGGGCCGCGGGTGCGGACGATCGCCAAGGGGCGGGGGCAGTCGGTCCTGACCGTCGGGCGGGCGCAGGGCTGCGACCTGCGCATCCTCGGGCAGCGGTTCGACGCGACCGGGCAGGAGCTGCTGTTCGCCTGGGGCGGGCGCAGCCAGAAGGCCCGGCTCGACCTGATCGGCGGCTTTCAGGCGCAGAACGCGCTGGTCGCGGCCGGTCTCGCCATCGCGGCCGGCGCCGCGGCCGAGGCGGTGCTGCCGGCGCTCGGCGCGCTGCGCACGGTGCGCGGCCGGATGGAGCGGGCGGCGACCCGGACGAACGGCGCGGCGGTGTTCGTCGACTACGCCCACACGCCGGACGCGCTGACGACCGCGATCAACGCGCTGCGCCCGCATGTCATGGGCCGGCTGCACGTGGTGTTCGGCGCCGGCGGCGACCGGGACCGCGGCAAGCGGCCGCTGATGGGCCGTGCGGCGGCGGAGGCGGCGGACGTGGTCTATGTCACCGACGACAACCCGCGCAGCGAAGATCCGGCGGTGATCCGCGCGGCGGTCCGCGAGGGTGCGCCCGAGGCGACGGAGATCGGTGACCGGGCCGAGGCGATCCTGACGGCCGTCGACGCGCTGGAGCCGGGCGACGCCCTGCTCATCGCCGGCAAGGGACACGAAACCGGCCAGATCATCGGCCAGGACATCCTGCCTTTCGACGACATCGAGCAGGCAAGCGTCGCGGTGGCGGCGCTCGACGGGCTCGGCGCGTGACGGCGGGCGGCGCGATGGCGGGCGGCGCGATGGTGGGGGACGCGATGGCCGTGCGCGCGATGCCGGCGCTCTGGACGCGCGACGCAGCGGTGGCGGCGACCGGAGGCGTGAGCGCGCGGGACTGGGTGGCGACGGGTGTTTCGATCAACTCGCGCTCGATCGCGCCGGGGGATCTCTTCGTGGCGCTGTCGGCGGCGCGCGACGGGCACGAGTTCGTCGCGGACGCGCTGGCGCGCGGCGCGGCGGCGGCGCTGGTCGCCCGCGTGCCCGAGGGCGTGCCGGCGGATGCGCCGCTGCTCGTGGTCGGCGATGTGCTCGACGGGCTGCGGGCGCTCGGACGGGCGGCCCGGGCGCGGTTCGGTGGCCGGGTGGTGGCGGTGACGGGCTCGGTCGGCAAGACCGGGACCAAGGAGATGCTGCGCACCGCGCTCGGGGCGCAGGGCTCGGTCCATGCGGCGGAAAAGAGCTTCAACAACCATTGGGGCGTGCCGCTGACGCTGGCGCGGATGGCGCCCGACCGCGACTATGCGGTGTTCGAGATCGGCATGAACGCGCCGGGCGAGATCGCGCCGCTGGCGCGGCTGGTGCGGCCGCACGTGGCGATGGTAACGACGGTCGAGGCGGTGCATCTGGCGGCGTTCCGCGACATCCGCGACATCGCGCGGGAAAAGGGTGCGATCGTCGAGGGGCTGGAGCCGGGCGGCGTGGTGGTGCTGAACCGGGATACGCCGACCTACCCGGTGCTGCTCGCCGCCGCGCGGCGGGCGGGCGTGCGCGCCGTCCGCTTCGGCGCGACCGGCCGGCCGGAGTACCGTCTGGCGGAGGTGCGCGTCGACGGTTCGACCACGTCGGCCGCAGCGGTCGCGGGCGGGCGGAAGTTCTACTACCGGCTCGGCGCGCCGGGGCGGCACCTGGCGATGAACGCGCTCGGCGTGCTGGCGGCGGTCGAGGCGCTGGGCGGCGATCTCGGCCGCGCGGTGCTGGCGCTCGGCGGCTGGCAGGCGCCGGAGGGACGGGGCGCGCGCTGGACGGTGGCGCTGGGGCCGGCGGGCGTCGACGGCGCGATCACGGTGATCGACGAGAGCTACAACGCCAATCCGGCGGCGATGGCGGCGGCCTTCGAGGTCTTCGCCGGGGCGCGGCCGGAGGATGGCGTCGGCCGGGTGGCGCGCGGGCGGCGCATCGCCTTCCTCGGCGACATGCTCGAGCTCGGGCCCGAGGAGCGGGCGCTGCACGCCGGGCTCGCGGCGGTGCCGGCGCTGGCGCAGATCAGCACGGTGCACTGCGCGGGCACACGCATGCGGGCGCTCTACGAGGCGCTGCCGGGCGGGCAGCGCGGCGAGTGGTTCCCGGACGCGGAGGCGATGGCGGCCAAGGTGCGGCGGCTGGTCGATGCCGGCGACATCGCCATGGTCAAGGGCTCGAACGGCTCGCGGGTCGGGCAGGTGGTCGAGGCGCTGAAGCGGCTGGGCGAGGCCCGGCTGGCCGACGCGGCCGAGTGACGAGTCGGGGCCTCCGGGCCCTCGTGATATCCCTAGAGGCGAAACCGGACGCATGCTCTATTACCTTGCCGAGCTGTCGCAGAATCTCAGCGCGCTCAACCTCTTTCGCTACATCACGTTTCGCGCCGGCGGCGCGTTCTTCACGGCGTTGATCTACGGCTTCCTGTTCGGGCGGCCGCTGATCGAGATGCTGCGGGTGAAGCAGGGCCGGGGTCAGCCGATCCGGGCGGACGGGCCGGCGAGCCATCTGGTGACGAAGGCGGGCACGCCGACCATGGGCGGCCTGCTGATCCTGTCGGCCATCGTCGCCTCGACGCTGCTCTGGGCGCGCTGGTCGAACGGCTTCGTCTGGATGGTGCTGTTCGTGACGCTGGGCTTCGGGCTGATCGGCTTTGCCGACGACTATGCCAAGGTGCGGAAGCAGACGGTGGCGGGCGTCTCGGGCAAGGTGCGGCTTCTCGCCGGCTTCCTGATCGCGCTGGTCGCCGCCGGCTGGGCGATGTACCTCCACCCCGCCGACCTGACCGGAGAGCTGGCGTTTCCGGTGTTCAAGAGCGCGCTCCTGAACCTCGGCTGGTTCTTCCTGCCCTTCGCGATGCTGGTGATCGTCGGCTCGGCCAATGCGGTGAACCTGACCGACGGGCTCGACGGGCTCGCCATCATGCCGGTGATGATCGCCGCCGGCTCGCTCGGGATCATCGCCTATGCGGTCGGACGCGAGGACTTCTCAGCCTATCTCGGGGTCCACTACGTGCCCGGCACCGGCGAGCTTCTGATCTTCGTCGCGGCGCTCGTCGGCGGCGGGCTCGGGTTCCTCTGGTACAACGCGCCCCCGGCGGCGGTGTTCATGGGCGACACCGGCAGCCTCGCGCTGGGCGGGGCGCTCGGCGCGATCGCGGTGGCGACCAAGCACGAGATCGTGCTGGCGATCATCGGCGGCCTGTTCGTGGTCGAGGCGCTCTCGGTCATCATCCAGGTCGCCTACTACAAGCGGACGAAGAAGCGGGTGTTCCTGATGGCGCCGATCCACCACCACTTCGAGAAGAAGGGCTGGGCCGAGCCGCAGATCGTCATCCGCTTCTGGATCATCTCGCTCATCCTCGCGATGATCGGACTTGCCACGCTGAAGCTGCGGTAGGGCGTGGCTTCAGGCGTGAACGAGTGGGTGAGGGGATGATTTCGCGGGGATTTGCCTTTGACCGATGCCGGGCGCCGGCGTGTCCCGCCGGGCCTCGCATGCAAGCGCGCTCCGGGCGTCCGGCGCCTGTCTCGATAGGAAAATACGCATGATCCCCGTCCGCGGCTATGACGGCCACAAGGTCGCCGTCCTCGGCCTCGGCCGCTCCGGCCGGCCCACGGTTGCCGCGCTCGAGGCGGGCGGGGCCGAGGTCGTCGCGTGGGACGACGGCGAGGCCGCACGGGCGGCGGCGGCGGCCGAGGGCATCGCGCTCGCCGACCTGACGAAGGCGAAGGCGTGGGACGGGGTGAAGGCGCTGATCGTCTCGCCCGGCATCCCGCACCTCTACCCCGCGCCGCACCCGGCGGTGCGCGCCGCCTGGGATGCGGGCGTCGCGGTCGACAACGACATCGGCCTGTTCTTCCGCTCGTTCGCGACGGAAGCGTGGCATGAGTTCGAGCGGATGCCCTCCGTCGTCTGCATCACCGGATCCAATGGCAAGTCGACCACCACCGCGCTCACCGCGCACGTGCTGGCCGCGGCCGGGCGGTCGGTGCAGGTCGGCGGCAACATCGGCCGGGGCGTCCTCGACCTCGACCCGGCCGAGGACGGCATGGTGGTGGTGCTGGAGCTGTCGTCCTATCAGATCGAGCTGGCCCGCGCGTTGCAGCCCGATATCGCCGTCTTCCTGAACCTCTCGCCCGACCACCTCGACCGTCACGGCGGCATGGGCGGCTACTTCGCCGCCAAGCGCCGGCTGTTCGCCGAGGGCGGGCCGTCGCGCTCGATCGTCGGCGTCGACGAGGACGAGGGGCGGTTTCTGGCGAACACCATGCGCGAGGAGGCCGGCACCGGCGATCCGGTGATCGAGATTTCCTCCGGCCGCAAGCTCGACCGGCCCGGCTGGTCGGTGTTCGCGCGCAAGGGCTTTCTCGCCGAATGGCGGCACGGGAAGCAGCAGGCGTCGGTCGACCTGCGCGGCATGGCGACGCTGCCCGGGGCGCACAACCACCAGAACGCCTGTGCGGCCTATGCGGTGGCGCGCTCGCTCGGGCTGGGGCCGCGGGCGATCGAGCCGGCGCTCGCCACCTATCCCGGCCTGCCGCATCGCAGCCAGCTGGTCGGCGAGTGGAATGGCGTGCGGGTGGTGAACGATTCGAAGGCGACGAACGCCGACGCCGCCTCGCGCTCGCTCGGCAGTTTCGAGCGGGTGCGCTGGATCGCCGGAGGGCGGCCCAAGGAGGGCGGCATCGCGCCGTTGCGCGGGCTGTTCCCGCACGTGGCGAAGGCGTACCTGATCGGCGAGGCGGCGGAGGATTTCGCGCTGACGCTGGGCGAGGTGCCGCACGTCGTGGCGGGCACGCTCGAAGCCGCCGTGGCGGCGGCGATGGCCGAGGCGGAGCCGGGCGACACCGTGCTGCTGGCGCCGGCCTGCGCGAGTTTCGACCAGTTCACCAGCTTCGAGGCGCGGGGCGATCGGTTCACCGCGCTGGTGCGGGAGCGGGTGGGGTAGGGATCGCCGCCAGTGCGGTAGCTGGAGCGCGCGCGCCTGCCCGGGGAGCTTGCCCGGGCGCTATCCCCGCATGAGCTCGAGCGCAGCGGCGTGCAGCTCGGGCGTCGCGGCGGCGACGACGGTGCCGCCACGCAGCGGGGGGGCACCGTCGAGGTCGGTCACGACGCCACCGGCCGCGGTGATGATCGGGGCGACGGGCTGGATGTCGTAGGGCTGGAGCGAGCTTTCGACGACGAGATCGACAAAGCCCATGGCGAGCAGGCAATAGGCGTAGCAGTCGCCGCCGTAGCGGACCATCCGCACCGCCCGGGCCACCCGGGCAAAGCCGGCGCGGGTGGCGTCGGTGGTGAAGATGTCGGGGTGGGTCGAATAGAGGATGGCGCCGCCGAGATCGGTGCGGCGCGAGGTGGCGAGCGGCGTCTCGACGCCGTTGCGCCGGTGCAGCGCGTGGCCGGCACCGCCGAGAAAGGTCTCGCCGGTGAACGGCTGGTGCATCATGCCGCCGACCGGCTGGCCCTCGTGACGCAGGCCGAGCAGCACGCCCCAGGCCGGCATCCCGCTGATGAAGGCGCGGGTGCCGTCGATCGGGTCGACGATCCACGACCACGGGCCGGTGCCCGGGGTGAGGCCGGCCTCCTCGCCTTCGACCGGGCAGTCGGGCCAGAGCGCGAGCAGGCGTTCGCGAATCAGCGCCTCGACCTCGCGGTCGGCGACCGTCACCGGGTCGAAGCCCCCGGCGCCGCCGTGGCCGGCGAGCTTGTTCTCCACGGCGAGCGGCTGGCGGAAGTAGCGCAGCGCATGCGCTCCGGCCGCCTCGACGATGGGCAGGGCCGCGGTCAGGCGGGTGGTGATGTCGGCGGCTTGGGTCATGCGGCGTCCTCGATGCGGCCCTGGTCGAGGCGCAGGGTTCGGTCCATGCGGGCGGCCAGCTCGGGGTTGTGGGTGGCGATGAGCGCGGCGAGCCCGGTGGAGCGGACGAGGCCGAGCAGCATGTCGAAGACGCGCGCCGAGGTCTCCGGGTCGAGGTTGCCGGTCGGCTCGTCGGCGAGCAGCAGCTTCGGGCGGTTGGCGAGCGCCCGGGCGACGGCGACGCGCTGCTGCTCGCCGCCCGACAGCTCGGCCGGACGATGGTCGAGCCGGTGGCCGAGGCCGACGGCCCCGAGCAGCTCGCCGGCGCGCGCGGCGGCGGCGGCGCGCGCAACCCCGGCGGCGCGCTGCGGCAGCGCGACATTCTCGACGGCCGAGAACTCCGGCAGCAGGTGGTGGAACTGGTAGACGAAGCCGACGCTGTCCCGGCGCAGGCGGGTGCGCGTGGCGTCCGAGGCGGTCTCGACCGGCTGGTCGAGCAGGCGCACACGCCCGGCCGACGGCTGGTCGAGCAGGCCCGCGATGTGGAGCAGCGTCGACTTGCCGGCGCCCGACGGCGCGACGAGGGCGACCACCTCGCCGGCCCGCAGCGTAAGGGAGGCGCCGTCGAGCACGGTGACAGCGGCGGCGGTGCCGGGGTTGTAGGTCTTGGCGACGGCGTCGAGGCGGAGGACTTCAGGCATGGGGGGCTCGCGACGTTGGAGCGGCACTCGGCTGGCAGCCGGTCGCGACAGCGGAGAAAGACGGATTTGACGCGTGGCAAATCCGTCCGCGGCTGCCCCTGCGGGGGGCAGACGCGATTCCGCGTCCGCCGGGGCAGCCGCGGACGGATGGCGCCCTGCCGCAGAAATCTCGACCCCCCGCGGCCTTTGACGGGTCAAAGGCCGCCCGCCCCGGAAGATGCTCCACCGGAGCGTCTTCTTGTCGGGCCGGGACTCGCGCGCGGGCGCGCTTCGGTCGAAAGAAGAAAAGCAGGGCGATCGCGACGGTCTCACTCATACCGCAGCGCCTCGACCGGGTGCATCCGGGCCGCGTTGCGCGCCGGCCAGATGGTGATGACGAACGACAGCAGCAGCGCCATGCCGGCCACGGCGCCCACGTCCTGCCAGCGCAGGCGCGAGGGGATCTCTGTCAGGTAGCGGATTTCCGGGTTCCAGAGCGAGGCGCCGAGCAGGCTTTCGACCAGCATCTGGATGTCCTTGATATAATACGCGAAAAGGCAGCCGAGCACGACCCCGAGCACCGTCCCGACCACGCCGATCAGCGAGCCGCAGAGGAAGAAGATCCGCATGATCGAGCCCTGGGTCAGGCCCATGGTGCGCAGGATGCCGATGTCACGGCCCTTGTTCTTCACCAGCATGACGAGGCCGGAGATGATGTTCATCGCCGCGATCAGCACGACGAGCGAGAGGATGATGAACATCACCCGCCGCTCGGTATCGAGTGCCGAGAGGAAGGCGCCGGAGGCGTCCTTCCAGGTCCAGAGCACGGCGCGCGGCCCGGCGGCGGCGGCAAGCGCCGGCAGCATCGCCTCGATGCGGTCGGGGTCCTCGACCATCACCTCGACTTCGTCGGCGCCGCCCTCGCGGTCGAAGAACGACTGCGCCTCGGTGAACGGCATGTAGACGCGGGTCTTGTCGATGTCGTAGCGGCCGACGCCGAAGACGTAGGTGACCGTGTAGTCGCTGACCCGCGGCTGCGTGCCGAAGGGCGTGTCCATGCCCTGGGGCGAGATCAGCGTCAGCGTGCCGCCGACCCCGACGCCGAGGTCGCGCGACACGCCGGCCCCGATGGCGATGCCGTTCCCGAAGTCGTCGAGGCTGCCCCCGGAGGTCTCCGGGTGGGCGACGAGCGGGATGCTGGCGAGGTCTTCCGGCCGGATGCCGATCACCTCGACGCCGGAGGCGCGGCCGTTGGCCGACACCATGACCTGCCCGCGGATCTGCGGCGCGGCGTGGGTCACGCCGGGCACGGCGGCCAGCCGCCGCGCGAGATCGTCGTAGTCGGGGATCAGGCGGTCCTGGTTGCCGTTCGCGTCGAACTCGGGCGCGTAGTAGACGGTGACGTGGGCGTTCGCCCCGAGGATTCGCTCGGTAAACTCCTCGCGGAAGCCGAACATCACCGCCTGCACCACGATCAGCGTCGCGACGCCGAGCATCACGCCGATCAGGGCGTACCAGGCGATGACCGAGATCCCGCCCTCCTTGCGCCGGGCGCGGAGGTAGCGCCAGGCGATCAGCCATTCGAAGGCGGCGAAGGGCGGGGGCGATGCGGCGTCTCTCATGGCGCGCGGACCCTGCGAGCGCCGGGCCGCGGGGTCAAGGGCCGTGGCGTGGCGTGGGGACGGATTCCGGCAGGCGGGCCGCCGGTTGACCCCGCCTGTCCGCGGTCAGGCGGCCCGTGCCGCCTCGGCAAGGCAGGCCGCGACCACGGCCACCGCCGGGCTGTCGCGGAGGTCGCGGTGGTAGGTGAGCCAGATGTCGCGGTCGAAGGACTCCGCCGGCGCCACCCGTTCCAGCCCTTCGGCGGCGAAGAGCGGGAGACTGACGACACCGGCGCCGGCCGCCGCCGCCGCGCGCTGCACGCCGAGGTTGTTGGAGCGCAGCACCACCGGCCGGCCCGCCGCCATCGCGGTCAGCCAGAGCTGGTGCGGCGCGCCGGCCAGACTGTCGTCGAAGTCGATGAAGCGCCACGCCTCCGGCGGCCGGGCGGCATAGCCGGGCGCCGCGTAGAGACCGTAGCGCATCCGGCCGACGCGGCGCACCATCAGCGTCGCGTCGGCGGGGCGCGACAACCGCAGGGCGAGGTCCGCCTCGCGCTGTTGCAGAGACAGCGTGCGGATCTCGGCGATCAGGGTCAGCCGCAGGTCGGGATGCTCGACCATCAGCGCCGACAGCCGCGGCACGACCAGCGCGGAGAACAGGAGCTGCGGCCCGGTCACGACGAGTTCGGCATCAAGCCCGGTGCGGGCGCCGACAATGGCCCGCTCCAGCGCCAGGGCCTCGTCGCCGATGGTCCGGGCATGGGCCGCGACGCGCTCGCCGGCCTCGGTCAGGCGGATGCGGCCGGCGCGGCGATCGACGAGCCGGGCGCCCACCGCCGCCTCCAGCGCCGCAATCCGGCGCGCCACCGTCGCGTGTTCCACCCCGAGCCGGCGGGCCGCGCCCGACAGGGTGCCGGCCTCGGCCAGCGCCGCAAAATGCCGCAGGTCATCCCAGTCAAACACCTGTCGATTTCCTCACAGTTGCTGCGCGGTCTTCCCCAATTTCGCACAGCCGAGGCGTGGGGCAAGGTGCCCCTGCAACCGAAGGAGACGAAGATGGACACGATTTAAGAAAACCCGGCCCGCGGGCTGCCCCGCTGGCGCAAGCTGCCCGCCCGCGCGCACGCCATCGTCTTTCCCGCCGTCCTGTCGCTGCTGATGTCGGGGATCGTGACGGTGGTCGCGCTGGCGCGGGCCACCGGCCTGTCGATGGACATGCTGCGCCACGTTCCGGCGGCGTGGGCCACGTCCTACCTGATCGCCTTTCCGAGCGTGCTGATCGTCCTGCCGCTGGTCCGGCGCATCGTGGCGCTTCTGGTCGCCCCACCGGCCTGAAGGTCGGTGGGTTCAACATGTGCCGGCCTGACGGCCGGCAGATTCAAGACACGCGTTGTACGGACGCGCCTCAGGCGCGCACCAGACCGTGCGGCGCGTAGATTTCCCGCAGCCGCGCGACCGCCACCTCGGGCGACAGCTCCTCGCTCTCGCCCGTCCGCCGCGAGGTCAGCTCGACCTTGCCGTTCGCGAGGCCGCGCGGCCCGACGGTGATCCGCCACGGCAGGCCGATCAGGTCCATCGTGGCGAACTTTGCGCCCGCCCGCTCGTCGCGGTCGTCATAGAGCGGGTCGATGCCCGCCTTTGTCAGCTCGGCATAGAGCTGCTCGCAGGCGGTGTCGGTCGCCGCGTCGCCCTGGCGGAGGTTGACGATGCCGGCGCCGAAGGGGGTGACGCCCTCGGGCCAGATAATGCCCTTGTCATCGTGGCTCGCCTCGATGATCGCGCCGATCAGGCGGCTGACGCCGATGCCGTGGCTGCCCATCTGCACCGGCACGCGCTCGCCCGCCTCGTTGACGACGACGGCCTTCATCGGCTCGGAATACTTGGTGCCGAAGAAGAAGATCTGCCCGACCTCGATGCCGCGGCCCTCGATGCGCCGGTCCTCCGGCACCTTGGCGAACTCGTCCGCATCATGGCGCTCGTCGGTGCGGGCGTAGGGCGCGGTCCAGGTTGCGACGATCTCGCTGAGCTGCCCGCGGTCGGCGAAGTCGATCGCCCGGTCGCCGAGGGTCAGGTCGGTGACGGCGCGGTCGTAGAACACCGCGCTCTCGCCCGTCGGCGCCAGCACCAGGAACTCGTGGGTGTGGTCGCCGCCGATCGGCCCGCCGTCCGCCCGCATCGGGATCGCCTTCAGCCCCATCCGCTCGTAGGTGCGGATGTAGCTCACCATGTGGCGGTTGTAGGCGTGCAGCGCGTCCTCGACGGTCAGGTCGAAGTTGTAGCCGTCCTTCATCAGGAACTCGCGCCCGCGCATGACGCCGAAGCGGGGCCGCACCTCGTCGCGGAACTTCCACTGGATGTGGTAGAGCGTCAGCGGCAGGTCCTTGTAGCTCGACACCGCCGAGCGGAAGATGTCGGTGATGAGCTCCTCGTTGGTCGGACCGTAGAGCATGTCGCGCTGGTGGCGGTCCTTGATGCGCAGCATCTCGGCGCCGTAGTCGTCATAGCGGCCGCTTTCCCTCCAGAGGTCGGCCGACTGCAGCGTCGGCATGAGCAGCGGGATGTGCCCGGCGCGCTGCTGCTCCTCGTGGACGATCTGCTCCAGCCGGCGCAGCACCTTGAAGCCGAGCGGCAGCCACGAATAGATCCCGGCCGAAGCCTGGCGGATCATGCCGGCGCGCAGCATCAGGCGGTGGCTCACGATCTGCGCCTCCGCCGGGGTCTCGCGCAGGATGGGCAGGAAATAGCGGGTGAGGCGCATGGGTCCGGGCTCCGGGGAGGGTCGTGGCGATGTAGGCCAAGGGGCGCGGCCCTGCAACCGGCGGGTCGCAGGGCGCGCCGCCGGTCAGCCGAGCTTGTACTCGCGCGTCGCTTCTGGATCGTGCGTCTCGAACGGCAGGGTCTCGAGTTCGGCCCAGAGTTCTTCCGGAATCGGGAAGGCGGCCCAGTCGAGCGTCTCCTGCACCCGCACGGGCCGGGTGACACCGCAGATCGTCGCGGCGATGCGCGGGTCGCGCACGGAGAATTGCAGCGCGGCGGCGCCCGGCGGCACGCCGAAGCGGGCACAGGCGGCCTCGACCCGGCGCACGGGCGCGCGCATCTCCTCCGTCGGCTCCTGATAGACGTAGCGCGCGTTCGCGGCGCCCTTCGCCAGCATTCCCCCGGCATAGGGGGCGGCATTGAGCACGGCGATCCCGCGCGCGGCGGCGAAGTCGAGCATCGGCTCGGCGTTGCGGTTGACCAGGGTCATGCGGTTGTGGGTGACGAGGCAGTCGAAATCCCAGTCGGCGAGGATCGGCATCATCACGTCGACCCGGCCGGCAGCGAGGCCGATGGCGCGCGCCAGCCCCTCGTCGCGCAGCGCGACGAGGGTATCGAGTGCGCCGCCCTTGCGCGTCACCTCGTCGAGATCGGCGGCATACTCCGGGTCGTGCAGGTGCAGGATGTCGACGCGATCGACGCCGAGCGCCGCGAGGCTCTCCTCGATCGAGCGACGGGCCTGGGCCGCGTCGAAGCGTCCGGTCTCGTTGTGCCGGTCGAGCTTGGTCGAGAGGAGACGGCCCGCGGGCCAGCCGCCGAGCCCGGCCACCGCCTTGCCGATGCGCGCCTCGCTGCGGCCGGTGCCGTAGTTGCGCGAGGTATCGAGCATCCCGTCGGGCAGCGCCAGCACCGCGCGGATGGTGTCGAGCGCCCGGTCCTCGTCCACGTCGTAGCCGTAGGTGTCCGGCATGCCGCCGAGCCCCGACGTGCCGAACACGATCTTGGGCAGCGTGATGCCGCGCGCCTGAGTGCGAAGTGCGGTCATGTTGCGGATAACTCCCTTTCCCCCCGTTTGCCCGCGAGGCATAGGACACGCGGTTCCGCCGGACAAGCGGGCGGTCGCACGGGCGCGCGCCCCGCGGGGCAGGCTCAGGGCGCCTTGCCCTGAAGCCGGTCGAGGAGGATGCGCTGCACTTCGCGGACCTGTTCGCCCGGTTTGAGCAGCGCGTAGGGATCGGTCTCGCCGTCGGTGGCCGTCGGCGTCTGGGCCGGCTTCGACGCCCGTGCCGCCGTGCGCGCGGGCTCTCCGGCGAGCCAGATCTCGACGCGGCCGGACACCGTCGGAGTCGGGTAGCTGGTGAAGTCGCGTGTCTCCGGTGCGCCGTCGAGCGCCCCCGCGAGCAGCGCGCCGGTGCTCTCGGCGGCCGGCCGGTCCGCATCGTGGTAGAAGCGCACGTTGGAGCGGCCGATGGCGAAGCCGACCGGCACGCTCGTGACAGCGGTGACGCCGGCGGCGCGCAGTTGCTCCGCCACCGTCGTGGCGAGCCCTTGCGCCGACCGTGGATAATGGATGGTGACGCTCTGCGGCAGCGTCGCGCCCGCCGATCCGGTCACGGGCGGCGTGTCGCTCGCCGCAGCCGACGCCCCTGCGGCCGGGCGCGGCGGCGGGGCGGCGGCGTCGATGAGCGCGCCGATCGCCGGCCCGGGCGACGCCACGGGCGGCGGCGCCGGCTCCGAGACCGGCGCGGCGAGCCGGGCCGGCGCCGGCTGCTCGGGGATCGCGGCCGGCCGCTCGGAAGCGCCGGCCGGATCTCCCGCGGCGGGCAGCTCCGCCGCCGGCAGGGCGGCAACGGCGACCGGCGGATCGCCCGCGTCAGGCGCCCCGGATTCGGTTGCGCTAGTCTCGACAGCGGGCGCTTCGGGCGTGGAAGCTTCGGGCGTGGAGGAAGCGGAATTGGTCGCGACGGATACGGCCGGAGCGGGCGCCTCGCGCGACGGGCGCAGGGCGAACGCCACCGCGGCGGCGCCGACAGCGAGTCCGGCGACAAACAGCAGCGCGGCCGGCGGCAGCCGGTTGCCCCTGGCTCGTTCCGGGACAGGCGTGGCGGCGAGCGGCCGGGCGGCGGGCGGCGCTGCGGTGTCGGGCGGGGGGGCGGGCATCGTCCGCGCCGGGCCGCCGGTGGAGGCGAGGAGCACGGGGCGCACCCGCGTCGTCGGTCCACGGGCTTCGGCCTGCACCGCGCCCTGCATGGCGGCCTCGTCCTCCGCCGTGTCGTCGTGCAGCCACGCCGGCGGCTTCGGGGTCAGCGCCACGGTCGGCCCGCGCTGCGACGCCGCGCTCTCGCTGCTCGACTCGCTTCCGCGCCGCGCCAGGGCCTCGGCGCGGCGGGCGCGCGCATCCTTCAGCCGCGCTTCGAGCGTCACCGGGTCCATCAGCTCCGCGATGGTGGCATCTGCCCCCGGCGCGAGCCCAGCCGCCTGCCCGTCCTCTGCCATTTTGTTCCCCTGCCGTCCGCTGGCGCGGCGACCGTTTCGCGGCGACCGCGCGCCGCCCGGCATGCGCCGGACCCCGCGGGAACCGCCAACATGTTAGCGCACCGGGAGAATTCAGGCCATCGGCGGGGCTATCCGTCTCGGGGCGCGGGATGGCCGGCCGGCAACAATCCGCCGACGTGGTGAGATTTCAGGCGGTGTCCCGCCCACCCCCCGAATCAGGAGAGTGAAGCCGTCGGCCTCGGGAATCCCGACCCCGGAAAAAACAAAGGCCGCGCAATCTGCGCGGCCCCGCATGTCCGACTGGCGGACAGATCAGCCCTGGCGGGCCTTGTAGCGGCGCTGGGTCTTGTTGATGACATAGACCCGCCCCTTGCGGCGCACGACGCGGCAATCGCGATGGCGCAGCTTCAGGGAGCGAAGCGAATTAACGACCTTCATGGCCTCTCTCCTCTGCGGCGCGCGTGCGCCTCTGGTTACGTTGCGGCCCCGCGGAGGGCCAGATCGACCCTATCGGGCCGAAAGAAATGGTGGGCGTAACAGGGATTGAACCTGTGACCCCTTCGATGTCAACGAAGTGCTCTCCCGCTGAGCTATACGCCCGAGAACCGGCCGCAAGACGCGTCCGTTTCGTCGGCAGTGCTATAGACGGGGCCGCAGCGGTGTTCAAGGCATTTCGCCGGCAGATTTCACCGGCTATGCTGCCGGCGAGGGGATGCACGATGGAAGATGCCTTCACGATCGCGCTGCCGGCCGACCACCGCTCCTGCGCGGTGTTCAGCTCGCCCCACAGCGGGCGCGACTATCCCGCCGCGCTGACCCGCAGCTCGCGCCTGACGCTGCGGCAGCTGCGCTCGTCCGAGGACGCGTTTGTCGAGGAACTGTTCGCCGCGGCGCCGGCCGCCGGCGCGCCGCTCATCGCCGCGCGTGCGCCGCGCGCCTGGGTCGACCTGAACCGCGGCCCGGAGGATCTCGACCCCGCCCTCATCGCGGGGGCGAGCCGCGCGGCGCAGAACCCGCGGATCGCCGCCGGCCTCGGGGTGATTCCCCGGGTGGTGGGCGAAGGGCGGGCAATCATCGAGGGCAAGCTCAGCCTCGCGGACGCAGAACGGCGCATCGCGGCGGTCTGGCGCCCGTTCCACGCCCGGCTCGCGTCGCTCGTCGCGGAGACCCGGGCGACGTTCGGCGTGGCCGTCCTGTTCGACTGCCATTCGATGCCGCACGACGCGCTGAACGCCACGCCGTCGGTCTGGGGGCGGCGGCCGAACGTCATTCTCGGCGACCGATTCGGCACGGCCTGCGACCGCTGGGTGATCGACCTGGCGGCCGACGTGTTCGGCGAGGCGGGCTTTCTGGTCGCCCGGAACACGCCGTTCGCCGGCGGCTACATCACCCAGACCTATGGCTGTCCGCGCCGGGGCGTGCACGCGCTGCAGATCGAGATCGACCGCGCGCTCTACATGGACGAGAGCCGGGTTGAGCGCAGCGCCGCGTTTGCCGAGGTTGCGGCCCGGCTTGCGGAGGTGACGCACCGGCTGGCCGCGATCAGGCCGCGCAGCCTGCCGATGGCGGCGGAATAGCTCCCGGCTTCATATCGCGCCGCGCGGCACCTCTGGCCTCCGGGCAAAAAAAGAGGCCGTGCACGAGGCACGGCCCAAGTTTAGGGAGGAAACGCCCGTAGGGCGTGTATGATGCAATGCATCACGTGACTGACTTTATGCCGCGCCGCAGCATAGTCAACTGCCCCAAAGCGAATTTTCGGAATCCCGCGCAAATTTTCGGTTCTGTGCACAGAAATGTGGCAACCGCACACCGACGTCGACCGAAAACGCCGCCTTCAATCCAGCGAGCGGCCCAGAATGATGGCCTTTTCACCAAATCGGGCGCGGATGCTGTCAGCGGCGCGTTCGGCTTTCAGCCTTCGCTCCGAGGCCGGGCTGAGCAGATCGCCCGATTCGGCGCCGAGCGCCGACAAGGTTGCGACGCCGATCCCGATCAACCGGAACGGACCGGCGCCCGTGTCGCGCTGCAGCAGGGGCAACGCCGTCCGATACATCCGGTCGGCCATGGCGGTCGGCTCGTCGAGGGTCTGGCGCCGGGTGAGGATCGAATGGTCGGCACGCTTGAGCTTCAGCGTCACCACCCGGCCGGCGAGCCCGAGCCGCTTGGCCCGCGCCGACACCTTCTCGGCAAGCTGCCAGAGGTGGCGGCCCAGCACCGCGACGTCGGCGATGTCGGCGTCGAAGGTCGTTTCGTGCGAGATCGACTTGAGTGGCCGATCCGGCGTCACGCTGCGGCCGTCCTCGCCGCGCGCGAGGTGCCAGAGCCGGTCCCCGAGGCTGCCGAAGCGGCGGACGAGGGTCGCGCGGTCGCGGCCGCGCAGGTCGGCGATCGTGCGAATTCCGTCACGCTCCAGGCTGCGCAGGCCGGCCTGGCCCACGCCCCAGATGATCGACACCGGCTGCGGCGCGAGAAAACCGTCGGTCTCCTCCCGTCCGATCACCGCGAATCCCCGCGGCTTGTCCCGCTCCGAGGCAATCTTGGCGAGGAACTTGTTGTGGCTGAGGCCGACAGACGCGGTGACGCCAAGCTCGACCTCGATCCGCCGTTGCAGGCGGGCGAGCAGCAGTGCGGGCGGCGCGCGGTGCAGCCGCGCGGTGCCGCTCAGGTCGAGAAACGCCTCGTCGAGGGACAGGGGCTCGACCAGCGGGGTCAGCTCCAGCATCATCGCCTGCATGGCCCGCGAGACTTCCGCGTAAAGCGCCATGCGCGGTGGCCGCACCACGGCATCGGGGCAGAGCTGCAGCGCCTTGAACATCGGCATCGCCGAGCGGACCCCGCGGACCCGGGCAATGTAGCAGGCGGTCGAGACGACGCCGCGATGGCCGCCGCCGACGATCAGCGGGCGGTCGCGCAGGCTCGGGTCCTCGCGCTTCTCCACCGCGGCGTAGAAGGCATCGCAATCGAGGTGAGCGACCGAGAGGCGATCCAGCTCGGCATGGCGCAGCAGCCGCGGGGAACCGCAGGCGGGGCACCGCACCGATTCGGCCGGGAGCGGAGAGAGGCAATCGCGACAGAAGCAGGGCACGACCGCAACGCGTCTCAATGCTTGTGAGGCTGGCATGGTTGCATCAGCTTCCTTAAATCTCAACCATGCGCGCCAAGCCCGACTTGACCGGTGGTCCGCCATAGGCGAATTTCAGCCGATAGGGTGCTTGTTCCGGGATGAGGGTCGAGATGCGTCACTTCTTCATCGCGATTGTCGCGGTCGCAATCGCTGCGACCGGCGCGTTTGCCGGGTCCGGGGACGCCGAGTTCGTCGAGATCACCGGTGCCGCCGGGGCGCTGGTCCTGCGCGAGGGGCCAACCACCGGCGCTGCCATCGTCGCCCGGCTGGACGACGGAACGCTGTTGCGCACCGTGAGCTGCCAGATGGCGGCCGGCCGCAAGTGGTGCGAGGTCAAACTGCCCGAGGATGCCGCGGTCAAGGGCTGGGTCGGCATGACGAATCTGCGCGTCGTCCCGGCACCGACTCCGACGAACTGACGCCACATTGCCGGGTCGGGGTGTGGCTGCGCGCACACCCGTTCCGGCAATCGGCGCTGCACTGCACCATCCTTTGACACCCTCCGCGCGCGGCTGCTACCACCCCACCGAGTTCGAATCAGTTGGTGGGGTACCCTAGAGATGACCGCGACGAACCTCGTGCCGATCCCGGAGCTTTACGTCTCGGCGGAAAGCGCCGTGAAGCTCAAGCTCGAGGCAACGGACCTCGTGTCCTGGGACCTGACGCCGCGGCAGATCTGCGACCTCGAACTGTTGATGAACGGCGGGTTCAACCCGCTCAAGGGCTTTCTCGGCAAGGCTGATTACGACGGCGTCATCAAGGACATGCGCCTCGCCGACGGCTCGCTCTGGCCGATGCCGATCACCCTCGACGTCTCCGAGGCGTTCGCCGGCAAGGTCGAGCCCGGCCAGGACATCGCGCTGCGTGACCAGGAGGGCGTGATCCTCGCCATCATGTCGGTCACCGACAAGTGGACGCCGGAGAAGTCGCTCGAGGCCGAGGCGGTGTTCGGCGCCGACGACCTCGCGCATCCGGCGGTCAACTACCTGCACCACAAGGCCGGTCCGATCTATCTCGGCGGGCCGATCACCGGCATCCAGCAGCCGACGCATTATGATTTCCGCGGCCTGCGCAACACCCCGAACGAGCTGCGCGCGCTGTTCCGCAAGCTCGGCTGGCGGCGGATCGTGGCGTTCCAGACCCGCAACCCGCTGCACCGCGCCCACCAGGAGCTGACCTTCCGCGCCGCGCGCGAGGCCCAGGCCAACCTGCTGATCCACCCGGTCGTCGGCATGACCAAGCCGGGCGACATCGACCACTTCACCCGCGTGCGCTGCTACGAGGCGGTGCTGCCGCAGTACCCGGCTTCGACCACGGCGCTGTCGCTGCTCAATCTCGCGATGCGCATGGGCGGCCCGCGCGAGGCGGTGTGGCACGGCCTGATCCGCCGCAACCACGGCTGCACCCACCTCATCGTCGGCCGCGACCACGCCGGCCCGGGCAAGAACAGCCAGGGCAAGGACTTCTACGATCCCTACGGCGCGCAGGACCTGTTCCGCCAGCACGAGGCCGACATCGGCGTCGAGATGGTTGACTTCAAGCAGATGGTCTACGTCCAGGAAAAAGCCCAGTACGAGCCGCGCGACGAGGTCGAGGAGGGGCAGACCATCCTCGACATCTCCGGCACCGAGCTGCGCCGCCGCCTGCAGGAAGGCCTCGAGATCCCCGACTGGTTCTCGTTCCCGACCGTCGTCGAGGAGCTGCGCAAGTCCAAGCCGCCGCGCGCCGCGCAGGGCTTCACCGTGTTCTTCACCGGCTTCTCCGGCTCGGGCAAGTCGACCATCGCAAACGCGCTGATGGTGAAGCTCATGGAGATGGGCGGGCGTCCGGTGACGCTGCTTGACGGCGACGTGGTGCGCAAGCACCTCAGCTCCGAGCTCGGCTTCTCCAAGGAGCACCGGGACATCAACATCCGCCGCATCGGCTATGTCGCGTCCGAGATCACCAAGAACGGCGGTATCGCGATCTGCGCGCCGATCGCGCCCTATGCCGCGACCCGCGCCGCGGTGCGCGAGATGATCGAGGCCTACGGCGCCTTCCTCGAGGTCCACGTCGCGACCTCGATCGAGGAGTGCGAGCGCCGCGACCGCAAGGGCCTCTACAAGCTGGCGCGCGAAGGCAAGATCAAGGAGTTCACCGGCATCTCCGACCCCTACGAGGAGCCGGCGAAGCCTGAGCTGAAGCTCGAGACCGAAGGCAACGAGATCGACTATTCGGCGCAGCAGGTGATCCTGAAGCTCGAGAACATGGGCCTCATCAAGGCCTGATCTTCGGGCGTGCTTCTGGTTTCGCGGCGCTGGCCCCCGGGCTGGCGCCGCGTGCGTTTCGGGGCCTTCGACAAAGCGGCGCGTCAGCCGCGCGCGCGGTGGCGTTCGGCGCGCGCCGCGCTGCGAGGGAGTCGCGGGTTTTGACCCGGGCCCTGCCGGCAACCTTCGCGAGGGTTGCTGCGTTTGAAGATCTGCGTGGGAGGCGCTTGATGAAGCGGCTGCTTCACCAAGGCGCCGCTTCCAGCCTCGGGTGCCGAGGCGGGCCGGCCTCAAGGGTGAAGGGCGGCCAGCCGCCCCGGGCCGCAGGCGGCCCGCCCTTGACCCCATCCCGACCCAGCCGGAAGAAAAAGGAGTCAGCCGCCCTCGGCGATGCGCACGAGGTAGCGGCCGTATTCCGTCTTGAGGTACGGCTCCGCCAGCGCCTTGAGCGCGGCGGCGTCGATCCAGCCCTCGGAGAACGCGATCTCCTCCGGGCAGCCGATCTTCACGTTCTGCCGTTCCTCGATCATCCGCACGAAGTTGCCGGCATCGAGCAGGCTGGCGTGCGTGCCGGTGTCGAGCCAGGCAAAGCCGCGGCCCATGCGCTCGACGTTGAGCAGGCCGTCGGCGAGGTAGGAGGTCAGCACCTCGGTGATCTCGAGTTCGCCGCGTGGGCTCGGCCGCACCGCGCGGGCACGCGCGGGCGCGCTGCCGTCGAGCACGTAGATGCCGGTCACGGCGAAGTTCGATCGCGGCTTCACCGGCTTTTCCTCGATCGAGAGCACCGTGCCCTCGCGATCGAACGCGACGACGCCGTAACGCTCGGGGTCGCGCACCTGATAGCCGAACACCGTGCCGCCCTCCGGCCGGGCGCCCGCCCGCTTCAGGAGCTGCGGCAGATCGTGGCCGAAGAAGATGTTGTCGCCGAGCACCATGGTCGAGGCGGCGCCGGCGAGGAAATCCTCCGCGAGGATATAGGCCTGCGCCAGACCCTCGGGCCGCGGCTGGACGATGTACTCGAAGCGCATCCCCCACTGGCTGCCGTCGCGCAGCAGCCGGCGAAACTGCTCCTGATCGTCCGGCGTGGTGATGATCGCGATCTCGCGCAGGCCGGCGAGCATCAGCACCGACAGCGGATAGTAGATCATCGGCTTGTCGTAGAGCGGCAGCAGCTGCTTCGACAGCGAATGCGTGATCGGATAGAGCCGGGTGCCGGAGCCGCCGGCCAGGATGATGCCCCTGCGGTCGGTCATGCGCTGGTTTCTCCGAGTTCCTCGAGCACCTCGTCGAGCGCGAGGCGCCAGTCGGGCTGCGCGATGCCATAGGCGGCCTCGATGGCGCTGCAATCGAGGACCGAGTTTGCCGGGCGCGCGGCCTTGGTCGGCCAGTCGGCGGTGGTGATCGCCGTCACCGCCGGCCGCTCTGCCCAGCCGGTGCGGGCGAAGATCGCCTCGGCGAAGTCTGCCCAGCTCACCGCCGGCGCGCCGGCATAGTGGAAGATGCCGGCCCGGCCGCGGCCGCGGCTCCAGTCGGCGGCGATGGTCCAGAGCGCCCCGGCAATGTCGGCGGCGGCGGTCGGGCAGCCGTGCTGGTCGCCGACGACGCGCATCTCCGGGCGGCCCTTGCCGACCTTGAGCATGGTCTTCACGAAGTTGCCGCCGTGGGCAGAGAACACCCAGGCCGTGCGCAGCACGACGTGATCGGGGCACGCGGCCACCACCGCCTGCTCGCCGGCGAGCTTGGACCGGCCATAGGCGCCGAGCGGCCCGGTCGGGTCGTCCTCGCGCCACGGCCGGCCGGGGGTGCCGTCGAAAACATAGTCGGTCGAGACGTGCAGAAACGGCACGCCCTTGTCGGCGCAGGCAGCGGCGATGACCCCGGGCGCGGTCCCGTTGATCCGCAGGGCAAGCTCCGGCTCGTCCTCGGCCCGATCGACGGCGGTGTGCGCGGCGGCGTTCAGCACGACATCGACGCTGGCCGCGCGCACGGCGGCGGCGCAGGCGTCGGGGTCGGCGAGGTCGGCGGCGGCGCGGTCGAGAAAGCTCGCCTCGATGCCAAGCTCGCCCGCGGCGCGCCGCAGCTCGCGGGCAACCTGGCCGGTCGAGCCGAAGACGAGGGCGCGCATCAGCCGCCGGCCTGCTTCAGGCCGAGGCGCTCCAGCGTGTGGCCGCGCGCCTGGATCGCCTGCCACCAGTCGCGGTTCTCGAGATACCAGCGCACGGTGCGGCGCAGCCCCTCGTCGAGCGTGACCGACGGCTGCCAGCCGAGTTCGCGGCGGATCTTCGTCGCGTCGATCGCATAGCGGAAGTCGTGGCCCGGCCGGTCTGTGACGAACTCGATCAGCCGCGCATGCGGCGCGCCCGCCGGATGCATCTCGTCCATCAGCGCGCAGATCCGCTCGACGATCGAGATGTTCGTCGCCTCGGCGTTGCCGCCGATGTTGTAGCTTTCGCCCACCTGCCCGCGGGTGGCGACCGCCAGCAGCGCCGTCGCGTGGTCCTCGACGAACAGCCAGTCGCGCACGTTCTCGCCACGGCCATAGACCGGGATCGGCTTGCCCGAGAGTGCGTTCAGGATCACCACGGGGATGAGCTTTTCCGGGAAATGGAACGGCCCGTAGTTGTTCGAGCAGTTCGACAGCACCACGGGCAGGCCATAGGTCTCGTGCCACGCCCGCACCAGGTGATCGCTCGCCGCCTTCGACGCGGAGTAGGGCGAGTTCGGCGCGTAGGCGGTCGTCTCGGTGAAGAGGCCGGTTTCGCCGAGGGTGCCGAACACCTCGTCGGTCGAGATGTGGTGGAAGCGGAAATCCCGCCCGGGCTTGTCGCGGCTGCCGCCCCAGAAGGCGCGCGCGGCTTCGAGCAGGGTATAGGTGCCGGTGATGTTGGTGTCGATGAACGCCGCCGGCCCGTCGATCGAGCGGTCGACATGGCTCTCGGCGGCGAGGTGCATCACCGCGTCGGGCGCATGCCGGGCGAAGATCGCGTCGAGCGCCGCGCGGTCGCGGATGTCGGCCCGCTCGAAGGCATAGCGGTTCGAGGCGGCGATGCTGTCGAGATTCGCCGGATTGGCCGCGTAGGTCAGCGCGTCGAGCACGATCACCTCGTGCCCGTCGGCCACCGCCTGCCGTGCCACGGCGGAGCCGATGAAGCCCGCCCCTCCCGTCACCAGAAGCCTCATGCTCGAACCCCTTACTCAGGCCGTCGCGAACTCGAACGGCGAGACCCACTCGCGGAATGCCGTCGCGGCCCGGTCCTTGTCGGACAGCGTCACCTCACCGGCGGGAACGCCCCAGTCGACGCCGAGCCCCGGCGAATTCCACAGCACGCTGCCATCGCTGGCCGCGTCATAGCCGTTGTCGACCTTGTAGATGACCAGCGTGTCGCGTTCCAGCGTGACGAAACCGTGCAGGAAGCCGCGCGGCACCAGCAGTTGCGCGCCGTTCTCGGCCGACAGCACCTCGGACACCCACTTTCCGTAGGTGGGCGAGCCGCGGCGCACGTCGACGGCCACGTCGCGCACCGCGCCCTTCGCCACCCGCACCAGCTTCGCCTGGGCGAACGGCGGCGCCTGGTAGTGCAGGCCGCGCAGCGTCCCGGGCTTTGCCGACAGGCTCTCGTTGTCCTGCACGAACTCGGTCGAGAGACCGGCCGCGGCCATGCGGGCCGCGCTCCAGGTCTCGCTGAAATAGCCGCGCGTGTCGCCGAAGCGGCGCGGGGTCAGTACCTTCACGTCGGGAAGGTCGGTGGCCCGGATATCCATGAGGCGCAGGCTTAGTCGATCCCCGCGCGGTGCGTCCAGAGCCTTTTGCGGTGCAGCAGGAGGCCGCGACCGTTGCGCTCCTGCATAAATCGGCGGGAATTTTCCGGCGGGATGCCGCCGCGCTTTGCCGGACGCGTTCGATTGCTTAAGATTCCCGTAACGAAGAAGAGGTGGGCAGGCATGGGGGCTCGGGCGGGAGATCGATTCCTGATGCGCGGCTTGCTTTGCGCGTCGGCGCTCGCCGCGGCTCTGGCATGTCCGGCGCCGGCCGGCGCGTTCACGCTGCTCGGGATCCACCTCTGGGGCGCGCGCGAGGACGAGAACCGCGTCGAGGTGATCGACCCGCTGACCTATACCGTGACGCTCGACGTGACCGGCCCCGGCGCCGGGCTGCGGGCGGGTCTGCAGCGGGCGTCCTCGCTCTGGACCGGCCGGAACGACCCGGCGTCGGGCACCGGCGGTCTGCTCTCCGTCGCCCGCGGCGACTACCGGCGGCTGCTCGCGGCGCTCTATGCCGAAGGATACTACGGCCCGTACGTCAGCATCACGATCGGCGGCAAGGAAGCCGCCGACCTGACGCTGGCGCGGGAGTTTCCGCAGGACGTGCCGGTGGCGGTGCGAATCGACACCGGGCCGCTGTTCCGGTTCGGCACGGCCGCGGTGGTGAACCCGCCGCCGGAGCAGATCTCGGCGAACGACGAGGTCGGCACGCTCGACTCGATCGGCTACAAGACCGGGCGCCGGGCGCGTTCGGCCGTGGTGACGCAGGCGTCGGCGCTGATGATCGAGCAATGGCGGCAGGTCTCGTACGCCAAGGCGCGCGAGGCCGACCGCGAGATGCTGGCCGACCACGCCAACGACCAGCTCGACGCGACGCTCACCCTCGATCCCGGCCGGCCGGCACACTATGGCCCGACCAAGGTCGTCGGCACCACGCGCACCGATCCGGCGTTCATCGCCTTCATGGCCGGGCTGCCGGAGGGGCGGGCGTTCGACCCCGACGACATCACCGCCGGCCAGGCGCGGCTGAACCGCCTCGGCATCTTCCGCTCGCTGCGCTTCGAGGAGGCGCCGGAAATCCTCGACGACGGCAGCCTGCCGATGACGATCAGCGTCGAGGACCGGGCGCCGCGGACGATCGGCTTCGGCGGCACCTACTCCACGATCGACGGCCTCGGCGTCTCGGCCTACTGGATGCACCGCAACCTGATGGGCCGCGGCGAGCGGCTGCGCTTCGACGCCAGCGTCGACGGTCTCGGCGCCTCGCTCGATCCGCAGGATTACGACTACAACCTCGGCGTGACGTTCACGAAGCCAGGCGTCCTGACGCCGGACACCGACTTCGTGACCTCGCTCGTGGGCAGCAAGGTCAACTACGACACCTACAGCGAGCGCTCGGTCACGGCGAAGGCCGGCCTGCAGCAGTCGCTCGGCCGCTTCATCACCGGCAGCGTCTTCGTTCTCGCCTCGCGGTCGCGTTTCGACGACGACTTCGGCATCCGTCACTTCACCAAGTTCGGCCTCGACGGCACGTTCCAGTACGATCGGCGCGACAACAAGTTCGACGCGACGCGCGGCTACTATCTCGCGATCACCGCAGACCCGTTCTACGAGGCGGAGTACGGCAACACCGCGCTCCAGACCACGATCGAGGGGCGCGGCTATCTCGGCTTCTTCGAGGACCGCAAGCTCGTGCTCGCCGCCCGGGCGCTGGTCGGCACCTACGTCGGCGCCAGCATCGAGGAGAGCCCGCCCGACATGCTGTTCTTCGCCGGCGGCGGCGGTTCGATCCGCGGCTATTCCTACCGCTCGATCGGCGTGCCGTTCACCAATGCCGACGGCGTGTCGTTCACCGCCGGGGGCCGGGGCATCGTCGAGGCGTCCGGCGAAGTGCGCTATCGCTTCACCGACAACTGGGGGGCGGTCGCCTTCGTCGACACCGGCTTCGTCACCGCCGACCCGACCCTCTCGGGCGACAGCGACTTCAAGACCGGCACCGGCCTCGGCGTGCGCTACTACACGCCGATCGGCGTCCTGCGCGGCGACCTCGCGACCCCGCTCGAGCGGGCAAGCGGCGACTCGCGCGTCGCGCTCTACATCGGGATCGGACAGGCGTTTTGAAGCGGATCCTCGCTCTTCTTTCGGTGCTCCTGCTCGTGGCAATCGCCGCGGTGGCGCAGGACGAGGCCAACGACCCCGGCGACAACACCTTCATCACCCGCTTCATCCAGAACCGCATCTCCGCCCCCGGCCGCGAAATCCACCTGAGCGGCGTCTCCGGCGCGCTCTCCTCGAGCGCGCGCATCCAGCGGATCACCGTCTCCGACGACCAGGGCCCCTGGCTGCAGATCGAGAACGCGCAGCTCGACTGGAGCCGCCTCGCCCTGCTGCGCGGCCGGCTCACCATCAACCGGCTGGCCGCGGACCAGATCCTCTGGCTCCGCCGCCCGGTGATGCCCCCCGCGCCCAAGCAGCTGCCGCAGGCCGAGACGCAGCCGTTCTCGCTGCCCGAGCTGCCCGTCGCGGTGAACCTCCGCGACCTGTCCGTGCCGCTCGTGCGCTTCTCGCAGCCGGTCTTCGGCCAGGCGGCGGACATCAGCGTCGCGGGCCGGCTCACGCTCGCCGACGGCGCCCTCGACACCGCGCTCGACATCAAGCGCCTCGACCAGCCCGGCGGCACCCTCGCCCTCAACGCGGCGTTTTCCAACGCCTCGCGCCAGCTCGACCTCGACGTGGCGCTGCACGAGCCGAAGGGCGGCATCGTCGCGACGCTGCTCCGCATCGAGGGCACGCCGGCGGTGGACCTGACGCTCGCGGGGTCCGGGCCGCTCGAAAAGGTCGACGTGAACTTCGCGCTCGACGCCGACCAGACTCGCGTCGCCGCCGGGCTCGTGGCGCTGCGGGCCAGGGACGACGGCCTCGGCTTCGACGTCGACTTCGGCGGCGATCTCGCGCCGCTGATCCCGGCGCAGTTCCGCGACTTCTTCGCCGGTCACAGCAGCGTCAGGGCGCAGGGCGTCTCCAAGACCGGCGGCGGCGTCCGCGTCGACACGCTGGCGCTCGCCAACGATGTGCTGAAGCTCGACGGCAGCCTCGAGACCGGCACCAACTATCTCCGCCGCCTGACGCTGACCGGCAACCTCGGTGATCCGGCCGGCCCGCCGATCACCCTGCCCGTGCCGGGCGCGCGCACGCGGCTCAATTCCGCGGCGCTGCATGTCACCTATGGCGACGCGGCGCACTGGGACGGCCTCCTCGTCCTCGACCGGCTGCAGGCCGCCGACCTCGCCATGGAGGACGTGACCTTCCGCATGGGCGGTCTCGCCCAGAACCTCGACGACCCGGCCACCCGCAACGTCACGGTCAACGTCGAGGGCCTCGCGACCGGCCTGTCGTCGCCCCGCCCGGAGGTTGCCAACGCGCTCGGCAAGCGGATCGACCTCTTCGCCGACGCGGTGCTGCCCCCCGGCGGCCCGGCGACGATCAACCAGCTCCAGCTCAGCGGCAACGGCCTGTCGATCTTCTCCGCCGGCGAGCTGAAGAATTTCGTCTACACCGGCCGCAACTCCGTGCGCGTCGCGGACCTCGCGATCTTCGCCGGCCTCGCCAACCGCGACCTCGGCGGCGCCATCGACCTGACCGCCGAGGGCAGCGTCAGCCCGCTGGTCGGCGGTTTCGACCTCGCCTTCGACGGCACGGCCAACGATGTGCGCGTCGGCATCTCGCAGGTCGACCCGCTGCTCGCGGGCGAGACGACGCTCTCCGGCCGCGTCGTCCGCGACAGCCAGGGCTTCCGCACCGAAGACCTCAAGCTCGCCAACCCGCAACTTGCCTTCGCCTCGAACGGCCAGGTGTCGAGCACGAAGACCGACATCGGCTTCGAGGCGTCGATCTCCGACCTCGGCCTTGTCGACCCGCGCCTCGGTGGCGCGCTCACCGCCTCCGGTCACGCCTCCGGCGCGGGCCAGCCCGTCGCCGTCAGCCTCACCGCGGCGATCCCGACCGGCCACCTCGCCGACCGGGCACTCACCAACGCCACCCTCGGCTTCAACGGCTCGGTCAACGGCACCGATGTCATGGGCACCGTCACCGGCGGTGGCGGCCTCGACGGCCTCACGCTGTCGCTCGCCGGCGACATCGCCTCGGTCGGGCAGGATCGCTCGGTCAAGGGTCTCGAAGTCATCATCGGCCCGAATCGCCTGAGCGGCGACCTCGCCCGATCCGGCAGCGACCCGCTGGTCGGCCGGCTCAACCTCCACGCCCCCGACGTCGCCTCGGTCGCGGCGCTCGCGCTCGTCGACGCCCGCGGCGCCGTTGATGCCGACCTCACCTTCGCGCCGGTCGATGTCGGGCAGGGCGCGGCCGGCCAGCGCGTGAAGATCGCCGCCGGCGCCAACGGCGTCGCCGTCGGCGCCACCCGGGTCGGCCAGCTCAACCTTCAGGCGGACGTCACCGACGCCTTCGGCGTGCCGCTCGTCGACGGCACGCTCAATGCCAGCGACGTGGCCGCCGGCGGCATCGCCGTCAGCTCGCTCAACGCCACGGCCAGCCGGGCCGAGGCGAACCGGATGCAGCTCTCGGCCAACGCCCGGCTCGCGATCGGCACCCAGATCGACACGTCGGGTGAACTCGCCCACCTCGACGGCGGCGGCGTCGAGGTGACGCTCGCCTCGCTCAACCTGCGGCAGCAGGACATGTCCGCCACGCTCGCCGCCCCCTCCACCGTCACGGTGCAGGGCGGCAACGTGATGCTGACCCCGCTGAAGCTCAGCATCGGCAACGGCAGCCTGACGGCAGAGGGCAAGGTCGCCGACACCTTCGACGTCGACGTGGCGCTCTCCGCCGTGCCGCTGGCGATCGCCAACACCATCCAGCCGGCGCTCGCCCTCGCCGGCACCGTCGACGGGCGGGTGCGGATCACCGGGCCGCGCGGCGCGCCCGACGTCACGTATGACCTCACTGCCGCCGACGTGGCGTCGGCGATCACCCGCAACGCCGGCCTGCCGCCCGTTCACCTCGTCTCCTCCGGCCAGACCCAGGCCGGCCGCCTCGTGCTCACCGCCAATCTCAGCGGCAACGGCATCGCGGCGTCCGCCAACGGTGCCGTGCCGCTCGGACAGGGCAACATCGACCTCGCGATCGAGCTCGGCTCGTTCCCGCTGGCCCTCGTCGACCGGGCCGCCGGCAGCCGCGGCCTGCGCGGCACCGTCGCCGGCACCGGCCGCGTCACCGGCACCCTCGCGAGCCCGCAGGCGGTGTTCAACGTCCACGGCACCGGGATCACCGCGAATCTCCTGTCGTCGAACGGCCTGCCGGCGCTCGGCTTCACGCTCGACGGCAACTTCCGCTCCAACACCGTCCGGCTCGAGTCTGCCCGGTTGACGGCGCCGGGCGGCCTCGACATCGCGGGCTCGGGGACGATCCCGCTCGCGGGGCCCGGCCTCGACGTGCGGGTGAACGGCAGCGTGCCGCTCGCCGTCGCCAATCCGTTTCTCGCCGAGCGTGCCGCCCAGGTCGCCGGCACGGCGCGGATCGACGCCACCGCCCGCGGCGCGCTCACCGCGCCGCAGCTCGGCGGCACCGTCAAGATCGCCGGCGCGACCTTCGTCGACCCGCAGACCAACGTCCGGCTGGAGGGGATCACGCTCGACGCTGCGTTGCAGGGCAATGCCGCGATCCTGCACACCTTCCGCGCCAATGTCGTCTCGGGCGGCTCGATCGAGGCCGAGGGCCGGGTGACACTGGCCGCCGGCTATCCCGCCGACCTGACGGCGCGGATCAACGACGTGGTCTACACCGACGGCGCCTTTGTCAGCACCCGGGCCAACGGCACGCTGGCCATGCGCGGGCCGCTCGTCGGCCGGGGCGGGATGCTGACCGGCCAGATCGACCTCGGCCGCACGGAGATCTCGGTCGCCGAGGGGCTCGGCGCCGGCGGGGCCGCGCTCGACCAGGTGGAGCACCGCGCCCCGCCGCGGCCCGTCTCGGTCACGCTGAAACGCGCCCGTCTGAACGAACCGCGCCGCGCCGACAGCTCGCCGCCGCAGATCGGCCTCGACATCCTGGTGCGCGCGCCGAACCAGATCTTCGTGCGCGGGCGCGGCCTCGACGTCGAGGTCGGGGGCGAGCTGCGGGTGCAGGGCACCATGGCCGACATCCAGCCGGTCGGGCAGTTCGACCTGCGCCGTGGCCGGATCAACATCCTCACCCAGCGCATCGAGTTCGACGAAGGGTCGGTGCAGCTCATCGGCAACCTCGATCCGCAGCTGCGCTTCGTCGCGGAAACCCAGTCGGGCGACGTGACGGCGATCGTCACCGTCGAGGGCCGAGCGTCGGCGCCGACCATCACCTTCTCCTCGCAGCCGGAGCTGCCGCAGGACGAGGTGGTTGCCCGCGTGCTCTTCAACCGCGCCACCGACAGCCTGTCGCCGTTCCAGCTCGCCCAGCTCGCCGCCGCCATGGCCGAGCTGGCCGGCGGCGGCGGTCCGGGCATCATGGACCAGCTGCGCAATGCCACCGGCCTCGACGATCTCGACGTGGTGACGACGGAGGACGGTGCAACCGCGGTGCGCGCCGGCCGCTACATCTCCGACCGGGTGTATGTCGACGTCCAGAGCGATACCCGCGGTGTCAGCCAGGCGCAGGTGAACTATCAGATCAGCAACTCGCTGAACGCCCGCGGATCGGTCGGCACCGACGGCAACACCACGATCGGCCTGTTCTTCGAACGCGACTACTGATCGAGGGACGGGCCGGCGGGCATGTCTGCGCCGCCCAGGGTATTCATACTGGCAGAAACCCTATCGGGCAGTCGCGAGGGGCCCCGCAACAGCGGGGAGACCAGATGACTCTGCGGGCGACAGCCCGCTGCCGCCGAAGGGAGGCCGCAAAGGCGGCCGACCGACAAGCGTCGCCCGAGCGGGGGGCGCCTCGCCCCCCCGAGGACGGCGCTCCCTCCCTACGCCAGCAGCCGCGCCACCCGCTGCCGCCCGCGCTCCAGCACGGTCCCCAGCTCGAAGCCGGTGAGCTGCCCCTCCGCGACCACCTGCCGTCCCTCGACGATCAGGTCGCGCACGGCGAACGGCCCGCAGAGCACCAGCGCCGCCACCGGATCCCAGGCGCCCGCGGCGCCGAGCCCCGAGACGTCCCAGACCGCCAGATCCGCCCGCCGCCCCGGCGCGATCACCCCGAGCTTCGCCCCCGCGGCCCAGCACCTCGGCGCCGCCGCGAGTGGCGATCTCCAGCGCCTCGCGCGCGCTCATCGCATCCGCGCCGTTCCGCACCCGCTGCAGCAGCATCGCCTGCCGCGCCTCCGAGAGCAGGTGCCCGGTGTCGTTCGAGGCCGACCCGTCGACCCCGAGCCCGACGCGCACGCCCGCGTCGCGCATCTGCCGCACCGGCGCGATCCCCGACCCGAGCCGGCAGTTCGAGCACGGGCAGTGCGCGACCCCCGTCCGGCTCCGCGCGAAGAGGTCGATTTCGCCGGCGTCGAGCTTGACGCAGTGCGCGTGCCAGACGTGCTCCCCGGTCCAGCCCAGATCCTCGGCATACTGCCCCGGCCGGCAGCCGAACTGGCTGAGCGAATAGGCGATGTCCTCGTCGTTCTCCGCGAGATGGGTGTGCAGCATCACGCCCTTGTCGCGCGCCAGGTCCGCCGCATCGCGCATGAGGCCGGTCGAGACCGAGAACGGCGAGCAGGGCGCGAGCCCGACCCGCACCATCGCGCCCGGGGCGGGGTCGTGGAACGCATCGACCACCCGGATCATGTCGTCGAGAATCGCCGGCTCGGCCTCCACCAGGCTGTCCGGCGGCAGCCCGCCCGCGCTCTCCCCGAGGCTCATCGCGCCGCGGGTCGGATGGAACCGCACGCCGACCGTCGCCGCGGCCGCGATGGTATCCTCGAGCCGCACGCCGTTCGGGAAGATGTAGAGATGATCCGAGCTGAGCGTGCAGCCGGACAGCGCCAGCTCGGCCAGCCCGATCTGCGCCGAGACGAACATGTCCTCCGGGTCCATCCGCGCCCAGATCGGATAGAGCGTCTTCAGCCAGCCGAAGAGCAGCGCGTCCTGTCCGGCGGGAACGGCCTTGGTGAGGGTCTGGTAGAGGTGGTGATGGGTGTTCACCAGTCCGGGCGTCACCACGCAGCCGGTGGCGTCGATCGCCGCGTCGGCCGGCCCGAGGTCGGGCCCGACCGCGACGATCACCCCGTCCTCCACCCGGATGTCGCCGACCAGCTCGCGCCGCTCGTCGTCCATCGTCACGATGGTGGCGTTCCTGACCACGAGGCTCGGCATCGCGTCCCTCCGCTTGCAGCGGGCGAGCCCCTCGCTCCTGCCCGACGCTCGAGCGTGCCGGGGGTTCTCCACCGGAACAAGACGCATCCGGCGGCAAGAGCTTCGGAAAAATCCTGAAAGTCGTGGGCTTGCAAGGCGCCAGCCGACGCGAGGCCGGCGCGGGCGGGGCGGCGGTCAGACCACCACCACCCCGTTGTGCTTGGCCTTGTCCTCGGGCTCGACGTGGATGGTGACGAGCGTCCCCTCCACCGCCTGCTTCAGCGCCCGCTCGATGCGGTCGCAGATGTCGTGCGCCGCACTCACCGGCATCTGGGCCGGCACCACCAGGTGAAAGTCGATGAAGGTCACGCGCCCGGCGTGGCGGGTGCGCACGTCGTGGGCCTCGATCGCGCCTTCCGCATGCTGGGCGATCACCTCGCGGATGCGGCTCAGCTCCTGGTCGGACACCGCCTCGTCCATCAGGCCGCCGAGCGACTGGCGGATCACCTTCCAGCCGGACCACAGGATGTTGAGCGCCACGAGACCGGCAAGCGCCGGATCGAGCAGCGCGATGCCGGTATAGAGCGCGAGGCCGATGCCGATCACCACGCCGATCGAGGTGACGACATCGGAAAGGAGATGCTTGCCGTCCGCGACCAGCGCCGGCGAGCGCAGCCGGCGGCCGCGGCTGACGAGGATCCAGCTCCAGCCGGCGTTTGCGACGCTGGCGAGGCCCGCGAGCGCAAGGCCGAGGCCCGGGGCCTCGATCGTCCGCGGCGCCCGGATCGCGCCCCAGGCCTCGCGCAGGATCAGGAGCGCCGCGATGGTGATGAGCGCGCCGGCGAGGACCGCGCTGAAATACTCGACCTTGTGGTGGCCGTAGGGGTGATTGTGGTCCGGCGGCTGCTCGGACAGCCGCACCGCCAGCAACGCGGCGATGGCGGTCGCCACGTTGACGAAGCTCTCGATCGCGTCCGAGTAGAGCGCGACCGAGCCTGTCACGGCGTAGGCGAGGTACTTGATCCCGAGGACGATCACGCCGACCAGGATGCTGCCGGCAGCGATCTTCACCGTCTCGCTCATCGTCCTCTCCCGACCTGCCGCTGGCGAGGGCTTTAGACGCCCCCGCCGGGGTGGACAACCCACGCGGGGCGAGTCCGTGGCGGGCGGGGTCAGTACCGTTCCGGCACGTAGAGCTGTTTCGGCAACACCTGGCGCTCGTAGTCCGGATTGAAGATGCGCTCCGGCAGGTGGATGTCCTCGTGCGGCACCGGCTCGTAGGGGATGAGGCCGAGCAGGTGGTCGATGCAGTTCAGCCGCGCCCGCTTCTTGTCGTTGCCCTCGACGATGTACCACGGCGCCTCGGGGATGTTGGTGCGGTCGAACATCTCCTCCTTGGCCTTGGTGTAGTCTTCCCAGCGGACCCGGCTCTGCAGGTCCATCGGCGACAGCTTCCACTGCTTCAGCGGGTCGTGGATCCGCATGAGAAAGCGCAGCTGCTGTTCCTCGTCGGTGATCGAGAACCAGTATTTGACCAGCCGGATGCCGGAGCGGACCAGCATGCGCTCGAATTCCGGCACGTCGTGGAAGAACTCGCCCACCTGGTCCTCGGTGGCGAATCCCATCACCCGCTCCACCCCGGCGCGGTTGTACCAGGACCGATCGAACAGCACGATCTCGCCACCGGCGGGCAGGTGCGGCACGTAGCGCTGGAAGTACCACTGGCTACGCTCCCGGTCGGAGGGCGCAGGCAGCGCGACGACTCGGGCGACGCGGGGGTTGAGGCGCTGGGCGATGCGCTTGATGACCCCGCCCTTGCCGGCCGAGTCGCGCCCCTCGAAGATCACCACGACCTTTTCCTTGTGGTACTGCACCCAGTCCTGCAGCTTGATCAGCTCGGACTGCAGCCGCAGCAGCTCGCGGAGATAGGTGATCCGCTCCATCGAGGGCGGGTGGTGCCGGCGATAGATCTTGCGGATCTCGCTGCTGAGCGCCGGCTCGGAAAGCTCGAGCTCATAGTCCTCGTCGAGGGTGTCGGCCAGTTCCGCCGCCAGCCAGTCGTCCGCCTCGTCCCGCATCTCTTCCATTGTCTCGCCCCTGTCCCGGTTCGCGTCCTGATGGCCCGCCGGAGGCGCGGGGGAAAGTGAACCTTTGGTGACGCCGGGACGAATGGGCAGGCAGCCGGTTCCCGCACATCGAGAGTGACGCATTCCGCGCGGTGGGACACGGGCCGAGTCCGCCCAAGCCGGTAGCGGCAGGTGTGCACCCACTTGGCCGAACCAACTCCAACCTGGCTCCACTCTTGATAAGTAGCGCCGATGGCGCTACTCTTGAAAATGTCGAAGGGCAATGAAGCCCGCCAGCCGCTGGAGGATCGACATGACCCAGGCCGAGCAGAACCTCGCTGACGACAAGATGCGCGCCGTGATCGCGAAGCTTCTTGCGGAGACGAAGCAGATCGGCCTCAACACCTTCCTTGCGCCATTCCTCGCCGCTGCCGGCGTGATGGGCGCTACGGCGGCCTTGGTGAAGATCTTCCTCGGATGAGTCCGGAGGAGTTCAAGGACGCCAGGCGCGAGCTGGGCCTTACCCAGTCGGAACTCGGGGCTATCCTCGACACGGCGCCCCAGACGATTCGCAAATGGGAAATGGCTGGCGAGCGCTCGACCGCACGCAGCGTCAATCCGGTGGCGGCTCGCGCCATGAACTGGTTCCTCTCCGGCTTCAGGCCGCCCGAGTGGCCGGACAGGGAGCCGTGAAGGATGCTCGGCGCGAATATTGGTGTTCGCAAGGAGCGTTGCGACAGGCGATCTCGGCCGTCCCCTCTGCGGTAAGATTTCAGGATCTTACGGCTTCTGCGTATGCGACGACACCTCGGGTGTGTCCTACCGCGCGGAATGCGTCACATCGAGAGGGAGGGGGTCGGGGTCGGCTCAGGTGACGGCCGATCCGCCCAAGGCGGCCGGTATCAGGCGGCCCGGGCGCCGAATATCGCCGAGCCGACGCGGACGTGGGTGGCGCCATGGGCAATCGCGGTTTCGAAATCGTCGCTCATGCCCATGGAGAGCCCGTCGAGGCCGTTTCGCGCGGCCATGGCGGCCAGCGCGGCAAAGTGCGGCGCGGGGTCTTCGTCGACGGGCGGGATCGCCATCAGGCCAAAGACCGGCAATGCGAGATCGCCGCGCAGCCGGGCGAGGAAGCCGTCGAGTGCATCCGGGTCGATACCGGCCTTCTGGGGCTCGCGGCCGGTGTTCACCTGCACGAACAGCGTCGGGCAGGCGCCGCGGGCCTGCACTGCATCCGCGAGCCGGAGGGCAAGGCTGTCGCGGTCGACGCTGTGGATCGCATCGAACAGCGCCAGCGCCTTGCCGAGCTTGTTGGTCTGCAGCGGACCGACCAGATGCAGGGTGATGCCCGGCACCTCGGCCCGGAGCGGCGTCCACCGGCCCTCCGCCTCCTGGACGCGATTCTCGCCGAAGACCCGCTGTCCGGCGGCGAGCACGGCGCGCACCCGCTCTTCCGTCTGCACCTTGGAGATGGCGACGAGCGTGACCGACCCGGGCGCCCGGCCGGCGCGGGCGGTGGCGGCCGCGATGCGGCTCTCGATGTCGGGAAGGGGCATGGGCGGGCGCTCCGGCTCGGCACGTCTGGCCGGCACGATATACGGCGGCGGTGCCGCGCGATCCAGACCGTGGCCGGAAGAAAGCGCGCCCCGGAGCACCGGAAGAGGGCGCGGCCAAAGAAAGGCGGGCCGAGGCCCGCCTTTCCCTCTCACTGTCCCGTTGTTCGGGATCAGAACGCCATCGTGATACCGAAGTCGCCGACGGTGTCGCCGTTGTAGTCCTGGCCGACGCCGCCGTTGACCGTGGCGCCGCCGCCGAGGTCGTACTGGCCGGTGACGGCGAAGGTGTCGTCGCCGTCGACGTCCGACAGGTCAATGGCCGTGCCGCTCGAGTCCAGCAGGGTGCCTTCGGCCTTCAGGATGTTGCCGTAGAAGGCGCCGAGCGTGAAGGCGTCGAAGCCGAACGAACCACCGACGAGCAGGGACTGGAACTTCGGATCGCCCGAGCCAGCCACGGTGCTGTCCATGTCGGCGTTGACGTAGGTCGCGCCGAACGAGAAGTTCTCGTACTCGGCCTTGAGGCCGGCCGACCACTGCTTGCCGTCGTTGTAGACGACGCCGGTGGTGGAGGTGAAGCCGGTGAAGTCGTTGTAGCCGAGGCCGATCGTCCAGCTGCCGCCGCCGAAGTCGGCGGTGTAGCCGGTGCCGACGACGATGTCGTCGAGGTCGCGGTTGGTCGACGCCGAAATGCCGAAGCCGGCGACATCGAAGTCGTAGCGGACGGTCGGACGCGCCGCCGGGTTGGCCGCGAAGGCACCGGCGTAGTCGTTACCGAAGTGGCCGCCGTTCGAGATGAACGAGGTCTCGTCACGATCGCCGAGGCCCGTGAGCGAGAAGTCGCCCGGGACGTCGCCAACCCACTGCTCGTCAGCCGCGTTGGTGTCGCCGTAGGTCAGCGTGCCCCAGCTGCCCGACACGAACACGTCGCCGGCCGTCTGGCCATCGGTGCCGCCCTGGCCGCCCGAAGCGTTGTCGGCGCGGATCGTGGCGCCGAAGGTGATGCCGCTGTCGGTCTCACCGGTCATGTTGACGCCGAAGCGGACGCGGGAAACCGCGCGCAGGTCGTCCGTGGTCTCGCCGTTGTCGCCGAGCCAGGTCGAACCGTCGTTCTGAATGTTGTAGCCGAGACCCAGACGGGCGTCGCCGAACAGCGCGATCCCCTGGGCCGAGGCCACACCGGCAATCGCCAGGCCGGCGAACGCGGTGGTTGCGAAGAGCACCTTCTTCATCGCTTTTCCTCGTTGTTCTTCTTTGAAACCCATCTCAAATCCGAGACATCCCGGACCCGTGAGCCTCTCATCTCTCATCGCCCGGCTCAGGGTCAAGCGAATGGCAGGCGGGCGAAAGATTGCCTGCGGCCCTGATGCAAGGACGCCACAGTGGCCGACGGGGCGCACCCGTGCTTTGGGCTTGCCGCCCGCGGGGCTTCACTTTACACACCGCGCGGAGATGCCTGAGGGACCGTCCGGCTCGTGATTGACAAGCGTGCATTCTGTCTCGCCCTTGCCGCCCTCGGGGCGCTGAGCGCCTGTGGCAACTCGGAGCTTCAGCGCCAGAAGGCCCTTGAGCGCCGCAACGAAGAGCAGGAGATCAGCGACGACAGCTTCTTCGACCTGTTCCGCGGCCGGGGCGACGTGAACCATCAGGTCGCGGTCAACCGATTCCTGTGGCAGGCGTCGCTCGACACGCTCTCCTTCCTGCCTCTCGAGGCGGCGGACCCGTTCTCCGGCCTGATCGTCACCAACTGGGGCAGCCTGAACGGCGGCGCCTATCGCGTGACCGTCTATATCTCCGACCCGTCGCTCGACGCGCGGGCGCTGAAGGTCGCAGCCTATCGCCAGCAGGGCGGCCGCGCCGTGCCGGTGGGGGACGCGGAGAACAAGGCGCTGGAGGACGCGATCCTCACCCGCGCCCGCCAGATGCGCATCGCCGTGGCGGGCCAGCAGGGCTGACCGCTGCCGCCTTTCGAGACCTGTTTTCGAGGAAGACAATGTCGCGCTACGACCCCCGCGAGATCGAGCCCCGGTGGCAAGCTGCCTGGGACGATTCCGGCATCTTCGTCGCGCGGCATGACCCGTCGCGGCCGAAGTACTACGTGCTGGAGATGTTCCCCTATCCGTCGGGGCGCATCCACATGGGGCACGTGCGCAACTATACCATGGGCGACATGGTGGCGCGCTATCGCAAGGCGCGCGGCTTCAACGTGCTGCATCCGATGGGGTGGGACGCCTTCGGCCTGCCGGCCGAAAACGCCGCCATGGAGAAGGGCGTGCAGCCCGGCGCGTGGACCTATGCCAACATCGACGCGATGCGGGCGCAGATGAAGCCGCTCGGCCTCTCGATCGACTGGAGCCGGGAGTTCGCGACCTGCGATCCCGAGTACTACGGCCGGCAGCAGGCGCTGTTCCTCGACATGCTCGCCGCCGGGCTCGTCACCCGCAAGAGCGCGCAGGTGAACTGGGATCCGGTCGACATGACCGTGCTCGCCAACGAGCAGGTGGTCGACGGCCGCGGCTGGCGCTCCGGTGCCGTCGTCGAGCGGCGCGAGCTGGTGCAGTGGTTCTTCCGGATCACCGACATGGCCGACGACCTGCTCGCCGCCATCGACCGGCTGGAGCACTGGCCGGACAAGGTGCGCACGATGCAGCGCAACTGGATCGGCAAGAGCCGGGGCCTGCAGTTCAGCTTCGAGACCCGCGGGGCGCCGTCGGACTTCCCGTCGCTCGAGGTGTTCACCACGCGGCCGGACACGCTGATGGGCGCGAGCTTTGCCGCGATCGCGCCGGAGCATCCGCTGGCGAAGGCGCTGGCCGCCGACCCGGCGGTCGCCGCGTTCATCGCCGAGTGCCGGCAGTCGGGCACCTCCGAGGAAGAGATCGAGACCGCGCCGAAGATCGGCTTCGACACCGGCATCCGGGTGGTCCACCCGTTCGATCCGAACTGGGAGCTGCCGGTCTGGATCGCCAACTTCATCCTGATGGACTACGGCACCGGCGCGATCTTCGGGTGCCCGGCGCACGACCAGCGCGATCTGGACTTCGCGCGCAAGTACGGCCTGCCGGTCGCCGATGTCTTTGCCGCGCCGGGCTCCGACGCCCGCGTCGGCAGCGAGGCGTTCGTGCCGCCGAAGACCGAGGCGGTGGCGTATCTCCGCCCGCTCGGGGCGGGTGAGGCGACGACCGGCGAGGTGATGACCGGCGAGGCGGCGGTCGAGGCGGCCATCGACCTCTGCGAGGCGAAGGGCGTCGGCCACGGTGTCGTGCGCTATCGCCTGCGCGACTGGGGGATCAGCCGGCAACGCTACTGGGGCTGCCCGATCCCCGTGGTCCACTGCCCGGCGTGCGGCGTGGTGCCGGAGAAGCGCGAGAACCTGCCCGTCCGGCTGCCCGACGACGTGAGCTTCGAGAAACCGGGCAACCCGCTCGAGCACCATCCGACGTGGGCGCGCACGACCTGCCCGGCCTGTGGCGGGGCGGCGCGGCGCGAGACCGATACGATGGACACCTTCGTCGAATTCGTCGTGGTACTACGCCCGCTTCACCGCGCCGCACGCCGAGGCGCCGACCGACATGGCGGAAGCGGCGTACTGGATGAACGTCGACCAGTACATCGGCGGGGTGGAGCACGCGATCCTGCACCTGCTCTACTCGCGGTTCTTCGCCCGCGCGATGGCGAAGACCGGCCACCTGCCCGAAGCGGCCGGCGAGCCGTTCGACGCGCTGTTCACGCAGGGCATGGTGACGCACGAGACCTACTCCACCGCGGGGCCCGACGGGCGCCCGGTGTGGCGCGACCCCTCCGAAGTGCTGCGGGACGGGGGGGAGCCGCGGCTTGCCGACGGGACGCCGGTCGACATCGGGCCGTCGACGAAGATGTCGAAGTCGAAGAAGAACGTCGTCGACCCGGCCGACATCATCGCCCACTACGGCGCCGACACCGCGCGCTGGTTCGTGCTGTCCGACAGCCCGCCCGACCGGGACGTGGAGTGGACGGCCTCGGGCGCCGACGCGGCGGCGAAGCATCTCGGCCGCGTCTGGCGGCTGGCGCACGAGGCGGCGGGCGCGGTCGGCGGCGAAGGTGATGCCGAGCCGATGATGCGGGCCGTGCATCGGGCGATCCGCGACGTGACGGCGGACATCGAGGGCTTTGCCTTCAACAAGGCGATCGCCCGGATCTACGAGCTGACCGCGGCGATCGGCCGGGCCGAGCGGGTGCCGGCGGAAGAGCGGCGGCTGGCGCTGCGCACGCTGGCGCAGCTCATGGCGCCGATGACCCCGCACCTCGCGGAAGAGGTCTGGGCGACGGTGGGCGGCGCGGGGCTGGTCGCCGCCGCGCCGTGGCCGGTGGCCGACCCCGCGCTGCTGGTCGAGGCGAACGTGATCCTGCCGGTGCAGGTGAACGGCAAGCGCCGGGCCGAGGTGGCGGTGCCGGCCGGGTCGGACGCCGCCACGATCGAGGCGCTGGTGCTTGAGGACGAGGCGGTGCGGCGGGTGCTGGCCGGGGCGGTGCCGCGGCGGCTGATCGTCGTGCCGGACCGGATCGTCAATGTCGTGCTCTGACGTCTCGCGGCGGGGGGTGCTCGGCCTCCTCGCGCTGCTGCCGGCGGCTTGCGGCTTCCAGCCGCTCTATGGCGAGGGCGCGCCGGCCGCGCGCATGTCTGGCCGGGTCGATGTCGGCCTGATCGAGGGCGAGGCCGGCTTCGCGATGCGTGAGCGGCTGACGAACCGCCTCGGCGAGCCGGCCGATGCGCCGTACCACCTCGAGGTCAAGCTCACGCTGACGAGCGCCGGCACCGCGCTGACGCAGGAGAACGTGACCACCCGCTTCGACGTGACCGGCGTCGCGGAATACACCCTGACGCCGGTGGCCGGCGGGCCCGCGGTCGCCTCGGGCGTGGTGCGGTCGGTGACGGGGTTCAACGCGCCCGACTTCGTCGCGTCGACGGCCTTTGCGGCGCGGGCGGCGGAAATCGACGCGGAACGCCGGCTGGCGGTGACGCTCGCCGACGAGATCGTGCAGCGGCTGGCGCTGTCGGCCGGCGGCTGGGCGTGAAGCGCCTGCCATGAAACTCTCGGGCCGCGATGCCGCCCGCTTTCTCGCCCGGCCCGACCCGGGCATTGCCGGCATCCTGCTCTACGGCGCCGATGCCATGCGGGTGGCGCTGAAGCGCAAGGCGCTCGTCGAGGCGCTGGTCGGGCCGAAGGCCGCGGACGAGATGCGGCTGACCCGGCTCGCCGGCGCCGATCTGCGCCGCGATCCGGCGGCGCTCGTCGACGCGGTGAAGGCCGTCGGCTTCTTTCCCGGCCCGCGGGCGGTGCTGGTGGAGGATGCGGGCGAGCCCGCGCTCGCCGCCGTCAAGGCGGCACTCGAGGACTGGGCGGCCGGCGATGCCGCCATCGTCGCCACCGCCGGCAACCTCGGGGCGGGCAGCGGGCTGCGCAAGGCATTCGAGGCGGCGAAGACCGCGGCGGCGATCGGCGTCTATGCCGACCCTCCCGACCGCGCCGAGGTCGAGGCGGCGCTCGCGGCGGCCGGGCTCGCCGGGGCGGGGCGCGAGGTGACGGGCGAGATCGAGTTGCTGGCGCGGGCGCTCGACCCCGGCGACTTCGCGCAGTTCCTTGAAAAGCTCGCGCTCTACAAGCACGGCGACGCCGGGCCGCTCGTCTCCGACGACGTGGCGGCGGTTGCGCCGCCCTCCGGCGAGGCCGAGATCGACGAGGTGCTGATGCTGGCCGCCGACGGCGACGCGCGCGGGCTCGCGCGCGCGTTCCGCGACCTCGGCGGCGGCAGCGCCACCTCGGTGACGATCGCCGCCGCCCGGTATTTCCGCACGCTGCACGCCGCGGCGGCGGCAGGCGATCCCGAGGCGGCGCTGTCGCGGGCGCGGCCGCCGGTCTTCGGTCCGCGGCGCAGCCGGATGGCGGGTCAGGCCCGGGCCTTCGGCCGCGAGCGGCTGGAGACCGCGCTCGGCCTCGTCATGGAGGCGGAACTGGCGCTGCGTTCGTCGCGGCCGGTGCCGGCGAGCGCCCTGGTCGAGCGGCTGCTGATCCGGATCGCCATGCTGCGCCGCGGGTAAGCTGGCGCAAGCGTGATGCCGCCGACCCCGCCGAGGGGGTGTCGGCGGCGGGCGGGCGTTCTACGACTCAGGACTGAAGAGGGGAGGGTGGCATGTCTGCACTGAACGTCGCTCTGCTGGGGCTCGTCCTCGCCGCGCCGCCGGTCGCGGCGGCCGAGGCGCTCTATTCGGTCGACGGCCAGAACCTGCACGTGCAGACGCTCGGCCGCGCGGGGCCGGGCGTGGTGTTCGAATCGGGCCTCGGCGCCGACAGCCATGCCTGGGACAAGGTGGCAGGGCCGATCTCCGGCTTCGGGCAGGTGATCCTCTACGACCGTGCCGGGCTCGGCCAGAGCCAGCCGCTGCAGGCCGCCGACCCGGTAACGGCCGAGACGGTGGCGACGCGCCTGCACGCGCTGCTTGACGCGGTCGGGGTGCCGCCGCCCTGGGTGCTCGTCGGGCACTCGCTGGGCGGGCTCTACCTGCAGATGTTCGCGCGCACCTATCCCGCCGACGTGGCCGGGCTGGTGCTGCTCGATTCGACCATCGCCGAGGAGCCGCCGGAGCTTGACCCGCTGTGGCAGATGGAGCCGGGGACGGCGGAATACCTCGAGGGCGCCGGGATGCCCGAAAGCAGCCGGCAGGTGCGCACCGCCGGGCCGTTCCCGGACGTGCCGCTGACGGTGATGGCGGCGACCGATCACGGCACCGACCTGCACGCGCTCGAGCCCGTCCTGCTGCGCTTTCAGGCCCGCCTCGCCGAGATGTCGCCGCAGGGCCGGCTGGTGATCGCCGAGGGCAGCGGCCACCAGATCCAGGACGACCGCCCGGATCTGGTCATCGACGCGGTGCGTGAGATCGCCGAGCGTTAGTCTTCCGCCCGAGGCTCCAGGCGGTCGAGGATCTGGTCGAGCCGGGTCAGGATGGCGTCGTCGAGCTTGGCCTGGATGCGCAGGATCTCGATCTCGGTGCGCAGGTTCACCTGATAGTCGAGCTGCGCCGCCAGCCGATCCTTATCGGCCTGGCGGTTCTGGCTCATCATGATGACCGGCGCCTGGATCGCGGCCAGCGTCGAGAGCATGAGGTTGAGGAAGATGTACGGGTAGGGGTCGAAGGCGATCCCCCAGCGGCCGAGCACATCGCTGTTCAGCACCATCCAGCCGAGCAGGATCACCGAAAAGCTGGCGATGAAGCCCCATGAGCCGCCGACCGACGCCACCTTGTCGGCCAGCCGGTCGCCGAGGCTGGCCTGGGCGGCGATGACCCGGTTTGCGTCCTGGCTGATCGGCTCCTGCCGGTCGATCTTGCGCAGCACCGCCGCCTCGGCTTCGGCGAGGGCGTGGATCTGCTTGCCGAAGAGGACCTGGGCGAGCCCTTCCTGCCGTTCTGCCATGCTGTCCGCTCCGCCCTGTCTGCCGTTGCGTGCGGCGGAAGATGCGGGATTTGCCGATGCCGTCAACTGCGTTCGCGCCGAGGTGATGCCGTGGCCGCGCAACCGCGGGCGGCACGATCGGCGAGCACACTTGCGTGGTACGCGCATCTGCCTAAACTGAGGGCAATTGCGCAGGGCGGGTTGGCGGCATGGGGCGGAGACGGGGCTCGTTGAATCGGCTCGATGACGCCGCCCGCGCGGGCTGGCTCTACTATGTCGCCGGGCGCACCCAGGACGAGATCGCGGCGGAGATGGGGACCTCGCGGCAGGTGGCGCAGCGGCTGGTATCGCTCGCGGTGTCGGAAAAGCTGGTGCGGGTGTGGATCGAGCATCCCATCGCCCGTTGCCTCGACCTCGCCAAGGCGCTCACGGATCGGTTCGGCCTGGTGCGGGCCGAGGTGGTGCCGACCGATCCGGGCAGCGACGGCGGCACCGTCGGGATCGCCGAGGCGGCGGCGGCGGAGATCACCCGATGGCTGCGGCGGGAGCAGCCGATCGTGATGGCGGTGGGCACCGGGCGCACGCTCAAGGCGGCGATCGACCACCTGCCGCCGATCGAGTGCCGGCAGCACTGCATCGTTTCGCTCACCGGCAACGTCGGGCCGGACGGCACGGCTGCGTACTACAACGTGATCTTCTCGATGGCGGAGGTTGTCGACGCCCGGCACTTTCCCATGACGCTGCCGGTCTATCTCGCGTCGCCGGAGGAGCGTGCGCTGATGCGTCAGCAGAGCCTGCTCCGCTCGACGCTGGCGCTGGCGGACACCGCGGACGTAGCATTCGTCGGCATCGGGCAGATGGACGAGGTGGCGCCGCTGTTTCTCGACCGGTTCCTGACGAGCGAGGAGCTGGCTGCGGAACGGGCTGCGGGGGCGGTCGGGGAGATCTGCGGCTGGATCTTCGACCGCGACGGCCGGCTGCTCGACGGGGGGGCGAACGCCCGGACCGCGAGCGCGCCGATTCCCGACCGTGCCCGCAGCACCGTCATCGCGCTGGCCAAGGGCCGCAGCAAGCGCCGGGCACTCGCCGCTGCACTGCGCGGCGGGCTGGTCAACGGGCTCGTTACCGACGAGGCCACCGCGGAGAGCCTGCTGGCCGACGTCTGAAGTCTGGCAGTTGCCCAGCGGACGGGCGAATGCTCTCAATCCAGATTGACAGGTCGACCGAATCTTGCGATCGTTGCGCCCAACGAAGAATGACCGCGATAGTGCGGTGCCAATGGAGGAAACATGCGTCCATTCGCCTTTCTCATGGGGGCGGCGTCCGCCCTTGCGTTCGCCGTCACGGCCAATGCCGCCGCGATCACGATTGCCACCGTCAACAACGGCGACATGATCCGCATGCAGGGGCTGACCTCGGAGTTCACCAAGGCGCACCCCGACATCACGGTGAACTGGGTGACGCTCGAGGAGAACATCCTGCGCGAGCGCGTCACCACGGACATTGCCACCGGCGGCGGCCAGTACGACATCCTGACGATCGGCAACTACGAGGTGCCGATCTGGGGCAAGCAGGGGTGGCTCACGCCGCTCGAGTTCTCGGCCGACTACGACGTGGACGACCTCCTGCCCGCGATCCGCGGCGGCCTGACCGTCGACGGCAAGCTCTACGGCGCGCCGTTCTACGGCGAGAGCGCGTTCCTGATGTACCGCAAGGACCTGTTCGAGAAGGCCGGGCTCACCATGCCCGACGATCCGACCTGGGAGTTCATCGGCGACGCGGCGCGCAAGATCACCGATCGGTCGGCCGGGATCAACGGCATCTGCCTGCGTGGCAAGGCCGGCTGGGGCGAGAACATGGCGCTGGTCAGCTCCATGGCCAACTCCTTTGGTGCGCGCTGGTTCGACGAGAACTGGGCGCCGCAGTTCGATCAGCCGGAGTGGAAGGAGACGCTCCAGTTCTATGCCGACCTGATGAAGGACGCCGGACCGCAGGGCGCGTCGTCGAACGGCTTCAACGAGAGCCTGACGCTGTTCCAGCAGGGCAAGTGCGGCATGTGGATCGACGCCACCTCCGCCGGCTCGTTCGTCTCCGACCCGAAGCAGTCGACGGTCGCCGACAAGGTGGCCTTCTCGATCTATCCGCACAAGGAAGGCGTCGACAACCACGGCAACTGGCTGTGGTCGTGGAACCTCGCGATCCCGACCAGTTCGAAGAACGCCGACGCGGCGAAGACCTTCATCGAGTGGGCGACCGACAAGGCCTATACCGAGATGGTCGCGGCCAAGGAGGGCTGGGTCAACGTGCCGCCGGGCACCCGGACCTCGCTCTACGAGAACCAGAACTACCTCGACGCTGCCGGCTTCGCGGCGAAGGCGAAGGCGGCGATGGACGCCGCCGACATCACCAAGCCGACGGTGAAGCCGGTGCCCTACACCGGCGGCCAGTTCGTCGCGATCCCCGAGTTCCAGTCGATCGGCACCACGGTCGGCCAGCTCTTCGCCGCGGTGATCGCCGGCCAGTCCAGCGTCGATGACGCGCTGGCGCAGGCGCAGAAGACCACCGAGCGGGAAATCCGCCGCGCCGGCTACGGCAAGTAGCGGCTTCCCCCAGACCGACCCGCCCGGGTACGTGCCCTGGGCGGGTCTTCGTCCCTGGGCACTCCGACGCGAGGAATTTCCCCATGGCCACGCGCCAGACCGCGAGCATCGCCCGCCTCATGCGGCTGCCGGCGATCGTCCTGCTCTTCCTGTGGATGATCGTTCCGCTGGTGATGACCGTCTACTTCTCGTTCCGCTACTACAACCTGCTGAACCCGGCGGCGGGCGGCTGGGCGGGCTTCGAGAACTACCAGTATTTTCTCACCGATCCCGCGTTCTGGCAGGCGATCCGCAACACGCTCGCCATTGTGCTCGGTGTGCTCGCGATCAGCGTGATCGGCGGCATCGGCGTCGCGATCCTGATCGACCAGCCGATCTTCGGGCAGGGCATCGTGCGGATCCTCGTGATCTCGCCGTTCTTCGTCATGCCGCCCGTGGCCGCGCTGGTGTGGAAGAACATGATCCTGCATCCGGGCTATGGCGTGGCGGCCGACATCGCCAAGTTCTTCGGCATGCAGCCCGTCGACTGGTTCGCCACCTACCCGCTGTTCTCGGTCATCCTCATCGTCGCCTGGCAGTGGCTGCCGTTCGCGGCGCTGATCCTGCTCACCTCGCTGCAGTCGCTCGACGGCGAGCAGAAGGAGGCGGCGGAGATGGACGGGGCCGGGGTCTTCTCGCGGTTCTGGTATCTGACGTTGCCGCACATGTCCCGGGCGATCACCATCGTAGTCCTGATCGAGACGATCTTCCTGCTCGGCGTCTATGCCGAGATCCTCGTCACCACCAACGGCGGCCCGGGCTATGCCTCGACCAACCTGCCGTTCCTGATCTACCGCGCCGCGCTGCTCAACCAGGACGTCGGCGGTGCCGCGGCCGGGGGTGTGGTTGCCGTCATCATCGCCAACATCGTCGCGGTCTTCCTGATGCGCGCCGTCGGCAAGAACCTGGACTGAGGGGAGAAACCATGGCCCGCGCCGTCTCGACCCGCACCAAGCTCAGCTTCACCGTCGCCGCCTGGGTGGTGGCGCTGCTGATCTTTTTCCCCATCCTCTACACGATCATCACCTCGCTCAAGACCGAGGGCGAGGCGGTGGCCGGGTTCAACCTGATTCCGTCGTTCACGCTGGAGAGTTTCCGCGAGGTGCAGAACCAGCAGAACTACATCAAGCCGTTTATGAACTCGGTGATCCTGTCGGTCGGCTCGACGGTCCTCGGACTCCTCGTCGGCATCCCCGCCGCCTGGGCGATGGCATTCTCGCCGACCAGGCGCACCAAGGACGTGCTGATGTGGATGCTCTCCACCAAGATGATGCCGGCGGCTGCCGTGCTGGTGCCGATCTACCTGATCTTCCTCAAGCTCGGCATCATGGATACCCGGATCGGCATGACCGTGCTGCTCATGCTCATCAACCTGCCGATCATCGTCTGGATGCTCTACACCTACTTCCGCGAGATCCCGGGCGAGATCCTCGAGGCGGCGCGGATGGACGGGGCGAACCTCTGGGGCGAGATCTGGCACGTGCTGACGCCGATGGCGGTGCCGGGCATCGCCTCGACGCTGCTCCTCAACATCATCCTCGCCTGGAACGAGTCGTTCTGGACGATCCGGCTCACCACTACCAACGCGGCGCCGCTCACCGCCTTCATCGCCAGCTTCTCGAGCCCGCAGGGGCTGTTCTGGGCCAAGCTGTCGGCGGCCTCGGTCATGGCGATCGCGCCGATCCTCATCATGGGCTGGTTCAGCCAGAAGCAACTCGTCCGCGGCCTGACCTTCGGCGCCGTGAAATAACTACCGGGGGAATTGAGACATGGGCACCATCCAGCTCCGCGACGTTCACAAGGCCTTCGGGGCGACGAACATCATCCCGAAGCTCGATCTCGACATCGAGGACGGCGAGTTCGTCGTCTTCGTCGGCCCCTCGGGCTGCGGCAAGTCGACCCTGCTCCGGCTGATCGCCGGACTCGAGGACACGACGAGCGGCAAGATCATGATCGACGGCCGCGACGTGACGCACGAGAGCCCGGCCAAGCGCAAGCTCGCCATGGTCTTCCAGTCCTATGCGCTCTACCCGCACATGACGGTGGCGAAGAACATCGCCTTCCCGCTCAAGATGGCGGGCGAGAGCCAGGCGGACATCGACAAGAAGGTGGCGAACGCCGCCCGGATCCTCAACCTCGCGAACTACCTCGAGCGCCGGCCCGGCCAGCTCTCCGGCGGCCAGCGCCAGCGCGTGGCGATCGGCCGGGCGATCGTCCGCCAGCCGTCGGCCTTCCTGTTCGACGAGCCGCTCTCCAACCTCGACGCGGCGCTCCGCGGCACGATGCGGCTCGAGATCTCCGAGCTGCACCAGAGCCTGGGCAAGACGATGATCTACGTCACCCACGATCAGGTCGAGGCGATGACCATGGCCGACAAGATCGTCGTGCTGAACGCCGGCAACATCGAGCAGGTCGGCAGCCCGATGGAGCTCTACCGCAATCCGAAGAACCTGTTCGTCGCCGGCTTCATCGGCAGTCCGACGATGAACTTCGTCACCGGCCCCTCGGCGGAGCGGCTGGGGGCGAAGACGATCGGCGTGCGGCCGGAGCACCTGAAGATCACCGTGACCAGCGGGGAGTGGCGCGGGGTGGTCGGCGTGGCCGAGCACCTCGGCTCGGACACGTTCCTGCACGTCCACACCGACGATCACGGCACGATCAACGTGCGCGCAGACGGCGAGATCCCGGTCAGCCACGGCGACGTGGTGTTCGTGACGCCGGATCCGACAAAAATCCACCTCTTCGACGCCAACGGGAAGGCACTCTGACAATGCGACTGGAAGGCAAGTCCGCCCTCATCACCGGAGCGGCCCGCGGGATTGGCGCCGCGTTCGCCAAGGCCTACGTGGCCGAAGGGGCGACCGTGGCGATCGGCGACATCAACATCGAGCGGGCCGAGGCCACCGCGGCGGCGATCGGACCGCAAGCCTACGCGGTGAAGCTCGACGTGACCGACCAGGCGTCGATCGACGCGGCCTTTGCGACCGTGGTGAAGCGCGCCGGCGGGCTCGACATCCTCGTCAACAACGCCGCGCTCTTCGACCTGCAGCCGATCGTGGAGATCACCCGCGAGAGCTATGACCGGCTTTTCCGGATCAATGTCGGCGGCACGCTGTTCTGCATGCAGGCGGCGGCGCGGCAGATGATCGCGCAGGGCCGGGGCGGGCGGATCATCAACATGGCGAGCCAGGCCGGGCGCCGCGGCGAGGCGCTGGTCGCGGTCTACTGTGCCACCAAGGCGGCGGTGATCAGCCTGACGCAATCGGCGGCGATGAACCTCGTCGAGCACGGCATCAACGTGAACGCGATCGCCCCCGGCGTGGTCGACGGCGAGCACTGGGACGGCGTGGACGCGCTGTTTGCGAAGTACGAGAACCGGCAGCTCGGCGAGAAGAAGCGGATCGTCGGCGAGGGCGTGCCCTACGGGAGAATGGCCACCGCGGACGATCTGGTCGGAATGGCGATCTTCCTCGCGTCGAAGGAAGCCGACTATATCCTGGCGCAGACCTACAACGTTGATGGCGGGCAGTGGTTTAGCTGACATGGAACTCGGATTGAACGGAAAGGTCGCCGTCGTCACCGGCGGCAGCGTTGGGATCGGCCTCGGCGTCGCGCGGGCGTTCGCGCGCGAGGGGGCGAACGTGCTGATCGCCGCCCGCGACCGCGAGCGCGTCGTGCGGGTCGCGTCGGAGCTGACGCAGGAGTACGGCGTCAACGTCGTCGGCCACGCCTGCGACGTCGGCACCGCCGAAGGCTGTGCCGGCCTGATCGCGGCGGCGAAGGCGGATTTCGGCGGTGCCGACATCCTCGTCAACAACGCCGGCACGGGCTCGAACGAGACGATCCTCGAGGCGCCGGACGAGAAGTGGCAGTCCTACTGGGACCTGCACGTCATGGCGGCGGTGCGGCTCGGGCGCGGGCTCGCGCCGATGATGGAGGCGAGGGGGGGCGGCGCGATCCTCAACAACGCCTCGATCTGCGCCACGCAGCCGCTCTGGTACGAACCGATCTACAACGTGACCAAGGCTGCCCTGGTGATGTTGTCGAAGACCATGGCGACGGAGTTCATCCCGAAGGGCATCCGCGTCAACACCGTCAGCCCCGGCCTGATCCTGACGCCGGACTGGCAGAAGACCGCGAGGCAGCTCACCGCCGACTCCGGCGGCGATTGGGAGGGCTATCTCCAGTCGGTCGCCGACGAGCATGCGGCGATCAAGCGCTTCGGCACGGTGGAAGAACTCGCCGACTTCATGGTCTTCCTCTGCTCCGCCCGCGCGTCCTACGCGGTCGGCGGCAACTACTTCGTCGACGGCGGCATGCTCCGCACCATCTGAGAAAGCGTCCTCATGGCCACCACGTCCCTCGCGACGCCGCTCTCGCTCGCCACGCTCGACAAGCTGCCAGCCGACGTGGCGCGACCGTCCTATGCCCGTGGCGATCTCACGGCCGGCATCGTGCATTTCGGTGTCGGCAACTTCCACCGCGCCCACCTGCACGTCTATCTCGATCGCCTGATGAACGCGGGCCGGGATCGGGACTGGGCCGTCGTCGGCGCCGGCGTCACGCCCTATGACGTGAAGATGCGCACCGCGCTGATGGGGCAGGACCTGCTCTCGACGGTGGTCGAGCAGTCGGCCGAGGCATCGAATGCCCGCGTGACCGGGGTGATGACGGATTTCCTGCCGCCGATGGACGGCGCGGCGATCATCAAGGGCCTCGCCGATCCGAACGTGCGCATCGTCACCCTGACCGTGACCGAAGGCGGCTATTTCGTGAATCCGGCGACGGGCGGGTTCGATCCGGAGAACCCGGCGATCGCCGCTGATGCCGCGAACCCTGACGAGCCGAAGACGGTGTTCGGCCTGATCCTCGCGGGCCTGAAGGCGCGGCGCGCCGCCGGCGTGCCGCCCTTCACCGTGCTCTCCTGCGACAACGTGCCTCACAATGGCCGCGTGTGCCGCGACGCCGTGGCGGGCCTCGCTGCGGCGCAGGATCCGGCCTTCGCCGCCTGGGTGCGCGAGAGCGTGGCGTTCCCGAACGCGATGGTCGACCGCATCGCGACCGTGACCAGCGACCGCGAGCGGCAGATCGCCCGCGAGACCTGGGGCATCGAGGACGCCTGGCCGGTGTTCTGCGAGGACTTCATCCAGTGGGTGATCGAGGACGACTTTCCGCAGGGCCGTCCCGCGCTCGAGACCGTCGGCGCGCAGTTCGTCGAGGACGTGACGCCGTTCGAGATGATGAAGCTGCGTATCCTGAACGCCGGGCACGCGATGATCGCGTATCCCTCGAGCCTGCTCGACATCCACTTCGTCCACGAGGGGATGGAGCATCCGCTGGTGCGCGCCTATCTGCGCAAGATCGTGCTGGACGAGGTGGCGCCGATCGTGGCGTCGGTCCCGGGCATGGAGCCGGCGCAGTACTTCGAGATCATCGAGCGGCGCTTTTCCAACCCTAAGATCGCCGACACCATGCGCCGCCTCTGCTTCGACGGCTCGAACCGCCAGCCGAAGTTCATCATCCCGTCGATCGCCGACCGTCTCGCCAAGGGCCTGCCCGTCGAGGGCCTCGCGCTCGAGAGCGCGTTCTGGTGCCGCTACTGCGCCGGCACGACGGACTCCGGCGCGGTGATCGAGCCGAACGATCCGGGCTGGAGCCACCTGCAGGCAACCGCGCTCAAGGCCAAGGATGATCCTGCCGCGTGGCTCGAGATGCGCGACATCTACGGCGCGACGGCCGACGCGCCCGCCTTCAGGGATGCCTTCGCCCGCTGGCTCAAGGCGCTCTGGCGGGACGGCACGGTGGCGACTCTCGAGCGGTATCTCGGCCGCTGATGGCGCGGCCGGGGCTCGTCATCTTCGACTGCGACGGGGTGCTGGTGGACAGCGAGCCGATCTCGCTGCGCCTGCTGCTCTCAATGCTCGCCTCGGCCGGGCTCGACCTCGCGCCGGCCGAGGCGGATGCGCGGTTTCTCGGCCGTTCGCTCGCGAGCACCCGCGAGATCCTGGCGCGTGACTTTAGCCTGACGGTCAGCGACGCGGCGCTCGACGACATGCGGCGCGACCTCTACGCCGCATTCCGCAAGGACCTGCAGCCGATTGCCGGGATCGGGCCGACGCTCGACGCGCTGGGGCTGCCGTTCTGCGTCGCCTCGTCGTCGCAGCCGGAGCGGATCGAGCTGTCGTTGCGCGTCACCGGCCTCTGGCCGCGCTTCGAGGGGCGGGTGTTTTCCTCGACGATGGTGGCTCGCGGCAAGCCTGCGCCGGACCTGTTCCTCTACGCCGCCGAGAGCCTCGGGCACGTGCCCGGGGACTGCCTCGTCGTCGAGGACAGCCCGGCGGGAATCATGGCGGCGCAGGCGGCCGGGATGCGGGTGGTGGCCTTCACCGGCGGCGGTCATGCCCAGTCCGATCGGCACCGGGCCGATGTCGCGAGCCTGAAGCCCGACGTCATCATCGACCGGATGCCGGCACTTCTCGATGTCCTCGACGCGTGAACTGGTCGCGGCCGTCGATGGTGCGTCGGGCGGCTGCTGGATGTCGTGCCGCCGTCCGGCTCGAGCGTTGCGGCGGGGGCGCATCACCCGGCCGAAATCGACGCGATCAACGCCGATGGCCGCGGCCGAGTTCAGGAAGCCAGTTTTAAATTATTGAACGACAAGGCGGAATGCCGCCGCGCTGGCGCCGTCCGGCCGGCGTTTTGACCGCCGGTTACTATTCATTAACACAATCGTCCCATGGTGCGGCTGATAAGCTTCAGCACTCCAAAGGGAGGCATCCGGATGTCGGGTCGAGTCTTGGTTGTGGATGACGTTGCCACGAACCGGCTCCTCCTGCGCGCCAAGCTATCCTCCGCATACTACGATGTGGTGGTTGCCGAGAACGGCACGCAGGCGCTCGAGATGGCGCGCAGCGAGCAGCCGGACATGGTGATGCTCGATGTGCTCATGCCCGACATGGACGGCTTCGAGGTTTGCGAGGCGCTGAAGGCGCGGCCGGAGACGGCGCACATTCCCGTCATCATGGTGACGGCGCTCGACACGCCGGAGGAGCGGATCCGCGGCCTCGAGGCGGGCGCCGACGACTTCCTGTCCAAGCCGTTCAACGATCTCGCGCTGTTCGCCCGTGTCAGAAACCTGATGCGGATGAAGATGATGTTCGACGAGCTGCGCCTGCGCGACATGACGTCGCGCGAGCTGGGGCTCGCGGACTTCGTCGGCGAAGTCGGGGCCGAGATCGACCTCGACACCGGCGGGCCGATCCTGCTCGCCCCGCCGTCGGATATCCAGGGCGCGCTCTGGGCGCGGCAGCTCAGCGACCGGCTGGCGATCCCCACGATCGTCACCCACTCGGAACGCGAGGCGATGAACCTCGCCCGGATGGAGCTGCCCGACTGCTTCGTGGTGCATCAGTCGCTCGCCGAGGGCGGCGACGGCCTGCGCCTCGTCTCGGCGCTGCGCTCGCGGCCGGAGACCCGGCAGTCGGCGGTGATTCTCGTCGTCGAGAACGGCGACGTGCAGGTGGCGGCGAAGGGCCTCGACCTCGGCGCGTCCGACTACATCGAGACGCCGTTCGACGTCAGCGAGCTGATCGCGCGGATTCGCTCGCAGCTGCGGCGCAAGCGGTATTCCGACCGGCTGCGTAGCAACCTCAGGAACGGGCTGAAGCTCGCGGTGATCGACCCGCTGACCGGGATCTACAACCGCCGCTATGCGAGCCAGCACATGCTGCGGGTGATGGAGCGGGCGCACGAGACCGACGGCGTGTTCGCGGTGATGATGATCGACCTCGACAAGTTCAAGTCGATCAACGACCGGTTCGGCCATGACGCCGGCGATGCGGTGCTGAAGGAGTTCTCGCGCCGGCTGCAGGAGAACATCCGCGGCGTCGATCTGGTCTCGCGCTTCGGCGGCGAGGAGTTCTTCGTCGCTATGCCCGACGTCGACCAGAGCGCGGCGGCGGCGGCAGCGGAGCGGATCCGGCGGGCGATCGAGGGTGCGGCGGTGCCGCTGCCCGACGGCGGCGAGGTCGAGGTCACGGTGTCGATCGGCGTTGCCATCGCCACTGCCGCCGACAGCGATCCCGAGGCGATCATCAAGCGTGCCGACTGTGCGCTCTACCGCTCGAAGGAAACCGGCCGCAACCGGGTGAGCTTCGCGCAGGCCGCCTGAGCGGCCTGCGGGCGTCAGGCCGTCTCCATTCCCAGCATCCGGTCGACCAGCAGCTCTGCCTGCGCGTTGAACATGCCCGCTCCCGGCATGATGGCGCACCCGAGCGCGCGGGCGGCGACCAGCAGCGGCGAGATCTCCGGCTTGGTGATGACGTCGGCGACGAACTGCGTGCCGGCGAGCTTCGTGGCATCGACGGGCAGCGGGTCGCCGTCGCGCATCCCGAGCGGCGTGGCGTTTGCCACGAGGTCGACGCCGGACGGATCCGCATCGCCGACCGAGATCCGGCCGGGGAAACGCTCCCCGAGGCGACCGACGATGCGGTCGCGGCGGGCGGTGTCGATGTCGTGGACCTTCAGGTGCGCGGCGCCACGCGCGAGGATCTCGTAGGCGATCGCCGCGCCCGCCCCGCCGGCGCCGACCAGAAGCGCGGTCTTGCCGGCGACGTCGAAGCCGCAGGCGGCGATCCCGTCCATGTAGCCCTGGCCATCGGTGTTGTCGCCGCGCCAGCGGCCATCCGCCCCCCGGCGCATGACGTTGGTCGAGCCGGCAAACCGCGCCCGTTCCGTCGGTTCGTCGCAATGGGCGAGGGCGGCCAGCTTGTGCGGCACCGTTACCACGATGCCGTCGACGTTCCGGGTGGCGCGCGCCGCCTGCAGGAAGAGCTCGAGGTCGGCCGGCGCGACATGGGCGGGGACGAGCAGCGCGTTGGCGCCACGTTTCATCAGGATCGCGGTCAGCGCGGGCGGCGACTTCACCTGAGCGATCGGGTCTCCCACGATATAGAAGAGGCGGGTTTCGCCAGTCAGCGTCACGTCCATTCGAGCCACCTCCCCGGGGCCGGGCCGAGCCGCCATGCGATTCGGCGACACGGCCTCCTGCATGGTCATAAACGGGCTTTCGTTCAAGTTTAGAATTACATTCCATTTATGGCGTGCATGTGCTACGACCGCGACGGAGACAACGCGGAGAGTCGCAGATGAGCGGCGTGCTGGAGCGAACCTTGGGCATTCTCGAGCTGCTGTGCGGGCAGCCCGGCGGCCTGTCGGTCGGGGCGATCGCCACGCGGCTCGACATCCCGCCGAGCGCGGCCCACCGGCTGCTGAATGATCTTGCGAGGCTCGGCTACGTCCGGCAGGACCGTGCGCAGGGCGACTATGGCCTGACGATCAAGCTTGCGGCGATGGGCCTGAGCTTCCTCGGCCAGAGCGGCATCACCGACGTGGCGCAGCCGACGCTCGACCGGCTGGCGGCCGAGTTCGGGCGAACTGGTGCGGCTCAGCGTGGTCGACGGCGAAAACCTGGTGTGGGTCGGGGTGGCGCAGGGCGCGACCACGGGCCTGCGCTACGATCCCGGCCGCGAGCAGGGCGTGGTGGCGCACCTCGCCTCCTCCGCCGGGGGCACGGCGTGGCTCTCGACCATGAGCGACGAGGCGGCGCTGATGGCGGCGGCCCGGCAGGGGATCGCGCCGACGCGGGCAGGGGCGGGCAGCCATGCGCCGACCGGCGCGACCGACCTGCTGGCCCGGCTCGCGGCGGCGCGTCAGTGCGGTTATGCGGTGGCGGTCGACAGCTATCTCGCCGGCATGGCAGCAATGGCGGTGCCGGTGCGCCGGCCGGACGATGGCAATGTGGTCGGTTGCCTGTCGATCGCGGGGCCGAGCGTGCGGCTCGACGCCGCCCGCATGGAGGCGCTGGCGCCGCCGCTGGCGGAGGCCGCCGCCGAGATCGGCGCGGCCAGCCGGGGATCGCGGTTCTTCACGCCCGGGCCGGCGCGGACGATCCCGGCATGAACGAGCGGGCCATGCCGCTGGTGCCGCAGGACGGCGCGCTGCTTCCGGCCACCTGCGATGTGCTGGTGGTGGGCTCGGGCGCCGGCGGTCTTGCGACCGCCGTCGTGGCGGCCCGCGCCGGGCTCGAGGTGCTGGTGATCGAGAAGGCGCCGGTGCTTGGCGGCACCAGCGCCTGGTCCGGCGGCTGGCTGTGGATCCCGCGCAACCCGCTCGCCGAGCGGGCAGGGATCATCGAGGACGAGACCGAGCCGCGGCGCTATCTGGCGAGCGAGCTCGGCAATGCGGCCGGCGATCCGCGGATCGACGTGTTCCTGGCCAACGGGCCGGAGATGGTGCGCTGGTTCGAGGCCGAGACCGAGGTGGCGTTCGTCGACGGCAACCGCGTCCCGGACTTTCACGCCACGCCCGGCCACGCGACCGGCGGGCGGTCGGTGGCGGGCGCGCCCTATGACGGGCGTCGGCTCGGGCCGTGGCTCGACAAGCTGCGGCCACCGCTCGACCTCATTTCCGTCGGTGGCATGGGGATCGCCTCGGGGGCCGACCTCGGGCATTTCGTCAACTGGCTGCGCTCCACCGCCTCGTTCGCGCACGTCACGCGCCGGTTCCTGCGGCATGGCCGCGATCTGGTGCGGCACGGGCGCTCGGCGCAGCTGGTGAACGGCAACGCGCTGGTGGCGCGGCTGCTGCGCAGCGCGCTCGACGCGGGTGTCGCGATCCGCACCGGGGCGCCGGCAGTGGCGCTGATCGTCGAGGACGGCCGGGTGGTCGGCGCGCGGGTGGCCGGGGCGGCGCCCGGGACGGTGCGGGCGCGGCGGGGCGTCGTGCTCGCCACCGGCGGCTTCCCGCACGATGCCGCGCGGATCGCGGCGATGTTCGAGCATGCGCCGGACGGCACGGGCCATCACTCGGCGGCACCGGAGGGGAACACCGGCGACGGGATGCGGATCGCCGAGGCGGTCGGCGCGGTGGTGGCCGACGATCTGGTGCACCCCGGGGCCTGGGCGCCCGTGTCGCTGGTGCCGCGCAAGGATGGCAGCGTCGGGCGCTTCCCGCATCTGGTCGAGCGGTCGAAGCCCGGCTTCCTCGCCGTCGACTCCCACGGCCGGCGTTTCGTGAACGAGGCCGACAGCTACCACGATTTCATGGCGGCGCTGTTCCGCGCGACGCCGGCGGGCGAGGCGCCCGTGGCGTGGCTCCTCGCCGACCACCGGGCGCAACGGCGCTGGGGCCTCGGCGGGGCAAAGCCGTTCCCGTTCCCGCTGCGGCCGTATCTCGCATCGGGCTATCTGAAGCGGGGCCGGACGATCGGCGAGCTGGCGCTTGCCTGTGGTCTCGATCCGGCGGCGCTGGAGGCGACGGTCACGGCATTCAACCGTGCTGCGGCGGCGGGCGACGATCCGGCGTTCGGCCGCGGCCGCTCGGCCTACAACAAGGTGCAGGGCGATGCGGCAGCGACGGGCCGGAACCCCTCGCTCGGGCCGGTCGAGGCCGGGCCGTTCTATGCCGTCAGGATCGTGCCGGGCAGCCTCGGCACGTTCGCGGGTCTCAGGACCGACGCGGCGGCGCGGGTGCTGGGCGCGGGCAGCGCGGCGATCCCGGGGCTGTTCGCCGTGGGCAACGACATGTCGAGCATCATGGGCGGCACCTACCCGAGCGGCGGAATCACCCTCGGGCCGGCCATGACCTTCGGATACGTCGCGGGCCGGGTGCTCGCGGGGCTGCCCGTCACGGGGTTGCCCGTGGGCGGGCTTGAGGAAACCAGGGAAGAGATCGGGGAAACCGCAGGATGAAGGTCTACGAGATCGCGACGCTGAAGACGGTGATCTTCGGCGCGGGCAAGGCGGCGCCGGCCATCGAGGCATGGGTGACGGCGCCGGAGGCGCGGGGAGCGCTGCTCGGGGCGTTCGGCTCGGACATCGGCGCGCTGAACGAGGTGTACGTGCTGCGCGGCTTCGACAGCCTCGACGACCTCGCGGCCGAGCGCGACCGGGCGCTCCGGAGCGAGAACCCGTTCGGGTGCCTCGAGCATCTGGTCGGCCTGACGTTCGACACCTACAAGCCGTTCGATTTCCTGCCGCCGGTGGTGCCGGGCAATTTCGGGCCGTTCTACGAGCTGCGCACCTACCGCGCGAAGCTCAACGGCCTGATGCCGACCATGGGCAAGTGGGAGGCGGCGGTTCCGAAGCGGAGCGACTACTCGCCGCTGACGATCGCCATGTATGCGCTCGACGGCCCGCCGCGGCTGACCCAGCTCTGGCCCTATCCGAGCCTCGAGGCGCGGGCAAAGGCGCGGGGGCAGTCGGTGGCGGATGGCGCCTGGCCGCCCAAGGGCGGGCCGGACTGGCTGAGCCCGGACATGACCTCGGCGATCCTGATGCCGCTCGCTTTCTCGCCGCTGCAGTAGGGGGGCGGGATGGCGCACCGGTATTCGCTGGCGTTTCTCACCGTCTTCGACCTCGGGCCGGTGCAGGCGGTGCGGGCGGCGGGCGCGGCGGGATATGACCTGATCGGGCTCCGCATGCTGCCGGCCGCGCCGGGGGCGGAGGCGGACTATCCGCTGCTGACCGATGACCGCGTGCTGGCCGAGACAGAGGCGGCGCTGCGCGACACCGGGGTGGGCGTGGCGGACATCGAGATCGTCCGGCTGAAGCCCGACACCGACGTGGCGGGGTTTGCGCCGTTCTTCGAGCGCGGCCGGCGGCTCGGGGCACGGAACGTGCTGGTGGCGGGCGACGACCCGGAGGAGGCGCGGCTGGCCGACAGCCTCGGCCGGCTGGCGCGGCTCGCGGCCGGGTTCGGCCTGACGGTGGACCTCGAGTTCATGCCGTGGACCAGGGTGCCCGACCTCGCGACCGCGCTCCGGATCGTCGAGGCGGCGGGCGAGGCCAACGGCGGGGTTCTGATCGACGCGCTGCATTTCGACCGCTCGGCAACGACGCTGGCCGAGGTGGCGGCGATGCCGCGCGACCGGCTCAACTACGTGCAGTTCTGCGACGGGCCGGCGGTCTACGATCCGTCCGACGCGGGGCTGATCGAGGTCGCCAGGCGGGGGCGGCTGATGCCGGGAGACGGCGGGATCGACCTCGCCGGACTGGCCCGGGCGATCCCGGGGGATGCCGTCATCAGCATCGAGATCCCGAACGTCGCGCTGGCCGAACGCGTCGGCGGCGCCGAGCGGGCGGCGCTGGCGCTGCGGGCGACGCGGGCCGTGGTCGAAGGGGTGGACGTGGCGTGAAATCGGCGATCTCACGGGTGACATCAAGCGGGTCGGCGACAAACATCTCTTCGTTGATCCCGAGCGGGGGGATGACATGAGACTGGCGGTGATCGGTGGGGGAGCGATCGGGGCGACCCATGTGCAGGCGATCCTGGAGACGGAGGGCTTCGAGATCGCCGGGGTCGCCGATCCGTTCGACGGCGGCGCGGCGCTGGCGGCGCGCTCTGGCACGGCGCACTACCGCGACCACCGGGCGCTCCTCGAGGCCGAGCGGCCGGACGGGGCGATCATCGCCACCCCGAACGAGACGCACGTGCCGATCGCACTCGACTGCCTCGCGGCGGGCGTGCCGGTGATCGTCGAGAAGCCGATCGGCAACACGGTGGCCGAGGCCGAGACGCTGCTCGCGGCGCAGGCAGGCAGCGGGCTCGCGGTGCTGGTCGGGCATCACCGCCGGCACCACCCGACGCTGCAGAAGGCCAAGGAGATCGTCGACGCCGGCACTCTCGGGCGGCTGGTCTGCGTCAGCGCCAGCGCCTGCATGATGAAGCCCGACGACTATTTCGCTCCGGCCTGGCGCCGGACGCCGGGGATCGGCGGGACCTTCCTCATCAACCTGATCCACGAGATCGACCTGTTGCGCTTTCTCTGCGGCGAGATCGTGTCGCTCGCGGCCTACGCGTCGAGCGCGACGCGCGGGCTGGCGGTCGAGGATACCGGCGCGATCACCTTCGAGTTCGCCGACGGGGCGCTCGCCTCGTTCGTCGTGTCGGACACCGCGGCGGGGCCGTGGAGCTGGGACCTGACGGCCGGCGACAGCCCGCGCTTCGCCGTGCACGACGTGAACTCGCACCGCTTCGTCGGCACGCATGCGTCCGTGACGCTGCCGCGGCTCGAGGTCTGGCGCCACGACGGGGCGCGCGACTGGACCGTGCCGATGACGATGACCCGGGCGGAGGCACCCCATGAAAGCCCCTACGCCCGGCAGATCCGCCACTTCCGGGCCGTGGTGGAGGATGGCGCCCCCACCCGCGTCGGTGCCATCGAGGGGGCGCGCAACCTCGCGGTGATGGATGCCGTCTGGCGCTCGATCGAGACCGGGCGGCGGGCTGACGTGGCGACGGTGGCAGCCCGCTGACCGCGCCTTGTCCGGGTGGTGGCGTATTCCCGCCATGACGAAGGGCGGAGCCGGGCGCGCGAGTCTCTGGAGGTGCGCGCGGCGGGTCGCCAGGACGCGCGGGCGCGGTCAGTTGCGAGGTCGTCTGCCATGAGCGCCATCTTTTCCGTCACCGGGCCGATCTTCGCGCTGATCGCGCTCGGCTATGCGGTGCGCCGGGGCGGGGTGTTCGGGCCGAGCGACCTGCGCGCGCTGGGGCGCTATGTGGTGATGCTGGCGCTGCCGGCGCTGATCTTTCGCGCGGTCGCCGGGCGCGAGTTCGGGACGCTGGTCGATCCGGCGTATCTGGCCGCCTATCTCGTCGGCTCGCTCACGACGTTCGGGCTGTTCTGGACCGTCGCGGTGCGGTCGGGGCGGACGGGCGGCGGTCCGACGTTCGAGGCGATGGGCGCGGCCTGCGCGAACAGCGGCTTCTTCGGATATCCGATCCTGCTGCTGGCGCTGCCGTCCATTGCCGACCGGGTGCTGGCGCTCAACATGATCGTCGAGAACGTGGTGCTGATCCCGCTGATCCTGGTGCTGGCGGAAGCCTCGCGCGGTGGGCGGGCCTGGGGGTGGACGATCGCGAGCGTTGCGCGCAACCCGCTCATCCTCGCGCTGGTGACCGGCCTCGTGCTGACGGCGCTCCGCATCCCGGTGCCGGTGCTGGTGTCGCAGGCGGTGGAGATCATCGCCCGCTCCAGTGCCGCGGTATCGCTGATCGTGATCGGCGGTGCGCTGGTCGACGTGCCGCGCGCGGCGCGGAGCGCGCGGGTGCTCTGGGTGGCGGCGGGCAAGCTCGTGGCGCATCCGCTGGCGGTGGGCGTGGTCTTCGCGCTGCTCTGGTTCGCCGGGGTCGCGCTCGACCCGGCGATGGTGCGCGCGGGCGTGCTGATGGCGGCAATGCCGGTGATGGGGGTCTATCCGGTCCTCGCGGCGCAGTACGGCGAGGGCGCGCCGGCGGCGATGGTGATGCTCGCGACGACCGTCGGCGGCTTCGTGACGATCGCCGGGCTGCTGCTGGTGCTCGGGCCGCCCTGAGCCGGTTGCTTGCCTCGCCCCGGAACCCCGGCCATATTTCCGGCCGCAGCAGGGTTGGCCCGTTGGGGGAGAGCGGAGATGGCGGCGGATATCGGACTGGTCGGGCTCGGCACCATGGGCGCGGCGCTGGCGCTCAACATCGCCGAGAAGGGCTTCGAGATTGCGGTCTACAACCGCACGACGAGCGTCACCACGGCGTTCGTCGCCGGGGCGGGGGACCTCGCGGCCCGGATCACGCCGTGCGACTCCCTGGAGGCGCTGGTGGCGGCGCTGACGCCGCCGCGGGCGATCATCCTGATGGTGCCGGCGGGCGCGCCGGTTGACGAGATGATCGACCGCCTGACGCCCCTGCTCGACACGGACGATCTCGTCATCGACTGCGGCAACGCCAATTTCCACGACACGGTGCGGCGCGCGGCCGCGGCGGCGGAGCGTGGCGCGCCCTATCTCGGCGTCGGCGTCTCCGGCGGCGAGGAAGGCGCGCGGCACGGGCCGGCGATCATGGGCGGCGGCCCGAAGGCGGCATGGGACCGCGTGGCGCCCGTCTTCGACGCGATCGCCGCGCGGTTCGGCACGACTCCCTGCGCCGGCTGGATGGGGCCGGACGGGGCAGGGCACTTCGTCAAGACGGTGCACAACGGCATCGAGTACGCCGACATGCAGATGATCGCCGAGGTCTATGGCGTGCTTCGCGACGGGCTGGGGCTGACGCCGCTGCAGGTCGCGGACGTGTTCGACCGCTGGAACGGCGGGCCGCTCAAGTCGTACCTGATCGAGATCACCGGCATCGTCGCGCGGGCGCTGGACCCGAAGACCGGCAAGCCGATGCTCGACGTCATCAAGGACAGCGCCGGGCAGAAGGGCACCGGGCGCTGGACGGCGATCGAGGCGCTGATGCTCGGGGCGCCCGACACCGCGATCGAGGCGGCCGTGGCGGCGCGCAACCTGTCCGCGCGGGTGGCCGAACGGGTGGAGGGCGCGCGGATCTTCGGCCTCTCCCCCGAGCCGGTGCCGGTGGACGGGATGGTCGACAAGCTGGAGGCGGCGCTCCTGGCGGGCAAGATCGCCTGCTATGCGCAGGGCTTCGGCCTGCTCGCGGCGGCGTCGAAGGAGTTCGGCTGGTCGCTGCCGCTCGGCGGCATCGCCCGGGTCTGGCGCGCGGGCTGCATCATCCGCTCGGCGATGCTCGACGACATGGCGGCGGCGATGGAGACGGGCGAGGGCGCGAACCTGATGTTCGCGCCGCAGTTCGCCGAGAAGCTGAAGCGCAGCGAGGGCGGCCTGCGCGCGGTGGTGGCCGCCGCGGCACTGGCGCGGATTCCGACGCCGGCGCTGTCGGCCGCGCTCGCCTATTTCGACACGATGCACACGGCGCGCGGCACGGCGAACATGCTGCAGGCCCAGCGCGACTTCTTCGGGGCCCATGGCTTCGAGCGGGTGGACATGGCCGGAGCGCATCATGGCCCCTGGGGCAGTCACGAGCAGTAGCCGGGTGGATGGTCCCGGAAAAGGAGCGGGCGGGGAAGACCCCGCCCGTTCAGGTGGAGAAGCGACTGACTGGGCCGCCTCTCGGGACATTTCGGAAGTGTTGACGAGGCGGCGCGCGGCCGCAAGAGCGTTAGCGGCGGGTTAAGCGCAAGATATCCTTCGGATTGTTTCGATCCGGGCCGTGCGCCTGCCTGCGCTCCTGCCGCTCAGGCGTCGATGAATTCCGCGACGAAGCGGGTGGCCGGACGGCTGCGGATCTCCTTCGGCGTGCCCACCTGCTCGATCCGGCCCATGGACATGACGACCACGAGGTCGGCCAGCTCCATCGCCTCGTCCTGGTCGTGGGTGACGAAGATGGTGGTGAGCCCGGTCTGGTCGTGAATTTCACGCAGGCCGGTGCGCAGCTCCTTGCGGACGCGGGCGTCGAGCGCGCCGAACGGCTCGTCGAGCAGCAGCATCCGCGGCTCGATGGCGAGCGCGCGGGCGAGCGCGACGCGCTGGCGCTGGCCGCCGGAGAGCTGCGCGGGATAGCGCCGGCCGATGTCGGGCAGCTGGATCAGGTGCAGGAGCTTGTTCACCCGGCGGTCGATCTCGGGCGCGGTCGGCCGGGTGGCCCTGGGCCGGGCACGCAGGCCATAGGCGATATTCTCGAACACCGTCATGTGCTTGAACAGCGCGTAGTGCTGGAAGACGAAGCCGGCGCGGCGCTCCTGCACCGACAGGCCGGTGGCGTCCTGGCCGTCGAAGAGCACGCGGCCCGAGGTCGGGAACTCGAGGCCGCCGAGGATGCGCAGCAGCGTGGTCTTGCCCGAGCCCGACGGCCCGAGCAGCGCGATGAGCGCGCCCGACGGGATCGAGAGGCTGACCGGCAGCAGGGCGGTGGTGGCGCCGAATTCCTTGGCGAGCTCTTCGACTTCGATATGCATCGGACTGGTTCCTCTCAGGGCTCGGGACATCTTGGGGCGCGGTAAGGCAAACGGGGTCAGTGGCGGCGGGTGGCGGCCAGCTCGCCGCCGTGACGCCACTCGAGCAGCGACTTCGCCGCCAGCGTGACGAGGCCGAGCAGCGCCAGCAGCGCGGCCAGCGTGAAGGCCGCGACCGGCATGTACTCGTTGTAGAACATCTCGATCATCAGCGGCATCGTGGTCGTCTCGCCGCGGATGCGGCCGGAGACGACGGCGACGGCGCCGAATTCACCCATGGCGCGGGCGTTCGACAGCAGCACGCCATAGAGCAGCGCCCAGCGCACGTTCGGCAGCGTCACGGTGCGGAACATCCGCCAGCCGGAGGCGCCGAGCGTCAGCGCCGCCTCTTCCTCGGCCCGGCCGTGCTCTTCCATGATCGGGATCAGCTCGCGGGCGACGAAGGGGAAGGTCACGAACATTGTCGCGAGCACGATGCCGGGCACGGCAAAGACGATGGGGTAGCCGTGCGCGACGAACCAGCCGCCGATCCCGCTGTTCGCGCCGAAGAGCAGCACGAAGCAGAGGCCGGCGACGACCGGCGAGACCGAGAACGGCAGGTCGATGAGCGTGATGAGGAACGCCTTGCCGCGGAAGTCGAACTTGGCGATCGCCCAGGCGGCGGCGAGGCCGAAGACGGCGTTGAGCGGCACCGCGAAGGCGGCGGTGAGCAGCGTCAGCCGGATCGCGGCCTGCGCGTCCGGGTCGGCGAGGGATTCGAGGGCCGAGCCGATCCCCTCCTGCAGCGCCTGCGAGAACACCGCGATGAGCGGCGCAAACAGCAGCACGCTCAGCAGCGCCAGCGACAGGCCGATGAGCGCGATGCGGAGCCAGATCGGCTCCGACGTCACGCTCCGCGGCATGCGCGACGACCGCCGGGCCGGGCGCCCGGAGTCGGCAGGGGAGAGGGCCAGATCGACCATGTACTCAAATCCTGTGGAAATGCAGCGGCGCGGCGGCGCGGCGGATGATGGCCGCCGGGCGGAGCGAGGCGAAGGCAACAACCGCGAACAGGGTCAGCGAAGCGCCGAAGCTGTAGGCGAGGAAAGCGGCGATCAGGCCGGCGCCGGAGGCGTACACCCAGGCCGCGAGACCGAAGCCGGTCAGCAGGCCGAGGAGCATCCCGGCGCGCGGGCCGAAGGCGCGGCGCTGTTCGCTGGAGCGGTAGATCGAGGGGACGAAGCGATCTTCAGGCATTGCCGTACTTCCTCCGGTTCAGGACCTGTACGAGGTTGATGGCCAGCAGCATGGTGAACGAGATGGAGAGCATGGCGATGGCGATGGCCACCGCGCCGTCGTAGTTGAATTCCTCGAGCCGGATGACGATGAGCAGCGGCGCGATCTCCGTCACCTGCGGCAGGTTGCCGGCGATGAAGATGACCGAGCCGTACTCGCCGACACCGCGGGCGAGCGCGAGGGCGAAGCCGGTGAGCAGCGCCGGCGAGAGCGTCGGCAGGATCACGCGCCAGAAGGTGCGGATCCGGCCGGCGCCGAGGGTGGCGGACGCCTCCTCGACCTCCCGGTCGAGCTCGGCGATCACCGGCTGCACCGTCCGCACGACGAACGGCAGGCCGACGAAGACGAGCGCGATCCAGATGCCGAGGGGGGTGTAGGCGACCTTCACCCCCATCTGCAGCGCGATCGAGCCAAGCACCCCGTTCGGGGCGTAGAGCGCGGTCAGCGCGATGCCCGCGACCGCGGTCGGCAGCGCGAAGGGCAGGTCGACCGCCGCGTCGATCAGGCGGCGGCCCGGGAAATCGTAGCGGGTGAGCACCCACGCGAGCATCAGGCCGAACACGAGGTTGAAGACCGCCGCGAGGAAGGCGACGCGGAACGACAGCGCCAGTGCCGCCCAGACGCGGGGCGAGTTGATGTCGGACCAGAGCTGGCCCGCCCCGATCTCGCCGCCCCGGGCGAGCAGCGCGACGATCGGCAGGATGACGACGATCGAGAGCACCGTCATCATGATGCCCGTTGCGAGGCCGAAGCCGGGGAGGGCGGACTTGTTGCGGAAGCGGGCCATGCTCGTCACTTTGCCTGATAGATCTGATCGAAGACGCCGCCGTCGCCGAAGTGTTCCGGCTGGACCTTCTTCCAGCCGCCCAGGTCGTCGATGGTGACGAGCTCGAGCTTCGGCAGCAGGGCGACGTCGGCCGGGTCGGCCTTGCTGGTGTCCCAGGCGCGGTAGAAGTTCTTCACCGCGATCGCCTGTGCCTCGGGGCTGTAGAGCCAGGACAGGTATTCTTCGGCCGCCGCCTTCTGCGAATCGGAGTGCAGGTTGCCGTCGACCACGGCGACCGTCGGCTCGGCGAGGATCGAGAGCGACGGGCGGACGATCTCGAACTGGCCTTCGCCGAGTTCCTTCTCGGCGAGGAACGCCTCGTTCTCCCAGGCGAGCAGCACGTCGCCGATGCCGCGCTGGGCAAAGGTGGTCGTGGCGCCGCGGGCGCCGGTGTCGAGCACCGGAACGTGGGCGAAGAGGTTGTGCATGTAGTCGCGGATCTGGTCCTGGTTGCCGCCGAAGTGCTTGTCGGCCCAGGCCCAGGCGGCGAGGTAGTTCCAGCGGGCGCCGCCGGATGTCTTCGGGTTGGGCGTGATGACCTGCACGTCATCCTTCACCAGGTCGCCCCAGTCCTGGATGCCCTTCGGGTTGCCGGAGCGCACCAGGAAGACGATCGTCGAGGTGTAGGGGGCGGAGTTGTGCGGCAGCTTCGCCTGCCAGTCCGCCGGGATCTTGCCGGTCTTCGAGGCGATGGCGTCGACGTCGGAGGCGAGCGCCAGCGTCACCACCTGCGCGTCGAGCCCGTCGATGACCGAGCGGGCCTGCGCGCCCGAGCCGGCGTGCGAGGTCTTGATCTCCACCGCGTCGTGGCCGAGCGCCTTCCAGTGCTCGGCAAACGCCTTGTCGTACGCCTTGTAGAGTTCGCGGGTCGGATCGTACGACACGTTGAGCAGGGTATCGGCGGCGAGCGCCGCGCCCGGATCGAGGGTCAGGCCGAGGCCGAGCACGGCGAATGCCGCGCCCGCGAGCCAACGCTTCACCACCGCGGGGGTGAGGCGGGCGGCATCGCGGAGGCCCTCTTCGCGGCGTTCGGCCTTTGGGTCCTCGCTGTCGTCGCTCGCCACCACCTGGTGGATCGCGCCGAACATGTCGAACACGTAGACCGTGCGGACTGCGGCGGCCTCGGCCACCTCGTTCGCAGCGCCGGGGAGCATCCGGTCCATGAAACCTCCATCACTTGTTCTTCGATAATGACGACAGAGTTTATCGTGATAATCAAGCAAAACTGAGTGGCAGGGAATTGCCTCGGATCAATGGGTTAACCAGGAGTTAAGAGGAGATTGCCGAATTCGAGCAGCGGCGCAGGCAGCTCATTGACCCGAATCAGGTCCTCGACGGTCATCGAACTCGACCAGCAGCAGGTAGGCGGAGAACACGTCGCCGAAGGCGCGGCGGATGGTGCAGGTCGCCTCGTCGACGCAGTCCTCGCAGCGCTGGTAGGCGCCGCGCGACAGGCAGGGCAGCGGCGCGATCGGCCCGTCGATCAGCCGCAGCACCGAGCCGAGCGTCACGGTCGCGGGGTCCTTGATGAGCTGGTAGCCGCCCACGCGACCGCGGCGGCTGCCGATCACGCCGCCGTTCTTGATGACGAGCAGGATGTGCTCGAGGAACCGCTTCGGCACGCCGGCGCGGGTGGCGATTTCCTCGATCGTGAGCGCCGAGCCGCCACGCGACCGCTCCTCGGCGAGCGTGCCGAGCGCCTTCAGAGCATACTTCGCCTTTTGAGAAATCATTCCTAGTGGTTAGGCTTCGCGGGCCTCGGTTTCAAGGATCTTGGCCTTGCCGAGGCAACCTTTCAGCGAACTGTCATCTTCGAAGGGCTTTCGGCGCGCCAAGATGACGCGGCAGCCTCTCGCCGGGACTGGCGCGCCGAGATCATCGGGCACGACGGGTTGGCGGTGCCGGCGCGATACGTCTTGTCGCAAGAGTGTCGGCGCACTACGCCCGATCCTGACGATGGAGGGGAGGCGGCGTTGGCAACAGCCCGGACGTCTGGCGCTGGTCCGGCCACCGTTTCCGGGGCGCAGCCGGGCCCGAACGGGCCGGAGCCGAACTGGCCGGAGCTGAACTGGCCGCTGGTGATCTGCGGCTACTTCGCGCTGCAGGTCGCGTGGCGCCGCCTGCTCGGCGGCGGGCTCAACCTCGACGAGGCGGAGATCCTGCTCTGGAGCCGGCAGCTCGCGCTTGGCTACGGGCCGCAACCGCCGCTTTATTCCTGGTTGCAGTGGGGGTTCCTCAAGCTTGTTCCCGACCCGCTACTGGCGCTCTCGCTCCTGAAGAACCTGGCGCTGGCGGCCACCTACCTCGCGGTCTGGCGGCTGCTGCGCAGCGCGCATCCGGCGCGCGTGGCCGGGCCCGCGGCGCTGGCGCTGTTCCTGATCCCGCAAATCTCGTGGGAGAGCCAGCGCGACCTGACCCACTCGGTGCTCGCGACGGCGCTGGCGGCGGCAACGGTGCTGGTGTTCGTCACGCGGACGCTGGCCGGCGCGCGGGGTGGCTGGGCGCTCCTCGGGCTGCTGACCGGGCTCGGGCTGCTGGCGAAGCCGAACGTCCTGATCGTCCCGGCCGCGCTGGTGCTCGCGGCGCTGACGCTGGCGGAGCTGAGGTCGCGGATTTCCGTCGTCGGGTTGCTGCTGGCGGCGGCGATCGCAGCGGCGCTGGTGGCGCTGCCGCTGCGCTGGGCGCTCGCGCATCCGGAGCTGGCATTCGCGTCGGCCCACAAGCTGCAGATGGCGGAGGCCGGCGGCGCGGCGGCGGTGGCGGGCCTGGCGGCGCTGGCGCGCGCGCTGGTCGACCTGCTGGCGCTGTCGCTGCTGGTCGCGGGCGGCATCCTGCTGCTGCTGCGGCGGCGCGAGCGGGAGACGCCGGGGCCGTGGACGACTCTCGACCGGCTGATCCTGCGGGCGGTGCTGATCGGGCTCGCCATGGCGGCGGCCGGCGTGCTGCTCAGCGGGACGACCAACATCCGCCGGCTCTGGCTGCTGCCGGTGGTCTATCTCGCGGCGCCGCTCGTCGCGGTGCGGCTGCTGCAGGCGATCGGCGCGGGCGGGGCGCGGGCGCTGCTGCGGACCATCGGCGTGCTGGCGGTGGTGGTGTTCGTCGCGCTCGGCATCAATATCCGCTACGGCGAGCCGGGCAATCCGGCGCTGAACCGGGCGCCGGTGGCGGCGCTGGCCGATGACATCGCGGCGCGCTTTCCCGGGGCGGAGCGGATCGTGGCCGCGCCGAGCTGGCTCGCCGGGAACCTCGTCTACCTGCGGCCCGACCTGCCGGTGGTCGGCACCGACGATCCCGGCGCGCCGCCAGCGGACGGGGCGCAGGTGGTGGCGGTGTGGTGGGACGGCGACCGGGGCGGGCAGATTACGGACGCGCTGGGGCGACGCTGGGGCGGGCCGGTGGCGCTGCGGCCGGCCGGCCGGGTGACGCGGGCGTTTCCGCTGCAACCGGACGAGCCGTTCGACGCCGATCTGGCCGAGGTCGTGCGGTGAGCCGGGCGCTGATCCTGACGCGGCCGGCGGCGCAGTCGGCGGACTTCGCCGCGGCGCTGGCCCGGCGCCTGCCCGGGCGTTTCGCGCCGGTCGTCGTCGCGCCCCTCCTCGCCATCGCGCCGGCGGGGGGGCCGGTCGAACTCGCGGGCGTCGGCGGGCTGCTCTTCACCTCGGCGAACGGGGTGGAGGCGTTCGCGGCGGCCAGCCCGGAGCGGCGGCTGCCGGCGCTCTGCGTCGGCGCGATGACCGCGGCGGCGGCGCGGGACGCGGGCTTCGAGGCGCTGTCGGCCGACGGGGACGTGGACGCGCTGGCATCGCTCGCCGCCTGCTGGTGGCGGCCGGGCGGGGGCGACCTGCTGCACGTCCGCGGGCGGCACGCGGCGGGCGACCTGCTGGGCGCGCTCTCGGCGCGGGGCGTGCCGGCGCGGGCGGCGGAGCTCTACGAGCAGGTCACGCTGCCGCTTCCGCCCGAGGCGCAGGGGATCATCGCCCGCGGCGACCCGGTGGTGGTGCCGCTGTTCTCGCCGCGCACGGCACGGGCGTTCGCCCAGGCGGTGGCGGGCCTCGATCTCGGCGCGGTCACGGTGGTCGGCCTCAGCGCGGCGGTGGCGGCGGCGGTGCCGGTGGCGGGGCGGCGGGTCGTGGCGCCGGGCCCGGGACGCGAGGGGATGCTCGCGGCGCTCGACGCACTCGACCAGCCCTGACCGGCCGTCAGGCGGGCAAATCCTCGGCCGTGCCGACGTCCTCGGGGGACAACGGGCCGCTCGCCCAGGGGCGAAAGCGCAGGCGGAAGGCGGCCAGCACGTCGGCGAGGCCGGCGTCCGCGAGCGGATAGCCGAAGCGTTCGGCGGCGGCGGCAAACGCCGGCTCGCCGCCCGGGGCGGCGCGCTCGGGCACCCAGACCGCGCGGCCGCCGAGGGCGAGGCGGCGCCAGTCGAACGCCCGGCCGGGATCGGCCTTGCGGCCCGGGGCCATGTCGGAATGTGCGATCACACCCGGGGCGCCGATGCCCCAGCGGCCGCGGATCCCGTCGAGCAGCGCCTCGAGCGTCGCCATCTGCGGCTCGGGGAACGGCGGGCAGCCGGCGAGCGGCCCGGGGTTGGCGAGCTCGATGCCGATCGAGCGGGAGTTCACGTCGCCCCGCCCCTGCCAGCTGCCTGCGCCCGCGTGCCACGCCCGCTCGGCCTCGTCGACGAGGGCCCAGAGCGTGCCGTCGCCGCCGATCACCCAGTGGGCGGAGACCTCCGCCCCCGGGTCGCACAGGCGCTCGACCGCGGCCTCGGCGGTCTGCATCGCCGTGTGGTGCAGCACGACCAATGTCGGCCGGAGGCCGTCGCGGCGGGGGCCGAAATTCGGGCTGGACGCGCGGATCAGGCGCATGGCCTGATGCCCGTGGAGGTCCGCCGATGCCCCGTCCCTCGCCGCTGCAGAACCGCGCCGCGCCGGACGGCAGCCTGCACGCCGTGGACGCGCGCGGGCTCCTGATGGGCAATCGCGGCGGGCGGCTGCACTGGGCAGACGGGACGCTCGGGGCCGCGCGATGGCGCAGCCGGGCGTGGATCGCCTGCCGGCTGACGTTTCACGGGCGACAGCGGGCGGTGATGGGCGCGGGCTATACCGAGATCTTCTTTCTCGACGAGGCAACGGCGCTGGCCGCCGGCCATCGTCCCTGCTTCGAGTGCCGCCGGGCCGAGGCACTGGCCTTCGCCGCGGCCTGGGCCCGGGCGCACGGGCTCGATGCGCCGCCGCGCGCTGGCGAGATCGACCGGGTGCTGCACGCCGAGCGGCTGCGGCCGCCCGACACGGTGCCGCGCGGCAGCCTGCCGCCGGGGGCGGTCTTCCGGCTCGACGGCGGGTTCCGCCTCAGCGTGCCGGGGGGCGCGCTGGCGTGGAGCTTCGGCGGCTACACGCCCGCGCGGGACGCACCCGCAGACGCGCCCGTGGTCGCGGTCACGCCGGCCGCCGTGCGGGCGGTGCTCGCCGCAGGATACGCGCCGGGACTGCACCCGAGCGCCGAAGCTCAGTTGAGCGCGCGGTAAGGCGCCGGATCCCACTTGCACGCGAAGCCGTCGCCGTCGGGATCGAGGCCGTTGGGGTCGCGATCCGGCCCGCCGGCGGCCAGGAAGGCGCGCTGGGCGTCGTCGTCGGACCGATAGTGGCCGCAGGCGCCGATGCTGGACACGCGCGCGCCGACCGAGCGGTCGTACACCTTCTCGCCCACCCGATTCGTCGACTGCTTGGCGTAGAGCGCGACGTTGACGCCGTTCTCCGAGGGTACGTTGGTCGGCTGGAACACCACGAGCTGCCGGCGGGCGTCGTCGAGGTCGGCCTGTGCCTTGGCGGCGTCGATCTTCTGCTGCGCGAGGGTCCACTGCATCAGGTTGATGCGGTCCTGATCGAGCGCCGCGCCGGTGCCGTCGGCGGACGGCGCGCCGACGGGCGGGATCATCGGCCCCTCCGGATGCGGCTCGCCCGAGAGGCTCGCCGAGCCATAGCTCGACGCACTGCCGGTGAGCGGCACCTCGGTCACGTTCGCATCACTCGGCACCGACACCACGCTGCTGGTGCATCCGGCGAGCGCCGCGCACAAAACCACCGCCACAATCCGCATCTAGTAGCCTGCCTTTCGCGTTAAGCCCGCTCGCTTTGCGGCGGTCTTACCACCATTTCGACGGTTTTGCAGCAAAACCGCTCGCTTGTTCGATCGCGAAGGCAACATCCAGCATTTCTGCCTCACCCCATGGCCTGCCGATCACCTGCAGCCCGAGCGGCAGGCCCTGCGCGGAGAGGCCGGCGGGCACGGCGGCCCCGGGCAGGCCGGCGAGATTCACCGTCACCGTGAAGACGTCGTTGAGGTACATCTCCACCGGATCGGCGTTCGCCATCGCGCCGATTCCAAAGGCGGCGGAGGGCGTGGCAGGGGTGAGGATCGCGTCGACGCCGGCCTCGAACGCCGCCTCGAAGTCGCGCTTGATGAGCGTGCGAACCTTCTGCGCGCGCAGATAGTAGGCGTCGTAGTAGCCGGCGGACAGCACATAGGTGCCGATCATGATCCGGCGGCGCACCTCCGGGCCGAAGCCTTCGGCGCGGGTGCGCTCGTAGAGCGCGGTGATGCCCTCGTTCGCACCGATCTTCGCCCGCCGGCCGTAGCGCACGCCGTCGTAGCGGGCGAGGTTCGAGGACGCCTCGGCGGGCGCGATGACGTAGTAGGCGGGCAGGGCGTACCTGGTATGCGGCAGCGAGATGTCGACGATCTCGGCGCCCGCGGCCTTCAGCATGTCGGCGCCCTGCTGCCACAGCGCCTCGATCTCGGCGGGCATTCCGTCGACGCGGTACTCGCGGGGGATGCCGATCTTCCGGCCGCGCAGGTCGCCGGTCAGCGCGGCCTCGAAGTCGGGGACGGCGCGGGGGGCGGAGGTCGAGTCCTTCGGGTCGTGGCCCGAGATCGCCTTGAGCATGATCGCGGCGTCGCGCACGGTCTTGGTCATCGGGCCGGCCTGGTCGAGCGACGAGGCGAAGGCGACGACGCCCCAGCGCGAGACCCGGCCGTAGGTCGGCTTCACCCCGACGATGCCGGTGAACGCGGCGGGCTGGCGGATCGAGCCGCCGGTGTCGGTGCCGGTGGCGCCGAGGCAGAGGTCGGCCGCGACCGCCGCCGCCGAGCCGCCGGAGGAGCCGCCGGGGGTGAGGGCCGTGTCGCCCTCGCCGCGCCACGGGCTGACCACGGGGCCGTAGACCGAGGTCTCGTTCGAGCTGCCCATGGCGAACTCGTCCATGTTCAGCTTGCCGATGCAGGTGGCGCCGGCGGCCCAGAGCTTCGCGGTGACGGTGCTCTCGTAGGGCGGGCGAAAGCCTTCGAGGATCCGCGAGGCGGCCTGGCTCTGCACGCCGTCGACGCAGAACAGGTCCTTGATGCCGAGCGGGATGCCGCAGAGGTCGGGCGCGTCGCCGGCCTTCAGGCGCTGCGCGGCGGCCCCGGCCTGGGCCCGGGCGAGGTCGGGGGTGGGCGCGGTGACGGCGTTGAGCGCCGTGGCGGCCCCGGCGGCCGCGAGGCAGGCGTCGGTCAGCTCCACGGCGCCGATCGCGCCGGAGCGCAGGCCGTCGCGGGCGGCGGCGATGGTGAGCTTGGCGAGGTCGGTCATTCCACCACCTTCGGCACGGTGAAGAACCCGTCGCGGGCGGCGGGGGCGTTCGAGAGCACGCGGGCGGCGTCGCCGCCGTCGTTCACCACGTCCTCGCGCAGCGGCGCGGACATCGGCGTGACCGAGGTCATCGGCTCGACGCCGTCGACGTCCACCTCGCGCAACTGCTCCATGAAGCCGAGGATGGCGCTGAGTTCCGTCGCCAGTGCCGGCAGCGCGGCATCCTCGACCTCGATGCGCGCGAGATGCGCCACCCGGCGCGCGGTCTGCTCGTCGATCGACATGGGGGCCTCCGCGGTCGGATCGGCGCCCGCTTTAGCGTGCGCATTGCCGCGGTGCAAGACGACGGGCGGAACCCGTATCCGGCGGGTGGCGTTGCTGCGGTTCACGTCATGGCGAAAGAGTGGGCGGATGCGGCTGAAGATCGACGTGCGGCTGGACTATGCGGTGGAGGATCTGACGACGATCCTGCTGCAGATCAAGGCGGCCGCGCGGGCGGATCAGCGCATCCTCGACGCGAAGCTCGACATCCGCGCGCCGGAGAGCTTCTCGCGGTTCCCCGGGGAGGATCTGGTGGGCGAACGCGCCTGGGTGCGGGTGCGCGACCGGCTGCGCTGCCACTACCGGGCGAGCGTGGAGGTGGACCGGGCGGAGCCGGATCTCGCGGCGATGCGGCAGGTGCCGACGCACGAGGTGCCCGGCGACGTGGTGCGCTACCTGATGGAGTCGCGCTACGTGCCGTCGGAGGCATTCCAGGGCTTCGTCGACACGGAGTTCGCCGGGCTCTCCGGCGGGGCGCTGGCGCTGGCGATCCGGGATTGGGTGAAGGCCGCGCTGAGCTACGTGCCGGGGTCGGGGCCGGATGCCGCGCCGTACTTCCGGGTGTTCAGCCCGGTGCGGCAGGCGGAGACCTACGATCCCGACGGCGCCTATCGCCGCCGCCTCCTCGATCCGGGCGAGCCGGACGCACGGGCGTTCTTCGACGCCGCGCCGCGCCACTGGAAGCTCGACCCCGGGGCGCCGCCGCCGGAGCCGCTGATCGAGGCGGGCGAGGGGCGCAAGCGCGCGCTCGCGGCCTACGAGGCGTTCCGCTGAGCGCGCCGGGGTGGTAGTCGGCAGAGGGCATTCGAGAGAGGGGACCCCGCGATGAAGCTTCGCTGGCTCGGACATTCCGGCTTCCGCCTGGAAATCGGCAATCAGGTGCTGTTGATCGACCCGTGGATCGGTAACCCGCTGTTCGACGCCGGCCGGCGGGGCGAGGCGATCGAAGGCGTCACGCATGTTCTCGTCACCCATGGGCATTTCGACCACATCGCCGACACCATCGCCATCGCGGCGGAAAAGCAGGTGCCGGTGGTCGGGATCTACGACCTCGTGACCTGGTGGCAGCAGGAGCACGGCATCGAGGTGATCGGCTTCAACAAGGGCGGCACGGTGAGGCTCGGCGACGTGGCGGTGACGATGGTGTCGGCGACGCACTCCTCCTCGTTCGGCGGCCCGCACGGGCCGGTCTATGCCGGCACCGAAGCGGGCTACATGATCGAGGGCGAGGGGCGGACCATCTACCTGTCGGGCGACACCGACGTGATGGCCGACATGGGCGTCTTCGAGGCGCTGCATCACCCGGAGATCGGCATCCTCTGCGCCGGCGGGCATTTCACCATGGACATGAAGCGGGCGGCGTTCGCGGCGCGCACGTTCTTCAACTTCCGCACGGTGATCCCCTGCCACTACCGCACGTTCCCGCTGCTGGAGCAGTCGGCCGAGCCGCTGCGCGCGGGGCTGCCGGGGGTGGCGGTGCTGGCGCCCGAGGTGATGGAGGAGGTGGTGCTGTGATGGATCTCACCCGCGATGCGCTGCCGGTCGAGCTGACGCAGCCGGAGGTGGCGCTCTGGTGGCTGGCGAAGGGCGACTTCACCGTCGGGCCGGCCTGGGCGCGGGCGCACGAGATCGCGCAGGCGAGCGAAGGCGTGGCGGCGTTCGACCGGGTGCATGCGCTGCTGCACTGGGTGGAGGGCGACCGGGGGAATTCCGACTACTGGTATCGCCGGGCCGGCGTGGCGCGCGCCGGCGCGGACCCGCGGGCGGAATGGGAGGCGCAGGTCGCGGATCTGCGCCGCTGAGGCACGACCAACCGAGAAGCTGCGGCCGCTGGCGGCCACGCCGCACGTAGTCCCACGGGTGCCATAGTTCGAGCGTTGGCAGGCTGGCGCGACGACCGCGCCGCGAGGTCGGCTGAAAGCCTTCAGCCCTCGATCGCGCCGAACACCGCCACGCGGTTCATCACCGCGCGGATCCGGTTCAGGAGGCAGAGGCGGTTCCGCCGGACGGTGGCGGAAGGGGCGTTGACGACGGTCGTCTCGAAGAACGCGTCGATCGGCGCCCGCAACCCGGCGAGGGCGGCCATCGCGCCGCCGAAGTCCTCGGCCGCCAGCGCCGGCGCCAGCGCCGCCTCGGCGGCGTCGAGCGCGGCGAACAGCGCGCCTTCCTCCAGCGTCTCGGTAAAGCGCGGGTCGGGATCGAGCGAATACTCGACGCCGTCCTTCTTCTCCTCCTGCGTCAGGATATTCACCGCCCGCTTGTAGCCGGCGAGCAGGTTTGCCCCGTCCTCGGTTGCGAGGAACGCCTGCAACGCCCGGACCCGGGCGACGAGGAGCACGAGGTCGTCCTGTCCGGGCATCGGGAGCGCTGCGTCGATGACGTCGTGGCGGATGCCTTGGTCGCGGAGGTAGACCTTGAGGCGATCGTGGAGGAAGGCGAGGAGGTCAGCGGACTTCTCAGCAGCCGCTTCTTGAATGTCTGCCGTCGCCGCTCTTTCGCTCGCCTTGTTGTATTCGGACAGCAACACCTCGAAGGCAGCCTGACCGATGCCTACATTGCCGCTATGCGCTATTAGATCAAGAAATGGCGCCTGCTGTATTCGAGAAATAAAGTAACCCTCCCAGCCGCCGATCAAGAGGTTAATAATTTGACGCAGTGGTAGTCGGAACTGGTTCCCAATGGCCAATCGAATAATCCCGAGCCCGGCGCGGCGGAGAGCGAAGGGGTCTTTCGAGCCTGTCGGCTTCTCGTCAATGGCCCAGAAGCTAGTCAGCATGTCCAGCTTGTCAGAAAGTGCCACGGTAACGGAGACCGGCGACGTCGGAACGGCGTCGGACGGACCAGTGGGCTGGTAGTGTTCAGCGGCGGCGTTGGCGACGGCCTCGGGCTCGCCAGTGCGGAGCGCGTAATATCGGCCCATCGTCCCTTGGAGCTTCTGGGAATTCGTAGACCATCTGACTCGCGAGGTCGGCTTTCGCAAGCCGGGCCGCCTGCCCTGCAAGGTTGGGGTCGGCGCCGACTTGGCCAGCGACGATGCGGGCGATAATCGCGATCCGCTCTATCCTCTCGCCTTGCGTGCCGAGCTTGTTGTGGAACGTCACCGCGTCGAGCTTCGCGGCCATGTCGGCCAGGGGCGTGCGCAAGTCGTTCTGCCAGAAGAATTCCGCGTCGGCGAGGCGCGCGGTCAGCACCCGGGCGTTGCCGGCGGCGATCGTCGCGCCATTGTCGGCGGTCTCGCGGTTGGCGACGATCAGGTACGCCGTCGTCCGGCCCCCGGCGTCACGCAGCGAGAAGAATTTCTGGTTCTCGCGCATCGAGGTGGTGGCGACCTCGGGCGGCAGGTCGAGGAAGCGCGGCTCGATGCGGCCCATCAGCACCACCGGCCATTCGGTGAGGCCGGCGTTCTCGGCGAGCAGGCCCGGATCCTCCACCAGTTCGAGGCCGTTGGCGAAGGCGAGCTGGCGGGCGTCGTGCTCGATCTTCGCGGCGCGCTCGGCCGGGTCGAGCAGGACGTGGGCGCGCGCGAGCTTTGCCGCGTAGTCGTCGAACGACGTGACGGCAAAGGGCGCGGGCGCGTGGAAGCGGTGGCCGCGGGTCACGTCGCCGGCCGCGATACCGTCGATCTCGAAGGGCACCACCTCGGCGCCGGCCTCGGTCGTGAGGATGCAGAGGATCGACTGCAGCGGGCGCACCCAGCGCAGCGAGCCGGAGCCCCAGCGCATCGACTTCGGCCAGGGGAAGTCGCGGACCACCGCCTCGACGGTCTCGGCGACGATCTCCGCCGCCGGCCGGCCGGGGCGGTCGATGACGGCGACGAGGATGTCGCCCTTCTTGTCGGCCCGGGTCTGCAGCGCGTCGCGGCCGAGGCCGGTCGCGCGCAGGAAGCCCTCGATCGCCTTCTCCGGCGCGTCGGCCCGCGGCCCCTTGCGCTCCTCGGTCAGGCGCGGCGAGGCGTCGGCGAGGCCCTCGATCGCCAGCGCCAGGCGCCGCGGCGTGGCAAAGCTTGCGGCATGGGCGTAGGTGAGGCCGCGCTCGACCAGGCCGTCGGTGACGAGGCGGCGCAGGTCGGCGCTGGCCTTCGCCTGCATTCGGGCGGGGATCTCTTCGGAGAAGAGCTCGAGGAGCAGGTCGGGCATCGGGGGAATCAGCCGGCGAAGAGGTGGAGGAAGCCCTGCACCACCAGCGCGTTCGCCAGGTCGACGAAGACGGCGGAGACGAGCGGCAGGACGATGAACGCGGTCTGGCACGGGCCGTACTGCTTCGTCACCGCGGTCATGGTGGCGATGGCGGTGGGCGTCGCGCCGATGACGAAGCTCGCGTAGCCGGCCGACATCACGCCGGCACGGTAGTCGCGGCCGAGGAAGCGGAAGACGACGAACCACGAGATGGCGACGGCAATGGCGGTCTGGACCAGCAGAACGGCGGCCAGGGTGCCGGCCATGCCCGCCAGCGCCCAGAGCTGCAGCGCCATGAGCGAGACGGCGAGGAAGACGCCGAGCGCGAACTCCGAGACGAGGCTGAGCGCGGGCGTGTGGCTGATCGGACGGACGAACGGCACCCACGGCATCACGTTGCCGACGATGATGCCGACGATGAGGCAGGGCACGAACAGCGGCAGCATCAGGCCGAACGACAGCACCGTCCGCTGCAGCAGGTAGCCGAGCGTGATGCAGGTGAAGATCCAGAGCAGCGTCCGCATCAGCGCGTTGCGGGTGATCGGCTCGACCGTGTCGCCTTCCGAGAGGCCGACCGGGTTCACCTCCGTCTCGGTCGAGACGAGGTTGTTGCCGCCGATCAGCGCCCGGCCGAGCGGGCCGCCGATGACGCTGGCGACCACGAGGCCGAGGGTCGCCATGGCGATGCCGATCTCCGGCCCGCCGGCCAGCCCGCGCTGGGTCAGCTCCGGCGACCAGGCGATGATCGTGCCGTGCCCGCCGAGCAGCGAGGCCGATCCGAATACCACGCCCATGCCGGCCGGCAGCCCGGTGATCCACGCCGCCGCAAGGCCGACGACGTTCTGCACCACAAGCAGCGCGGCGGTGACGGCGATCAGGATGCCGAGCGGCTTGCCACCGGAGAGCAGGTCGCCGATGCGGGCATTGAGGCCGACGCCGGTGAAGAAGATCAGCAGAAGCAGGTCGCGGGCGTGGGTGTCAAAGCTGACCTCGACGAGGCCCACCTGGCGCAGCGCGAGGAAGAACAGCGCGACGAGCAGGCCGCCCGTCACCGCATCGGGGATGTTGAACCGCCGCAGCAGCGGCACGCGGTCGTTGATCGCCTCGCCGATCAGATAGGCGACAAGGCCGATGGTGACGGCCATGAAGTCGGGAAACTGGATCTGCGGCACGGGAAACGGGCTCCTGCGGCGGGCGCCGCGCTCCATAGCGCGCGGGCGGGCGGCGGGTCAATCGCGGGTGCTGCGCGCACGGACCGTGTTCACGCGGCCGGAAAGAGCCCGGCACGGGACGTTTCCTGAAAACGGGAGCACCGGACCGATCTGGCGGGCGACAGGTCGGCAGAGGGTTTCGCGCCTGACGGCTTCCGCGCGGTCCTGTGCGTCGAACACAGCGCGTTCGCTGGTTGCATCAGTCGAATCGCGCGCGAAAGCTTGGCTTGGCGCCCTGCCGGCCGGGTCTCCGGGCGCGCGGGGGCCTGCCCGTCACTCCGCCCGGCGGCGCAGGCGGATCACCACGTCGATGCGGTCGAGTTCGGCGCCTTCGGGAATGATCGCCTCGCCGATCAGCTTCACCGCGTCGTTCGGGGCGTCGGTCAGGCTGCCGTCCTCTTCCCAGTAGTAATGCGGGTGCTCGTCGACGCGGGTGTCGAAATAGGTGCGGCTGCCGTCGACCGTCACCTCGTGCATCAGTCCGGCCTCGCAGAACGCGCGGAGCGTGTTGTAGACCGTCGCCAGCGAGACCGGCGAATCCTGCCGCGCGGCGGCGGCGTGCAGGCCCTCGGCGGTGACGTGGCGGTTGCGGCCGTCGCCGATCAGGAGTTCGGCCAGCGCAAGGCGCTGGCGCGTCGGGCGCAGGCCGCCGCCGGCAAGCCACGCGGTCGCCCGGACCCGGGCGGGCCTGCGATCCGTGGTTCTGGCTGGCATCATGGCGGGCGTCCTCCGATCGTCTGTCAAATAAGCAGAACGCGGGGCGGATTTCCAGTCCTCCACCCGTCCCGGGCAATACCTTTGACATTTCTGCCGGGGGGTTCCGGTCTTGCGCCGGCCGCGGCGCGGGTGCTAGAGGTCCGGCGATGTTCCGGCGGGGGAGGCCGGGCTTGCACATGACCGAAATGCCCTCATGACAGATCGCCCGACGCGCTTCGACTACGACGGCCTGATGGCATGCGCCCGCGGCGATATGTTCGGGCCCGGCAATCCGCAGCTGCCGGCGCCGCCCATGCTGATGATGGACCGCATCACCTCGATCTCGGCCGATGGCGGGCCGCACGGCAAGGGCCACGTCGTCGCCGAATACGACATCCGGCCGGACCTCTGGTTCTTCGGCTGCCACTTCATCGGCGACCCGGTGATGCCGGGCTGCCTCGGGCTCGATGCCCTCTGGCAGCTCACCGGCTTCAACCTCGGCTGGCGCGGGATGACCGGCCGCGGCCGCGCGCTCGGGGTGGGCGAGGTCAAGTTCACCGGCATGGTCACGCCGCAGGTGAAGCTCGTCGAGTACACGGTGGAGTTTACCCGCGTCATCGACCGCAAGCTGAAGCTCGGCATCGCCAACGGGATCATGAAGGCCGACGGCGAGACCATCTACACGGCCACCGACATGAAGGTTGGCCTCTTCACCGATTGAGAGGAGGGACGCGCATGCGCCGCGTCGTCGTCACCGGAATCGGCATCGTATCCTCCATCGGCAATGATGCCGACGAGGTGCTGGCCTCGCTGCGGGCCGGCAAGTCCGGCATCAGCTTTGCGCCGGACTATGCCGAGCACGGCTTTCGCAGCCACGTGCAGGGCAGCCTGAAGATCGACGTCACCGAGCACATCGACAAGCGGCAGCTGCGCTTCATGGGCGACGGGGCGGCCTATGCCTACATCGCGATGAAGCAGGCGATCGAGGATTCCGGGCTCGAGGACTCGGACGTCTCGAACGAGCGCACCGGGCTCATCGCCGGCTCCGGCGGACCGTCGACGCGGAACATGTTCGAGGCGCACCAGACGGTGATCGAGAAGGGCAGCCCGAAGCGGATGGGGCCGTTCATGGTCACCCGCTGCATGTCCTCGACCGTCTCGGCCTGCCTCGCGACGCCGTTCCGCATCAAGGGCCTGAACTACTCGATCACCTCGGCCTGCTCGACCAGCGCGCACTGCATTGGCAATGCGGTCGAGCAGATCCAGTTCGGCAAGCAGGACGTGATGTTCGCCGGCGGCGGCGAGGAGCTCGACTGGACGCTCTCGTGCCTGTTCGACGCCATGGGCGCCATGAGCACCCGCTACAACAACGATCCCGAGCGGGCGAGCCGGGCGTTCGACGCCGACCGCGACGGGTTCGTGATCTCCGGCGGCGGCGGCATCGTCGTGCTGGAGGAGCGCGAGCACGCGCTGGCCCGCGGCGCGAAGATCTATGCCGAGGTGACGGGCTATGGCGCGTCGTCCGACGGGCACGACATGGTCGCGCCCTCCGGTGCCGGAGGTGAGCGGGCGATGCGGCTTGCCCTCGCCTCGCTGCCGGAAGGCCGCCGGGTCGGCTACATCAATGCGCACGGCACCTCGACGCCGGTCGGCGATGTCTCCGAGGTCGAGGCCGTGCGCCGCGTCTTCGGCGAGGGAAGCGTGCCGCCGATCAGCTCGACGAAGTCGATGACCGGCCACAGCCAGGGCGCCGCCGGCGCCCAGGAGACGATCTATTCGCTGCTGATGTTGCGGGATGACTTCATCGCGCCCTCAATCAACGTCGAGACACTGGACGCAGGGATCCGGCCGGGCGAGATTGCCTTGAAGCGGGTGGACAATGCGGGGCTCGACAGCGTGATGACCAACAGTTTCGGCTTCGGGGGCACCAACGCCTCCCTGATCCTGAGCCGCCATGCCGGGTGAGCCGGTTCCGGGCGAGCTGCTCAAGGGCAAGCGGGCGCTGATCCTCGGGGTTGCGAACGATCATTCGATCGCCTGGGGCATCGCGCGCGCCTTCGCGGCACAGGGGGCGACGCTTGGCTTCACCTACCAGGGCGACGGCTTCGGCCGCCGGGTGATCCCGTTGGCCGAGAGCGTCGGCGCCAGCATGATCGTGCCGGCCGACGTGCAGGACGCGGCCTCGCTCGACGCGCTGTTCGAGACGGTGACGGCGGAGTGGGGCGGGCTCGACATCCTCGTCCACGCCATCGCCCACTCCGACAAGAACGAGCTCGACGGCAAGTTCATGGCGACCACCCGGGGCAACTTCCTGCACTCGCTCGACATCTCGTGCTACAGCCTCGTCGAGCTCACCCGGCGCGCCGCACCGCTCATGTCGCGCGGCGGCTCGATCATGACGCTCACCTACATCGGCGCGCAGCGGGTGACGCCGCACTACAACGTCATGGGCGTCGCAAAGGCCGCGCTCGAGGCGTCGGTGCGCTACCTCGCCAACGACCTCGGGCCCGACGGCATCCGGGTGAACGCGATCAGCCCGGGGCCGATGCGCACGCTCGCCGGTGCGGCGATCGCCGGCGCGCGCAAGGTCTACAACGTCACCGAGCGCAATGCCCCGATGCGGCAGAACGCGTCGCTGGCGGCGGTGGGCGGCACGGCCGTGTTCCTCGCCTCGGAGCTGTCGCAGGCGGTGACGGGCGAGGTGGTGTTCGTCGACGGCGGCTTCCACATCCTCGGCATGGCCCAGCCGGAATATCTCTGACCCCCGCGGGAGGCCGCCCATGAGCTTCACCACCTCCGACGGCCTCCGTCTCGACTGGCAGGAGGAGGGGAGCGGCCCGGCGGTCCTCTGCCTGCCCGGCCTCACCCGCAACGGCAGCGACTTCGACGAGCTGGCCGCCGCGCTCGCCGGCCGCGTCCGGCTGATCCGGCTCACCCTCCGCGGCCGGGGCCGCTCGGATCGTGATCCCGACTGGCAGAACTACAACCTCATGATCGAGGCCCGCGACGTCGTGGAGTTCCTCGATTTCCTCGGGCTGCCGCAGGTGACGATCGTCGGCACCTCGCGGGGCGGGCTCATCGCGATGGTTCTCGCCGCGACGGTGAAGGGTCGGCTCGCGGGCGTCCTGCTCAACGACGTCGGCCCGGTGCTGGAGGCCGAGGGCCTCGGCAACATCATGGGGTATCTCGGCACCGCCCCCACGGTGAAGACCTATCCCGAGGCGGCCTTCGCGCTGGAGGAGCGCATGGGCGCCCGCTTCCCGTGGCTGTCGCCCGGCAAGTGGCTGAGCCTCGCCGAGCGCTGGTTCGACCAGGGCCCGGACGGGCTCGTGCTCAACTACGATCCGAAGATCCGCGACGCGCTCGCCGCCGGGTTTCCCGCGCCGGACGCCCCCGCGCCGGACCTCTGGCCGCTGTTCGACGCGCTGGCCGGCCTGCCGGTCGCGGTCGTGCGCGGCGCGAACTCCGACCTGCTGTCGCCGGCCACCGTCGCCGAGATGGCCCGCCGTCACCCGGGGCTGATCGAGGCCGAGGTCCCCGACCGTGGCCACGTGCCGTTCCTCGACGAGCCGCAGGCGCTCGCCGCCTTCGATGCGCTGATGGCCGAGGTCGGCAAGGGATGACCGACATCGCCGCGATTCGCGCCGCCGCGGCGCGGGCGTGGGGCATCCGGGTCACGCCACTGCTCGAGTCGCCCGGACTCAACCGCCGCGCCGGCCGGCGCGTGCTGGTGAAGGCGGAATGCCTGCAGGTGACGGGCTCGTTCAAGGCGCGCGGCGCCTGGGCGGCGATCTCCGGCCTTTCGGAGGCCGACCGGCGCCGCGGCATCCTTGCCTATTCGTCCGGCAACCACGCGCAGGGCGTCGCCTGGGCCGCCGCCGCCCACCACGCGCCGGCCGTCATCATCATGCCGTCGGACGCGCCCTCGGTGAAGATCGAGGGGACGAGAGGCTTTGGCGCCGAGGTGGTGCTCTACGATCGCGGCCGCGACGACCGCGATGCGCTCGGTGCCGGCCTCGCGGCCGAGCGCGGCCTCAGCCTCATCCCGCCCTTCGACCATCCGGACGTGATCGCTGGCCAGGGCACGGTCGGGCTGGAGATCGCCCGGCAGGCGGCGGAGGCCGGCGTGACGCGTGCCGACGTGCTGGTCTGCTGCGGCGGGGGCGGGCTCTCCGCCGGCACCGCGCTGGCGCTCGAGGCCGAGGCGCCCGGCCTGCGCGTCCGCACCGTCGAGCCCGCCGGCTTCGACGACATGGCCCGCTCGCTCCGCGCGGGCGAGCGGCTGGCGAATGCGGCCACCACCGGCTCGATCTGCGACGCGATCCTGACGCCGCGGCCCGGAGTGCTGACCTTTCCGCTGCTGCAGCGGCTGGCGGGGCCGGGGCTGGCGGTCGACGACGACGAGGCGCTGGCGGCGGTGGCGGCCGCGTTCCGCCACCTGCATGTGGTGGTCGAGCCGGGCGGGGCCGTCGCGCTGGCGGCGGCGCTGTTCCGGCGCGAGGCCCTCGCGGGGGATGCGGTGATCTGCGTCGCCTCCGGCGGCAACGTGGCGACCGGGGTCTTCCTGCGCGCGATCGGCGGGGGCGAGCCGTGAACCCGTCGCCGCCATTGCCCGCGAGCTTCCTGCGTCTGCCGCTGGCGCACCGCGGCCTGCACGACCGGGCGGCCGGGGTGATCGAGAACAGCCGCGCGGCGTTCCGGGCGGCGATCGCGCGTGGCTATGGCATCGAGCTCGACGTGCAGCGCAGCGCCGATGGCGAGGCGATGGTGTTCCACGATCACGAGATGCCGCGGCTGACCGATCGGCCGGGGCTGGTTCACGACTACGACGCGGCAAGTCTCGCGACCATTCCGCTCTCGGGCGCCGCCGATGGCGAGACGATCCCGAGCTTTGCCGAGGTGCTGGCGCTCGTCGCCGGCCGGGTGCCGCTGCTGGTGGAGATCAAGGATCAGGACGGCGCGCTCGGTCCCGATGTCGGGCCCCTCGAGTCGCGGGTGGCGGCGCTGCTGTCGGGCTATGGCGGGCCGGTGGCGGTGATGTCGTTCAACCCGCATTCGGTGGCGGCCGTCGGCGCGGCGCTGCCCGGTTGCCCGCGCGGCCTGACCAGTTGCGACTACGACGACCCGGACCTGTCGGTGCCGGACTATCGCCGGGCGGAGCTGGTGGCGGCGCTCGCGGGCTTTGCCACCGCTGGCGGCGCCTTCATCTCGCACGACCGGCACGACCTCGCGAGCCCGCTCGTCGCCGGCCTGAAGGCACGGGGCCTGCCGGTCCTGACCTGGACGGTGCGCAGCCCGGCCGAGGAGGCCGAGGCGCGGCGGGTCGCCGACAACGTGACGTTCGAGGGATATCTCGCCGCGCTGTGAGCAGGTCTCACCTGCGACGCCGGCAGCGGTTGACGCGGCGCCACAAGCGACCATCTCCTCAAGGCGATGGATGGCGGCGCCTCGATCGAACTCACCGTGCTCGGCTCCCTCGGCGAGATCGCCGCGGACGACTGGGACGCGTGTGCCGGCGACGGCGGTGCAACCCCGGTCGATCCCTTCACCACCCACCGCTTCCTCGCCGCGCTGGAAGACTCGGGCTCGGTCGGTCGCGGCACCGGCTGGATCGCGCGGCATCTGGTGGCGCGGCGCGGCGGCACCGTGATCGGCGTCCTGCCGCTCTACGCCAAGACCCACAGCCAGGGTGAATACATCTTCGATCACAACTGGGCGCACGCCTTCGAGAACGCGGGCGGCGCCTACTACCCGAAGCTGCAGGCCGCGGTGCCCTTCACCCCCGCGACCGGGCGGCGTTTCCTGACCCGGCCGGGCCTGGAGGCGGAGGGCCGCTCGGCGCTGCTGCAGGGCGCGCTGCACCTCGCCGAGCGCATGGAGGTGTCGAGCCTGCACGTCACCTTCTGCACCGCGGCGGAACGGGAATGGGGAGAGCAGGTCGGCCTGCTCGGCCGGACGACGCAGCAGTTTCACTGGCTGAACCGGGGATATGGCGACTTCGACGCCTTCCTCGCCGATCTCTCGTCCCGCAAGCGCAAGGCGATCCGCAAGGAGCGCGAGCGGGCGCGGGATTTCGGCGGCGAGATCGTGGCGCTCACCGGCGACGACCTGCTGCCGGAGCACTGGGACGCGTTCTGGCAATTCTATCAGGACACCGGCAGCCGGAAATGGGGGCAGCCCTACCTGACCCGGGCGTTCTTCGACCGGATGCAGGCGACCATGCGGCGCGACATCCTGCTGGTGCTGGCCCGCCGCCGCGGACGCTGGGTCGCCGCCGCGCTGAACTTCCTGGGCCGCGAGACGCTCTTCGGGCGCTACTGGGGGTGCACCGAGGAGCACCCGTTCCTGCACTTCGAGCTCTGCTATTATCAGGCGATCGACTGGGCGATCGCGCACGGCCTCGCCCGGGTTGAGGCCGGGGCGCAGGGCGAGCACAAGCTCGCCCGCGGCTATCTGCCGGCGCCGACCCAGTCGCTGCACTGGATCGCCGACGCAGGGTTCGCGCGGGCGGTGGCGCAGCACCTGCGCGCCGAGGAGCGGGCGGTGGATCAGGAGATCGAGGTCCTGACCGCCTACGGCCCGTTCCGGCGCGGCGGCGAGACGCCCGAGCCGGACTGAGCCGGTGGTTTGCCCGGCGTTGGAAAAAGACTAGGCTGCGTGCTGCAGCGGACAGGGAGGCCCCATGGCCGACGAACTCGTCTTCTACACCAACCCGATGTCCCGGGGCCGCATCGTGCGATGGATGCTCGAGGAGGTCGGGCAGCCGTATCGCACCGAGCTGCTGGATTTCGGCCCTGCGATGAAGACCGACGCCTTCCGCGCGCTGAACCGCATGGGCAAGGTTCCGGTCGTGGTGCACGGCGACCAGGTGGTGAGCGAGGTGGCGGCGATCTGCGCCTATCTCGCCGACGCCTTCCCGGCCGCGGGACTGGCCCCCGAGCCTGCGCGGCGGGGTGCCTACTACCGATGGCTGTTCTTTGCCGCCGGGCCGATCGAGGCGGCGATCACCGACGCGTCGCTCGGCGTCACGGTGCCGGAGGAGCGGCGGGGCATGGTGGGGTATGGCACGCTCGACAATGTACTCGACGCGCTCGAGGCGGCGCTTGACGGACGGGCGTTCATCGCCGGCGATCGGTTCAGTGCCGCCGACGTCTATGTCGGCGCGCACGTGAGCTGGGGCCTGCGCTTCAGGACAATCCCGCCCCGCCGCGCGTTCACCGACTACGCCGAGCGTCTGGAAAGCCGCCCGGCTGCGGTCCGCGCCCGCGAGATCGACGACGCGCTGATGCCGAAGCAGCCCGAGGAAGCCGGCGCATGACCTATCGCCTGAGCGACGGCGAGCGGTCCGAGCTGCTGCCAGCCCTCGGGGCCGCCGGCTGGGGCGCGGTGCCGGAGCGTGACGCCCTGCGCAAGATCTGGAAATTCCGCAGCTTTTCCGAAGCGTGGGGTTTCATGACACGCGTGGCGCTGGTGGCGGAGAAGCTGAACCACCACCCGGAATGGACCAACGTCTACAACGTGGTGGACGTGACGCTGACCACCCACGCGTGCGACGGGCTGTCGCGGCTCGACCTCGACCTTGCCCGACGGATGGACACGCTCGCCGGGGATGCGGCGGAGGTGCAGCGCGACCACTCGGAGCCGGTGGAGTGCCTGTGCAAGCTGCAGCATGGGGACGGCGAGTAGGCGAGGCCCGTGCCTCAGGGCGTCCACCCGGGCAGCCCGGCCGCCTGGCGCAGCCAGCGCGAGAGCTGGTCCGCGTCGATCGCGTCGGCTTCGCCGATGTGCAGGAGGCGCGCCTTCGGGTCCTTCGCGGCGACCGGCGGCATCGGGTCGAGGCAGGCGCCGTCGAAGAACGTCACCTTGACGTAGCGGGTGAAGCAGTGGAACGACAGGAACCAGCCGCCACCCTCGACCCGGTAGAATGGCGAGTTCCAGCGCACCGCCCGCCGGACGTCGGGCACCGCGGCGGCGACGAGGGCGTCGAGACGCTCGCCGACCGGGCGTTTCCCCCCCGGCATCGCGGCGATGTCGGCGGCGGCCGGGGCGTCGCCATCGCCCTTCGCGATCTGCGGATTGCCGCCGGAGAGCAGCGTCGGCGGCATCGCGCGCGGCCTCAGGCCCGCCGCGCGCCGACCCGGGCCACGTCCATCAGGCCGAGCACCTTCGCCTCGATGTCCGCGGCGTTCATGCCGGCGACCGCGTACATCCGTTCCGGGCTGTCCTGCTGGATGAAGCTGTCGGGCAGCACCATCGAGCGGAACCTGAGGCCGCGGTCGAACACGCCCTCCTCGGCCAGAAGCTGCGCCACCTGACTGCCGAAGCCGCCGACCGAGCCCTCCTCGATGGTGATGAGCCCGGCGTGCTCGCGGGCGAGGCGCAGGACCAGCTCGCGGTCGAGCGGCTTGGCGAAGCGGGCGTCGGCGACGGTCGGGCGGATGCCCTTGGCGCCGAGCGATTCGACCGCCTTCAGCACCTCCGCGAGGCGGGTGCCGAACGAGAGGATCGCGATCCCGTCGCCCTCGACGACGATGCGGCCGCGGCCGATCTCGAGCGGCTGGCCGCGTTCGGGCATGTCGATGCCCACGCCCTCGCCGCGCGGGAAGCGGAAGGCCGAGGGGCGGTCGTCGAGGGCGGCGGCGGTCGCGACCATGTGGACGAGTTCGGCCTCATCGGCGGCGGCCATCACCACCATGTCGGGCAGGCAGGCGAGGAAGGCGATGTCGAAGGCGCCGGCATGCGTCGGCCCGTCGGCGCCGACGAGGCCGGCCCGGTCGATGGCGAAGCGCACGGGAAGCTTCTGGATCGCGACGTCGTGGACCACCTGGTCATAGCCGCGCTGCAGGAACGTGGAGTAGATCGCGCAGAACGGCTTCATGCCGGCCGCGGCCATGCCGGCGCAGAACGTCACCGCATGCTGCTCGGCGATGCCGACGTCGAAGGTGCGCGCGGGGAACCGCTCGGCGAAGAGGTTGAGGCCGGTTCCCTCCGGCATCGCAGCGGTGACGGCGACGATGCGCTCGTCGCGCTCGGCCTCGCGGATCAGGCTCTGGGCGAACACCTTGGTATAGGTCGGCGCGTTCGACGGCGCCTTCTTCTGGGCGCCGGTCAGCACATCGAACTTGGCGACGCCATGGTACTTGTCGGCCGACGCCTCGGCCGGGGCATAGCCCTTGCCCTTCTTCGTCAGCGCGTGGATCAGGATCGGCCCCGTTCCGCGGGCCTTGGCGACGCGCAGCACGGAGACGAGGCTGTCCATGTCGTGCCCGTCGATCGGCCCGACGTAGGAGAAGCCCAGCTCCTCGAACAGCGTGCCGCCGATCGCCATGCCCTTCACCAGCTCGCGGGCGCGACGGGCCCCCTGCTGGAACGGGGTCGGGAGCAGCTTCACCGCTTCCTTCGCGGCGGCGCGCAGGTCCTGGAACGGCTCGCCGGTGTAGAGGCGCGAGAGGTATTTCGACATGGCGCCGACCGGGGGCGCGATCGACATCTCGTTGTCGTTCAGGACGACGAACAGCCGTTCCTTCATGTGGCCGGCGTTGTTCATCGCCTCGAAGGCCATGCCGGCCGACATCGAGCCGTCGCCGATCACCGCCACCACGTCGCCCACCCCGGGCGCGCCGAGGTCGCGCGCGACGGCGAAGCCGAGGCCCGCGGAGATCGAGGTCGAGGAATGCGCCGCGCCGAACGGGTCGTACTCGCTCTCGTCGCGCTTGGTGAAGCCCGAGAGGCCGCCGCCCGCGCGCAGCGTGCGGATGCGTTCCCGCCGGCCGGTCAGGATCTTGTGCGGATAGCACTGGTGGCCGACGTCCCAGATCAGCTTGTCCCTGGGCGTCTGGAACACCGCGTGGATCGCCACGGTCAGCTCGACGACGCCGAGGGCGGAGCCGAGGTGGCCGCCGGTGACGGAGACCGCCGAGATCGTCTCGGCGCGCAGGTCGTCGGCAACGGCCTTCAGCTCCGGCACCGACAGCCCGCGCAGGTCGGCGGGGCTGTGGATCCGGTCGAGATGCGGGGTCTTCGGTCGATCGCTCACGGCTGTCTCCCCTCCCGAGACGTCAGTTGCCCCGCGTCAGCACGAACCGGGCCGCCCCGCGCAGGTTGGTCGCCGCCGAGCCGTAGGGCGCAAGCGCATCACAGGCGGCGGACACAAGCTCATGCGCCTTCTGCCGCGCGCCGTCCACCCCGAGGAGAGAGACGAACGTCGCCTTTCCCTGTTCGGCGTCCTTGTTCAGGCGCTTTCCGGCCGCGCCCGGATCCCCCTCGACGTCGAGCAGGTCGTCGCGGATCTGGAAGGCCAGCCCGAGCGCCGCGGCATAGGCGCGCAACGGCTCGGGGTCGGAGCGGCCGAGAAGCGCGCCCGACTCCGCCGACCAGACGAACAGCGCGCCGGTCTTCAGCGCCTGGAGCGTGCCGATCGAACTCGAGGTCGAGCGGCACCGCGGCGGTCTCGGCGGCGATGTCGAAGGCCTGGCCGCCGACCATCCCGCCGGCGCCGGCCGCCTGGGCGAGGCGCAGGATCAGGCGCACGGCGAGGCGCGGGTCGATGCCGCCCTGCGGCGCGGCGAGCAGCTCGAATGCGAAGGTCTGCAGCGCGTCGCCGGCCAGCACCGCGGTCGCCTCGTCCCACTTCACATGCACCGTCGGCTGACCGCGGCGCAGGTCGTCGTCGTCCATGCAGGGCAGGTCGTCGTGGACGAGGCTGTAGGCGTGGATGCACTCGACCGCCGCGGCGGCACGCAGCGACTGCGCCGCCGGCACGCGGAAGATCGCGGCGCTCTCGATGGCGAGAAACGCCCGGAGCCGCTTGCCGCCGGACAGCACCGCATGACGCATGGCCGCGCCGAGCGTGGTCTCGCCCGCCGGCAGCCAGTCGGCCAGCGCCGTCTCGGCGCGGGTCGCGGCCTGGCTCAGCGCCGCGTGGAATTGCAGGGTCTCCGGGTCCATGGCTCAGGAGATGTCGACGGTCCGGGACTTCAGCCCGTCGGCGCCGCGCGCGATCTCCTCGACCCGCGCCTCGGCGGCCTTGAGCTTGTCCTCGCAATGGGCGCGCAGCTCGGCGCCACGGGCGTAGAGCGCGATCAACTCGTCGAGCGCCACCTGGCCCTCGAGCCGCGCCACCACACGCTCCAGCTCGGCCAGCGCCGCCTCGAAGGTCATCTCCGCGACGGGCTGGAGCCCGCCCGCGTCCGTATCAGCCATATCCGCGATCCATCAGCACCCGAACGTGCGCCGCCACCGACGACGCCAGCGCGCTGAGATCATATCCGCCCTCGAGAGTCGAGACGACGCGCCCGCCGCAGTGCTTGTCCGCGAGGTCGCAGAGCCGCGCGGTCGCCCAGGCGAAATCGTCCTCGGTCAGGTTGAGGTTGGCGAGCGGATCGCGCGCATGGGCGTCGAACCCGGCGGAGATCAGCACCAGCTCGGGCGCGAAGTCGTCGAGCTCCGGCAGCACGCGGCCGAGCATGCCGGCGCGGAACACGCCGCCGCTCGACCCCGGGGGCAGGGGCACGTTGACGATCTGGCCATGCAGTCCCACCTCGTCGGCCGCGCCGGACCCCGGGTAGAGCGGCATCTGGTGCGTCGAGGCAAAGCGGACGCGTGGCTCGCCCCAGAGCAGATCCTGGGTGCCGTTGCCGTGGTGGACGTCGAAATCCATGATCGCCACGCGGCTGAGCCCGTGCTCGTGGATCGCGTGCAGCGCGCCGATCGCGACGGTGCCGAAGTAGCAGAAGCCCATGGCGCGCTCCAGCTCGGCGTGGTGGCCGGGCGGGCGGACCGCGCAGAACGCGTTGCGCACCTCGCCGGCCATCACCATGTCCACCGCCCGGCAGACAGCGCCGGCGGCGCGGCGGGCGGCGCGCAGGGTGGCGGGGCCGACGAAGGTGTCGCCGTCGATCGGCCGCCACCCCTCGTTCGGCACCATCGCCTCCAGCCGTTCGCGGTGGGGCGCCGGGTGGACGCGGTCGATCATCGCGTCGGTGGCGAGCGGCGCGTCCTCGCGCACGAGGTAGGCGAATTCCTCGGCCTCCAGCACCGCGTTGATGGCGCGCAGCCGCGCCACCTGCTCGGGATGGCCCGGCGGGTTCACATGGTCGAGGCAATCGTGGTGGCTGAGCAGCGCGGTGTTCATCCGGCGAGCTTAGGTTCCGTCCGCGCGCGTTTCAATCGAATCCGGCGCGCTTGCCCCCGCGCATCTCACGGGCCTATCCTCGGCCCCCGAGGGAGGACGATCATGCGAGCCCGACCGGCATCAGCCGCCCGCCTGCCACGCCCGCACCGCGTCGATCGGCCAGAGCAGCATCAGCACGTTCAGCGTCAGCCCGTCGCGGATCAGGACCGTCGTCAGGATCTCGAGACCGAGCGCGATTGCGACGGTCAGCCAGACCGGCAGGCGCGAGGCGAGCAGGAAGCCGACGATCATCGTCAGGATGTCGGACACCGAGTTGAGGACGCTGTCGCCGTAGTAGTCGAGCGAGATCGTCACCGCGCGGTAGCGGTTGATGATGACGGGGCTGTTCTCGACGATCTCCCACGCGACTTCCACCAGCGTCGCCACCAGCAGGCGCCAGCCGAGCGGCGCCCGCGGCATCAGGAGCCAGAGCAGCCAGTAGAACAGGAAGCCGTGGATCAGGTGCGACGGCGAGTACCAGTCGAAGATGTGCTGCGAGTTGCCCGAGTCGTTGACCGTGCCGTGCCACAGCTCGACGTAGCCGCAGGTGCAGACCGGCACCCGCCCCATCGCAAGCAGCACGAGCGCGGCACCCGCCACCGCCAGGGCCGTCAGGATGAAGGGCAGCGCCTGTCGTGCGGTCATCGCGATTCTCTCGTCGTTCGCGGCGGAGCCTAATGACAAAACTACGGAGGAAACGTTGAACCTTGCCAGCCTGCCGGACGCCTCCACCGAGGACGGCCGCCTCGTCGTCGTCTCCCGCGACCTGACCCGCGCGTCGGACGTGCGCCACATCGCGCCGACGCTGGCCGCGGCGCTTGCCGACTGGCCCGAGGCGGCGCGCGAGCTCGATCTCGTCGCGCGCGGCCTCGAGGCCGATGCCCAGCCCGAGGAGCGGTTCCACGAGCGCACCGCCCTCGCGCCCCTTCCGGCGCAGTGCCGCCCGGCCCGGGGCGCGAGCGTGCCCGCGGGCACCAGCATCACGGTCGGGTTCCACGCGGTGCCCGATGTCGCCGGGACGCCGCGTCTGCTGATGCTGATGGCCGAGGCGCCGGAGGCCCGGCTCAGCGTCGCCGCGCCGGCCGCGGTCGACGCGACCGTGCTGGAGGAGGCCGGCGTGCTGCGCCTGCTGATCGACGGCGCCGCCAGCGGCGAGGCCCCGGCGGCGCTCCGCGACAGCGGGCCCGTCGCCATCGTCACGGCCCCGCCGGGCGGCACCCTGCGGATCGAGGCGCAGGACGCGGCGGGGCGGCCGGTCTTCGGTGCGATCGAGCTGACCGGCATCGCGGCGGGCTGACCGGGTGGCGACCGACCGTCCGGCGATCGACTGAGCTGCGATCGACCGGGCCGCGATCGACTGGGGGCGCGCTTGCGGGCGCGTGCGTGCCCGCCTACATCGGTGCGATGAAAAGCCCGTTCGCCTTCCTCCGCCGCCGCCCGCGCGTCAGTGTCCTCCGGCTGGAGGGCGCAATCGGCGCCGCCGGCCGCCTGGGCGGCCCGTCGCTCACCGATGCCCGACTGGCGCCGCTCGTCGAGGCGGCGTTCCGCAAGGGCAAGCCGAAGGCCGTGGCGCTGTCGATCAACTCGCCCGGCGGCAGCGCGGCGCAGTCGAGCCTGATCGCGGCGCGGATCCGGCGCCTTGCCGACGAGCTGGGCATCCCCGTCCATGCCTTCGTCGAGGACGTGGCGGCCTCGGGCGGCTACTGGCTCGCCACCGCCGCCGACCGGATCCATGTCGATCCCAATTCCATCGTCGGCTCGATCGGGGTGATCTACGCCGGCTTCGGCTTTCCCGAACTGCTCGCGCGGCACGGCATCGAGCGGCGGGTGCATACGGCCGGCACCGACAAGTCGATGCTCGATCCGTTCCGCCCCGAGCGGCCGGAGGACGTGGACCGGCTGATGGCGCTGCAGCGGCAGATCCATGCGAACTTCATCGGGCAGGTGAAGGCGCGGCGCGGCGCGCTGCTGGCGGAGCGCGACCTTTTCACCGGCGAGATCTGGGTCGGGCAGGGCGGCATCGACGTCGGGCTTGCCGACGAGGTGGGCCATCTCGTGCCGACCATGCGCGCGCTCTACGGCGACGACCTGCGCTTCAGCGTCATCGCGCCGCGGCCGCCGCTCTTCCGCCGGCTCGGGATGCCCGGAGTGGCCGACGCGCTGGGCGAGGCGGTGGGCGCGGCCGAGGCGGCGAGCCTCTGGGCGCGCTTCGGGCTGGCCGCGCCGTGAGCCTGCGCGTCGCGCTCCTGATCCTGCTCGCCATCGCGGTGTGGAAGGTGATGGCGTGGCGCAAGCGCGTTGCCGCGCGACCGCCGGCGCCGTCGGTCGAGGCGACGCAACCCTGCCTGACCTGCGGCGCCTACGTGCTCGCCCGGCACCCGAAGCCCTGCGCCCGGCCCGATTGCCGGTTCCGCCGCGCCGCCTGAGCTTGTCCCGGGTCGTGCGATCGGCATGATTGGCGCCGGGATGAAACGAGTCGCAGGGCAATGAGCGAGACCACCCCCCGGGCGTCGGCGCTGGCGCCGCTCGGCATTCCCACGTTCCGGGCGATCTGGATCGCAAGCCTCGCGTCGAACTTCGGCGCGCTGATCCAGTCGGTCGGTGCCGCCTGGATGATGACGCAGATCTCCCGCGAGGCCGACATGGTGGCGCTGGTGCAGGCGTCGACCACGCTGCCGATCATGGTGTTCTCGCTCGCCTCCGGCGCCATCGCCGACAACTTCAACCGCCGCACGGTGATGCTGGCGGCGCAGCTGTTCATGCTCGCGGTCTCGGTGGTGCTGACGATCACGGCGTGGCACGGGCTGCTGTCGCCGTGGTTGCTGCTCGGCTTCACCTTCCTGATCGGCTGCGGCACGGCGCTCAACAACCCGTCGTGGCAGGCGTCGGTCGGCGACATCGTGCCGCGCAGCCACCTGCCGGCGGCGGTGGCGCTGAACAGCGTCGGCTTCAACATCACCCGCAGCGTCGGGCCGGCGCTCGGCGGGTTCATCGTCGCGGCCGGCGGCGCGGCGGCGGCGTTCGCCGTCAACTGCCTGAGCTATCTCGCGCTGATCGGCGTGCTGTTCTTCTGGCAGCCGCAGCTCGCGCCGAGCCGCCTGCCGCGCGAGCGGCTCGGCGCGGCGATGGGCGCGGGGCTGCGATACGTCGCGATGTCGCCGAACATCCTCAAGGTGCTGCTGCGGAGCTTTCTCTTCGGCCTGTCGTCGGTGGCGGTGCTGGCGCTGTTGCCGCTGGTCGCGCGCGAGCTGGTGCAGGGCGGCCCGACGCTCTACGGCGGGCTGCTCGGCGCGTTCGGGCTCGGGGCGATCGGCGGGGCGTTCCTCGGGGGGCGACTGCAGGTGTGGATGGCGAGCGAATGGATCGTCCGCCTCGCCTTCGCCGGCTTCGCGGTCTGCTCGGCCACGCTCGCGCTCGTGCCCTCCGCGCCGCTGATCGCGCTCGCCATGATGGTCGGCGGCGCGTCCTGGGTGCTGGCGCTGGCGCTGTTCAACGTGACGGTGCAGCTCTCGACGCCGCGCTGGGTGGTGGGCCGCGCGCTCGCGCTCTACCAGACCGCCGCGTTCGGCGGCATGGCGCTCGGCAGCTGGCTCTGGGGTCTCGTCGCCGCGGCCCACGGGCCGGCGGATGCGATGCTGGCGGCGGCGGCCGCATCGCTGGTCTTCGGCACGGTCGGATTCCTGCTGCCGCTGCCGGCGCGGGCGGACCTCGACCTGTCGCCGCTCAACTCCTGGACCGAGCCGGATGTCGCGGTGGCGATCCAGCCGCGCTCCGGGCCGGTCGCCATCTCGATCGAATACGTGATCGACGAAGCCGACATCCCGGAATTCCTCGACGCCATGGAGGAGCGGCACCGCATCCGGGTGCGCGACGGCGCGCGCAACTGGCAGCTGTTGCGCGACCTCGCGGACCCGCGGCTCTGGGTCGAGAGCTACGAGACGCCGACCTGGGTCGAGTACGTCCGGCACAACTCGCGCCGCACCAACGCCGATGCCGGCTGGACCGAGCGGCTGCGCGCGCTGCACCGGGCGCCGGGGCTGCCGGCGGTGCGCCGGCGGATCGTGCGTCAGGTGCGCTTCTCGCAGCACGACCCGATGCCCAAGGCGCCGGTGGACTTCCACTGAGGTTCAGGGCGCGTCCGGCGCGATCTCCACGGCGAGCACCTCGAGCTCGACCGGCGCGCCTCGGATCATCGCGGTGACGGTGCTGCCCGGCGTCGCGCCGATCAGCGCGCGGGCGACCGGGGCGGTATAGGCGATGCGGCCGGCGGCGGGGTCGGCCTCGTCCTCGCCGGTGATCGTCACGGTGCGCCGCTCGCCGTCCTCGCCCTCGTAGGTCACGCGGCTGCCGAACTGTGCCGACGGGTCGGACGGATCGGGCGCGCTGGGGCGGGCGGTGGCGTGGCGCAGCGTCCAGTAGCGTTGATCCCGCCGCAGGCGCGCCGTCTCCGCCTCCGGCGGGCCGGCCGCGAGCGCGGCCTCGATCCCGGCGATCTTCGCGGCGATCAGGCGCAGGCCGCGCAGCGTCACGAGGTTCGGGTGCGGGCTGACCGGCAGCTCCGGCAGCACCTCGGGCCGCGACCCGTCGTCCTCCTTCACGAATGCCCGGCTCATCGCGCCCCCCCTTTGCCAGAGGCTACAGATCCGCGGGGTACGGGGCAACGCGGCCGCGGCCGTCCCGGGTGCGGCGCCGCGAGGGGGCTTCCCGCCCCCTCCTGGCCGTTGGCCAGTTCACCCCCGAGAGTACTTTCGCCAAGAAAAAGCCTGCGAGGCGGACGCGCGGCGATCGCCTGTTCGTCTTGTGTTTGCACGGGCCTTCGCCTATTTCGCGGCCATGGCCATCCGTCCGATCCTGATCCATCCCGAGCCGCGGCTGCGCAAGGTCGCGGCGCCTGTCGAGGCGGTCGACGATGCGGTGCGCAGGCTCGCGGACGACATGCTCGAGACGATGTACAAGGCGCCCGGCATCGGCCTCGCCGCGCCGCAGGTGGGCGTGCTGCGCCGGGTGTTCGTCATGGACTGCGCCGGCAAGGATGACGAGCCGGCGCCGATGGTGCTGCTGAACCCGGAGATCGTGCTCGCCTCGGACGAGATGGTCACGAGCGAGGAGGGCTGCCTGTCGATCCCCGACATCTACGACGACGTGACGCGGCACGCCGAGGTGCGGATGCGCTGGCTCGGGCTCGACGGCGAGGTCCACGAGCGGGATCTGGGCGAGCGGTGGGCCATCTGCGCCCAGCACGAGCTGGACCACCTGAACGGCAAGCTCTTCATCGACTATCTCGGCGCGGTGAAGCGCACGATGATCACCGCCCGGATGAAGAAGCTGAAGAAGGAGCGGGCGCGGGCCTGAGCCCGGGCCGTCCCGCCGATGCGCGTCGTCTTCATGGGAACCCCGGACTTCTCGGTGCCGGCGCTGGAGGCGCTCCACGCCCGGCATGATGTCGTCGCGGTCTATGCCCAGCCGCCGCGGCCGAGCGGGCGGGGGCAGAAGCCGCGGCCCGGGCCGGTCGCGGCGCGCGCGGAGGCGCTCGGGATCCCGGTGCGGACGCCCGTGTCGCTGCGCCCGGCGGAGGCGGTGGCCGAGCTGGCCGCCTTTCGCCCGGACGTGGCGGTGGTCGCGGCCTACGGCCTGATCCTGCCGCAGGCGGCGCTCGACGTGCCGGCGCGCGGGTGTCTCAATATCCACGCCTCGCTGCTGCCGCGCTGGCGCGGGGCGGCGCCGATCCAGCGCGCGATCATGGCCGGCGACGCGGAGACCGGGGTCTGCATCATGCGGATGGAGGCGGGGCTCGACACCGGGCCGGTGCTCTTGCGCCGCCCGACGCCGATCGGGCCGCGGGACACCGCCGGCGGCCTGCACGACCGGCTGGCGTCGATCGGCGCCGAGGCGGTGATCGCGGCGCTCGACGGGCTCGACCGGCTGGGCGCGGAGCCGCAGCCGGCGGCGGGCATCACCTACGCGGCCAAGATCGACAAGGCCGAGGCGCGGGTCGACTGGGCCCGGCCGGCGGTCGAGGTCGACAGGCTGATTCGCGGGCTCGCGCCGTTTCCGGGTGCCTGGACCGAGGTGGGCGGCGAGCGGGTGAAGCTGCTGCTGAGCGAGCTCGCCGAGGGGATGGGGGCGCCCGGCGAGGTGCTGGACGGGCTCACCGTCGCCTGTGGCGACGGCGCGGTGCGGGTGCTGGGGGTGCAGCGCGCCGGCCGCGGGGCGATGGACGTGGCGACGTTCCTCCGCGGCTCGCCGGTGGCGCCGGGGACGCGGCTCGGGTGAGGCTCGATCAGGCGCTGGTGGCGGCGGGGCTGGCGCCGAGCCGGGCGCGGGCGCAGGCGCTGATTGCCGCGGGTGCGGTGACGGTGGACGGGCGCGTGGCGGGCAAGCCGTCGCTGCCCGTCACGGCGTCGGCGGCGCTGGTGGTCGACCAGACGGCGCTGCCGTGGGTGTCGCGGGCGGCGCTGAAGCTCGTGGCCGGGCTCGACGCCTTCGGGCTCGATCCGGGCGGCGCGGTGGCGCTCGATCTCGGGGCGTCGACGGGCGGCTTTTCCCAGGTGCTGCTGGCGCGTGGCGCGGCGGAGGTCTGGGCGGTGGACGTGGGCCATGGCCAGCTCGCGGCCGAGCTGCGGGACGATCCGCGGCTGCACGTCATCGAGGGGCTGAACGTGCGCGAGCTGACGGACGGGCATGTGCCGCCGCCGGAGTTCGTGGTCGCCGACCTGTCGTTCATCCCGCTTGCCGTTGCCCTGCCGCCGGCGCTTCGGCTGGCCCGGCCGGGGGCGGCGCTGGTGGCGCTGGTGAAGCCGCAGTTCGAGGTGGGGCCGGCGCGGGTCGGCAAGGGCGGGATCGTGCGCGACCCCGCCGCCTGGGCCGACGCGGTGGTGGGCGCGAAGACGCTGCTCGCCGGCGAGGGCTGGAGCGTGCTCGGCGAGGCGCCGAGCCCGATTCAGGGGGGTGACGGCAACCGGGAGTTTCTGGTCGCCGCGCGCAAAGGGTCGAGCGATACGCAGCCGGATGGGATCGGGCGCACTCCGCGCTAGACGGCCGGCGCCTCGGCAAGCAGGGCCTTCAGGTCGAGCCGCTTCGTCCCCATGGCGAGGCTGCCGTCGGCGTTGCGGGGCCAGTCCGCCTCCGGCCGGTCCCAGTACAGTTCCACGCCGTTGCCATCCGGGTCGTCGAGATAGAGCGCCTGGCTGACGCCGTGGTCCGAGGCGCCGGTCAGCGGGATGCCGGCGTCGATCAGGCGGCGCAGCGCGTCGGCGAGATCGGCGCGGGTGGGATAGAGGATCGCCGTATGATAGAGCCCGGTGTGGCCGTGCGGCGGCGGGGTGGCGCCGCGGCTCTCCCAGGTGTTGAGGCCGATGTGATGATGGTAGCCGCCCGCGGAGAGAAACGCCGCCTCGCGGCCGTATCTCTGCTGCAGCTCGAAGCCGAGCACGCCGGAATAGAAGGCGATGGCGCGGTCGAGGTCGGCGACCTTGAGGTGAACATGCCCGATCCGGGTGCCGGGTGCGACGGGTTTGGGCATTTGCGGTGCTCCAGAAGCTCGTTGATGGCAGGAAGATAATGCAAGGCCGTTCCCGGGATAATCGCGTCGAGTGGAAACAGAGGGTTTCATGAGTTGGGTGGTGCGGATCGAGCGGCTGGGCCGGGAGGGCGACGGGATCGCCGGCGCCGACCGCGTGCCGTTCGCGCTGCCCGGTGAGGCGTGGCGTATCGGCGCCGTCCCCGAATTGCTCGAGCCGGTGCCGGAGCGGGTGGCGCCGCCCTGTCCACACTTCGGGAGCTGCGGCGGCTGTGCGCTGCAGCACGCGGCGCCGGGGTGGCTGGCCGGATGGAAGGCCGGGACGGTGGTTCGGGCGCTGGCCGCGCAGCGGATCGAGGCGGAGGTGCGCCCGACGCTCACCTCGCCGGTCGCGTCGCGGCGCCGGGCGGTGTTTGCCGGCCGGCGGACGCGGAAGGCCGCGCTGGTGGGGTTCCATGGCCGGCGGTCGGACACGGTGGTTGCGGTGCCCGACTGCCGGGTGGTGCGGCCGGAGATCGTCGCCGGGCTGCCGGCGCTGCAGGCGCTGGCCGGGCTCGCCGCCAGCCGGTCGTCCACCGTCCGTCTCGCGGTCACATCCGGTCCCGTGGGGCTGGATGTGGCGGTCGAGGGCGGGCGGCCGCTCGACGCCCCGCTTGCCGCCGAGGTCGCGGGCGTGGCGGAGGAATTCGACCTCGCGCGGGTCGCCTGGGAGGGGGAGCCGGTGGCGGCGCGGCGGGCGCCGTGGCTCGCCATGGGCCGGGCGCGGGTGGTGCCGCCGCCGGGCGCCTTCCTGCAGGCGACGGCGGAGGGCGAGGCGGCGCTGGTGGCGGCGGTGCGGGGCATCGTCGGCGATGCCGGGCGGGTGCTCGACCTCTTCGCCGGCTGCGGCACGTTCAGCCTGCCGCTGGCCGAGGGTGCCTCGGTGGTCGCGGTCGAGGGCGAAGCGGCGATGCTGGCGGCGCTCGGCCTCGGGGCGAAGGCGGCGGCGGGGCTGCGCCCGGTGCGGACGCTGGCGCGCGACCTGTTCCGCCGGCCGCTGCTCGCGGCGGAGCTGGCGGCGGCGGAGGCGGTGGTGATCGACCCGCCGCGGGCCGGGGCGGAGGCGCAGGCGCGGGAGCTGGCGGCCTCGGGCGTCGCCCGCGTGGCGGCGGTGTCGTGCAATCCGGCGAGCTTCGCGCGGGATGCGCGGATCCTGATCGACGGCGGCTATCGGCTGGAGTGGGTGCAGCCGGTGGACCAGTTCCTCTGGTCCGGCCACGTGGAACTTGTCGCCGCCTTCGGCCGCTAGAGCGGCGTCCGTCCCGGAAAAGCCGCGCGGTCCGCTCTCGAATCCTGATTTGTCGCGATATCTGAACCGCCGGACGATCCCGTCCGGCTGGGTGTCGCTCAGCCGATCGTGCCGCCGGCGTCGCCGATCTGGCCGCGGTGGAGCAGCAGGTGGTCGAGGAGGCAGCAGGCGAGCATCGCCTCGCCGACCGGCACGGCGCGGATACCGACGCAGGGATCGTGCCGGCCCTTGGTGACGATATCGGTCTCCTCGCCGGTCACGGTGATCGTGCGCCGCGGGGTGAGGATCGAGGACGTGGGCTTCACCGCGAAGCGGACGACGATGTCCTGGCCCGACGAGATGCCGCCGAGGATGCCGCCCGCGTGGTTCGAGCTGAAGCGGGGCTGTCCGTCGTTGCCCATGTAGATCTCGTCGGCGTTCTCGGAGCCGGTCAGCGCGGCCGAAGCGAAGCCGTCGCCGATCTCGACGCCCTTCACCGCGTTGATCGTCATCATCAGCCCGGCGAGGTCGCTGTCGAGCTTGCCATAGACCGGCGCGCCCAATCCGGCGGGGACGCCCTCGGCGACCAGCTCGATGACGGCGCCGACGGAGTTGCCGGACTTCCGGAGGCCGTCGAGGGTGCTGGCCCAGGCGGCGGCGGTGGCGGCGTCGGGGCACCAGAACGGGTTGTTCGGCACCTCGTCCCAGTTCCAGGCGGCGCGGTCGACGCGGTGCTCGCCCATCTGGACGAGCGCGCCGCGGATCCGAATTGCCGGCGCGAGGGCCGCGAGCGCGGCGCGGGCGACGCCGCCGGCGGCGACGCGGGCGGCGGTCTCGCGGGCGGAGGAGCGGCCGCCCCCGCGGTAGTCGCGCAGGCCGTACTTCAGGTGATAGGTGATGTCGGCATGGCCGGGGCGGAATTTCCGGGCGATCTCGCCGTAGTCCTTCGACCGCTGGTCGGTGTTGCGGATCAGGAGCGAGACGGGCGTGCCGGTGGTGCGGCCCTCGAAGGTGCCGGACAGGATCTCGACCTGATCGGCCTCCTGCCGCTGGGTGGTGTAGCGGCTGGTGCCCGGGCGGCGGGCGTCGAGCCAGGGCTGGATGTCGGTCTCGGTCAGCGCGATGCCCGGGGGGCAGCCGTCGACGATGCAGCCGAGGGCGGGCCCGTGGCTCTCGCCCCAGGTGGTGACGCGGAAGAGGTGGCCGAAGCTGTTCATGGACATGGGGCGCGTTCTATCGCAGGGGGCGCGGGTGCGAAAGCAGGGATTTCAGGGGGCGAAGCAATTGGAAGCACGTTGAAATCATTGGATTCATCCTTGCCGATTCCGAACTGCAGTCTCCGCTCGGGCAACGCGCGGAAACTCCGGTTCTGCACGCAGGTCGGCGGCCGCCTTTGCGGCCATCTTGTGCGCGCGGGTGCGCGCAGAGTTCTTCTTCCCTTGTTTTCCGGCTGTTGCCGGAAAACCGTCTGCTCTCCAGGTTTCAAGGCCGTATGAAGACCTCGGGGTGAGCTTCAGCGGGCGAGCCATGCGGCGAGGGCGGCCGCGAGCTTCGGGCGTGTCGTCGCGGCGGCGGCGAGCCAGTCGTCGGGCGGCAGGGTGGCGAGGCTGGTGGCGTCGATCACCGGAAGCGGTGCGGGCGGAAGGGGCCGACCGGCAAGCAGGTGGCCGGGTGGCAGCGTGGCGCTGCGGGACCGCCCGGCGAGCGCGCGCGTGAGGTAGAGGCAGGCGTCGTAGTCGACGGCATAAAGGCTGCCGCCGGAGACGAGCAGGTTTGGATTCGTCGCGGTGCGGTCCATGTTGGCGAGCAGCGCGTCGGCGCGGGCGATGGCGTCGAGCGTGGCCGGATCGGCGGCGGCGATGTCCGCGGGGCCGGCCGGACGGGCGTCGGGGAGGAGCGCCACGCCGAGGTTCCAGCCGGTGCTGCGCAGGAGCATCGCGTCGAATTCGTCGGTGCCCACCTCCCACGGCAGGCCCGGGGGCAGCCAGAGGGGCCGGGCGGCGGGCACAGGGGCGCCGAGGGCGGCGGCAATGGGAAGCGCGAGGAGTTCGGTGAGAAGGCCCGCGGGGCCGGGGCCGGCGCCGGAGAACTTCAGCACGGCGCGGGTGCCGTCGCCGGTCTCGATGAGGGCCGGGGTGGTGCTCGCCGCCGGAAAGACGGCGAGCACCCGCGCGACGGTATCGGCCGGAGCGGGTGTCAGGCCCGCTTGTCCCCGGCGGAGTGAGCGCCCTTGTGCGGCGCCCAGATCTTCTTGTTGGTGAACCAGAGCAGCACGGTCAGGCCAGCGAGGAACAGCACGGCGGTCAGGCCGGCCTCCTTGCGCGCCATCATCTTCGGCTCGGCGGTCCACATCAGGAAGGCAGCCACGTCCTGCGCCATCTGCTCGACGGTCGCGGGCGTGCCGTCGGCGTAGGTCACCTGGTCGTCGGAGAGCGGCGGCGGCATCGAAATCCAGCCGCCCGGGAACACGTGGTTCTCGTAGAGCGTGACGCCCGCCTCTTCCTTGGTCTCGCCGGTGAAGCCGTGCAGCAGGGACGCGATGTATTCCGGCCCGCCGATGCCGTGCAGCAGCTGGTTGAAGCCGAGGCCGATCGGACCGTGGAAGCCGGCCCGGGCCTTGGCCATCAGCGTCAGGTCGGGCGCCACGGCGTCGGGCGAGTGCTGGAAGTGGTCCGACGGCGTGGCCGGGCGGTCCTCGCCGGTTTCGGCATCGGTCACGGTGTGCTGCGCGGCATAGGCGCGCATCTGGTCCTCGGGCAGCGCCGGGCCGCCCTCCTCCGCCAGCTCGCGGTAGGGCAGGAACTTCAGCCCGTGGCAGGCGGAGCAGACCTCTGTGTAGATCTGCAGGCCCCGCTGCAGCTGCGCCTGGTCGAAGCGGCCGAACGGCCCCTCGAAGGAGAAGCTGTAGTCGGTGACGTGCGGTTCTTCCGCGGCGACGGCGGTGCCTGCGCCGGAGAACGAGGCGCCGAGGGCAAGAGCGGCCGCGGCGGCGAGGAGGGTGGTCTTCAGCATGGTCATCGTCCCTCGCGCGCTCATTCGGCCGGCTTGCTGATGGCGGCGGTCTCCGTGCCCTGCTCGCCATGGCCGTAGTGGGCGAGGAAGTCGGCTTCGATGCTCGCCGGCGGGGTCGTCGGCTTCTCGACGATGCCGAGCACCGGCAGGATGACCAGGAAGAACGCGAACCAGTAGAGCGTGCCGAGCTGGCTCATGATGACGAACGGCTGCTCCGGCGGCTGCGAGCCGCACCACATGAGCATCACGAAGTCGACCACGAGCAGCCAGAACCAGACCTTGAACATCGGCCGGTAGCGGCCCGACCGGGTGCGGCTGGTGTCGAGCCAGGGCAGCAGCACGAGCAGCGCGATCGAGCCGAACATCGTCAGCACGCCCGCGAGCTTCGAGTTGATCCAGAGGATGTCGAAGGTGATCGCGCGCAGCATCGCGTAGAACGGCAGGAAGTACCATTCAGGCACGATATGTGCCGGGGTCTTCAGCGCGTTCGCCTCGATGTAGTTGTCCGGGTGGCCGAAGAAGTTCGGCATGAACCCGACGATCGCCGAGAAGACCGTCAGCACGAAGAGCAGCGCGAACAGGTCCTTGATGACGAAGTACGGCCAGAACGGCAGGGTGTCGCGCTTCACCTCGTCGCGCGAGCCGGTGCGCACCGGAACGCCGGTCGGGTTGTTGTTTCCGGTGGTGTGGAACGCCCAGATGTGGACGATGACGAGGCCGGCGATCACGAACGGCAGCAGGTAGTGCAGCGAGAAGAAGCGGTTCAACGTCGCGTTGTCGACCGCCGGCCCGCCGAGGAGCCAGGTCTGGATGTCCGGCCCGACGAGCGGGATCGCCGAGAACAGGCCGGTGATGACCGTGGCGCCCCAGAACGACATCTGGCCCCAGGGCAGCACGTAGCCCATGAACGCGGTCGCCATCATCGCGAGGTAGATCAGCATGCCGATGATCCAGGTGATCTCGCGCGGCGCCTTGTACGAGCCGTAGTAGATGCCCCGGAAGATGTGCAGGTAGACCGCGAAGAAGAACAGCGAGGCGCCGTTCGCATGCACGTAGCGCAGCGCCCACCCGGCGTTCACGTCGCGCATGATGTGCTCGACGGAGGCGAAGGCGAGGCTGACGTGCGGGGTATAGTGCATCACCAGCGCGACGCCGGTGGCGATCTGCAGCACGAGGCAGAACGCGAGCACGATGCCCCAGATCCACATCCAGTTGAGGTTCTTGGGCGTCGGGATGAACAGGGTCGTATGGATCAGCGAGAGAATGGGGAGCCGGGACTCCACCCACTTCTCGATGCCGGTCTTCGGTTCATAGGGGTCGTGGGGAATGCCGCTCATCTTGCTTCCTCAACCGAGCTGGATGACGGTGTCGGACGTGAACGACGCCACCGGGATGTGCAGGTTTTCGGGCGCCGGCCCTTTGCGGATGCGGCCGGCGGTGTCGTAGGTCGAGCCGTGGCAGGGGCAGAACCAGCCATTGTACTCGCCCGACTCGCCCAGCGGCACGCAGCCGAGGTGCGTGCAGACGCCGGTCATCAGCAGCCACTTCCCGTCCGGGTCCATGGCGCGGTTCTCGTCGGTGGCGGGCGCGTCCGCGGGCTTGTTGGCGTTGCGGGCAAGGCCGTCGGGCAGCTGCGCCACCGGCGTGTCGCGGGCGGCGGAGATTTCCTCCGGCGTGCGACGGCGGATGAACACCGGCTTGCCGAGGAACTTGATGGTGAGCTGGCTGCCTTCCTCGACCGCCGAGACGTCGACCTGGATCGAAGCCAGCGCCTGGACGTCGGCGCTCGGGTTCATCTGGTTGATGAGCGGCCAGATCGCGGCCCCGGCGGCGATGCCGCCAGCGGCGCCGGTCGCGACGTAGAGGAAATCCCTGCGGGTGACTGCCGGCTGGTGGGCGTGCTCGTCTACCTGGGCCACGCGTTTGCGCTCCTTAGTTTATTCTCGTGCCCGCCCCGGGGGCACCCCTCGTTGGCTCGCTCACTTTAGAGCGAGCGGCTCATTCGGGATTAAAGCCTCGGGCGGCTTTGGTCCAGCGGGTTTGATGTCGCGCCGGTTGCGCAGTTCCGCGCGCCGGTTCAGTCGGCGGGATCGGGGGCGGCCACGGGGGGCTCGCCGGAGTCGAGCGCCGCCGCGCCCGCGGAGGGCGGTGCGATGCGGCTCGAGAGCCACTGGAAGACGCCGAGCGCGATGAGCGCGAACATCGACCCGGCGAAGAGAAGCGCGGGATAGACGGATTTCGTCACGTCGGTCCGGCTGGTCTCGAACACCATGACCAGCGCCTCGAGCGAGGCGGCGATGACGATGATGGTGATGAACTTGGTGAGCGAGCGGCGGGATTCGACGGCGGAGCGCAGCTCCTTCTCGCGCAGGCCGATGATCTCGCCATGGAGGAGGGCGACCGCCGCCTCCCACACCGCGCCGAGCAGGAGGGCGACCGCGAGCAGCATCAGGAACCAGGTGGCGACGAGATAGTAGCCGTCGGCGATGCGGTTATAGAGCCGGCGCATGGGATCCCCCAAGGGTGGCCTTTCCGCGACAATCGCCGGAGCGGGCGGAGGTTCCGTCAGCCGCCGCGGTGGTAGGGGGAGCCCGTCAGGATCGAGGCGGCGCGGTAGAGCTGTTCGGCGAGCATGGCCCGGGCGAGCATGTGTGGCCAGACCATGCGGCCGAACGAGAGAGCGTGCGCCGCCTGGGCGCGAAAGCCGGGGTCGAGGCCGTCGGCACCGCCGATGGCGATGGCGAGGTCACGCGTCCCGGTGTCGGCGAGGCGCTGGAGCAGGCGGGCCAGTCCCGGCGAATCGGGCGTGTCGCCGCGTTCGTCGAGGACGGCGAGGGTGGCGCCGCGGGGCAGGGCGGCGGCGAGGAGCGCGGCCTCGGCGGCGGGGCCGGCGTTGCGCTTGTCCTCGACCTCGATCACCTGCGCCGGGCCGAGGCCGAGCGGGCGGCCGGTGCGGTCGAAGCGGGCGAGGTAGTCGGCGACGAGCGCCGCCTCCGGGCCGCCGCGCAGGCGACCCACGGCAAGGATGTGCAGGCGCATCGGACGCTATCGGCCTTCGCAGGGGGCAAGGTTCGGCAGGAACTGCTGGTCGGCGCGGACATTCTGGTCGTCCTTGTCACGATCTGCCAGTGGAGGCGAGATGAGTTGCGACGTGACGATGAGCGGGCCGTTGGCGAGGGGGGCGCCTGTCCGGCAGAGCTTGAAGCCGTAGCCGATCATGGCGTCGGGACGCTCGGCCATCGCGGGCAGGTTGCGCAGTTTGGTCAGCCGATCAGCGGGGGCTGTGAACGTGCGGCGGGTGCGCCCGTCCGACAGCTGTGCCGCTCCGGCGGGCGAAAGGCGCAGCTCCGGGGAGAACCAGAATCTCCTTTGGCTTCATCATGGGCCGGAACGTCGCGAAGTTGACCATCACCGACCGCTCGGCGACGCCGACGCCGGGGGGCAGGTCGATCCTGACCGTCGGCTGGCCGAAGGTCGTCGGCAGAGCGGTGGCGTCCGCGGGCGACATCGTTGCCGCGCGCGGCATCCCGACAGGGCCGCGGCAGCGGCGGCCGCAACGACAAGGGCGCGTCCCGGCATATCCCGCTCCGACAGCTGCAAGGCCACCCTTAGCACTGGCCGGGCCTGTGCTGAAGACGCTGCGCGGAAGGGGCCGAGGCGGCCCCGCTGGACTTTCAGGACACGGGAGTCAGAGCGTGCCGGCGGACTTCGGCTTTGCCTGGGCCTCGGGCAGCCACATCTTCTCGAGCTGGTAGAACTCGCGGACCTCGGGGCGGAACACGTGGACGATCACGTCGCCCGCGTCGATCAGCACCCAGTCGCCGACATCCTTGCCCTCGATGCGCGGCACGATCCCGGCCTCGCCCTTGAGCCGATCCGCGAGCTTTTCCGAGATCGCGGCAACCTGGCGCGACGACCGGCCGCTGGCGATCACCATGTGATCGGCCATCTCCGACTTGCCCGCGAGAGGGATGGTTACGATGTCCTCGGCCTTGTCGTCGTCGAGCGACGTAAGGACCAGCGACAGCAGCGCGCTGCTGTCCGAACGTCCCCCGAGCGGCAGAAAAGCCCCCGCGGGGGTGGTGGCCGAAGCCACCGGAGCGTGATGAGTTAGGTGAGACTCCTCCTGGCGGTCACGCCGCAGATGCCCGGCGCTGGCAGGTGTAATGTAGATGAGAAACGCGAATTTCTCAAGACGACGTATGGTTGACGAAAGGGACCCGCCTGCGACGAGCCCCCTGCCGCCGATCTCGATGCAAGCTCACGCCGTGACGAGTTGTCCCCGGACCAGCTTCTCGTAGTCGCGGGCGATCGACTTCGTCAGCTCGCCGACCTCGAAGGTGTACTCGCCGATCGAGCCGACCGGCGTGACCTCGGCGGCGGTGCCGGTCAGCCAGCACTGCTGGAAGTCGGCCATCTCGTGCGGCTCGATGTGGCGCTCGTTCACCCGGACGCCGCGCTCCTTGAGCATCTGGACGACCGTCTGGCGGGTGATGCCGTTCAGGAAGCAGTCGGGCTCGGGGGTGTGGACCTCGCCGTCCTTGACGAAGAACACGTTGGCGCCCGTCGCCTCCGCGACGAAGCCGCGGTAGTCCATCATGATCGCGTCCGAGCAGCCCTTGGCCTCGGCGGCGTGCTTCGACATGGTGCAGATCATGTAGAGGCCGGATGCCTTGGCCTTCGACGGGATGGTCTCCGGGCTGGGGCGCTTCCACTTGGAGATGTCGAGCTTCGCGCCCTTCATCTTGGCGTCGCCGTAGTAGGCGCCCCACTCCCAGGTCGCGATCGCCATGTGCACCGGGTTCTTCGACGAGGCGACGCCCATGTCCTCGCCGGAGCCGCGCCAGATGATCGGCCGGACATAGGCGTCGGTGAAGCCGTTCTTCGCCAGCGTCGCCGCCTTCGCCGCCTCGATCTCGTCGGCGGAGTAGGGGTGCGGCATGTCGAGCAGGTCGCAGGAGGCGAGCAGCCGGTCGGTGTGCTCGCGGCTCTTGAAGATCGTGCCGCTGTAGCAGCGTTCGCCTTCGAAGACCGCGCTGGCGTAGTGCAGGGCATGGGTCAGCACGTGGACCTTCGCGTCGCGCCACGGCACGAAGCCGCCGTCCATCCAGATGAATCCGTCCCGATCGTCGTATGCACCTGCCATGGCGGGTCCTTACCTTGAAAAAGATTGCGCGTCGACCGTTGCTTGCGATCGTTTGTTTCGTGCGGCGGAGGTCGAACTATCATTTGAGTCTTGGAATGTCAACATGCCTGACATAAAGTGTGAGCGAGGCCCGGCGCGAACGCGGGCGCGGGGGCAGGAAATCGAGATGGCGGCGCGCTTTACCACGAACCCGACGCGGAGCGAGCAACTCCTGTTCCTGACGGACGATCAGCTCCGGCAGGGGATCGAGCTGATGTACTTCGCCTATCGCGGCTTCACCGCCGACCCGGACCGAATCCTCGAGGAGCGGGCGTACGGGCGGGCGCACCACCGGGCGATCCATTTCATCAACCGCCGGCCCGGGCTGACGGTGAACGAGCTCATCGACCTGCTCGGCGTGACGAAGCAGAGCCTGAACCGCGTGCTGCGGCAGCTGGTGGACGACGGGCTGGTCGAGAGCCGGGTGGGGCTCGAGGACCGGCGGCACCGCAACCTGCACCTGACCGAGGCCGGGCAGGCGCTGGAGCAGGAGCTGACCGCGGCGCAGCGGCGGCGGATGCGGGCGGCGTTCTCCAATGCCGGGCCCGAGGCGGTGGCGGGCTTTCGCAAGGTGCTGGAGCAGATGATCGACCCGGAGCTGCGCGCCCGGGTGGTCGGCTGGCTTGACCGGCCGTGAGCCGGGTGGTGCGGACGGGCGCCGTGTGGCGGGTGGTGGCAGGCTCCTGCACCTCCCCGACGCCGGACTGGTGGGGGGCCAGTCTCCGCCGGTGCGCCGGCACCGGGAGCGCCTGCCTGCCCCCCGGCAGGCGCGCCGGTGCCACAGGTCGGGCGTTGTCAGGCTCGCTCATCTGTCGACGCCGGGAATGGCACCGGGCGGGCGCCCCTGTCCCCGCCGGCGCATCCGGCCGGGCGCGAGGCGCATGATGACTGACACCCAGGCGCATATTCTCGTGGTGGACGACGACCCGCGGCTGCGCGGGCTGTTGCAGAAGTTCCTGACGCGCAGCGGCTTCATGGTAAGCGGGGCGCGGGACGCCGCGCACGCCCGCAACCTGCTGCTGAGCCTTGAGGTCGACCTCATCGTGCTCGACGTGATGATGCCGGGGGAAGACGGGCTGACGCTGACCGCCAGCCTGCGCGACACGATGACGACGCCGATCCTGCTCCTGACCGCGCGGGGCGACGCGGAGGACCGGATCCGCGGGCTGGAGGCGGGGGCCGACGACTATCTCGGCAAGCCGTTCGAGCCGCGGGAGCTGCTGCTCAGGATCAACGCGATCCTGCGGCGGGTGCCGAAGCCGGCCCCCCGCGGCGAGCCGCCGCGGACGCTGCACCTCGGGGCGATGCGCTACGACATGGGGCGGGGCGAGCTGTGGCGCGGGCCGGAGATGGTCCGGCTGACCGCGACGGAAGCGACGCTGATGCGGATGCTCGCGGCGCGGCCGCACGAGCCGGTGAGCCGGCAGGAGCTGGTGGAGGATCTGGGCGGCGGCATTGCCGAAGCGCAGGAGCGCGCCATCGACGTGCAGATCACCCGGCTGCGCCGCAAGCTCGAGGATGATCCGCGGGCGCCGCGCTACCTGCAGACGGTGCGCGGCTCTGGCTACATGCTGGCGCCGGACTGAGGCCGGAGCGCGAGCCAGAGGGCCCCGGCGACGAGGGTCGCCGCGAGGTCCACCGCGACGAGCGCTCCGGGCGGCGCCGGCAGGACGAAGAGCGCGAGGGCGTCAAGCCCCGAGGCGGGCGCGAGGACGAGCAGCGCCACGACGTTGTTGGCGACGTGAAGGCCGATCGCGGCCGACAGGCTGCCGGTGCGCACGGTGATGTCGGCGAGGAGCAGGCCCGCGAGCGTTGCCGAGACGACGGCGAGGGGCGCGGCGTGGCCCTGATCGGCGGGGTTCCAGTGCAGCGCGCCGAAGGCCAGCGCCGGCAGCAGCCCCCAGACCAGCGGCGAGCGGAAACGCGTGGCGAGTCCCGGAGCAGGTAGCCGCGAAAGAACAGCTCTTCGGCCACGCTTTGCAGCACGACGAGCGGCACGGCCAGGGGCAGTACGCGCAGCCAGGCGGCCGGTGCAAGGCCGCGCGTCGGCGGTGCGAGGAGCGCGGCGGTGAGCCCGGACGCGGTGGCAAGGCAGAGGCCCGCCACGGCGCCGGCCGCGAGCGCGCGGCGATGCAGGCCGCGGGGGCCGAGCAGGCTTGCGAGACGCGCGCAGTGCAGCAGGCGCTGGGCGGCGGCGAGGCCGAGCACGAGCCCGCCGAAGCTCGCCAGGAACAGCAGGACTTCCGCGCGCCGGTCGCCGGCGCCAGGCACCAGCGAGAGGGTCGCGCCGAACCAGCCGCCGGCCGCGACGCAGGAGCCGGCGGCGAGCCGCCAGAGGCCGCCGCGGTCGGGCGCCGGCGCCAGCGGCGCCGCGGCGGGAGAGACGTCTCGGGGCATCCGGCCGGCCTTGGCTTGAGTTTGCGGGAGGGCTCGCCTATGCGGAGGGGTCTAGACGGCGCCGGGCGGGACGAGAAGCCCCCTCGAAGCGCGCACGTCCGGCAGGGGGAGGGACGGGCATGCGGATCGGTCGACTCGGACGCGTGTCTCTCATCCTCGCCGGCCTCGCGGCTCTGACGGCGTGCGATCCCTCGGCGATGGGCGCCGGGCTCGCCGGCGGCTCGCCGACCCGGGCGCGCTTCGACGTGGGCGGGGCCGGGGTGACGATCGCAGCACCGCCGGGCTGGTGCCTCGATCCGTCCACGGTGCGGAAGTCGGCCGACGGGGCGTTCGTGCTGCTGACCGACTGCGGCCTGCTCGGCAAGCCGGGGGCGACGGTCGGGCGCAAGGGCGCGGCGCTGACCGCGAGCATCTCGGCGGGCAGCCTGCTCGAGGCCGAGGGCGACGCCGATACGCTGGCCGATTTCCAGGACTTCGCCGGCAGCCGCGAGGGCCGCGCGGTGCTCGGGCGCAGCGGCGAGGCCGCGCGCGTGCGGATCCTCGCGACGCGCGAGAGCGGCGGGGTCTACTACGTGCTGGTGGAAGATCGCGGGCGGTTGCCGATTGCCGGGCTCGACCGGCAGTTCTGGCGGGCGTTCTTCGACGTGAACGGCCACACCGTCGCGCTGTCGAGCCTCGGGTTCACCGGCGAATCGGACGCGCAGGCCGAGCTGAACGAGCTGGCGACCTTCGCGCGGTGGATCCAGGCGGCGAACGGCGCGAAGGCCGGGGCGTGATCCGCCCCGGCGGGGTGCGGGCCGGGTGAGCGGCCCCGCGTCAGTAGTCCAGGGTCAGCGGCAGGTATAGCCGCCGTCGATCGGCAGCGTTACGCCGGTGATCATCGAGGCGCCGTCGGAGAGCAGGAAGACGATCGGCGCCGCGATCTCCTCCTCGGTGGCCCAGCGGCCGAGCGGCATCGACTCGATGAACGGCCCGGCGATCTCCGGGCGGCCCCAGTACCAGGCGGAGATCGGCGTCATCACCACGGTCGGGTTCACGCTGTTGACGCGGATGTTGTACTTGCCGAGCTCCAGCGCCGAGACCCGGGTGATGCTGTCGAGCGCCGCCTTGGACGAGGCATAGGAGATGTGGCCCCAGAGGGCGACGAGACCGGCCTGGCTCGAGACGTTGACGATCGACCCGCCATTGCCGAGGCGCACCATCGACTGCGACGCATACTTCGTGGCGAGCAGCGCGCCGCGGGTATTGATGGCGATCACCTTGTCGAAGACGGCGATGTCGGTGTCCATCGGCGTCGCGATCTCGCCGCCGAAGCCGCCGCAGTTGACGAGGCCCCAGAGGTCGAGACCCTCCAGCGCGCCCTTCACCTCGTCTTCCTTGGCGAGGTCGAATTCGAGCGTGCGGCAGCCGGTCTCGGCGGCGATCTTGGCGAGCGCCTCCCTGGAGCGGCCGGTGGCCACGACATCGGCGTTCGCGGCGACGAGCTGGCGCACGGTGGCGCCCCCGATGCCGCCCGAGCCGCCGGTGACGACGATGGTGCGTCCGTTGAAGTCGGTCATGACGGGCTTCTCTCCCTGAAGCGTGGTGCGCCGGCGCCTCTCGCGGGCGCCGGTCATGCGGGGCGGTCTGCCGGGAGGCGCGCGCCCCGTGCGCGCCCCGGCGTCGCGTCAGGCCGCCTTGGCTGCGGCGGTCTTCAGCACCTCTTCGGTAACGATCCGATCGTCGCTGAGCGGGCGGATCGGCTTCACGCCGAGCGTCTGCAGCTCGCCGTGGTAGGCGCGCACCGCCTCCTCGGGGGAGATGGTGCCGTCCACCACCTGCCGCATCAGCGCGACGAGGTGCAAGGGCAACTCGGCAAGGTTGATCTTGCGGCCGAACAGCGCAACGCGGGCGCCGTAGCGCTCGCCCTGCGAGAGCAGCTCGAAGGTGTCGCGGGTGGTGCCGGCGCCGCCGCCGAGGATGCCGACGATGAGCGACGAGTCGAAGCTCGCAAGCTCCTCAAGCGCCTTCGGGCCGTTGAACGGGATCTTCAGGAACTCCGGCCGCTCGGCCTTGGTGAGGCCCGCGAGCGAGGCGAGGATCGCGTCGTTCAGGTACTCGCCCAGCTGCTGCTGGGTCATGCCGATCTCGATGTTCGGGTTGAACACCTCGTAGAAGTACCGGAAGTTGTTGGCCTGGGCCTCTTCGCGGAAGCGCTTGAACTCTTCGAGGGCGTGGGCGTCGCGCTCGAGGTCGTTGAGGAACGTCACCGAATAGAGACCGAGGTCGGTGCCGGTGATCGGCGCGCCCGGTGCCGGCTGCGCCGTCCCGGTCATCGCGCGGGAGACGGTCACGGCGCGGAAGGCGCGCGAGGGGAACTGCCGGTAGGTGGCATTGCGGATGCCGGCCCAGCAGTCGGTGGTGCAGTTGGCGCGGATCGCCGGCTTCATCGCGGAATTCTTGAACGTGCCGCGCTCGTGCAGCAGCTCGAGGTTCGACACGGTGAGCAGCATGATGTCGAGGATGTCCTGCTCGACCAGCCTCTCGATGGCATCGAGGAATTCGGAGCGGGTGCGCGGCCGCGGGCCGGCCGGGTCGCTGTGGTCGAAGCCGGCGCAGGTGACGCCCGAGCCCGCGTCGCCGTCCTTGGCGTCGGCGATGATGAAGTCGGTGGGCTTGTAGCGGCCCGCGCGGATGTTCGCGAGCTTGGTGTCCATACGGGTGGTCATGGGGGCTCCTCCAGACGGGTCCGTGCCCTGGGCCGGACCGCGATATGAGGCCGTGAGGCCGCTGTTTCTCGGAATCGACGGGTTCGTTCGCCGGGTGATACCAGACGTTCTCAAACTCTGTCAAAGCCTTTCAGCATGTCAGTCCGTCCCGCCGTCGGCCATGTCCGTCTGCGCCAGCGTCACCGTGACGCCGGCCGCCTGCAGGGCGTCGAGATGCTCGGGCGCGATGCCCGCATCGGTGATGACCTCGTCGATCTCGGAGAGGTCGCCGAAGCCGCTGAAACAGGGCGGGCGGAACTTCGAGCTGTCGACGAGCAGGATGCGCCGCTGGGCGGAGCGCATCATCGCGCGCTTGAGCGCGGCGACCTCGATCGTCGCATCGGTCAGCAGCGTGCCGGTGACGGCGAGGGCGCCGACGAGGAAGACGTCGGCGTGGACGTCGGCGAAGAACGCCTCGCCGCCGCTGCCCGCCAGCATGGTCGAGCCGGTGCGCACCGTGCCGCCGGGCACGATGACCCGCCAGTCGGGGACCGCGGCGCTTTCGAGCGCGATCTCGAGGCTGTTCGTCACCACCGTGAGCGGCAGGGCGCGGCGGGCCACCACCCGGACGGCCTCGAGCACGGTGGAGCTGAATCGAAGATCACGCTCTGCCGCGCGGACAGCCGGCTGGCGGCCTCGAGCCCGATCGCCTGCTTCTGGGTGCGGCACATGGCCTGGTGCAGCGAGAACTCGCCCTCGAACGCCGCGCGCGCCGGCGGGATCAGCAGCGCGCCGCCGTGGGTGCGCTCGAGGTAGCCGGCTTCGGTCAGGTGCTCGAGGTCGCGGCGCACCGTCGACTGCGATCCGCCGATCACCTCGGCGAGCTGCTGGATCGAGGCAGGGCCGTGTGCTCGCAGGTATTCGAGGATCAGGGCCTGCCGCTTGGCGGGGACCAGCTCGACGCGCTTCGGCGGTGCCTCCACCGGCAGACCCCTCTCCCTCACCAGATCGTATAGCCGCAGTCGACCAGCAGGATGCTGCCGGTGCAGGCACTGCCGGCGTCGCTGGCGAGGAACAGGATCGCCGAGGCGATCTCGTCGGCGCGCGCCACCCGCTTCATCGGCGTGCCGGCCATCCAGTGCGGCATCAGCGTCGGGTCGTCGAAGCCGCCGCGCGACATGACCGTGTCGACATAGGTCGGCGCCACCGAATTGACCCGCACGCCGCGCTCGGCCCATTCGCCGGCGAGCGAGCGGGTCATGTGATGCACGCCGGCCTTGGCGGCGTTGTAGTGCGCCTGACGCTGCGGCTTGTTGGAGATGAAGCCCGACATCGAGCCGACGGTGACGATGGAGCCGCGGCCGCGCGCCAGCATCGGACGCGCGAACTCGCGGCAGGACCAGAAGGTGCCGTTGAGGTCGATGTCGATGATCTTGCGCCAGACCTCGTCGGGCATGTCCTCGCCGCCCGTGTCCGGCCAGGCGATGCCGGCGTTCGCGACCAGGATGTCGACGGCGCCGTGGCGGTCGTTGGCCTCGGTCGCGACACGGCGGGTGGCGTCCGGGTCGCTCACGTCGAGCAGCATGGTGTCGGCGTCGTGGCCTGCGGCGGCCAGCGCCGCGCGGCCGGCGTCGAGCGTGGCCGCGTCGATGTCCGAGATGATGACCTTTGCCCCCGCCTCGGCGAGGGCCTGTGCGCTGGCGAGGCCGATGCCGCGACCGCCGCCGGTGATGAAGGCGGTCTGGCCCGCGAGGTCGTACTTCTTCAGGTACATGTTGGGTCCTTTCGGGCCGCGGCCTGGTCCTGCTGCGCGGCGCCGAGCACGAGCAGGCAGCCGCCGGTGAAGCTGTCGCCCAGGCCGAGCGTCGTGACGGGGTGCGAAAGGTAGGGCGTCGAGACCGCGACCAGGTGCCAGCCGTCGCCAAGCGGGCCGCCATCGAAGGGCGGGGGCGCGAAGTGGGCGGCGGCGGGGACTGCGACGGTCGCGACCGGCGCGCCGGCCTCGGCCCGGGCGGCGGCGAGGAGCGAGCCGCTCATCAGCGCCTCGCGCTCGCGGTCCGGGTCGCCGCGGGTGACGGAGGCGGCCCACTCGTCGGCATGGACGCAGAGCCGGGAGACCCGGGTGCGCTCGGCAATGGTCCGCATCGCCGCGGGCGTGTCGACGCCGGGCGCGATCTGGCGCAGCTCGGAGTGGCTCATGCCGATCGAGGTGACGACGCCGGAGAACGCGTCGAGCACCGTCTCCATGCGCTCCATGGTCTCATAGCCGGCCATTTCCATGTGGATGAGGTGCAGCCCCGCGCCGCTCCAGCGCCGGCAGAGGCCGCCCACCCGCTCGATACCGGCCGCGAGGTCCTCGGCCGGGATGGCGTGGAAGCCGGAGATGAGGCCCGCGCCCGCGGTCGCGGCGAGGCCCGGGGTCACGCGGTCGAAGTCGGGGTCGACATCGAGCCCCGGGTCGGCGAGGCGGACGATGATCCGCGACGAGCGCGGCGGCAGCACGCCCGCCACCGGCACCCCGGCGGAGAAATCGAAGATGTAGATGTCGCCCACGCGCTCGCCCCGCGCCGCGAGATCGCGGCAGCGGACCAGCCGATCGCCGTCGACGACCAGGATGTCGGGCGGCAGCTGCGCCAGCATGTGGGTGCTGCGGTCGCCGAGCGACATGGCCGCCGGCGCGCCGATGGACGAGAGCACCCACGCGGCCTGTGCGCCGGTGCCGCCGAGCGAGCAGGCGAGGTCGAGGTGGGCCGCGAGCCACGCCGCGCCGTCGGGCCAGGGGAACAGCATCTCGCCGCCGACGCCGCGCCGCACCCGGTCGACGAGGGCGGCGCCGAGCGCCGCCGCCCGCGGCGGCGCGTCGGGGGCGAAGAGCGCGGTGGCCTGCGCCAGGTCGGTGCGGGCGTCGACGCAGGCGATGAAGCCGCCCATCGTCAGCCGCGCCGCCGCCACCTTGGCGGGGATCGTCGCGGCGAGGCGATGGTAGGCCCCGGCCCAGCTGGCCGAAGAGGGCATGTCGGTCGTCTCTCCCTGGACGAAGTTTTCACATTCTTCCAATTTTTATCTTTCGTTCCCGCTTTCCGGTCAAGGGTCCGTCGAAGCCCCGTGGCCGCGGCGCTCCCGACCCTCTTGGCGCGGCCGGCCAGAAGCGGCTATGGTCGCGCCCTTTCCCGGGGGAGGAGCGGATATGGCGGACCCGTTGGTCGGCATCGTGATGGGCAGCCAGTCCGACTGGGACACCATGCGCGGCGCGGCCGAGATCCTCGATGCACTCGGCGTTGCCCACGAGGTCCGCATCGTCTCGGCGCACCGCACCCCGGACCGGCTGTTCGCCTATGCCGAGGCGGCCGTCGGGCGGGGCTTCCGCGCGATCGTCGCCGGGGCCGGCGGGGCGGCGCACCTGCCCGGGATGCTGGCGGCGAAGACACGGATCCCGGTCCTCGGCGTGCCGGTGCAGTCCAAGGCGCTCTCGGGCATGGATTCGCTGCTGTCGATCGTGCAGATGCCAAAGGGCATCCCGGTGGGCACGCTGGCGATCGGCCCGGCCGGAGCCGCGAACGCCGGCCTGCTCGCGGCCGCGATGCTGGCGACGACCGACCCGGCGCTGGCGGCCCGGCTCGACGCCTGGCGGGCGGCACAGACCGACGCGGTGGCGGAGGCTCCCCATGAGCTTTGAGCGCCTTGCCCCTGGCTCGACCATCGGCGTCCTCGGCGGCGGCCAGCTCGGGCGCATGCTGGCGCTCGCCGCCGCGCGTCTCGGGATGAAGGTCCACGTCTACGAGCCGGCGGCCGACGCGCCGGCCGGGCAGGTGGCGAACAAGGTGACGCGCGCGGAGTGGGGGGACGCCGACGCGCTGGCCGACTTCGCCGCCGGAGTCGACGTCGTGACCTACGAGTTCGAGAACGTCGATCTGGCCGCGATCGACGTGCTGCTGCCGCTGGTGCCGGTGCGCCCCGGGCGCCGGGCGCTCGAAGTGGCGCAGGATCGCATCGCCGAGAAGGATTTCCTGACCGAGATCGGCCTCGTGACTGCGCCCTATGCGGCGGTCGACGGCACCGGGTCGCTCGACGCGGCGCTGGCGCGGATCGGCACGCCCTCGATCCTGAAGACGCGCCGCCTCGGCTATGACGGCAAGGGGCAGGTGCGGCTCGACCCGGGCAGCTCGGCGGATGCCGCCTGGCTGGCCATTGGCGGCGCGCCGTCGGTGCTCGAAGGCTTCGTCGACTTCGAGCGCGAGATCTCGGTCATCGCGGCGCGGGGCGGCGACGGCGCCGTCGCCGCCTTCGACCCCGGCGAGAACGAGCATCGCGACGGCATCCTGCACCGGACGACCGTGCCCGCGCGGGTGCCCGCCGGCACGGCGCAGGACGCGGTGCTGCTGGCCGGCCGGATCCTGACGGCGCTCGACTACGTGGGCGTGATCGGCGTGGAGCTGTTCGTCACCCGTTCGGGTCTGGTGGTGAACGAGATCGCGCCGCGCGTGCACAACTCCGGGCACTGGACCGAGGCCGCCTGCCTGATCGACCAGTTCGAGCAGCATGTCCGGGCGATCTGCGGCTGGCCGCTCGGCGACGGCACGCGGCACTCGGACGCGGAGATGGTGAACCTGCTCGGGGCCGACGCGGCGACCGCGCCCGGGCTCGAGCGCGCCCGCGTGCACCTCTACGGCAAGGCCGAGGCGCGCCCGGGCCGCAAGATGGGCCACGCCACCCGCCTCCGCCCCCGGACAGCGGCGGGGTAGGGCGGCCCGACCGCCCGGCGGCGGCGCTCCCCGCCTGCGCGCGGGCGGGACGCATCGCCGGACGCGACGCCGGGCGGCAAATCCGGCCGAACCGCAAGCTCCCGTGTTGACGCCGCGCCTTCCAGGCCATAAGGAGCGCGCACGCTCGGGGCCTCTGGCCCGGCATCCGTTGGAGGGGTGGCAGAGCGGTCAAATGCAACGGACTGTAAATCCGTCGGGGTAACCCTACGCTGGTTCGAATCCAGCCCCCTCCACCATCCTCTCCCGTTCCTCATGCCGCAGCACGCCACGGGGGCGAGACGGTCCCGCCTGGCGGCGGCCCGATCGGCTGGAGAGCCGCTTGACCGGCGTCGCAACCGGCCCCATACGGCGGGCCATGACCGACACCGGCCGCATCCGCAACTTCTCCATCGTCGCCCACATCGACCACGGGAAGTCCACCCTCGCCGACCGCCTGATTCAGGCGACCGGCACCGTCGCCGACCGCGACATGAAGGCGCAGCTCCTCGACTCGATGGACATCGAGCGCGAGCGCGGCATCACCATCAAGGCCCAGACCGTCCGCCTCGAATACACGGCGAAGGACGGCCAGGCCTATGTCCTGAACCTGATCGACACGCCCGGGCACGTCGACTTCGCCTATGAGGTCAGCCGCTCGATGCGGGCCGTCGAGGGCTCGCTCCTGGTGGTGGACGCCAGCCAGGGCGTCGAGGCGCAGACGCTCGCCAACGTCTATCAGGCGATCGACGCCGGCCACGAGATCGTGCCGGTGCTGAACAAGATCGACCTGCCCGCGGCCGAGCCTGCGCGGGTCAAGGAGCAGATCGAGGACGTCATCGGCATCGACGCCTCCGATGCCATCGAGATCTCCGCGAAGACCGGCCTCGGCATCCCGGACGTGCTGGAGGCGATCGTCGCCCGGCTGCCCGCACCCGGCGGCGACCGGGACGCGGCGCTGAAGGCGATGCTGGTCGAACTCGTGGTACGACGCCTATCTCGGCGTCGTCGTGCTGGTGCGCATCTTCGACGGCGTGCTCCGCAAGGGCGACCGGATCAAGATGATGCAGACCGGCGCGCTCTACCCGGTCGACCGCATCGGCACCTTCCGCCCGGGCATGCTGCCCGCCGACGAGCTCGGGCCCGGCGAGCTGGGCTTTCTCACCGCTTCGATCAAGCAGGTGCGCGACACCCGGGTCGGCGACACCATCACCCACGAGCGCAAGGGCGCGACCACGCCGCTCCCCGGCTTCCAGCCCTCGGTGCCGGTGGTGTTCTGCGGCCTGTTCCCGGTCGATGCCGCCGATTTCGAGGCGCTCCGCGACGCCATCGAGAAGCTGCAGCTCAACGACGCGAGCTTCTCCGCCGAGATGGAGACCTCCGCGGCGCTCGGCTTCGGGTTTCGGTGCGGCTTCCTCGGGCTGCTGCACCTGGAGGTGATCCGCGAGCGGCTGGAGCGCGAGTTCGACCTCGACCTCATCACCACGGCGCCCTCCGTGGTCTACCACGTCTTCAAGACCGACGGGGAGGTGCTGGAGCTGCACAACCCCGCCGACATGCCGGACCCGGTGCGGATCGACCACATCGAGGAGCCGCGCATCAAGGCGACGATCCTCGTGCCGGACGAGTACCTCGGCGACGTGCTGAAGCTCTGCCAGGACCGCCGCGGCGTGCAGCTCGACCTCACCTATGCCGGTAGCCGGGCGATGGTGGTCTACGACCTGCCGCTGAACGAGGTGGTGTTCGACTTCTACGACCGGCTGAAGTCGGTGACGAAGGGCTATGCGTCGTTCGACTACACCGTCACCGGCTATCAGGAAGACGATCTGGTGAAGATGCAGATCCTCGTCAACGACGAGCCGGTCGACGCGCTCTCGACGATGGTCCACCGGGCACGGGCCGACCTGCGCGGCCGGGCGATGGTGGAGAAGCTGAAGGAGCTGATCCCCCAGCACCTGTTCAAGATCCCGATCCAGGCGGCGATCGGCGGCCGCATCATCGCCCGCGAGACGATCTCGGCCCTGCGCAAGGACGTGACGGCGAAATGCTACGGCGGCGATATTTCGCGCAAGCGCAAGCTGCTCGACAAGCAGAAGGCCGGCAAGAAGAAGATGCGCCAGTTCGGGCGGGTGGAGATCCCGCAGGAGGCGTTCATCAACGCCCTGAAGATGGACGGGTGAGGGCGCGCGTTTCGCCGATGCGCGTCCCGGGGGCTGCCTCTCAGTCGGAGCCCACATCCGGCGGTCGGCGATCCCCCTGGGTCGGTGCTCAACCACCTTGCTTTTCGGCGGCAAAACCCGCATTCTACTGCTGCCACGTTATGACGTTCGACCCGCTGTCTCGCCTCACCGGCCTCAGCTTCGACCATCCGCTGACCGCGCCGGGCCGCCGCATCCTGCGGGCGGCAACACGAGAAGGAGACATCACGATGGCCAAGGGCACCGTGAAATGGTTCAACGCCACCAAGGGCTTCGGCTTCATCCAGCCGGACGGCGGCAACAAGGACGTGTTCGTCCACATCTCCGCCGTTGAGCGCGCGGGCCTGTCGGGCCTGCCGGACGGCCAGAAGGTCACGTTCGACATCGAGAAGGGCCGTGACGGCCGCGAGTCGGCCGCGAACCTCGCGCTCGCCTGAGTCGAGACCGGCGCGGTCCTGACGGGCCGCGCCATCGCCGGGCCGAGGCGGCTTTCCTCGGACCTCCGTGGCTTTGGCTGCGGAAGCGGCAAGGGAATGTCTGAAGCTTCCCTGCCACCATGCCCCCGCCGGGCGCTCATCTCTCATCCGCGCTCTGTCACACCGGCCGTCCTGCGGCCTCGCCCGGTGCTTCCGGGCGCCCGTCCGCCGGCACCGAATCAGCGGCTCCCGCGATTGTCGGATGGATGGCTCCGTGTCGTCGCGGCGCCGGCCCGTTTGCCGAAGATGCGGCGCAATGCTGGAAGATTGCGGCATAACCCGTTCGACACGCGTCGCTTCGAGCGGCTTCTATCACCGCGCGCCGGCCCCGACGGCCGCGAGGAGAAGGCCCGGATCGGGCCTCCATGCCGGCTCGCCGGCATGCGATCAGACGAGCGGTCTGCGGGCGCGAATCTGGGCGATCGAGAGCAAGTGAACGCTGCTGTGGCGAAATCGCGCTAAAATGTCCATCAGAGCGCCGAAAATGGTCCTGAAAAGGAGCGAGGCTGCCAGTGCCTCAACGCACTGACAGCCCCCACTTACCCCCAAACCCCGCGGTTCACACTCTTGAACCAGGTACTCGAACCGTCGCACCCCTCGACACAAACCCCGCGGGGACACCCCTCAATCAACACGCCGTCAGCAATAGGCGATTTCTTGCCGCAAGCCAAGCGGTGCTCGCGCAAAGAGTTGACATGTGTCTTTAGTGCCACGGACAGCGGCCTGTGTCAGGTGCCGCCAGAAGGAGCCTCGCGCTCGTCCCGCGATGTGCGCCGGGCAGCTTCCGCGCGGGCCGCGGTCTCGGCAACGCGGTCGAGCGCGCGTTCGCGCCCGAGGCTTTGCACCGCGGCGGCCCGCGCCCGCTCGATCTCCGGTGCGAGCGCCGCCCGCTGCTGCCGCACCATGGCCGTACGCTGGTCGATCCAGGCGAGACGCGCCGCCTGCCGGCCCGGCGGCAACGGCTCGCCGCTCGCGACGTCGGCGACGGCGGTGGCGGCCAGCGTCGCCAGCTCGGCATCGAGCGCCCGGGCCTCGCTGGCCAGCCGCTCCAGCCGGGCAAGGTCGCGGGCCTTGCGCGCCTCCATCAGGCGCCCGAGGTCGCGCAGGGCGGCGGGGGTCATCGGCCGCGCTCCCGGGCGGCCTTGCGTATGCGGTCGGAGAAGCGGATCGCGGCGGCGACGGCGCGATAGTGCTCAGGCAGGATCTCCTGGCCGACCTCCACCGTGGCGTTGACCGCGCGCGCCGTGGGCGGGTCGGAGTGCAGCGGCACGTTCGCGGTGGCCGCCACCTCGCGAATCAGGAGCGCCACCTCGTCCTCGCCCTTGGCGACGCAGATCGGCGCCGAGCCGCGGGTCCGGCTCCACTTCAGCGCGACCGCGACGTGGGTCGGGTTGACGATCACCACATCGGCCTTCGGCACGTCGAGCAGCATCCGGTTGGTCGCGATGGCATGGGCGCGGCTGCGCCGCTGCGACTTCACATGCGGATCACCCTCGCTCTGCTTCGTCTCGTCGCGCAGCTCCTGGAAGGTCATGCGATTGCGCTTCAGGAAGTCGAAGCGTTGCCAGACCAGATCGACGGCGGCGACGGCGACGGCGATGACGCAGGTGACCGAGAGCAGCACGACCAGAGATTGCAGCATGATCGCCCCGAGCACGCCCGGCTCGGCGGTGGCGGCGCCGATCATGCGGTCGGCGTCGCGGCGCAGGTAGATCGCCAGCGCCGTCGCGACCGCCGCGAGCTTGGCCGTGGCCTTCCCGAACTCGACGATGCCGGAAAGCCCGAACTTCTTCTTGGCGTTGTCGAGCACCGAGATCCGGGAGAGCTTCGGCTGGATCTTGTCGGCGGAGAAGGTGATTGCCTGCTGCGCGACGAGGCTGACGACCACCGCGACCATGGGCGCGAGAAACAGCGGCCCGAGCGCCCAGGCGATTTCGCCCAGCATCGAGGCGAGCAGGCCGGGGCCACCCGGCCCGAGGATGCGCCCCTCGAGCCGGTCCGGCTGATCGAGAAAGAACATCAGCACCGATCCGGCGTTCTTCAGTGCATAGACGCCGAGCGTCGTCACGGCGGCGAGCAGCCCGAGATAGGTCGCGGCGACGTTGACGTCGGCGGAGCGCGGGATGTCGCCCCGCCGCCGCGCCTCGGTCAGGCGCTGTGGCGTCGGGTCGTGGGTCTTCTCGCCGCCGCTCTCGCCGCCTTCGCTCATCGCGGCTGGGCCAGCGGATCGGCGAGGGTGAGGTCCAGCCGGTGGCCCCAGAAGTGCAGGATGACCGGCATCGCCAGCATGAGCAGCAGGATGCCGCCGGCGGTGATCGCCGGCGCGCCGATGAACGACACCATGAGCTGCGGCATCGCCCGGTTGATGACCCCGAGCGCCAGGTTGTAGGCAAACGCCGCGATCACGAACGGCGCGGCGAGCGAGAAGCCGAGGGCGAACGCCTGCGCGATCCGGGCCGTGCCCCAGCGCGCCGCATCCGCCGCCGGCACCGGCAGACCCATCGGCAGGATCTCGTAGCTGCGCGCCATGGTGACGGCGATCTTCACGTGCAGCCCCATCGCGAGCGCGAGGGTGACGCCCGCGAGCATCAGGATATTGCCGATCGCCGGCATCGGCTCTGGCGTGAGCCCGCTGCCGAACATCTGCGACAGCGACGTGGACTGTGCTGCGATGGTGCCGGCGATCTGCAACGCCATCACCATCAGGCGGATCGCGAGGCCGAGCATCAGGCCGATGGTCGAACTCGACGATCAGCATGGCGAGGAACGGCCGCGCCGGGTCCGCCACCAACAGCTCGGGCGCGATCATCGGCCAGACGACCAGGGTAAAGGCAACGGTGAGCCCGAGGCGGATGCGAACCGGGATCATCTGCTCGCCAAAGCCGGGCAGCAGCGCCATCACGCCGCCGACCCGGGCGAAGACGAGGATCGCGCCGACCAGCACCGCGTCCGTGATGTCGAGGACCTCACCCAGCCCCGCGAACATCAGGCGAGCCCGAGCACGGCGGGTTTCGCGCCTGTGCCGATTTCCTCGAACGAAAGGACGGGGTTTCGGATGCCCTTCGCCATGAGGACGGTGTGCAGGAAGCGCCGCCGCTTGGTCGAGGTGACGACCGCGGGATAGCGGCCCTGCGCGCCGGCGTGGGCGATCTTCTCCGCCACCGCGTTGGCCAGCCGGTTGAACTCCGCCGGCGGCAGCGCGACATCGACGATGCCCGAGCCGTCGGGCAGCTGGTACTTCTGGAACGCCTCCTCCCAGGCTGGCGCCAGCTGGATCAGCGGCAGGGCCCCGTCCGCCTCGGTCAGCCCGGCGACGAGCTGGAAGCCGAGGCGGTGGCGGACATGCTCGCACACCACCTCCGCGCTGACATGCGGGCCGTTCGCCTCGGCGATCAATTCGAAGATCAGCGGCAGGTTGCGGATCGACACCCGCTCCTCGAGCAGCAGGCGCAGCACCGACTGCAGCAGGTCGACCGGCACCTTGTCCGGCACGAACTCGTCGAGCATCCGCCGGTTGGCCTCGGCCCGCTTGGTGTCCGTCAGCGAGACGAATTCGTCGAGCAGTTTGCGCAGGCTGCGCCGGGTGAACAGCTTGCCGAAGTTCGCCTTGACGATCTCGAGCAGGTGCGTCGCCACCACCTCGGTCGGCGTCACAACCGCAAGCCCGAGCAGCGCGGCTTCCTCCTGATGGGCCGGCGCGATCCAGCGGGCCGGCGCGCCATAGACCGGCTCGGCGACGGACATGCCGTCCGGGGCTTTCGCGCCCTCGTCGGGGAGCAGCACCAGCACCCGGTCGGTCTCGATCCGGCTTTTCGCCACCTCGACGCCCTGGATGCGGATCGCATAGGTCCCGGACGAGAGCCCGGGATTGTCGGTCAGCCGGATCTCGGGAAGGATCAGGCCGAACTCGGTGGCGATGTGGTTGCGCATGTTGAGGATCCGCGCGTCGAGCCCGGTCGCGGCATCCATCACCACGGGCACGAGGTTGGGCGCGAATTCCATGTGGATCTCGTCGATGTCGAGCAGGTCGCCGAGCGACTTCTTGACCGGCGCCTTTGCCTCCGGCGGCGCGACGGCCGCGGCCGCCTCCTTGGCCTTCTGCTCCCGCGCCAGCCACGCCGCGCCGCCGAGGCAGCCGGCGCCGAGGATGAACGGCAGGAACGGCAGGCCCGGGATGAAGGCGAAGAGCGCCATCAGCACCGCCACGGTGCCGAGCGCCGTCGGATAGCCGCCGAGCTGGCGGATCAGCGCCCGGTCGGTCGAGCCGACGAGCCCGCCCTTGGAGAGCAGCATCGCCGAGGCGATCGAGATGATGACCGCCGGGATCTGGGTGACGAGGCCGTCGCCGACGGTGAGGATCGAATAGGTCTCGAACGCCTCGCCGACCGGCATCCCGTGCACCAGCACGCCCATGGCGAGGCCGACCACGAGATTGAGGAGCGTGATGAGCAGGCCGGCGATCGCGTCGCCCTTGACGAACTTCGAGGCGCCGTCGAGCGAGCCGAAGAACGTCGTCTCCTCCTGCTCGATCCGCCGCCGCTCCCGCGCCTCGGCGTGGCTGATCGCGCCGGCCGCCATGTCGCTGTCGATGGCGAGCTGCTTGCCGGGCATCGCGTCGAGGGCGAAGCGGGCGCCGACCTCGGCCATGCGGCCGGCACCCTTGGTGATGACGATGAAGTTGACGATCAGCAGCACGGAGAAGATCACCAGGCCCATCGCGACCGAGCCGCCCATGATGAACATGGCGAAGCCCTCGATCACGTGCCCCGCGGCCTTGGTCCCGGTGTGGCCCTGTCCGATGATGAGCTTGGTCGACGAGACGTTGAGCGACAGGCGCAGCATCAGCGAGGCGAGCAGGATCGTCGGGAACGACGAGAAGTCGAGCGGCCGCTGGATGAACAGCGTGATCGTGAAGATGAGGATGGCGAGCGCGAACGAGGCGGCGAGGCCGGTGTCGAGGATCCACGCCGGCATCGGCAGGACCATCATGGCGATGACCGCCATGAGCGCCATCGCCAGCATCACGGTCGGCTGGTAGAGGGTGCGGAGCGAGATTTCCATCAGAACAACCCTCCGCGCGGCGCGGTGAGCAGGGGCCCGCCGCCGGGCGCGAGCAGGCTGCCGCCGCCGCCGGCGATGAGCCCCCCGGCTGCGGGCAGGAACAGCGCGCCCGCGACGCCGCCCGCGGTGGGCGGCGGTGGCGGGCCGGCGGCGCGGATGCGCTCGGCGAGCGCCCGGCGCTGCGCCTCGCGACGCTCCTGCCGCGAGCTGAAGCGGTTGTCGGGCTGCGCCGCGGCGACCAGCGCCTCGGCCCCGGTCAGCGCCCCGGGCTCCAGCTCGGCCAGCACTTCGTCGAAGCGGGTGCGATAGGTCGCTGCCTCCTGCGGCGAGAGCGAGTGATAGGCCCCGGCCGCGGCCGACCAGTCGCCCCGCTCCTCGTAGAGCGTGCGCAGGAACTGCGCGGCATAGGTCGCCGTCCACTGCGGGTCGAACATGTCCTCGAGGGTCGGGAAGGCGTGGCCATGCCAGCGATAGTTGATCTGGACGCAGCCGACGTCGAAGCTCGGGCGGCCCTCAGCGAGGCTCTTGCGCGCAAAGGCAATCGCCTCGTCCCTGGACTTGAACCAGTAGCCCTTGCCTTCGCGGTTGATGGCCCAGGGCCAGGCGCGGAACGCGCCGTCGCGATGCTGTCCGGTCTCGGTCAGCGCCACCGCGTGCAGCACCTCGACCGGCACGCCGCCGCGCCGGGCGCCGGCGACGATGGCCGCATCGCAGAGCGCCGCAGGATCGGACTCCGCGGGATCGGCCCGTGCTTCGCCCGTGAGCGCGAGCGCGGCCGCCAGCGCGAGCCGCAGGCCGGTGCGAAGCGACATGGACAGGGCTTCTCCTCTGACCGACTGTTGGTTCGGTCTAGGCAGCCCCGGTTAACAAGGCGTTGTCAGCCGTTCGAGGTCAGAAGGTTCAGGATCCCCTGCGACCCCGAGCTGCTGCCGCTCTGCAGGAGCGTCAGCGCCGCCGCGCCCCGGCTGTTGGCGGACACGCCTTCCTTGAGCTGCGCCGTGACGAGGAAGCGGTTCATCACCGTCGTCACCGCGTCGGCGTCCTGGAACGCCGCGAGAGTGTCGGTGCCGAACAGCTGCTCGGTCTTCTGCGCGAGGGTATCGCGCTGCTTGTCGATGTCGATGTTGACGAAGGAAGCGGGCAACCCGTAGGCGCCCTCGAACACCGCCCGCAGCGGCTTCGAGGCGAGCACGGTGTACCAGCTCTTGCCCGTGCCCGCGGAAAGGGCGCCGATCTGGTCGCGGAAGTTCATGGCGAGGCGCATGGTGTCGCTCACCTCGCCCACCGCCGCCTGGAAGGCGTTGGTCTTGTAGGCCTCGGTGATCTTCGCGGCGAAGCCGGTCTTCGCCGTCTGCGCCCCGGCCTCGTTGCCGAAGCCGAAGTCCGCGGCCATCCTGGCATAGGTGGTGTCCGCCAGCCGGTTGGCAAACGAGTCCTCGGCCTCGGTGCCCTCCTCGAGCGCCTTGCGGATGAACGCCTTCGCGTCGATCTTGTCGCTGAGGCCATAGGCGCCGAGCGCGACCTTCAGCAGCCGGCGGTCGGCGACGAGATCCGCCGCCGACTTGATGGTGCCGATCTTCTGCGTGAAGTACTCGACATCCTTCTGCACCTCGGCGCTCTTGTCGAACGCCGCCTTCTGCGCGGTCTCGGTGCGCTGGAGAAAGCGCCAGCCGGCGATGCCGGAGAGCGGGACGACCGGGGTGTAGCTCATGGCCTCACTCCGGCCGGATGCCGAGCAGGCGCGCCTCGCGGGGCATCAGGCTGCGCAGCGCCCGCATCGCCTGATAGAACCGCCGGGTATTGGTCGCCTCGGTCGCGGCGTCGAGGGCCGCGCGGCTGTCGGCGTCCTGGAACACCTGGCTGAGCTGCTCGATGCCGCGCAGCAGCTGCCGCGCGCCTTCCTCCGGGTCGGCCTCGCCGGCCAGCACCAGCTGGGCGACGTAGCACACCCGCTTGACTGGCGTCTTGGCCTCGTCGGGATGGATCGCGTCGCGCAGGCGCAGCACGTTGGCGTCCGGGGTCAGCACGTTGAGCCGAGCCCGCCGGTCGCCGTTCTCCATGACGACGCCGTTGATGAGCACCCGTTCGCGGGGCCCGAGCTTCAGCACCAGGCCGCTCATGCTGCCCTCTCCGACTCTCCACGCAGACCCTTCATGATCGCGGTGTTGATGTCGATGAGCGCCTCGGCGCTGGCGTGGCGGCCGACGACGGCGCGGCCATGCCGGCGGACGAACTCGGCGAGCGAAACGAGCTGCGCACGCAGCGCCGGCGGCAGCTGGTTGCGGTCGTCGATCAGGTCGTCCTCGAGCATGCCCCAGAGCTTGGAGTTTTCGAGCACGGCCTCGCACAGGGCGGGGAAGTTGCCCTTGCCGGCTTCGTGCGCGTCGCGCAGGCGACGGGTCACGGTGGCAAAGGCGGAATACTCGGCGTCACGCGCGGTCCGGGTGGCGTTGACGTTGCCGTAGGCGGCGCGGGCGTTGGAATTGGGGGTCATGTCTCTTCCTCTCGTTGCCGGCACTCCGGGGGGAGGGGCGGCCGGCGGGCGTCAAGGCGCAGGGCGGGCACGTGGCCCGCCCTGCTCCGGATCAAATCACCTGAACAGCGAGAGGATCGTCTGCGGCGTCTGATTGGCGATCGACAGCGACTGGATGCCGAGCTGCTGCTGGGTCTGCAGCGCGGTGAGGCGGGCCGAAGCCTCCTCCATGTCCGCGTCGACCATCGCACCGATGCTCGTCGTGAAGTTGTCGGTCAGCTTCGAAACGAAGCTTGCCTGGGCTTCCAGACGGGCCTGGGCCGAGCCGAGCGACGCGGCGGCGCCGTTCACCGTGTCCGCCGCGGTCGAGACCGCGCCGAGCGCAGCGGTACGACCCGCGGCAGTGCTCACGTCGATGTTGGTGAGCGAGCTGAGGCCGCCCGAGTTCGCCGGCGTCAGCGAGAAGGCGACGTTGCGGTCAACCGCGCCGGTGCCGTCGTTGTTGACGATGAGCTCGCCCGGGTTGCCCAAGTCGTAGTCGAGGGAGAAGCCGGTCACGCCCATCGCATCGACGGCCGCCTTGAGCTTGACCGCGATCACGTCGGCCGGCGAGGTCGCCGCCAGGTCGTCCGTCGTGACCGAGTAGGTCGTGGCCTTGTTGCCGACGGCGATCGAGATCTTGTCGCCGACCGCAAAGTTGGTCGCATCGAGCGTGATGGTGTCGGCCGCAGTGGTGGCGGCGCTGACGGAGAAGGCAACGAGATCGCCGTCGGCGGCCGGAACCGCGGTCGCAGCCGTGAAGGCGTTGCGCGCCGTGCCGACGGTGCCGGTGGACAGGTCGAAGCCGGTCACGCCGATGAACGCCGCCGACTGAGCGCCCGTGGAGTCGCGGGTCAGCGACGACAGGACGTCGGTGGTGCCCGTCGAGCCGACGAAGTTCAGGCCGTTGATCGAGGCGGCGTCGACGATGCTCTGCATCTGGGCAGTGAGCGCGTCGATGTCATCCTGGATCGTCGAGGTGTCGGCACCGGCGGCCATGGACGCCGTGACCTTCGACTTCATCTGGGTCAGCAGGTCGGAAATCTGCTCGGCGGCGTCCACGCCGGTACCGACCGCCGCGATCGAGGCGTTGAGGCTGTCGGAAACCTGCTTGAAGCTGGAGACGTCGCTGCGCATGGTCTGGGCGATCGCCCAGGTCGAGGCATTGTCCTTCGCACCGGAGATCTTGAGACCGGTGGTGATCTCGTCCTGCGCCTTCGAGAGGCTGGAGTTGGTCGCCTTGAGGGACTGGAGGGCGGCCATGGCGCTGGTGTTGGTCAGGATGGAAGTCATGGTATCCTCGTTTGGTTGCGGTGCTTTCGACGCCGCTATGGCTTGGATGACACCGTGTTCCGGTGCCGGGGTTCCGCCTTCTGCGCTTGCGATCCGGTTTCCCTCCTTCGGGCCCGTCCGCGCCGGCCTTTCGACTGCGTGAAGGGACATTCGGCGAACACCGTGAAGCAAGAATGAAACGGGCTGGCGGATCATGCTTAACAACTGTCTGGGAAGACTTGCATTTTTCTCGATTGTTTTCGGGGGCGCCTTGCTCGCCTGTGCGGCGTCGGCCGATCCGCCCGGTCCCGGCCGCCGCGGGCCTGCAATCTATGGCGACTGGCGGCTCGATTGCCGGGCCGCGCCCTGCACCGCCTACATGCCGCTGCTCGGCACCGATGGCAGCGAGGTGCTGCGCCTCGCGCTTCCGCGCGGCGGGGCGGCGCTGACCGTAGGCACGGCGTTGCCGGTCTTCGTGCCGGATGGGGTCGTCCTGTCGATCGGCGCGCGGCCGATTCGCACGACGCCCTGGCGAACCTGCGGTCCCGACGGCTGCGAGGCGTGGTTCGCCCTGGATCCCGAGCTGCTCAATTCGCTGCGGAACGAGCGGGGGGGCAGCGTGACGTTGAGCCTCGCCGATGGCACGCCGGTGCGCCTGACCGTCAGCCTGCGCGGTTCGGCGGCGGCGCTGCGGGCCCGCGACGGGGTCAGGCCCGCGGGCTGACCGGATCGAGCAGGGCGGCCACCGTCGCGATCAGGTGGTCGGAGGCGAACGGCTTCGCGAGCAGCGGCACGTCGCGAAAGCCCGCGGGCAGTGCCGAGCGCCCATAGCCGGTGGCGAACGCGAACGGCACGCCCCGCGCCTGCAATGCCTCGGCGATCTCGCCGACCGGCCGGCCGCGCACGTTGGCGTCGACCAGCGCGGCGTCGAGCCTGGTCTCGGCGATCAGCGCCAGGGCCTCGTCGATGGTTCCCGCGGGGCCCACCACGTCCCAGCCCGCGGCGGCCAGCTGTGCCTCTATGTCCATCGCGATCAACGCCTCGTCCTCGACGACCAGCACGCGCCGGACACCCGGCGCCGCGGCCACCTCGCCGCCCACGTCCGGCCGCGTCTCCGGGCGCAGCCTGTCCTGCGGCAGCGGCAGGACCATCCGGGCCGCGAACATGTCGGGCCGGTCGTCCACCCGCACCGTCGCGTCCACCCCGTCCAGCATCCGCTCGATCACCGCCATGGCGCGCCGATCGTCGGTCGCGGCCGCGCCGGACCGCGGCGTTTCCTGCCACTCGAGTTCCAGCGCGGCGTCGCACCGCAGCCGCCACCTGACGTCCGTCTCGCTGCCCGCCCCGCCCATGGCCAGCTCGTTCAGGGCGAGCGCCAGCGGCACCACGAGGCGCGGGTCGAGCACGACGTCCTCGCCGGAGACGCGTACCGCCGCCTGCTGCGCGATGTCGGGGCCCGTGTCCGGCTCCGTGATGGCCTGCACCAGCTCGCGCAGGTCGGCGCCCTGAAGGCGGCTCCGGACCAGCAGGTCGTGCGCCACCCCAAGCGCCCGCAGCCGCCCGGTGAAGCTCGCGACGAAGCGCGCGGGTTCGACGCTGCCCGACAGCGACAGCATCGCGATCGACTGCATCGTGGCCAGCGCGTTGTTCACCCGGTGGGTCAGTTCGTCGAACAGCTTCGCCTGCAACCGCTCGGTCCGTTTGCGCGCGGTGACGTCGCGGGCGATCTTGGACGCGCCGACCACCGTGCCGGTTGCGTCGCGCAGTGGCGAGATGGTCAGCGAAATGTCGACCCGGCGGCCGTCCCTGGCGATCCGCACGGTATCAAAATGCTCGACCCGCTCGCCCCGCCGCAGCCGGTCGAGGATCGACTGCTCCTCGTCGTGGAACTCTGGCGGAATGATCCGAAGGATCGACTCCCCGAGCATCTCTTGCGCGCTATAGCCGAATATCCGCTCCGCCGAGCTGTTCCACGAGGTGATGCGTCCTTCGAGCGTCTTGCTGACGATCGCATCGTGCGACGAAGCGACGATTGCCGCGAGCCGCGCCCGATCCACCGCCTCGCCGGCCGTGCCGCTGTCCTCGGCCACGATGGCGACCACGCGCGTGGGCCGGCCGTCGTGATCGCGCTGCACGCGGGTCGAGATCACCACCGCGATCGGCGCCCCATCGCCGCGGTGCGCGGTGAACCGCGCGCCGGAGACCTCCTGGCCGTCGAGTCCGAGGGCAAGGGGGCAGGCCGGGCCGCGCGCTCCGCCTCGGCCGGTCAGGCCGAGCATCTCGACGAGGCTCGCACCCACGCGACCGGCCGCGAGCTCTGCCGCGGCGCGGTTCCGCGAAACGGGCGTTTGCCCAAAGTGCAGGGAAAATACGGCGACAGGCAGCGCCGCCAGCAGATCGCCTTGGTCCACCAGGTCCATCTCGTGCGCCACTCGCGATCCTCGGGCAAGCGTCACCCCGGGCACGTGGCACAGAGCAGCTGGAGTCTCGAACGCTCCTGACGGTGCCGTGTTCCGCCGGCTCCAAAAAGAAAGGGCGCGGCGGCCGTCCGGCTACCGCGCCCTTCCGATCCGTCCGCGCCGCTCAGTGCAGCTTGGTCAGCAGCTCGTCGAGCGACTTCTTCGCATCGCCGTAGAACATCCGGGCGTTGTCCTTGTAGAAGAGCGGGTTCTCGATCCCGGAGTATCCGGTGCCCTGGCCGCGCTTCATGACGAGGACGTGCTTCGCCTTCCACACCTCGAGCACCGGCATCCCGGCGATCGGCGAGTTCGGGTCTTCCTGCGCTGCCGGGTTCACGATGTCGTTCGAGCCGATGACGATGGCGACGTCGGTGTTCGGGAAGTCCTCGTTGATCTCGTCCATCTCGAGCACGATGTCGTAGGGGACCTTCGCCTCGGCGAGCAGCACGTTCATGTGCCCGGGCAGGCGGCCGGCGACCGGGTGGATGCCGAAGCGCACTTCCTTCTTCCGCGCCCGGAGCCGGCGCACCAGCTCGGCCACCGACTGCTGCGCCTGCGCAACCGCCATGCCGTAGCCGGGGACGATGATGACCGAGTCGGCGTCGTCGAGCATCGCGGCAACGCCGTCGACGTCGATCGCCACCATCTCGCCCTCGATCTCCATCGCCGGGCCGGTGGCGCCGCCGAAGCCGCCGAGGATGACCGAGACGAAGTTCCGGTTCATCGCCTTGCACATGATGTAGGAGAGGATCGCGCCCGACGAGCCGACCAGCGCGCCGGTGACGATCAGGAGATCGTTCGACAGCGTGAAGCCGATCGCGGCCGCGGCCCAGCCCGAGTAGCTGTTCAGCATCGAGATGACGACCGGCATGTCTGCGCCGCCGATCGCCATGATGAGGTGCCAGCCGATGAAGCCTGCGATCAGCGCCACGAGGATCATCGTCCAGATGCCGGCGCCCATGAAGTAGAGGATGCCGAGGATCAGGCAGACGAGGCCCGCGCCGATGTTGATCGCATGCCGGCCGGGCAGGGTCAGCGGCTTGGACGAGACCTTGCCTGACAGCTTCAGGTAGGCGACGATCGAGCCGGTGAAGGTGATCGCGCCGATCAGGATGCCGAGGAACACCTCGACCCGCATGATCGACAGCTCGACCGGCGTCTTGTGGGCCAGCGTGGCGGCGAAGCCGACCAGCGGCTCCGTCGATCCGCTGGCGAGATGCGCCGCGACCCGCGCCGCCTCGACGTCGGCGTTGAGGCCGATGAACACGGCGGCGAGACCGACGAGGCTGTGGAAGCCGGCGACCAGCTCCGGCATCTGGGTCATCTGCACGCGCGACGCGACGAACGCGCCGGCGACGCCGCCGACGATCACCATCGGCGCCAGCAGCCAGTAGTGGCCGGAGCCGCCGAAGATGGTGGCGATGACGGCGAGCGCCATGCCGATGATGCCGTACCAGATCGCCCGCTTGGCCTTCTCCTGGTCGGAGAGGCCGCCGAGGGCGAGGATGAACAGGATCGCCGCAGCGATATAGAAGGCGGTGACGAGACCGAGGCTCATTGTCTTGGTCTCCTCAGGACTTCTGGAACATGGCGAGCATCCGGCGCGTGACCAGGAAGCCGCCGAAGATGTTGACCGACGCCATCAGCGTCGCGAGCGCCGCGAGAATCGCGACGAACACGCTGCCCGAGCCGATCTGGAGCAAGGCGCCGAGGATGATGATCGACGAGATGCCGTTGGTGATCGCCATCAACGGCGTGTGCAGCGCGTGGCTGACGTTCCAGATCACGTGGAAGCCGACGAAGCAGCTGAGCGCGAACACGATGAAGTGCTGCATGAAGCTGACCGGCGCAACGGTGCCGATCAGGAGCAGCAGCGCCGTGCCGATGACGAGGAGCGCGGTGGTCCGGTTCGACGCCTTCTTGAACTCCGCCGCCTCGCGCGCCGCCTTTGCCTCGGGCGTCTCCTCGACGGCCTTTGCCTTCGGCTTCTGCGCGGCGATCGCCGCGATCTTCGGCGGCGGCGGCGGGAAGGTGATGGCGCCGTCCTTGGTGACGGTGGCGCCGCGGATGACGTCATCCTCCATGTTGACGACCGGCTGGCCGTCCTTGGCCGGCGTCAGGTCGTCCATCATGTGACGGATGTTGTTGGCGTAGAGCGTCGAGGCCTGCGTCGCCATCCGGGAGGGGAAGTCGGTGTAGCCGATGACCTTGACGCCGTTCGGCGTCTCGATCGCCTGGTCGGGCACCGTCAGGTCGCAGTTGCCGCCCCGCTCGGCCGCGAGGTCGACGATCACCGAACCCGGCTTCATCCTCTCGACCATGTCGGCGGTCCAGAGCTTCGGCGCCGGACGGCCGGGGATGAGCGCGGTGGTGATGACCACGTCCATCTCGGGGGCAAGCTCGCGGAACTTCTTGAGCTGCGCTTCGCGGAACTCGGGGCTCGACGGCGCGGCATAGCCGCCGGTCGCCGCACCGTCCTGCTGCGTCTCGGCGAAGTCGAGGAACACGAACTCCGCCCCCATCGACTCGATCTGCTCGGAGACCTCGGGGCGGACGTCGAAGGCGTAGACGATGGCGCCGAGCGAGGTGGCGGTGCCGATCGCGGCAAGGCCCGCGACGCCCGCGCCAACCACCAGAACCTTGGCCGGCGGCACCTTGCCCGCGGCCGTCACCTGGCCGGTGAAGAAGCGGCCGAAGTTGTTGCCCGCTTCGATCACCGCGCGATAGCCGGCGATGTTCGCCATGGACGACAGCGCGTCCATCTTCTGCGCGCGGCTGATGCGCGGCACCATGTCCATCGCGAGCGCCGTCACGCCCTTGGCCTTCAGCGCCTCGAGCAGTTCGGTGCTCTGCGCCGGATAGACGAAGCTGATGACGATCTGCCCGGGCCGCGCCAGCTCGACTTCGGAGGCTTCCGGCGGACGCACCTTGGCCACGACGTCGGCCTCGGCCCACAGGGCGGCCGCGGACTGCACCACGGTGACGCCGGCCTCCACATAGGCGGCGTCGGAGAATCGCGCGGCCTCGCCGGCCCCGGATTCAACGATGCACTGGTAGCCGAGCTTCTTCAGCGCGGCGGCCGACTGCGGGGTCAGCGCAACGCGCTTCTCCCCCGCGAAGATTTCCTTCGGCGCTCCGATCTTCACGGCCGGGTGTTCCCCCTCTTCCCCCGTTTCGCCCACCGGAGAATCGGGCGGGCGAGACATATTGTTGCGCCGGACGGCGCGGGCGTCCGCGCTTTTTTAGGGAGGCGCCCCAGCGAAGTCAAACCTGCGTGAGGCTACTGGTAGGCGACGATAGTCGTGGCGCCGCTTCCAACGCCGAGCTGTCCCGGTGTGCCCGCGAAGACGTTGAGATCGGTCAGTCCCTCGATGCCGTCGACGATGCCGGTGCCGGTATACTGCCAGAACGCCCACGCCTGCCCGGGATAGACCTCGGACGGGTGCCCGGCCACGGAGCGCAGCCAGAACGGATAGCCCCGCAGCTCCCACAGGCGGTTGTCCTGATAGAAGTCCACCGTGGTGTAGATCACCGGCCGCTTGCGGTAGTAGACGCTGATCGCCTGGAGGAAGGTCAGCGCCTCGCGCTGGACCGTGGCGGGATCCGGGCGCAAGGTGCAGGTCTTGGACTTGTGGGTCCATTCGAGGTCCAGCACCGGGGGCAGGGCGGACTCGTCGCGCGGCACGTGGTTCATGAACCATGCCGCCTGCTCCAGCGCCGGCCGGCAGAAGTAGAAATAGTGATAGGCGCCGCGCGCGACCCCGGCCGAGCTGGCGCCGGCCCAGTTGTCGAGAAATCGCTCGTCGGCATAGTCGCCGCCCTCGGTCGCCTTGATGAAGGCGAAGCCGACGCCGGAACCGCGCACCCGATACCAGTCGATGTCGCCCTGGTACTTCGAGACGTCGATGCCGTGGACGGAATACTGCGCCGGCGTGATGCCCGACCATTCGTGCGGGTCGGCGTCGCCGAAGGCCCGCGGGATCCCGGCTGCGCGGCTGATGCTCGGCGCATCGCTCGATCCACCGCCACAAGACATGAGCACGCACGCAGCGATGGCCGCGAGTACGACGCGCATGATGAACTGCCCTCGATATATGCCTGTTTTGGCACAGTATAGGTCCGGGCCGGGAGGGCGTCACCAAGTTTTTGTTGTAAATTCTATGGATCTGCGCCGGTCCGAGAGGCCGGGGGCGTCAGCCTTTCAGCCCGTCCAACTGCCGGTCGATCTCGAGCCGGAGGTCGTCCACCGCTTTGCCATAGGCATCGAGCGTCGTGGCGGCGGCAGGTAGCCGGGCGCCCAGTTCGGCACGCCAGAGATAGGCCGCGAGCGCCAGTCCGGCGAGCATCAGCGCCAGCGCGAGGCCCCGCCCGAACCGGCTCGGGCGCGGGTTGCGCCGCGGGGGCGGCAGGTCGTCCCGTCCGGTCCCGAGATCGAGCCGCGGCGCCGGGCGCAGCGCCAGGCCATCGCCCGCCAGCATCGGCCGCTCCGCCGGCTTTGCCGGCACCGCTCGCGGTGAGGGCCGCGGGAGAGGCGCCATCGGGGCAGCCACGGCGTCGGGCGCCACCGAAGGCGAAGGGGCAGGCCCCGGCGACGCCAGATCGGGCTCTACCGGCTTGAGTTCCCCAGGCTTGGACTCCACCGGCTCGGACTCCACCGGCCCGGGCTCCACCTGTTCGGCCGATAGCGGTTCGGGCATTGTCGGTTCGGGTGTTGTCGGCTCGCTTGTCGGCTCGAACGCCGCCGCCGCTGGTGCCGCCGCCGGCACCGGGCCCGGCTCGGCAACTGCGGCGGGCGTCGGCGTCGGCACGGCCCGCAGGTGCGAGCGCGCCTCCAGCCGCTGCATGATCTCGTCTTCGCTCTCCGTCCGCGGCGCCGCCCCCCGCACGAACCAGCGGGTATGGCAGTCGGTGCATTGCACATGCCGCCCGGCCACCGGCACCATGGCGTCGGCGATCTCGTACTCGGCACCGCAGGTGGGGCAGGTCAGTCGCATCGACACCTCGGGAGAACGGCCGGGGGAGTCGGCCGCGCGCACCTTCTATCCCCGGGCGCCGGGCATTCCAAGCGCACCCGCTTCCCGGGCCGACCGCCCCGTGTCTGCCACCTCTGTCCGAGCGCGAGCGACTCCACCGCCGGCGTATGGCGCGCGTCTCCCTCGCCGCGCGGCCATTCCGTCGGGGCGGGCAGCGTCGGGAAGATCGCGCCCCTTGCCGTTCCCGGCCGCTGCCGGCAGGTGACGATGCCTGCCACCCACCCGTTGGCTCGAGGCTCTTCATTGATGAGAGCGAACACGGAACATCTGCCCGCGCCCGGTCAAGCGCTCCCGTCCAGCCGGGCGAGACGCTCCGCCTCCCGGGGCATGCGGGCAAGCGTCGCGGCCAGCCGCGCACGCCAGGAAGGCCCGTTCGCCAGCGCCGCCGCATACGCCTCCGCGAGGTCGTCCGGCCGCTCCTCGGCCAGCACGTCGATCAGGAAGGCCGCCTGGGCCCTGTCCTTGCGGGCCTTCAGTGCCTCCGGGCCCTCCCTGCGCCGGTCGGCGACGATGAGCTTGTGGATGGCGAACCGCTCCGGCCGCGGGACCTGCACCAGGACGCCCGCCCGGTAGAGCAGTGGCGTCCGCAGCGGCTCGGCGATCAGGAAGTTCAGGAAATGCAGGCTCTGCGCGCTCACGCCCAGCGCGGGCAGGTCGCGGATGCCCTCGTCGGCGCTGAACGAGGGCGTCAGGAATTCGATGAGCGTTGTCCGGTCGGTCTGGCGCCAGCGCCAGACCCTGCCGGCGTCGAGCGAGGGGGTCGGCTCGAACTTCAGCTGGGAGAAGACATCGCCGAGCGAATCCCCCACGCTGTCGCCGAGCACGATCGACAGCCGCTCGAAGCTCGCGATGTCGATATCGTCCGTCACCGCCGCATGGTCGAGGCCGATGCGCACGCCAAGCTCGCCCTCGTAGAGCCGGAAGGCCTGGGTGCCGACGAGGGTGCCGCCGAGACGGAAAACCCCGGCCCGCGCCATGGCCGAGATCGCCTGTCCGGTGCCGGCGTCGGCCATGAGATAGCCCTCGGCGCGCAGCACGCGCATCAGCCGCGCCCGGCTCTGCTCGTTCTCCTTCAGCGCACGGGCGATCGCCGCGCTCCGCTCCAGACGCTCGCGCAGTTCGGGCGTGTCCTCGCCGATGTAGCGATCGACGACCTCGGTCCCCAGCCGGTACTGGTCGTACCAGTATCGCTTCCGGCCGACGGTCTTGAGCTTCGGAGAGCCCCGCAGGTCGGACAGGCTCGCGTCCTTCAGCATCCGCAGCAGATCGGTCCAGGCGGCGGTTCCGATGGCACTGTGATGCTGGACCATTCGCCTACCCTACGAAAAATGATTCGTAGGGTAGCACGCCATCCACTCCAATCCTACCCTACGAATAATTTCCTGTAGGGTAGGCTCAGCCGCCGAGATACGGCGTTGGGTCGACGTTGGTGGTGCCGCGGAACACGTCGAACTGCAGCTCGGGCTTGTCGCGCTCGGCCACCTTGCCGATCACCTGGCCGCTCTGAACCCGGTCGCCCTCCTTCACCGTCACGTCCGAAAGCGTGGAGTAGGTGGTGATGAGATCGTCCTTGTGGCGGATCAGCACGATGGTGCCGAGCCCGCCCACCGCGTCGGTGACGGCCGCCACCTCGCCCGACCCGGCCGCATGCACGGCCGTCCCGGGCGCGGCCGAGAAGGCGATGCCGTTCGGATGCGCCGCGTTGAACTTGCGCGTGACGGCGCCGCTCACCGGCGCGCCAAGCCGCCCGCCCTGGGGCGTGCGGTACTGACCGAGGTTCGGCGAGGCCGGCTCGGCCGCCTCGGCGATGTCGTCGGGCAGCGGCTCGGCGGCCAGTGGCGGCGGCGCGACGGGCGTGCCCTGGCCGGGCTGGGTGTCGACGTCGGCGGCGCTCGAGATCCGGTTGGCGTCGCTGACGATCGGGATCAGCAGCTCCTGCTTCTCCCGAACCGCGAGATCGGGCCCGAGCCCGTTCCACGAGGCCAGCGCCGTCACCGACACGCCGTAGAGCCGGGCGATGGAATAGGCGGTCTCGCCCTTCTCGACGCGGTGGCGCACCGGGTCGATCAGCGGGGTCTTCTGGCCGTTCTGGAACGGATTCGCGCTGCTCCCGGCCGCAGCCGGCGCCGGGGTGGTGCCGCCGGACGGGCTGGCGCCGTCGATCGCCGCCGCGGCGGTCGCGGCCGACCACGCGCCGCCGAGCGGCTGGGTCGACACGCCGCCGTCGTCAAGGCCGGTCGCGGGGCGGGCCACCCCGTCGGGCAGCAGCAGCACCTCGCCCTGGTGCAGCAGATAGTCCGCCGGCAGCGCGTTGCGCTTGGCCAGCGCCTCCGGCGTGGTGCCGACCCGGGCCGCGACGCTCTGCAGCGTGTCGCCGTCCTTCGTCACGGCCACCTGATAGCTCGCGTAGGTGATGACCCCGCGCGAATCCTCCGGCAGGTTCTGCACCGCGGGGGCAGGGGCCGCCGCGTCCACCGGACCGGCGTTGCCTCCCCACGGGTTCCAGGAGTTGCCCGCGCATCCGGCAACCCCGAGCGTCGCCGCAAGGACCAGCGCGAGACGCGCGATCGCAGCCGGACGGAGGGCCGAGTCGCTGCTGTCGGGGGTGCGCCGCATGCCCCTCTCTCCCGTCATTCCCACTCCGGTCACTCCAATACGTCGTGGGCCACGCCCTCCACAAGGGGAACGAATCGCACGGCGCCGAGGTCGGTGTAGTCGAGCCCGGTCTCGGTCTTGGCGATGCGGATCAGCGTCTGCACCGCGTTCGACTGCCCGACGGGCAGCACCATGATCCCGCCGGGGCGCAACTGGTCGATCAGCGGCTGCGGCGGATCCTCGGCGGCGGCGGTCAGGATGATCCGGTCGAACGGCGCCTGCTCCGGCAGCCCGAGCGAGCCGTCGCCGTGCACCACGGTGATGTTGTGCATCGCGAGTTTCAGCAGCAGATCCTTCGCCCGCCGCGCCAGCCGCCGGTGCCGCTCGACGGTATAGACCCGCCGGGCGAGGCGCGACAGGATCGCCGCCTGATAGCCGGAGCCCGTGCCGATCTCGAGCACCTTGCAGCGCCGCGTCACCTCCAGCGCCTGGGTCATCAGCCCGACCACGGTCGGCTGGCTGATTGTCTGGCCGCATTCGATCGGCAGCGGCGTGTCCTCGAACGAGCGCTCGCGAAAGATCCCTTCGAGGAAGTCGGCGCGCGGCGTCGACTCCATCGCCTTCAGCACCTCGGCGTTCGTCACCCCGCGCGAGCGCAGGGTGAAGACGAACTGCATCTGCTGTTCCGCGGGGTGCATGGGCGCAAGCCTCGCCCTAACCGAGGGCCTGCGCAAGCGGCGTGAGCAGGGCGCGCACCGTCAGGTCGGCCGAAAGCGGCGTCACGGTGACGAAGCCGTCGTGGCACTCGCGCGAATCCGAGCCCTCCGCCGTGCCGGCGTTGCCCGTCGCGTTGGTGAGCCAGAGGAACGTCCGCCCGTTCGGCGCCACATGCGGCAGCACGCCGAAGGTGGGCGCGGGGCGGGCGCCCTGGACCGTGGCGCGCACGCCGCGCACCGCCTCGGCGGCCACCGCGGGAAAGTTGATGTTGTGGAACGCGGCGTAGGGCGTGCGCGGCCAGATGTCGGCCGCGAGCAGCCGCCGGATCACCTCCGGCCCGTGCGCCCGTGCCGCCGCGAACGGATCGGCGGGCGCATTGGCCGGGGCGCCGTAGTATTGCGACAGGGCGATCGAGCGAAACCCGTGCAGCGCGCCCTCCATCGCCCCGCCGATCGTGCCCGAGTAAACCGTGTCCTCGGCGACGTTGTGGCCGCGGTTGACGCCGGACAGGATCAGGTCCGGGGGCGCGTCGCGCATGATCTCGCCGACGCCGGCGAGCACACAATCCGCGGGCGAGCCTTCGACGGCAAAGCGCCGCTCCCCGAGCTTTTCCAGCCGCATCGGGCGGATATAGGAGATGCAGTGGCCGACCCCGGACTGTTCGAACGCGGGTGCGACGGTCCAGACCTCGCCGCCGTCCCCCGCCAGCGCCGCGGCGATTTCCTCGGCGACCACGAGGCCGGGCGCGCTGATGCCATCGTCGTTCGTGACCAGAATCCGCATTCCGCCGCCCCTCTCCCCGTTTGGCGGCCGTTCTAGGGAGAAGCCGCGGGCGCGTCCAGCGGGGCCGGGCGAGGTGGGCGCGCGAAATCAGGGGGCTCTACGCGTGAAGCGGCGGGCAGTGCATTGTAAAATGGCAGCTTGGTACATGATGCGATGCTTGTGCGACCGAAGCGGGCGCCTGCGCACGCGAGTTGCAGGTGCGACAAGCGAAGGCACGGCTTTCGCCGCGCCAACGGCAGGGAGCGCGGGGACCGCGCGGAGACCGTCAGGGGTGGAGATTTCTGCGGAAGGGCGCCAATCCGGCCGTGGCTGCACCGGCTGGCGCGGCAACGCGTCTGCTCCCCGCAGGGGCAGCCGCGGACGGACTTGTCGACGGACATCCGTCAGGCGTCATCGTCTCGACTCGCGGGAGGCGGGGGCCTTCGTGGTGCGGCGGGTTGCCCGAAGCCCATGCGGCGACCCGATGCGCCGAGCGCCCCGCTACAGCGCCAGCCGGTATCCCGCCGCCTCGGCGATGTGCCGGCGCTCGACCGTCGCGCTTGCCTCGAGGTCGGCGATGGTGCGCGCCACGCGCAGGACCCGGTGATAGGCCCGGGCGCTCAGGCGAAAGCGGGCGGCGATGTCGGTCACGAGCTTGCGCGCGTCCTCACTCGGCTCGACGATGGCGTCGAGCAGCTCGCCTTCGGCATCGGCATTGACGCTCACGCCGTCGATGCCCTCGAAGCGCGCCCGCTGCACGGCCCGCGCCGCGGCGACCCGGGCGCCGATGGCGGCGCTCGGCTCGCCCGAGGGCGCGGCCGACAGTTCCTCCACCGGCACCTGCGGCACCTCGACCCGCAGGTCGAAGCGGTCGAGCAGCGGCCCGGAGATCCGCCCGAGATATTCCGCCCCGCACTCCGGCACCCGGGCGCAGGCGCGGGCCGGGTCGGCCAGATGCCCGCAGCGGCAGGGATTCGCCGCCGCGACCAGCATGAACCGGCAGGGATAGCGCACATGCGCGTTCGCCCGCGCCACCACCACATCGCCGGTCTCGATCGGCTGGCGCAGCGTTTCGAGCACCGTGCGCGGAAATTCCGGCAGCTCGTCGAGGAACAGCACGCCATGATGCGCGAGGCTGACCTCGCCCGGTTTCGCCGCCCGGCCGCCGCCGACGATCGCGGCCATCGAGGCTGTGTGATGCGGCGTGCGGAACGGCCGGGCGCGCGAGATGCCGCCCTCGTCCAGCAGGCCGGCGAGCGAATGGATCATCGAGGTCTCGAGCGCCTCGGCCGGCTCCAGCGGCGGCAGGATCCCGGGCAGCCGCGCCGCCAGCATCGACTTGCCGGAACCGGGCGGGCCGACCATCAGCAGGTGATGCCGCCCGGCCGCGGCGATCTCCAGCGCGCGCTTGGCCTTCTCCTGGCCCTTCACCTCGGAGAAGTCCTTGAGCGGCCCCGTCGCGGCCACCGTCCCCGGCTCCGCCGGCGGCAGGGCACCGCGGCCGGTGAAGTGGTTGACGAGCGCCAGCAGCGACTTCGGCGCGATCACCTGCACCGCCCCCACCCACGCCGCCTCCGCGCCGCAGGCCGCCGGGCAGACCAGGCCGCAGTCGGCCTCGGCCGCGGCCAGCGCGGCGGGAAGCGCCCCGATCACCGGCACCAGCGAGCCGTCGAGCGACAGCTCGCCCAGCGCCACCTGCGCCGCCACCTCGTCGGTCGGCAGCACCTCCATCGCGGCCAGCAGCGCCAGCGCGATGGGCAGGTCGAAATGCGAGCCCTCCTTGGGCAGGTCCGCCGGCGAGAGGTTCACCGTGATGCGCTTCGCCGGCAGCGCGAGGCCCATCGCAGTCATTGCCGCGCGCACCCGCTCCTTCGCCTCCGAGACCGCCTTGTCGGGCAACCCGACCAGATTGAACGCCGGCAGCCCGGCGGTGATGGCGCACTGCACCTCGACGAGGCGCGCCTCGACCCCCTGGAAGGCCACCGTATAGGCGCGCGCCACCATGCGCCGAAAGCTCCCGCGTTGCGATGCGGGCGACCGTGGCGGCGCGGCGTTGCGGAAGGGTTAACCGCCCGGCGGCTGTCTGGAGAATCGGCGGCGGAGGGCCGGCGAGAGGATTTTCGAGATCCCGTCCTTCAGACATGAACGCGAAAGACCCGCGAGGCCGAGCCGTCGGGGGCTTGCCGCCTCTCAGGCCAGCGGCCCGCGCCATGGCACCTCGGGCAGGTCGAGGTCGTGGTGCTCCTGCTCGACCGGATCGGCCACCACCGTCCGCGCCATCGCGCGCGCCGCCGGGTCGGCCGGCCAGAGACCGGCCTCCGGGTGCCGCTCGGCCAGCGTCTCGGCGATGGCGAGGCTGTCCCACAACGCGCGCTCCCGGCCATCCGCCGCGATGCGGAGCGCCGGCACCGTCCGCGCCGCGCCATAGCGCAGCAGCAGCGCTGGCAGGTCGGGCGAATAGAGCCGGCCGACCTCGAGCGTCACCGGCAGCCCGAAGCGGACGAACGTCAGCCAGCCGCGCAGGGACCAGCTGGAATAGGCGCGGTCGGCGATCGCGAGCGTGTACATGGCTTCGGCCTTCTGCCGTCGCCGCCACAGTTCACGCCATCGTGCGGTGGCGCAAGCCCGCTGGTGAAGAATGCTCCGATTGCAGCGGAATCCCGCAGGTTTCCGGGCAGTTGCCGCGAACTGGCGCCCGGCGGCCGCCGAACCGCCGCGGCGTCGCGGACGCAAATGCCCTATGAATGGAACGTCGGGGGTGATCCAGGGGTTCAGTCCGCGCGTAGCACGTTCAGAGACAGTTAAGGCAGGCTTGGATCGGGGCGCTCCCGCGCGCCGCGGAGCAACAGGAGGGCGCGACATGGCATTCCAGGAACCCGGGCTCCGAACGGTTGCGCGGCGCGCGATGGGCGCGGAGATGCTCGACGCCGAGACCGAGCTGGCGCTGGCCCGCGCCTGGCGCGACGAGCGCGACGAAAAGGCGCTGCACCGGCTGGTGAATGCCTACATGCGCCTCGCGATTTCCATGGCCTCTCGCTACCGCCGCTACGGCGCGCCGATGCCGGACCTGATCCAGGAGGCGGGCGTCGGGCTGATGAAGGCGGCCGAGAAGTTCGACCCCGACCGCGGCGTGCGCTTTTCCACCTATGCCGTGTGGTGGATCAAGGCGTCGATCCAGGACTACGTGATGCGCAACTGGTCGATGGTGCGCACCGGCTCCACCTCGTCGCAAAAGGCGCTGTTCTTCAACCTGCGCCGCGTTCGTGCCCGGCTGGAGCGCGAGGCCGGTGCGAACGGCGAGATCCTCGACGGCCAGCAGCTGCGCGAGAAGATCGCCGAGGAGGTGGGCGTGCCGCTGCGCGACGTCGAGATGATGGATGCCCGCCTCGCCGGCTCCGACTTCTCGCTCAACGCGCAGCAGGCGGGCGAGGAGGGCCGCGAGTGGCTCGAGACGCTGGAGGACGATGCGCCGCAGGCGGCCGAGACCGTGACGCGGAACGCCGACCTCGACCGGGTGCGCGGCTGGCTCGCCGACGCGCTGGGCTCGCTCAACGCCCGCGAGCGGATGATCATCGTCGAGCGCAAGCTCCGCGACGAGCCGCGCACGCTCGAAAGCCTCGGGCAGGAGCTCGGGCTCTCGAAGGAGCGGATTCGCCAGCTCGAGGCGCAGGCGCTCAACAAGCTGCGCAAGCGCCTCGAAGCGACCACCGGCTCGGCTGCCGAGTTGCTGACGACCGCCTGAAGCGGAATCGCGTGACCCTCCCGGCGGCGCATGCGATAGTGCCGCCGGTTCTTCAGGTCGCGGAGTTGCTTGCGTGCAACGGGTTCGGATTGCAGCACTGGCGTGCGCCCTGCTGCTGCCGGGCGCAGCGAGCCCGTCCAGCCTCGCCGAGGTCGTGGCCGGGGCGAAGGGCGCGGACATCGTTGTCGTCGGCGAAGTCCATGACAATCCCGCGCATCACGACAACCAGGCCGCAGTCGTGGCCGCGCTCCAGCCGGACGCGCTGGTGTTCGAGATGATCCCGCAGACCGCCGAGGACGAGGTGAACGACCTGCGCACGCACGGCGCCGGGCCCGGACAGATCGCCGCCGCGCTGCGCTGGGACCAGAGCGGCTGGCCGGACTTCGCCTTCTATGCCGCCATCCTCACCGCGGCCCCCAACGCGCGGGTCTTCGGGGCAGAGCAGTCGCAGGCCGACGTCAAGCGGGCGATGGTGGAGGGCGCGGCCGGTGTCTTCGGGCCGGATGCCAGCACCTACGGCCTCGACAAGCCGCTGCCGACGCCGGAACAGCTGCGCCGCGAGGCCGAGCAGGCGGCCGCGCACTGCGGCGCGCTGCCGGCCGAGATGCTGCCCCGCATGGTCGAGGCGCAGCGCCTGCGTGATGCCGAGATTGCCGACGCGGCGCTCTGGGCGCGCACCATGACCGGGGACGGCAAGGTGGTGGTGATCGCCGGCAGCGGCCACGCCAGCCGCCGCCGCGGCGCCCCCGCGCTGCTGGCACTGGCCGCGCCCGAGCTGAAGGTCTTCGCGGTCGGCCAGTTCGAGACGCCGCCCGACGATGCCGCCGACTACGACGCCGTGCTGCTCGCGCCCGTCGTTCCCCGGGGCGATCCCTGCGCCGGCCTCACCCCCGGGGAGCCGTGACCGCGATGCCCAAGGGTCTCCGTCCGCAGTTCTGGCGGCGCTATCCTCTCGACGAGCTGACCCGCGCGGAATGGGAGGCGCTCTGCGACGGCTGCGCCAAGTGCTGCGTCGTCAAGCTGGAGGACGAGGACAGCGGCGAGGTCGCCTATACCAACATCGCCTGCCGCCTGCTCGATCTCGACAGCTGCCGCTGCGGGAACTATGCGCTGCGCCGGCAGTTGGTCGCAGGTTGCGTCGCGCTCGGGCAGGAGAACCTCGAGGAGGTGCTGGCCTGGATGCCGCGCAGCTGCGCCTACCGGCTGGTCCACGAGGGCCGCGACCTGGAGCCGTGGCACCCGCTGATCTCCGGCGATCCGGAGAGCGTCCATCGGGCCGGCGTATCGCTCAAGGGGCGCATGGTGCCGGAGTATTCGGTCGACGAGGACGACTGGCCGGACCATGTGATCGAGGAGGACGTCTGATGTGGTTCGCTTCCGATAACACGAGCCCTGCCGCCCCCGAGGTCATGGCGGCGGTGCTCCGCGCCAACCAGGGCCATGCGGCGTCCTACGGCGCCGACGCGGCGATGGCCCGTGTCACCGAGCGGCTGCGCGAGGTGTTCGAGGCGCCGGATGCGGCGGTCTATCTCGTGCCGACCGGCACCGCGGCCAATGCGCTGGCCCTCGCCTGCCTGTGCCCGCCCTGGGCGACGATCTACTGCCACCGCACCGCCCATGTGGAAGAGGACGAGTGCGGTGCCCCGGAGTTCTACACCGGCGGCGCGAAGCTCACGCTGGTCGACGGCTCGCATGGCCGGATCGCGGCCGAGGCCCTTGAGGCCGCCCTTGGGTTCACCGCCCGGGCCGGGGTCCACAACGTGCAGCGTGGCGCGCTCAGCCTCACCAACGCCACCGAGGCCGGCACGGTCTACACGCCCGCCGACGTGGCGCGCCTGTCTGGCCTCGCGCGGCGGCACGGGCTGCCGGTCCACATGGACGGTGCGCGATTCGCGAACGCCCTCGCCTTTCTCGGCTGCACCCCCGCGGAGCTGACCTGGCGCGCCGGCGTCGACGTGCTGAGTTTCGGCGGCACCAAGAACGGCTGCATGGGGGTCGAGGCGGTGATCCTGTTCGATCCCGCGCGGGCATGGGAGTTCGAGCTGCGGCGCAAGCGGGGCGGGCACCTGTTCTCGAAGCACCGCTATCTCTCGGCGCAGATGGAGGGCTATCTCGGCGACGATCTCTGGCGCACGCTCGCCGGCGAGGCGAACGCTCGCGCCCGGCAGCTTTCCCAGGGCCTGGCGGCGCTGCCGGGAGCGCGACTGATGCATCCGACCGAGGCCAACGCGGTCTTCGCCGCCTGGCCGCGCGCCGGTCACCGCGCGGCCCGCGCCGCCGGGGCGCAATATTTCCTCTGGCCCGGCCACCAGAGCCTCGAAGGCGCGCCCGACGATCTGCTGTCGGCCCGGCTGGTCTGCAACTGGTCGACGACCGAGGCGGATGTCGACGCTTTCCTCCAGACCCTGCACACCGGAGCCCCCGTGGCGGTTCGGTAATTTCGTTTCAACATGTCTCGTCATTTGGTCGTATTCTTGCGCAAGATTGTTGCGTGAGCGTTCGTCCCGGGTTATGGTGCGTTGCACAAACTGGGGCGAGGGTCCGAGGCTGGACATGCGCGAACACACTTCTCCGGCCCGCCCGCTCTCCATGGGCCCGCTCTCCATGGGCCCGATCTTCATCGACGACATCGAAGTCGGGATGGAGCGCTCGGTGGCCAAGACGATCGGCGATCGCGAGATCGCGCTCTTTGCCGAGCTGTCGACCGACCACAATCCGGTGCATCTCGACGACGACTATGCCCGGGACACGATCTTCGAGGGCCGCATCGCCCACGGCATCCTGACCGCGGCGCTGATCTCCGCCGTCATCGGCCAGCAGCTGCCCGGTCACGGCACGGTCTACCTGAAGCAGAGCCTGCGCTTCCGCGCCCCCGTCCGCCCCGGCGACCGGGTGGAGGCGAGCGTCGTGGTCCGCGAGGTCGACCACGCGCGCTGCCGGGTCACGCTTGATTGCGCCTGCCGGGTGGGCGATACCGTGGTGCTCGACGGCGAGGCGCTGGTGCTCGCGCCGAGCCGCAAGTTCGACTGACGCGACGGGGCGGGCTTCATCGGCCCCGCCAGGGGGCCCATGAAGCTGATCCGAGACTATCGCGGGCTCGCGGCCGCCGATCGCGGCGCCGCCGTGGCGATGGGCAACTTCGACGGCGTCCACCTCGGGCACCAGTCCGTGCTGGCCCTTGCCCACGCCGCTTCCGCCGAGCTTGGCGTCCCGTTCGGCGTCGTCACCTTCGAGCCGCACCCGCGCGCGTTCTTTGCGCCCGGCGCGCCGCCCTTTCGCCTCACCACCGCCGAGGCGCGCGCCAGCCGCATGGCGAAGCTCGGCGTCGAGGTGCTCTACGAGCTGCCCTTCACGCCCGACCTCGCCGGGCTCGAACCGCGGGCCTTCGTCCGCGACGTTCTCGTCGAGGGCCTCGGCGTGCGCTTCGTCGCGGTCGGGGCCGATTTCCGCTTCGGCCGGGCGCGCAGCGGCGACACCGAGGCGCTGAAGACGCTCGCGGACGGCTTCGGCGTTGCCGTCGCGCCGCTGGTCTCGGATCACGCGGGCGACTATTCCTCCACCGCGATCCGCGCCGCGCTGGCCGCCGGCGAGCCGCGCCGCGCCGCACGCATCCTCGGCCACTGGCACCGGGTGCAGGGCAGGGTGGAACACGGCAAGAAGCTCGGCCGCGAGCTTGGCTTTCCGACCATCAACCTGTCGCTCGACGGCCTGCACCTGCCGCGGTTCGGCGTCTATGCCGTCACCGTCGACGTGCTGAGCGGCCCGCACCGTGGCCGCTACCCCGGCGCCGCGTCGTTCGGGGTGCGCCCGACCGTCTCCGGTGACGGGACGCCGAACCTCGAGGTCTATCTGATCGGCTTCAGCGGCGATCTCTATGACGAGGAAGTCTCGGTCGGCCTCGTCGACTTCCTGCGCCCGGAAGTGCGCTACGACACGCTCGAGGCGCTGGTCGGGCAGATCGGTCGCGACGTCGAGGACGCCCGCGCCCGCCTCGCCGAAGCCGGGGCGATGTGACACCGCTGCTCACCCCGCGCCTGCGGCTGCGACGGTGGGAGCCGCGCGACGCCGTGCCCTTCGCGGCGCTGAACGCCGACCCGGAGGTGATGCGCCACTTTCCGGCCCCGCTCGACCGCGCCGCGAGCGACGCGCTGGTCGAGCGCCTCGAGCGGGCGTGGAGCGCGGCCGGCATCGGCTTCGCCGCCGTCGAACGCCGCTCCGATGGCGTCCTCATCGGCATGGTCGGCCTCAACCGGCTCGCCCTGCCCGAGATCGGACCGCCGCAGGATGGCGCGCTCGAGGTCGGCTGGCGCCTCGCCCGCGCGCACTGGGGTCAGGGCTACGCCACCGAGGCGGCCCGCGCCTGGATCGACCACGGCTTCGCCACGTTCCCGGACGACGAGATCGCCGCCATCATCGTGCCGGCGAACCTCGCCTCGCAGGCCGTGGCGCGACGCCTCGGGATGCGGCCGCAGCCGTCGCTGGGCTTCGAGCACCCGCGCATCCCCGAAGGCCATCACCTGCGCCGCCACCTGTTTTTCACGCTCCCGCGGCGCGCCTGAAACAGCCATGCATCGGGCGCATGGCGGCTTCCCGGGCTTTGTGACGGTCTGTCACGCACGCGTCACACGAAAACGTTAAAGCAGCCGCGAACAAGCTGTCACATGGGGATCTCCCGATGCGTCTTTCCTTCCTCGGCGCTGCCTTCGCGGCTGCCATCGCCATCGCCGCGGTGGGCGCCCAAGCCCACGCCGAGACCCGCCTCACCGGCTCGGGCGCCAGCTTCCCGTTCCCGCTTTATTCGGCCTGGTTCAAGGACTTCTCCTCGAAGTCCGACGGCATCACCGTCGACTACCAGTCGAAGGGCTCGGGCGCCGGCATCCAGGACTACCTGAACAAGGTCGTCGACTTCGCCGCCTCCGACTCGGCCATGAAGGACGAGGACATCGCCAAGGCCGGCGGCAACGCCGTGCTGCTGCCGATGACGGCGGGCGAGATCGTGCTCATCTACAACCTGCCCGGCGTTTCCGAGCTGAAGCTGCCGCGCGAGGTCTACCCGCAGATCTTCCTCGGCCAGATCACCAACTGGAACGACCCGAAGATCGCCGCCGCCAATCCGGGCGTCACGCTGCCCGACATGCCGATCACCGTCGTCGTGCGGTCCGACAGCTCCGGCACCACCTTCAACTTCACCAACCACCTGTCGGCCATCGACGCCGACTTCAAGGCGGGCCCGGGCGTCGGCAACTCCGTGCAGTGGCCGGCCTCGAGCAAGCTGGTGAAGGCGCCGAAGAACGACGGCGTGACCGCCACCGTCATGCAGACGCCGGGCGCGATCGGCTACACCGAGTTCGGCTATGCCAAGCTCACCGGCACGCCGATGGCCGAGCTGGAGAACAAGGCCGGCAAGTTCATCCCGGCCGGCGGCGAAGGCGGTGCGGAAGCGCTCGCCACCGCGCAGTTCGACGACCAGATGCGCGCCTTCATCACCGATCCGGAGGGCGACAGCGCCTATCCGATCGCCACGTTCACCTGGATGATCTTCCCGAAGTCGGTCGCCGACCCGGCGAAGGCCGAGGCGATGAAGCAGCTCGTGGCCTACGGCCTGACCGACGGCCAGGCGATGGCGGAGAGCCTCGGCTACATCGAGATGCCCGAGGCGGTGATCGAGAAGGTCAAGGCCGCGGCCGAGAAGATCGGCGCCGGCTCCTGAGCCTGACGCGAAACGGAAACGTCGCCGGCGCGGTCAGGGGGACCGCGCCGGCTTTACCTTCGGGGGCAAGCGGATGAGTTCCACCGACTTCAGAGAAGAGGGCAGCCGGTCGGCATCGCGGCCGCCGTCGCCGGGCGAGATCCTCGGCGATCGGCTGTTCCGCGGCGGTGCCTACGCGGCGGGTGGGCTCGTCGTCCTCCTGCTCGCCTATATCCTCTGGGAAATCGGCTACCGCGCCATGCCCGCCATGGAGCGCTTCGGCTTCGGCTTCCTGACCGGCGCCGTCTGGGATCCGGGCAAGGAGCAGTTCGGCGTCCTCGCGGAGATCTGGGGCACGCTCTACAGCTCGATCCTCGCCCTCGCCATCGCCGCCTTCTTCGGCGTCGCGGTCGCGATCTTCCTGACCCAGGACTTTCTCGACGCCCGCCTCGCCCGGGTGTTCCGCACGGTGATCGAGATGCTGGCGGCGATCCCGTCGGTGGTCTACGGCCTCTGGGGTATCTACGTGGTGATCCCGGCGCTCCGCCCGATCGCGGCGTTCCTCCACGACACCTTCGGCTGGTTTCCGCTGTTCTCCACCTCGTTCTCCGGCCCCTCGATGGCGCCGGCGGTGATCGTGCTCGCGATCATGGTGCTGCCGACCGTGGCGGCGATCAGCCAGGACGCCTTCACGCTCATTCCCTACAAGACCAAGGAAGCGGCCTTCGGCCTCGGCACGACCCGCTGGGAGGCGATCACCAAGGTGATGATCCCGACCGCGACCTCCGGCATCTTCGCGAGCCTCGTGCTCGGCTTCGGCCGGGCGCTCGGCGAGACGATGGCGCTCGCCATGCTGATCGGCAACTCGAACCAGATCAGCTGGTCGCTGTTCTCGCCGGCGAACACGCTGGCCTCGCTCCTCGCCTCGCAGTTCCCCGAAGCCAGCGGCATCGAGACCGAGGCGCTGATGTACGCCGCGATCGTGCTCCTCGTCATCTCGCTCGCGGTGAATGTGGTCGGCACGCTCATCATGGCGATGTCCTCCAGGCAGAAGGTGAGCTGAGGTGGTTGCGATCATGACCGACAATCCGGGTACGCCCGACCTGCGCCATTCCTTTGGCGACCGTCGCGCCCTCCGGAACACCGTCCTCACCGTGCTGCTGTGGATCGTGGCGCTCGCCGCCGCGGTGCCGCTCCTCTCGGTGCTCTACATGCTCATCACCCGCGGCGGGGCCCGGCTCAGCCTCGCGCTCTTCACCGAGCTGCCGCCGGCCGGGTTCGAGATGGGCGGCGGCTTCGGCAACGCCGTGGTCGGAACACTGGTGGTCGTGGCGCTCGCCACGCTGTTCTCCGTCCCCTTCGGCATCCTCGGCGGCATCTTCCTCGGCTTCATCGCGCCGGACAGCAAGCTCGCCGACCTCACCCGCTTCATTGCCAAGGTGCTGACCGGCTTTCCGTCGATCCTCGCCGGCGTCTTCGTCTACGCGTCGCTGGTGCTCTGGATGGGCACCTACTCGGCGATCGCCGGCGGCGTCGCGCTCGCGGTGCTGATGCTGCCGACGATCATGCTGACCGCCGAGCAGTCGATCCGCATGGTGCCGCAGCGGATGAAGGACGCGGCCTTCGGCATCGGCTGCACCCAGACCCAGGCGATGCTGCGGGTCGTGCTGCCGACGGCGATGCCGGGCATCCTGACCGGCGTCATGCTCGCGGTCGCGGGCGCGGCCGGCAACTCGGCGCCGCTGCTGTTCACCGCGCTCTTCTCGAACTACTGGATCTCCAGCCTGCGCGAGCCGACCGCCTCGCTCGCGATCCTCATCTACAACTTCTCGGGCATGCCGTTCCCGAACCAGATCGAGCTCGCATGGGCTGCCTCGCTCGTCCTCGTGCTCATCGTGCTCGCCTTCAACATCCTCAGCCGGCTCATCAGCGCGCGTCGCGTCTGACCCCGGAACCGGAGATCAAACCCATGTCCGTCCTCGAAATGGCCCGCCCCGCCGCTGCCACTGCCGCGCAGTCGAAGGTCTCGTCCACCCCGGCAATCGACGCGAAGATCGACAAGATCCACTACGGCAAGTTCCTCGCCGTCCGCGACACCGACATCGCGATCCAGAAGAACGGCATCACCGGCTTCATCGGCCCGTCGGGCTGCGGCAAGTCGACCGTGCTGCGCTCGCTCAACCGCATGAACGACCTGATCCCGAGCTTCCGCCTCGAGGGCCAGGTCAACTTCCTCGGCCAGGACATCTATGCCCGCGACGTGAACCCGGTGGTGGTGCGCCGGCACATCGGCATGGTGTTCCAGCAGCCGAACCCGTTCTCGATGTCGATCTTCGAGAACGTGGCCTTCGGCCTGCGCCTCAACCGCTACAAGGGCGACTACAAGCAGCGCGTCGAGTACGCCCTGCGCCGCGCCGGCCTCTGGGACGAGGTGAAGGACAAGCTCAAGGAGAACGGCCTCGCCCTCTCCGGCGGCCAGCAGCAGCGCCTGTGCATCGCCCGCGCGATCGCCACGGAGCCGACCGTGCTGCTCATGGACGAGCCCTGCTCGGCCCTCGACCCGATCGCCACGCGCATCATCGAGGAGCTGATGCTCGACCTGAAGAAGGACTACACCGTCTGCATCGTCACCCATAACATGCAGCAGGCGATGCGCGTCGCCGACACCACCGCCTTCTTCTCGGTCGACATCTCCAAGGGCGGCCGCACCGGCTTCCTCTGCGAGGTCGGCGAGACCGAGCAGATCTTCCACGACCCGAAGCAGGACCTGACCAAGCGCTACATCTCCGGCGAATTCAGCTGAGGCCGGTGGAAGGGCGCTGATGGACTGGGCGCGGCTCGATCTCGCCGCCATCGAGGCGGCGCTCGACGCCCAGCGGGAGGCCAAGCTTCGCGGCGGCCTCGATCCCGCGCCCGCGACGGCGGCCGACGTGAGCCGCCGGGTGCTCGAAGGCTATCGCTACGTCGACGGGCTGCTGGCGGATCGCATCGAGCTCTTCGCCTACGGCGGTAGCGCGCGCATCCTCGAGCTGAACCTCCGCGTCCTCTGCGGCGTCACCCCCGAGCGCCGGGTGGCCTACGCCGACCACATCGAGGCGACGCGCGCCTGGTTCTATGACCGCCCCGGCCAGGGGGTGGACGCGCTCAACGACTGGGTGAAGCGCCACCGCACCGCCACGCCCCGCGCCTTCGCCGCCGGGCTCATCGTCCAGGTCGTCGCCGCGCCGCAGCTCTTCATCGAGGGCAACCGCCGCAGCTCTACGCTGCTCGCGAGCTACGTCCTCGCCCGCTCCGGCCTGCCGCCGCTCGTCGTCGCCCCCGACCGCATCCGCGACTATCGCGACGCCATGGAGGGGATCGGCGCCATCGAGCACACCGGGAGCCTGCGCAGCCGCATGGCCCTCATGTCCGCCATCGGCCGCACCCAGGGACTGATCGACAGTATGTCCGACCCCTGCTTCCTCGCCGCGCCCGCGCTGGCACGGTGAGCCAGGCCCGGCGTTCTCAGCGGGACTTCGCCCCCGCAACCTCCGCTCCGGTAGCGGGCGCCACGCTCACCTGCATCCCGAGCCCCCGCATGACGCCCATCAGGGTGCTGAGCTTCGGATCCCCCGTCTCGCTGAGCGAGCGATAGAGCGCCTCCCGCGCGATCCCGGCATCCCGGGCGATCGCGGTCATCCCGCGGGCGCGGGCCACCGTTCCGATGGCCTTTGCCACGTAGCCCGGATCGCCGGTCTCGAGCGCCGCGGAGATGAACTCCGCCTGCGCCTCCGGGGTATCGAGGTATTCCGCCGCATCGAAGGTGCGGAGCCTTTTCATAAGCCGTACTCCTTCGCGATCTTCTTCGCCCGCCTGATGTCCCGCTTCTGGCTGCTCTTGTCGCCGCCGCAGAGCAGAACGACCAGCACCCGGCCGTGCTCCTTCAGATAGACCCGGTATCCGGGGCCGTAGTCGATCTTCAGCTCGGACACCCCTTCGCCAACCGGCTCGACACGACCGAGGTTTCCCTCGCGCGCCCGGTCGAGCCGGACCGCGATGCGCGCCCTCGCCCTGTCGTCCCTGAGGCTCCGCAGCCACTCGGAGAACTCTTCGGTCTCCATGAGGGTGCGGAGGATCATGTAACCTGCATATCACACTCCAGGTCACAGGGCAAGGAGCCGTAACCCGCAGGTTACACCCGTCCCCGCATCCCGCCCCTTGATCCCGCCCGCAACGGCACGATACGGGAACCCCGACAGGGGGCACACCATGGACCACTTCACCTACCGCGACGGCATCCTCCACGCCGAGGACGTGCCCCTGCCCGCGATCGCCGAGGCGGTCGGCACGCCGGCCTACGTCTATTCCACCGCCACTCTCACCCGGCACTTCCGCGTCTTCGAGGACGCCCTCGCCGGCCTCGACCACCTGATCTGCTATTCGGTGAAGGCGAACTCCAACCTCGCCGTCCTCCGCCTCCTCGGCTCGCTCGGCGCCGGCATGGACGTGGTGAGCGGCGGCGAGTACCGCCGCGCCCGCGCCGCCGGCATTCCGGGCGAGCGCATCGTCTTCTCCGGCGTCGGCAAGACGCGAGATGAGATGGCCCTCGCCCTCCGGGACGGCATCCGCCAGTTCAACGTCGAGTCTGAACCCGAGCTTCTCGCCCTGTCCGAGACCGCCAGCGCCCTCGGCCTGACCGCCCCGATCGCGCTCCGCGTCAACCCCGACGTGGACGCAAGGACCCACGTCAAGATCGCCACCGGCAAGTCCGAGAACAAGTTCGGCATCCCGCTCGCCCGCGCCCGCGCCGTCTATGCCGAGGCCGCGGCGCTGCCCGGCATCGCCGTCGTCGGCGTCGATGTCCACATCGGCAGCCAGCTGACCGACCTCGCGCCGTTCGAAGCCGCCTTCACCCGCGTCGCCGATCTGGTGCGCGACCTGCGCGCCGACGGCCACGCCATCGCCCGCGTCGACCTCGGCGGCGGCCTCGGCATCCCCTACCGCCGCGCCAACGAGGCGCCGCCCCTGCCGTTCGACTATGGCGAGGTGATCCGCCGCACGGTCGGCCCGCTCGGCTGCGAGATCGAGATCGAGCCCGGCCGCCTCATTGCCGGCAATGCCGGCCTCCTGCTCACCCGCGTCATCTGGCTGAAGCACGGCGAGGGCCGCGACTTCCTGATCGTCGATGCCGCGATGAACGACCTCGTGCGCCCGGCGATGTACGACGCGTGGCACGATATCGTCCCCGTCGCCGAGCCGGCTCCCGGCGCCGAGATGCCGCTCGTCGACGTCGTCGGCCCGGTCTGCGAGACCGGCGACACCTTCGCCCGCGGCCGGCCGCTGCCGCCGCTCGGGGAGGGGGATCTCGTCGCATTCCGCTCGGCCGGCGCCTACGGCGCGGTGATGGCGTCGGAATACAACTCCCGGCCGCTGGTGCCCGAGGTGCTGGTCAACGGCGATCACTTCGACGTGGTGCGGGCGCGTCCGAGCTTTGACGAAATGCTGAAGCGCGATAGCATCCCGTCGTGGATCCCCGAGATCCCGTAAGGGAGACGGCGTGCCAGCAGAAAGCCCAGGCGGATGAGCGCGAAGCGGCCAGCGGATCGGGGTGGTGACGCCCTGGCGCGGGTGGTGCTGCGCAGCCGCCTCGCCATGGGGCTCGAATCGCTCGCCCGCGCGTTCTGGCCGTTCCTCTCCGCCGCCGGCCTCGCCTGGGCCGCGTTCGCCTTCGGCCTCGCCGAAATCCTCACCCGCCCGCAGGTCGCCGCCGTCGCGAGCGTCGTCGCCCTGCTGCTGCTCGCGCTCCTCGGCCTCGGCGCCCGTCGGTTCCGCTGGCCGACCGCCGATGCGGCGCGGGAACGCCTCGACGCCACGCTGCCCGGCCGGCCGCTCGCCAGCCTGCGCGACGTGCCCGCCCTCGGTGCCGGCGATCCGGGCGCGCAATCGGTCTGGGCCGCGCACATCGCCCGGATGCGCCGCGCCGCGGCCCGGGCCCGCCCGCTCGTCCCCGACCTGCGCCTCGCCCGCTTCGACCCGTGGGCGATCCGCCTCGGCGCGCTGGTCGCGGTCGTGGCGGCGCTCGCCTTCGCACCCGACCGCCGCGTCGAGTCGGTGGTCGCGGCGCTCGGCAACGTGGGCGGCCCCGCCGCCGCCACCGGCCCGAGCTTCGAGGGCTGGGCCGAGCCGCCCGCCTACACCGGCCGACCGACGCTCTACCTGTCGGAGGTGGCGGGCACGGCGCCCGTCTCCGTGCCGCAGGGCACGCGCGTCACCGTCCGCGCCTATGGCGACAGCCGCAGCTTCGCGCTGACCGAAGACGTCTCTGCCGCACCGGCCACGCTGGCAGAGGCCGCGCCGGGCATCCAGTCGGCGGAATTCGAGGTGACGAAAAGCGGCAGCGTCAGCCTCGACGACAGTCGCCACGCCCTCGGCGCCTGGTCCTTCGCGATGGAGCCCGACGTTGCCCCCACCATCGCGCTCACGGGCGGCGGGCTCGAGCGGGGGCCGAACGGCGAGACCAGCCTCGCCTACACCGCCCGCGACGACCACGGCATCACCGCGGCCCGCGCCGAGATCGCCCTCGACCTCTCCCGCGTGACCCGCACCTTCGGCCTCGCGGTCGACCCCGAGGCCCGGCCGCCCCTCGTCGCCGACCTGCCGCTGCCGATGACCGGCGGCAGCGCCGACCTGAGCGAGACGCTGGTCGAGGACTTTTCCAAGAGCCCGTTCGCCGGCCTGCCCGTGACCGTGCGCTTGACCGCCGAGGACGCCATCGGCCAGACCGGGCAGAGCCCGGCGGTTGCGACCGTCCTGCCCATGCGCTCGTTCTACGATCCGCTGGCGATGGCGCTGATCGAGCAGCGCCGCGATCTGCTCTGGTCGGCAGCCAACGCGCCGCGGGTGGCGCAGGTTCTCCGCGCGGTGACGTGGCAGCCCGACGACGTGTTCGAAAGCCCGCGCACCTACCTCGTCGTCCGCACCGCGATCCGCCGGCTCGCGGCCGCCGATGCCGCGGGCAGCGTGCCGCAGGTGCGCGACGAAGTGGCCGAGGCGCTGTGGAAGGCCGCCGTCGAGATCGAGGACGGCCGCCTCGGTGACGCGAAGGACCGCCTCGCCAAGGCCAGGCAGCGGCTGGAACAGGCACTGGAGAACGGCGCCGACGACCAGGAGGTCGCCCGCCTGATGGACGAGCTGCGCCAGGCGACCCGCGACTACATGCAGCAGATGGCCCGCGACGCAATCCAGCGCGGCGACCAGCAGCAGGCGCAGATCCCGCCGGGCCAGACCATGACCCAAGACCAGATCCAGCAGCTGATGGACCGAATTCAGGAGCTGTCCGAGCAGGGCAAGAAGGCCGAGGCGCAGCAGTTGCTCGACATGCTGCAGCAGATGCTCGAGAACATGCAGATGCAGATGGGGCAGGGCGAAGGGCAGCCCGGCCAGCAGGGGCAGGGCCAGCAGTCCATGCAGGGCCTGTCCGATGCGCTCCGCGAGCAGCAGGGCCTCGCCGACGACAGCTTCCAGCAGCTGCAGCGCCAGTTCAACCAGGGCAGCCCCGGCCAGCAGGGCCAGCCGGGCGGGGGAGAGCAGGGCCGGGGCGAGCAGGGGCAGGAGCGCCCGGGGCAGGGCGGCGCCGACTCGCGCAGCCTCGCCGAACGGCAGGAAGCCCTGCGCGGCCTGATGGAGCAGTTGAAGCGCGATCTGCCCGGCGGCAGCAGCGACGCCACCCGGCAGGCGCTCGAGAATGCCGAGCGCAGCATGGGCGAGGCGCGCGACGGCCTCGAGAAGGGCGACGTGCCCGGGGCCCTCGACAAGCAGTCCGATGCCATCGACAGCCTGCACGAGGGCATCCGGCAGATGGGCGACGACATGCGCCGTGCCGGCCGCGACCAGGCACCGGGCGAAGGCGAGCAGGGGCAGGCGGCGGGAGAGTCGACCGCCGAGGGTGGCCGCGACCCGCTCGGCCGTCCGGTCGGCTCGCGCGGCGGCATCGGCACCGGCCAGAACATGCTGCCCGAAGCCGACAGCATCGGCCGCGCCCGCCAGCTCCTCGACGAGATCCGCCGCCGCTCCGGCGACATGCAGCGCCCCGAGATCGAGCTCGACTATCTGCGCCGGCTCCTCGACATGTTCTGAGCCGGCCTCCGCTCCCCGCCGACCATGGGGTCGGCAGGCGCTTTGCATCCACCGATCGCGGCCCGTCAGGGGGCAAGACGGCGGGATGGAAGATTGTCGAAGATGAATCCCTTCTAAATCATCTGGATACCAACTATCTCACCCGTGAAATCCCGTGATTGCACACGGGTTGCAATCCGCCCCCCGCCGCTCAATATACGGCCCGAACCGACGGAGCGGACATGCAGACCTATCTCGACTTTGAAAAGGGCCTCGCCGAAATCGAGGGCAAGGCCGAGGATCTGCGGACGCTGGCCCGCAGGAACGCCGAGATGAACGTCACGGACGAGGCCGCCGCCCTCGACCGCAAGGCCGACAGCCTGCTCGACGACCTCTATCGCAACCTCGATCCGTGGCGGAAGACGCTGGTCGCCCGCCACCCGGACCGGCCGCACTGCAAGGACTACATCGAGGCGCTGTTTACCGAGTGGACGCCGCTGGCCGGCGACCGCAACTTCGCCGACGATCACGCCATCATGGGCGGCCTCGCCCGGCTCGACGGCCGGTCGGTCGTGGTGATCGGCCACGAGAAGGGCAACGACACCCGCTCGCGCATCGCCCGCAACTTCGGCATGGCAAGGCCGGAGGGCTATCGCAAGGCGATCCGCCTGATGGACCTCGCCGACCGCTTCGGCCTGCCCGTCGTCACCCTCGTCGACACGCCCGGCGCCTACCCCGGCAAGGGCGCGGAAGAGCGCGGCCAGGCCGAGGCCATCGCGCGGTGCACCGAGAAGTGCCTGCAGATCGGCGTGCCGCTGGTGTCGGTCATCATCGGTGAGGGCGGCTCCGGCGGCGCCGTCGCCTTCGCCACCGCCGACCGCATCGCCATGCTGGAGCACTCGATCTATTCGGTGATCTCGCCCGAGGGCTGCGCCTCGATCCTGTGGAAGGACGCGGAGAAGATGCGCGAGGCCGCCGAGGCCCTGCGCCTGACCGCGCAGGATCTGCTGAACCTCGGCATCATCGACCGGGTGATCCCCGAGCCCCGCGGCGGCGCGCAACGCGACAAGGCCGAGGCCATCGCCCGCGTCGGCACCGCGATCGGCGAGATCCTCGCCGAACTCGACGGCGTGAAGCGCGGCGAGCTGCGCAAGGCGCGCCGCAAGAAGTTCCTCGACATGGGCCAGAAGTCTCTCGTCGCCTGATGGCGGCAGCGCTGGTGCCCGAATTCGCCGTTCGGGACTGGGAAACCTCGCTCCGCTTCTACCGCGACACGCTGGGCTTCGAGGTGCGCTATCTGCGCCGGGACGAGGGCTTTGCCTATCTCGCGCTCGGGGCGGCCGAGCTCATGCTCGACCAGATCGGACTCGGCCGCGCGTTCGATCCGCTTGCCCGAGCTGATCGCCTCGGTTGCGGCGTCAACGTGCAGATCCGGGTTCCGGCCATCCACCCCCTCATGTCCGCGCTCGCCCGCGACGGGCACCCGCTGCACCTCGCGCCCGAGGAGCGATGGTATCGCCGGGAGCACCACGGGAGCGACCCTGACGAAGTCGGTCATCGCCAGTTCGTCGTCGCGGACCCGGATGGCTATCTTCTGAGATTTTACGAGGATCTCGGCCGCCGCTCGCTGTAGTCCGCAGCAACCCGCTCCGGCCGCGGACCCGGCTCGAACCCCGCCTCGCGCATCAGCTCGTCCGAGGCATCTTCGACCGCATTCTCCATCCGCGCCATGAACTCCGGGATCGCGAGCCCCGGCTCGATCGGCGGCAGGAAGGCCACCACGGCGAGCCCCGGCCGCTTGGTGAGCGTGCGACGGCCCCAGAACAGGCCCGCATTGGTGGCGGCGGGGATGCAGACGCCGCCCAGCCGGTCGTAGAGCACGCCCGCTCCCACCTTGAACGGGAGCCGCGCGTCCGGCGCCACCCGCGTCCCTTGCGGATAGATGACGAGCTGCCGAGGCTCCGCCTCGCCTTGCGTCGCCCGGCCGGCATGCGCGACCATCTGCGTCATCGCCTGCCCCTTGCGGCCCCGCGCGACCGGGGTGGAGCCGATGCGGAGCGCGTAGAGGCCGATGAACGGCGTCCACTTCAGCTCCTTCTTCATCACGAACTTCGCCCGCGGCGCCGCCTCGAAGATCATCAGGATGTCGAGGAACGACTGGTGCTTCGCCGCGACCAGCACCTCGCCCGACGGCACCTCGCCGCGGATCTCGACGCGGATCCCGACGATCCAGCGGGCGAGGAAGAAAACCACCCGGGCATAGCTGCGGCAGACCGCATAGGCGCCGTCGACCGACCAGATCGCGAGCGGCGCGCCGAGGATGCCCATCACCGCCATGACGAGATAGATCAGCACCTCGAACACCAGCGAGCGGATCAGCAGCATCGCCGTCAGCTCCAGCGCCGCAGGCTGGCCCGCGTCGCCCGCCGGGTCGCGATCCAGGCGACGGCGGCGGCGGCCAGCGGCACCAGCACCGGCGCGGCCCAGCCCCAGCCCGTGAGGCCGATGCCGACGAGGAAGAACCCCTGCTCGCTCGCCTGCGGCAGGAAGGCGAGCAGCAGCACCCCGGCCGCGGTTCCGAGCACGGCGCCCCCCGCGGCGCCGAGCGTGAAGCGCCGGGTGAAGGCCCGCACGATGAAGTCGTCGCGGGCGCCGACCAGCCGGAGGGTCTGGATCGCGCCGCCATTCGCCGCGGTCGCCGCCGTCGCCGCCAGCCCGAGCACCACGGCGAGCGCCAGCGCCATCAGCCCGAGACAGGCGAACGCGAACACCCTGAGCCGCTTTGCCGTCACCACCAGCGGCTGCCGCCAAGCGGCGTGGTCGTCGTAGACCGCGCCCGGGGCCTCTGCCTGCAGCCGCAGGCGCAGGCTCGCGAGGTTCAGCACGTCGCGGTCGGTCTGCACCTCGATCAAGAGCGGCAGCGGCAGGCTCTCAACCGGGATGTCCGGCCCCAGCCACGGCTCGAGCAGCTTTTCCTGTTCCGCCAGCTCGACCATCCGCACCGACTGGATGCCGGGCGTCGTGCGCAGCACGTTGAGCGCCGCCCGCGCCTGCTCCTCGATGCCGTCGTCTCCCGCGAGGATCTGCAGCGTCGCGGTGTCGGCGATCTCGCTCTCCCACGCGTGCGCCAGCCGGCCGGCGGCGAGCGCCAGTGCCAGCGCCAGCACCGCGAGAAACGCCATGACGCCCGCGAGGAAGCCGACCGACAGCCCGGCGTGCAGCCCGCGCGGCACCACCCGGTCGGCGCCGTCCGCGTCCGCGAGCCAGCCGTGGAGGGCGCCGAGGCGCGACCCGCTCACAGCTCGGCCCCCGCCGGCTGCAACGCGCCATCCGCGAGGCGCAGCACGCGCGCGGCCACCCGGCCCTTGGCGGCACGGATCAGGTTGAGGTCGTGGGTGGCGATCACCACGGTCTTGCCCATCCGGTTCAGCTCCACGAGGAGCGCCAGAAGGCGCTGCGCCATCTCCCAGTCGACGTTGCCGGTGGGCTCGTCGGCGACGATGACGTCGGGGCTGAGGATCACCGCCCGGGCCAGCGCCGCCCGCTGCCGTTCGCCGCCCGACAGCTCCGGCGGCCGGGCATCGACCCGCGCGCCCAGATCCACCCATTCGAGCAGCGCCTCGATGTCGCCCGCCCGGTCGGCTGCGGCAATGCCGCTCACCCGGAGCGGCAGGGCGATGTTCTCGAAGACGGACAGGTGGTCGAGGAACTGGCAGTCCTGATGGACGACGCCCACGGCCCGGCGCAGCGCGGCGATGCCGTTCCGGTCCGATGGCGCGATCTTCGCGCCGAAGAAGCGCACCTCGCCCTCGGACGGCACGAGATCCATGTAGCAGAGGCGGAGCAAGGTGGTCTTGCCGGCTCCGGACGGTCCGGTCAGAAAGTGGAACGACCCCGGGGCGAGCGTGAGCGACACGTTTCGCAACACCGAGGTTCCGCCATAGCTGAACCCCGCCTCATCGAATTCGATCACGAAAAGGCTCTCTCCGTCGCTGCGCCGGCATTTATACCGCCGCAGCCGCGCGGCGCAACGGCCCCGGCGCCGGACGACTGTGTGCGTTCGGGGGCGGAAGGCCGGGTTGCACGGAAGATCCCGGGGGACGTTGATAAATGTGTCGGTCCCATCCCGTGTGCGTCGCCGGGCAAACCCCGGCTGAGGCGGACGTCGCGACCCGTTCCGGCCGGAGGTGCCTGCCGCGATCTTTCCGCCCTGGTTACGAAAAGTTCACCGGCAGGGGGGTGAGTGGGACGGCGGCGCGCCGGCAGGCGTTCTGATCCGGGCGCGCCGCTCGATGTTCCCTTGAGGCATCTTCGGAACGTCGCTTCCTGCCCTGCGGATCGCCCGATCCGCAGGGCCTTTTGCTATCCCATCTGGGTCGAGGCGTCCGGCAGCACCCGGGCGCGGTTCTCCACGACGAATCGCGCCAGCGTCGCGGCGGCCGGCACCACGGGGCGGCCGGCGAGATGGACGACGAACCACTGGCGCACGATCGGCAGCCCGGGCGCCCGCGCCACCGCGAGCCGGCCGGTCGCCACCTCGCCAAGAACGGTGTTGCCGGACAGAATCGCCACGCCGAGTCCGGCCATCACCCCCTGCCTGATCGTCTCGTTGGTCCCGAGTTCCACCGAATCGTAGGGCCGCCCCCCCAGACTTTCGTCGAGGAAGCGCTCCGTCAGGATCCGCGTCCCCGAGCCGCGCTCGCGCAGGAGGAAGGTCTCCGCGCCGAGCCGATCTGCCGTCACCGCGCCCTCCAGCAGGCGGTGGCCGGGCGGCACGACCAGCAGGTGCGGGTTCGGCCCGATCGGTTCGCTGACCACATCGGGCGCCACCGGCGGACGGCCCATCACCGCCAGATCCGTCTCGCCGGACATCAGCGCGGCGATGGTCTCTTCGCGGTTGCCCACACGCAGCGCGATCGACACCGACGGCACCCGCGCGATCCTCGACATCGTGCCGGAGTCGCTGCACGCCCGCGTGCCGCTGGTGTTCGGCTCGGCCGACCTGGTGCAGCGCGTCGCCACCTATCACGCCGCACCGCCGCGCGAGCGCTCGCCGCTCTTCGGCGAGCGAGGACTCTTCGACGCGCGCAGCGCCTCCTGAGGATTGGCCAAACCACGAGCCGAAAGCATCCCATCGTCTCGGTGACGGGCTCGTCCGGTGCTGGCACCACGACGGTCAAGCACACGTTCGACCAGATCTTCCGCCGCGAGGGCATCTCCCACCCCGCGTGGGGTGGCACGCCGCCCGCGCCCCTTCCCGACACGAGGCCCCGATGCCCGAAGACGCCACCCTCGACCCCCGCCCGACCACCGTCGTCCTGCGCATGGCCGACCTGCTCCACCGCCTCGGCTATGTGCGCAAGGGCCATCTCGTCGCCGTCACGCGGGACGATCTGGTGGGCCAGTACATCGGCCATACGGCGCCCAAGACCCGCGACATCCTGAAGAAGGCCATGGGCGGCGTGCTCTTCATCGACGAGGCCTATTACCTCTATCGCCCGGAAAACGAGCGCGACTATGGCCAGGAGGCGATCGAAATCCTGCTGCGGGTCATGGAGAACAACCGCGACGACCTCGTCGTCATCCTCGCCGGCTATACCGACCGGATGGACCGCTTCTTCGAGTCGAACCCCGGCTTTCGCTCCCGCATCGCCCACCATATCGACTTTCCCGACTACAGCTCCGACGAGCTGCTCCGCATCGCCGAGCTGATGCTCGACGAGCAGCACTATGTGCTCACCCCTGATGCGCGCGCGGCGATGGCGGACTATATTGACCTCCGGCGCGACTAGCCGCATTTCGCCAATGCCCGTTCGATCCGGAACGCGCTCGACCGGGCGCGACTCCGGCAGGCGAACCGGCTTTTCGCCACCGCAGGGGGCCCGCTCGACGCGGCCGCCCTCTCGACGATCGACACGCCCGACATCCGGGCAAGCCGCGTGTTCCGCGGCGGCATAGACGGGAGGGCCACATGAGCCTCGACGCCGCAGATTTCGACCGCCGGGTGCTCATCGCGCCCTCGATCCTCTCCGCCGACTTCGCCGAGCTGGGCGCCGAGTGCCGCGCGGTCGAGGACCAGGGCGCCGACTGGGTGCACGTCGACGTCATGGACGGCCACTTCGTGCCGAACCTCACCTTCGGCGCGCCGGTCGCGAAGTGCATCCGGCCGCACATCCGCACGGTGATGGACGTTCACCTGATGATCGCCCCCGTCGACCCGCTGCTGGAAGACTTTGCCAAGGCCGGCGCCGACATCATCACGGCCCACGTCGAGGCCGGCCCCCACATCGACCGCACCCTCCAGTCGATCCGCGCCCTCGGCTGCAAGGCCGGCGTCGCGCTGAACCCCGGCACGCCGCCCGAGGCGATCGAGTACGTCCTCGACCGGCTCGACCTCATTCTGGTCATGTCGGTGAACCCGGGCTTCGGCGGCCAGTCGTTCATCCCGGCCGTGGTGCCGAAGATCGCGACCCTGCGCCGGATGATCGGCGACCGGCCGATCCACATCCAGGTCGACGGCGGCATCACCCCCGAGACCGCGCCGCTCGTCGTCGCCGCCGGCGCCAACAGCCTCGTCGCGGGCTCCGCGGTCTTCCGGGGGGGCAGCGTCGCCGATCCCGCCGCCTACGGCACAAACATCCGCGCGATCCGCGAAGCCGGCGAGGCCGCCCGCGTCCGCGCCTGAGCCGTCAGTTGCCGAACAGGCCCTGCAGGACGTTCTGCACCACGCTGCGCACGGTGTTCTCCACCGCGCTGGCCGCGACCGGCGTCTCCGGGGTCGCCTGCGCCACGCGCTGCTCGGGGATGCGCTCGGGCAGCGGCCGGATCGGCTGGCCGGCTTCGGCGCGGGTCATCGTCTCGTGCCAGATCTCGGCAGGCAGCCCGCCGCCGGTGGTGCCGGAGAGCGGCGTGTTGTCGTCGTAGCCCATCCAGACGCCGGTCACGTAGTCGGCGGTGAAGCCCACGAACCAGGCATCGCGCGCCGCCTGCGTCGTGCCGGTCTTGCCGCCGACCGGCCGGCCGTCCGGCAGCCGCGCCCGGCCGCCGGTGCCGAATTCCACCACCTGCCGCAGCATCCAGACCATCTCGCCCGCCGCCCGCTCGTCGAGCACACGCACCGGCCGCTGCGGCACGGCCTTCATCAGCACGCTGCCGTCCGCCTTGCGCCGCAGCTGCGTCAGGCCGTAGGGCGTCACCTTCTGGCCGTCGTTCAGGAAGCCGGCATAGGCCCCCGTTACCTCGAGCAGCGATGCTTCCGACACGCCGAGCGCCAGCGCCGGCCCGTCGGGCAGCGGCCCGGGGATGCCGAAGTCTTCGGCCATCGCGCGGACCCGCGCCCGCCCGGTCGCCTCCTGCACCCGCACCGTCGCGGTGTTGATCGAGTTCGCCATCGCCTGCGCGAGGTTGATGTCGCCGAGAAAGCTGCGGCTGTAGTTCTGCGGCGACCAGTTGCCGGAGCCGGGAACGTAGATCGTCAGTGGCGCGTCGGAGACGGGATCGTACGGGCTCGCCCCGCTCTGCAGCGCCGCGGCGTAGACGAACGGCTTGAAGAGCGAGCCGATCTGCCGGTTCGCCATGGTCGCCCGGTTGAATTCGCCCTCGCCGGCGCCAAGCTCGCGCCCGCCGACCATCGCGCGCACCGCGCCGTCGGGCGACATGATGACGATCGCCGCCTGGGCGTTGGAGCCGGACTTGAGCTTCTGCGAGAACACCGCCTTCAGGCCGTCCTCGGCCGCGCGTTGCAGGGCCGGGTCGAAGGTGGTGGCGATTTCGATGTCTTCGGTCGTGCGACGGGTGAGGAAGTCCGGTCCCGTCGACATGATCCAGTCGGCGAACGCGCCGCCCGCCTTTGCGGCCGCCGCCGCCGACAGCACGGCCGGATGCGCGCGCGCCTGTTCTGCCTGCGCCGCGGTCAGATAGCCCTGATCCTGCATCAGCCCGATGATCGTGCCCGCCCGACCCTGCGCGAGCTTCAGGTCGTTCGTCGGCGCAAAGCGCGATGGCGCGCGCAGCAGGCCGGCCAGCATCGCCGCCTCTGCCGGGGTCACGTCGGCGGCGGACTTGTCGAAATACCGCTCGGACGCCGCCTCGAACCCGGTCGTGCCGGCGCCGAGATAGGCGCGATTGAGATAGATCGACAGGATCTCGCTCTTCGAGAACTTCCACTCGAGCGCGAGCGCCGCCGGGATCTCCTTGATCTTGCGCTCGAGCGTGCGGGTGTTGTCGAAGAAGATCAGCTTCGCCACCTGCTGGGTGATCGAGGATCCGCCCTGCACCGTGCCGCCGGCGCGGAAGTTGGTCAGCGCCGCGCGCAGGGTGCCGCGCAGGTCGATGCCGAAGTGCCAGTAGAAGCGCCGGTCCTCGGTGGCGATGATCGCATTCAGCAGGTGCGGCGAAACCGTCTCGGCGTTGACGGCGCCGAACTGCTGCCCGCGCCAGGCAAACGTCTGGCCGGCGTCGTCGACCAGCGTCACCGAGCCGGTGTCGCGCGGGTCGAGCAGGTCGTCGAGCGTCGGCAGCTGGCTCGCGTACCACGCGGTGCCCGCGGCGAGCACCGCGGCCACCACGATCGCCAGCCGGACACCGACCCACCACGCCGTGCGCAGGGTGCCGCGCAGCACGCGGGACGCCAACGACGGCCGCCGGGCGGCCTTCTTCCTGCGAGTTTGCGCCATGCCTGGGCTTCTGCTCTTGATCTTGCTTTTGCCCCGGACGCTACCCGGAAAACGTTGTGAAGGCCAGACCGCCGTGGCCGGGTCACGTCAACGGCGCCGGGCTTTCAAATGCGCGCCATTGCTCCAGTGTCATGCGATATCTGCCTGTATTATAGGCACGAGTGCGCCTTTCTCCACTCCCGTATAGGGATTAATGCTTTGTTCGTAATTGTTTGTGGGCTCCAGAAATATCTGGCACGCGTCTTGCTTCGCACCCGTCGGTGCATGCTGCGCCGCAAGGCATAACGCAAGACGAGGACCCCTCATGAAATTGATCATCGCCGTGATCAAGCCGTTCAAGCTCGAGGAGGTCCGCGAGGCTCTGACCGCGCTTGGCGTCCAGGGGCTGATGGTGTCGGAGGTGAAGGGCTACGGGCGGCAGTCCGGCCACACCGAGATCTATCGCGGCGCCGAGTACGTCGTGAACTTCGTTCCGAAGGTGAAGCTCGAGCTCGTGGTGCCCGACTCGGTCGCCGCGCAGGTCGTCGACACCCTCGCGACCACCGCAAAGACCGGCAAGATCGGCGACGGCAAGATCTTCGTCCTCTCCGTCGAGCAGGCTCTCCGGGTCCGCACCGGCGAGACCGGCGACGAGGCGCTTTGAGCGAACCACCCAAGACACACATGCAAGGAATACGTTTCATGAGAATGCTTCCCAAGCTGCCCTGGGTGGCGCTGGCCCTTCTGGCCGCCGGGCCGGTCTTCGCGCAGGATGCGACCACGCCGGCACCGGAGGCCGTCGCCGAGGCGGTCTCGGCAATCAACAGCGGTGACACGGCGTGGATGCTCACCTCGTCGCTGCTCGTGCTCTTCATGACGGTGCCGGGGCTCGCGCTGTTCTACGGCGGCCTCGTGCGGTCCAAGAACATGCTCTCGGTCCTGATGCAGTGTACGATCATCGCCTCGGTGGTGATGGTCCTCTACGTGCTCTACGGCTATTCCGTCAGCTTCGGCGGCGGCACCAGCCCGTTCTGGGGCGGCTTCGGCAAGGTGTTCCTCGCGGGCGTGACGCCGGATTCGGTGTCCGGCACGATCCCGGAGCTGGTGTTCGTGGCGTTCCAGATGACCTTCGCGGCGATCACGCCGGCGCTGATCGTCGGCGCCTTCGCCGAGCGCATGAAGTTCTCCGCGGTCATCCTGTTCTCGATCCTCTGGGTGACGATCGTCTACTTCCCGATCGCCCACATGGCGTGGGACGCGGCCGGGCTCTACTTCAACTGGGGTGCCATGGACTTCGCCGGCGGCACGGTCGTCCACATCAACGCCGGCATCGCGGCGCTGGTCGGCGCGCTCATCATCGGGCCGCGCATCGGCTACAAGAAGGAGATCATGGCGCCGCATTCCATGACGCTCACCATGGTCGGCGCCTCGATCCTCTGGGTCGGCTGGTTCGGCTTCAACGCGGGCTCCGCGCTCTCGGCCGGTGGCGTCGCCTCGCTTGCGATGATGAACACCTTCGTCGCCACTGCGGGCGCGGTGGTCGGGTGGTCGGTGCTCGAAGCGATGCTGCGCGGCAAGGCCTCGATGCTCGGCGCGGCGTCGGGCGCGGTTGCCGGCCTCGTCGCGGTCACGCCGGCTGCGGGCTTCGTCGGCCCGGTCGGTGCGATCGTGCTCGGCCTCATCGCCTCGGCCTGCTGCTACTTCTTCGTGGACGTGGTGAAGGAGCACTTCGGCTATGACGACAGCCTCGACGTGTTCGGCGTGCACGGCGTCGGCGGCATCGTCGGCGCGATCCTGACCGGCGTGTTCGCCTCGTCGTCGCTCGGCGGCGTCGGCTATGCCGAGGGCGTCACCATGGGCATGCAGGTCATCACCCAGGTGAAGGCGGTCTGCGTGACCATCGGCTGGTGTGCGGTCATGTCGTTCATCCTCTACAAGCTGGTGGACATGATCATCGGCCTGCGCGTTGCGCCGGAGATCGAGCGCGAGGGGCTGGATCTGGCGGAGCACGGCGAACGGGCTTACGTGTACTGAGCAGGAGGGCGCCCGCCCGGGCGCCCTGCAGCGGCAGATCGAACGGGTCGGCGCCGCCGGCCCGTTTTTCGTTCGGCCCGTTTCCACGTCTGAAGGACCGCCATGAAGCTCATCATCGCCGTTATCAAGCCGTTCAAGCTCGACGAAGTCCGCGCCGCGCTGACCTCCGTGGGGGTGCGGGGCATGATGGTGAGCGAGGTGCGCGGCTATGGCCGGCAGTCGGGACACACGGAGATCTACCGCGGCGCGGAGTATCAGGTGAACTTCGTGCCGAAGGTGCGGCTGGAGATGGTGGTGCCCGACGATGTGGCGCCGGCGGTGCTGGACGCCTTGGCCTCGACCGCCCGCACCGGCAAGATCGGCGACGGCAAGGTCTTCGTGCTGGATGTCGGCGAGGCGATGCGGATCCGCACCGGGGAAACCGGCGAGGAGGCGCTCTGAGATGGGCCGGGACTATCGCGAGGTCGCGCAGCGGATCGAGGCGGCGGCGGAGGGCGAGACCGACGCGATCGCGCTGATGGCGACGGTTGCCTGCGAACTCTACCACGGGTTCGAGGGCTTCGACTGGGTTGGCTTCTACCGCGTGACCGCGCCGGAGATGCTGAAGATCGGGCCGTACCAGGGCGGGCACGGCTGCCTCGTCATCCCGTTCGCGCGTGGCGTCTGCGGCGCGGCGGCGCGCGAGGCGCGGACCCAGGTGGTGCCGGACGTCGACGCGTTTCCCGGGCACATCGCCTGCGCGAGCAGCACGCGCTCGGAGATCGTCGTTCCGGTGTTCGACGCGGCCGGAGGGCTCATCGCCGTGCTCGACATCGACAGCGATGCGCCCGCCGCCTTCGACGAGGACGACGCGCGGGCGCTGGAATCGCTGATGGCGGCGGTGTTCAGCCGGCCCTGAGCCAGGGCGTCGTCGACGCCTGCCGGGCCTCGTAAGTGTCGATCGCGCCGGCCTTTTCCATGGTGAGGCCGATGTCGTCGAGGCCGTTCAGCAGGCAGTGCTTGCGGAAGGCGTCGACCTCGAAGGGGATCGAGCCGCCGTCGGGGCCGGTGATGATCTGGTTTTCCAGGTCAATGGTGACAACGGCGTTGGCGCCCCGCTCGGCATCGTCCATCAGCATGTCGACCTGCTCCTGCGGCAGGGCGATCGGCAGGATGCCGTTCTTGAAGCAGTTGTTGAAGAAGATGTCGGCAAAGCTCGGCGCGATGACGCAGCGGATGCCGAAGTCGAGCAGCGCCCACGGCGCGTGCTCGCGGCTCGACCCGCAGCCGAAGTTCTCGCCGGAGACGAGGATCTCGGCATTGCGATACGCCGGGCGGTTCAGCACGAAGTCGGGGATCTCGTTGCCGTCGGCGTCATAGCGCATCTCGTCGAACAGGTTCTTGCCGAGGCCCGAGCGCTGGATCGTCTTCAGGAACTGCTTGGGGATGATCATGTCGGTGTCGACATTGATCAGGGGCAGCGGCGCCGCGACTCCGGCGAGCTTAGTGAACTTCTCCATGGCCATCGTCCTCCCGAGCGAGTCGGTCCCCTTAATCACATGGCCGGAGGTGTCGCAAGCAGCGGCAGGTCGCGGCGATCGCAAAGCAGCGATCCGTGAGCGCACGCAATCGAGAGTTGCCGATCGAGCCGGTCGGCGTAACCTTGGGGGGCAGAACTGAACGGTTCGGTTCTGCCGAACTCTCGGCTATACAGGAGACCACTCCATGAGATCGTTTCTGCTTTCTGGCGCAGCGGCCGCGCTCCTCGGCCTGTCGATCACCTCAGTCGCCTTCGCCCAGCAGGCCAGCCGACAGGGCGAGACGCCGTATCCGGCCATCGGTGCGGCCCCCGCATGTACCCAGCTCGAACTCGCGAACGGCATTCACGGCGCGGACTGTGGCAAGATGAGCCTGACCGAGGTCGCGAAGAAGAAGTTCAGCCACGACAACACGTGACGGCCGACACCTTCCGACCCGCGACCCGGCAGGCGCCGCGCGCTTGCCGGGTGCCGAAGCCATCGGTTGGCGACGCGACGACAGCACGGATGGCGGATCAGGCGGCGAGGGCTTTCCCCGCGCGCTCTGCGGTTCGCCAGCGCGCGCCGGCCTGACCGCAAAAAAAGCCCGGTCGGAAATCCGACCGGGCCGATTGTCGTCGACAGAAGCCGTCGGGCCTTACATCTTCTTCTGCGTGTCCTTCGCGGTGTCCGTCACCGCGGTGCCGGCGGACGAGATGTCCTTGCCGGCGCCCTGCATCGTGTTGCAGGCGGAGAGGGCCACGGCGGCGACGAGCGCGAACGCCAGGGTGCGGATCATGAAAGGCTCCTCGGTTGGACCGGGCATCCGCAACAGTCGGACGCATACCGGAATTGGCTGTCGATGAACGCGCCCTGACCGCGGAAGTTCCACGGCCGACGCATCCGCCGGAACCCTACCAGCGCGATTCGCGACCGGAAAGACCGTGCGTCAGCGGCGACGGCGGTCGTCGGTGCGCACGCGGACCGGCGCGGGCTTGCGGCTGGCAACGCAGACCAGGCCGGCAGTCAGCGCAATTCCGAGGGCGACTTCGAGGAGGGGGGCAAGGTAGGCCATTGGGTACTCCCGGAGCTGCCGCCATCATCAAGCACTTTTCCCGCAGATTTCAAGTGCGACGGAAGGTCGTGTCAAATGTTGCCGATTTTTCCGGCTCCGGCTTTTGCCGCGGGGGCCCGCGCCCTATATTCCGCGGGCAACTCGACCGGAGATTTGTCGATGTTCCCTGCCGCGCTCATGCCGCTCGCCTGGACCGCGCTCCGATTCGGGGCGGTGGCGGCGGTGGCGATCGTCGCCTCGCGGGCCGCGTCGCACCCCAAGGATGCCGGGCAACAGGCGGTGCTCGACGGGCTGCCGGAAGGCATGGGCGGCCACGCCCATCGGGCCGAGGACGAGCGCGGCGTGCATGGCCACGGCCGGATGCGCCGGGTGCTGCGGCTGAAGCCGGGCGGGCCGGCGGTCGAGATCGACGCCGCCGCGCTGGGCCGCGTCCGTCTGCGGCGGGTGCTCTGATGCGGCTGTTCCACAGCGCGACGTCGCCGTTCGTCCGCAAGGTCATGGTGGTGCTGCACGAGACGGGGCAGCTCGACCGGGTGGAGCTGGTGCCGGCCGCCGGGTCGCCGGTGGCACCCGGGACGATGCCGGTGGCGGTGAACCCGCTCGGCAAGGTGCCGACGCTGGAGCGGCCGGACGGGCCGGCGCTCTATGACAGCCGGGTCATCACCCGCTATCTCGATGCACTGGGCGAAGGCGGGCTCTACCCCGAGTCGCCGCGCCTGTGGGAGACGCTGACGCTCGAGGCGACCGGCGAGGGGATTACCGAGGCGGCGCTCCTCATGGTGTACGAGGCGCGGCTGCGCGAGGCGCAGGCGCAGAACGGCGACTGGATCGAGGGCCAGTGGAGCAAGGCGGCGCGGGCGCTCGACGTTCTGGAGGCGCGCTGGCTGGCGCATCTGGCCGGGCGGATCGACGCGGGGCAGATCGCCGTGGGGTGTGCCCTCGGCTATCTCGACTTCCGGCACGGCGCGCGCGACTGGCGGGCCGGCCGACCGGGCCTTGCCCGCTGGTTCGAGCGGTTCGGCGCGCGGCCGGCGATGGTCGCGACCCGGCCGGTGGAGTAGGGGGCCGGCTTCGCGCGTCGTCGCTATGCCGGCACGACCGTCCAGCCCGTGTCGTAGCGGTATTCCTCCAGGTTGACCCCCGTGCCGCCCACGCGGTCCACGATCAGGAAGTGGCCGGGGCGGCCGAGCGGGGTCAGGACGCCGTGCCAGACGTTACGCAGGTAGTTCACCCCCTGTCCCGGGCGGGTCAGGAAGGCGCGGGGCCGGCCCGGGCGGCCGCCCTCGTCGGGCGCCACCACCACCAGGAACGGGTCTTCGCCGATCGGCACGAAGGCCTGGCTGCCGAGCGGGTGCCGCTCCACCAGGTCGAAGGTGAGCGGCAGCGGGTAGGGGCGCCCGTAGCCGACGCTGATCCCCGCTCGGCCGCCCTCGGTGAAGTCCATCCGGGCGCGGTCGTGGAAGCGGTCGCACATGCCGCCGTTGATCGGATAGCTCTCCCCCGCCGCTTCGATCACGTCGCCGAACGGTGCGAAGGCGGCGGCATCGAGCGGCTCGGCGACGAGGGTGCGGTCGGTTGCGGCGAGATCGGACATCGGCGTTCCTCCGGTTTCCGCCTTGGTCCCCGCTGGCGGCGATTGCGTCAAGCCGGGCATTGCCCGGAGCACCTTCGCGGATAGAGTGAAGGTCAGCCGCCTGAGGAGACCCGGGGACATGGACGCGATCGCAGCCTATGACGAGATCTCGGCGCGGTTGCGCCGGATCGGGGCGCTGGAACAGGTGGCGGGGTTCCTGAACTGGGATCAGGAGACCCAGATGCCGCCGAAGGGCGGCGCGCAGCGGGCCGAGCAGGCGGCGGCGGTCGCCTCGGCGATCCACGACCTCGCCGCCGACCCGAGGCTCGGCGAGCTCGTCGCGTTCGCCGCGACGGCGCAGGGCCCGGACGCGGTGAATGTGGCCGAGGCCGGGCGGCTCCACCGCCGCGCCGCCAAGGTCCCGCCGGCGCTGGCGGCGGACCTCGCCCGGACGGCGTCGCTGGGGCAGGAGGTCTGGATCGCGGCGCGGGCGGCGAGCGACTTCGCGGCCTTCGCGCCGACGCTGGAACGGATCGTCGCGCTGAAGCGGGCCGAGGCGGAGTGCCTCGCGGAGCCGGGCGTCGGCGGCTATGACGCGCTGCTCGACGGCTTTGAGCCGGGCACGACGGCGGCGGAGCTCGACACGATCTTCTCGCGGCTTCGGCCCGGCCTTGTGGAGCTGGCCGGCCGGATCGCCGCGAAGGGCGCGCCGGTGCCCACGGTGGCCGGGCGATTCCCGGCGGCGGCGCAGATGGCGCTGGCGAAAAAGCTCGGCGGCGACTTCGGCTTCGACTGGCAGGCCGGGCGGCTGGATCTCGCGGTGCACCCGTCGTGCTCCGGCTCGGCCGGTGACGTGCGGATCACCACGCGGGTCGACGAGGCCGATCCACAGGATTGCCTCTACTCGACGTTCCACGAGGTCGGTCACGCGGTCTACGAGCAGGGCCTCGACCCGGCGCAGGCGCTGCTGCCCGCGGGGATGCACGCCTCGATGGCGGTGCACGAGAGCCAGTCGCGGCTGTTCGAGAACCAGATCGGCCGCAGCCGGGCGTTCTGCCGTTTCCTGTTCGGCGAGATGCAGGCCGGCCTCGGCGGGGAAAACGGCGGCGGGGCGGGGGTGGTCGATGCCGATGCGCTCTGGCGGCTGGTGAACGCGGTCGCGCCCGGGTTCATCCGCACCGAGTCCGACGAGGTACACTACAACCTGCACATCCTGATGCGCTTTGACCTCGAGCGCGCGCTCATCGCCGGCTCGCTCGCCGTGGCGGATCTCGAGGCCGCGTGGAACGAGCGGTTCCTCGCGGACTTCGGTCAGGCGGTGCCGGACGCCCGGCGCGGCGTGCTGCAGGATGTCCACTGGTCGGCGGGGCTGTTCGGCTATTTCCCGACCTACACGCTCGGCAACATCTATGCCGGCGAGATCCACGCGGCGCTGCGGCGCGACATCCCCGACCTCGACGACCGGCTGACCGCCGGAGATCTGGGCGCGGTGCTGGCGTGGCTCGGCGCGCGGATCGACCGGCGCGGCCGGATGGTGCCGCCGCGGCAGCTGATCGCCGAGGCGGTGGGGCACGAGCCGGACGAGCGTGCGCTGCTCGACTACCTCGGGTCGAAATACGCCGGCCTGCATGATCTCTGAGCCGGTGGTGCGCGTGGGCAGGCGGTGGCGGCGGGTGCGCCGGTGGCTGGTGCGGGGCGCTGCGGCCGCGCTGGCGCTGGCGGTGGCGCTGGTGATCCTGTTCCGCTTCGTCAATCCGCCGCCGGGCATCCACATGACCGCCGAGCGCCTGCGCCTCGGCGGGATCGAACGCGAGTGGGTGCCGCTCGATGCGATGGCCGACGACCTGCCGCTGTCGGCGGCGGCGGCCGAGGACGCGAACTTCTGCCAGCACTGGGGCTTCGACCTCGCCGGGATCCGCTCGGCGCTCGAGGACGGCGGACGGCTGCGCGGCGGGTCGACGATCAGCCAGCAGGTCGCGAAGAACGTGTTCCTCTGGCCCGGACGGACCTGGCTGCGCAAGGGCCTCGAGGCGGGGTTCACCGTGCTGATCGAGTTGTTCTGGCCCAAGCGCCGGATCATCGAGGTCTATCTCAACGTCGCGGAGATGGGCGAAGGCGTGTTCGGCGTCGAAGCGGCGGCGCAGCACTACTGGAAGATGGGCGCGGCAAAGCTGGGGCCGCAGCGGTCGGCCCGGCTGATGGCGGTGCTGCCGAACCCGCGCGAGTGGTCGCCGGTCTCGGGCAGCCGCTTCATCGTGCGGCGCGGCGCGCAGATCGAGAAGGGGGCGGCGACGATCCGGGCGGACGGGCGGGCCGCCTGCTTCCTCTGAGACGGTGGCCGACGTCGCCGGGGCGGCGCCGGGGCCTGCCGCTCTCGTCAGTGCCTGTCGGTGCGGCTGGTCACCCAGTCCATCACCGCGAGCAGCACGCCCGAAGCGACGAACGTGAGGTGAATGATGACGAGCCAGCGCAGCTGCGAGGCGTCGAGCGGCGTCCCGGAATGCGTCTCGCCGATCTCCATGAACCGCTTCAGCAGGTGGATCCCCGAGATCGCCACGATCGAGGCGATCAGCTTCATCTTGAGGCCGGAGAAGTCTACCGTGCCCATCCACGAGGGCCGGTCCACCGTCTCGGCGATGTCGAGCTTGGAGACGAAGTTCTCGTAGCCGGAGAACAGCACGATGAGCAGCAGGTTGCCGGCGAGCGTCAGGTCGATCAGCGTCAGCACGGCGAGGATGGTGTCCTCGCTCGTCATCGTCATGACCTGCGGCGCGTAGTGCGCAAGCTCGCGCATGAACGTGATGGCGAGTATCGCGAGCGAGACGACGAGGCCGAGGTACATCGGCGCCATCAGCCAGCGGGCGGCGAAGAGCCCCCGCTCGAACCGGGTCTCGAGTGCCGGCTTCTCGCTCATCTCTTCTCCCGTTCGCATGTGCAGCAACCATCTAGGGCTGGCGGCGGCGGGAGCAAGGGACAGGAGTGTCCGAAGGGGCGGGTGCGCCGGATGGGGCGGGGCGCCCGGGTGGGTGCGTGTGAGCGTCCGGCCGCGCGCCGGGTCTCGGACCCGGTTCCGGCGGAATTGACTCGGGCCCGGCCCTGCGCCACAAGGGCGCTTTCCCGCGGGGGTGCGGCCCGCGCGGGCCGTGCTTGCGCTCTCTCGAGGAGACTTCCGCCGGTGATCCCTCCCGTCCTTCCGACCTATGCCCGGGCGCCGCTCGCCTTCGTGTCCGGCGAGGGGCCGTGGCTCGTCGAGGAAAGCGGCGAGCGCTATCTCGACCTCGGCGGCGGCATCGCCGTCTGCGCGCTGGGCCATGCCAATCCGGTGCTGGTGCAGGCCGTGACCGAGCAGGCCTCGAAGCTCTGGCACACCTCGAACCTCTACAAGATCCCGCAGCAGGAGGCGCTGGCCGAGAAGCTGGTGGCGGCGACCTTCGCCGACACCGTGTTCGTGACCAACTCCGGCACCGAGGCGATCGAGTGCGCGATCAAGATGGCGCGCAAGCACTTCGACTTTGCCGGCGAGCCGCAGCGGAACCGGATCATCGCCTTCGAGGGCTCGTTCCACGGCCGCAGCTATGGCGCGATCTCGGCGGCGGGGTCGGAGAAGATGGTCAAGGGGTTCGGCCCGGTCGTGCCGGGCTTCGACCACCTGGCCTTCGGCGATCTCGACGCGGTTCGCGCCGCCATCGGACCGGAGACCGCGGCGGTGCTGGTCGAGCCGATCCAGGGCGAGGGCGGCATCCGGCCGCTCAGCGTCGAGCAGCTCCGCGAGCTTCGGGCGATCTGTGACGAGGCGGGAATCCTGCTGATCCTCGACGAGATCCAGTGCGGCATGGGGCGGACGGGCAAGCTCTTCCATCACGAGTGGGCCGGCATCACCCCGGACATCATGACGGTGGCGAAGGGGATCGGCGGCGGCTTTCCGCTCGGCGCCTGCCTCGCGACGGCGGCGGCGGCGGACGGAATGGGGCTCGGCACCCACGGCTCGACCTACGGCGGCAACCCGCTCGCCTGCGCGGTGGGCTGCGCGGTGATGGACGTGGTGACGGCGCCGGGGTTCCTCGATCAGGTGAGCCGGATTTCCGGCCGGTTCCGCCAGGGGCTCGAGGGGCTGGTCGCGGCGCATCCGGAGTTGTTCGAGGCGGTGCGTGGCGAGGGGCTGATGCTCGGCTTGAAGTGCCGGAAGCCCAACACCGACGTCGTGGCCGCCGGCTACAAGGCGCACGTGCTGGTGGTCGGCGCCGCGGACAACGTCGTGCGGCTGCTGCCGCCGCTGAACCTGACGGAGGCGGAGGTGGAAGAGGGGCTGCGCCGGCTCGACGAGGTGGCGACCGCGATCGAGGCGGCCGCGGCGTGAGGCACTTCCTCGACCTCCACACCACCGACGCGGCCGAGCTGCGCGGGATCCTCGATCAGGCCCGGGCGATGAAGGCGGCGCGCGCCGGCTGGCCGAAGGGGCGGCCGGATGCCGAGACGCCGCTGGCCGGCCACGTGATCGCGCTCGTGTTCGAGAAGCCCTCGACCCGGACGCGGGTCAGCTTCGACGTCGGCACCCGGCAGCTCGGCGGCAGCACGCTGGTGCTCTCGGGCGGCGAGATGCAGCTCGGCCACGGCGAGACCATCGCCGACACCGCGCGGGTGCTGTCGCGCTTCGTCGACCTCATCATGATCCGCACGTTCGAGGAGGCGACGCTGACCGAGCTGGCCGAGAACGCCAGCGTGCCGGTCATCAACGGCCTGACCGACGCGAGCCACCCGTGCCAGATCATGGCGGACGTGATGACCTTCGAGGAGCATCGCGGGCCGATCAGGGGCGCCAAGGTCGTCTGGTCGGGCGACGGCAACAACGTCTGCGCCTCGTTCCTGCACGCGGCGGGGCAGTTCGGCTTCGACCTGACCTTCACCGGGCCGGCGTCGCTCGATCCCTCGCCGGCGGCGATGGCCTTCGCCCGGTCGAAGGGCTCGACGGTGACGATCGAGCGCGACCCGATCAAGGCCGTTGCCGGGGCCGACCTGATCGTCACCGACACGTGGCTTTCGATGCACGACCCGCAGAGCGCCCGCGAGCGGCGGCATTCGCTGCTCCGGCCGTATCAGGTGACGACGAAGCTGATGGCGGCGGCCAAGCCCGACGCGCTGTTCATGCACTGCCTGCCGGCGCACCGCTCCGAGGAGGTGACGAGCGAGGTGATGGACGGGCGGCATTCGGTGATCTTCGACGAGGCGGAAAACCGGCTGCACGCGCAGAAGGCGATCCTGCGCTGGTGTCTGGAGGTGTGACGTCAGGGGATTTCAGGGGCGGTGCCATGCCTCTGAAATCACTTGTATAAGTCTTCACCAATTGTCGGTTGGCCGGATCCGCGGCCCCGGAGGGGCCGGGGCGGGGAGCACTTTCCCGGCCCGGCGATCGTACCCAGGCAGCGGAGGGCGGGCCCGCATCGGTTCCAGACCGGCGGTCGGCGGGTGTCTTTGGCGAGCGTCTGGCCGGACCTGCCTGCCGAGCGTCGCGCGCAGGCCCGGTCGGCCGCCTGATCGGCGGCCGCCCCTCGTCTACTCCGCCGCCTCGACCCGCGGGGCGGGGGCGTAGTTGAGGATCGGGGCGAGCCAGCGCTCCACCTCGGCGACGGGCATCGCCTTGCGGCGGGCGTAGTCCTCGACCTGATCGCGCTCGACCTGCGCCACGCCGAAATAGTAGCTCTCCGGGTGGGCGATGTAGAGGCCCGAGACCGACGAGGCCGGCCACATGGCAAAGCTCTCGGTCAGCTCCACCCCCGTCGCCGCCGTGGCGTCGAGCAGGCGGAAGAGCGTGGCCTTTTCCGTGTGGTCGGGCTGCGCCGGATAGCCGGGCGCCGGGCGGATGCCGCGGTAGGGCTCGGACACCAGCTCCTCCGGGGTGAACCGCTCGTCCGGCGCGTAGGCCCACAGCTCGCGGCGGACATGCTCGTGCATCCGCTCGGCGAACGCCTCGGCGAAGCGGTCGGCGAGCGCCTTGACGAGGATCGCGGAATAATCGTCGTTGGCCCGCTCAAAGCGTTCCGCGATCGTCTGGTCCTCCATGCCGGCGGTGACGACGAAGCCGCCGACGTAGTCCGGCGCCTCGGGGGCCACGAAGTCGGCGAGGGCGACGTTGGGCTGGCCCACCCGCTTGGAGCGCTGCTGGCGCAGGGTGAAGAGGGTGGCGAGCTCCTGCGTCCGGTCGTCGGCGGTGAACAGGCGGATGTCGTCGCCGACGGCGTTTGCCGGCCAGAAGCCGACGACACCGCGCGGGCGGAACCACCGCTCGGCGATGATCCGGGCCAGCATCGCCTGCGCGTCTTCCCAGAGCGCCCGGGCCGCCGCGCCCTGGGTCTCGTCCTCGAGGATCGCCGGATAGCGCCCCTTCATTTCCCACGCCTGGAAGAACGGCGTCCAGTCGATGTAGCCGGCCAGCTCGGCGAGATCCCAGTCGTCGAAGGTGCGGGTGCCGAGGAAGCCCGGCTTCGGCGGCACATAGCCGGTCCAGTCGACCGGAAACGGATTGGCCCGGGCGCTCGCGAGCGGCAGGCGGGTCTTTTCGCGCTCCGCCCGCTCGTGCGCCTCGGCGAGCTTCAGGTACTCGGCCTGCACGCCCGCGACGTAGGGCGCCTTTGCCTCCGCCGAGAGCAGCTGGCCGACGACGCCGACCGCGCGGCTGGCGTCGTTCACGTGCACCGCCTGCCCGCGGGCATAGCGCGGGTGGATCTTCACCGCGGTGTGGACGCGGCTGGTGGTCGCGCCGCCGATCAGCAGCGGGATCTCGAAGCCCTCGCGCTCCATCTCGGCGGCGACGTGGCTCATCTCCTCCAGCGACGGGGTGATGAGGCCGGAGAGGCCGATGATGTCGACGCCCTCGGCCCTGGCCGTCTCGAGGATCTTCTGCGCCGGCACCATGACGCCGAGGTCGATGATCTCGTAGTTGTTGCAGGCGAGCACGACGCCGACGATGTTCTTGCCGATGTCGTGGACGTCGCCCTTGACCGTCGCCATCAGGATCTTGCCGGCGCTCCGGCGCGCCTCGCCGCCGTTCAGGCGCTTCTCCTCCTCCATGTAGGGGAGCAGCACGGCGACCGCCTGCTTCATCACGCGGGCGGACTTCACCACCTGCGGCAGGAACATCTTGCCGGAGCCGAACAGGTCGCCCACCACGTTCATGCCGGCCATCAGCGGGCCCTCGATGACATGGAGCGGACGCTCGGCCGCCCGCCGCGCCTCCTCGGTGTCGGCGTCGATGAACTCGGTGAGGCCGTTGACCAGCGCGTGTTCCAGCCGCTTCTCCACCGGCCACTCGCGCCAGGCGAGGTCGCGCTCCTTCGCCTCCTTGCCGGCGGTTCCCTTGTAGCGTTCGGCCAGCGCCAGCAGCCGCTCGGTCGAGTCCGGCCGACGGTTCAGCACCACGTCCTCGCAGGTCTCGCGCAGCTCCGGGTCGATCGAGTCGTAGACCGCGAGCTGGCCGGCGTTGACGATGCCCATGTCCATGCCGGCGGCGATGGCATGGTAGAGAAAGACCGCGTGCATCGCCTCGCGCACCGGCTCGTTGCCGCGGAACGAGAAGCTGAGGTTCGAGACGCCGCCCGAGATGTGGACGTGCGGCAGGGTGGCGCGGATCTCCCGCGTCGCCTCGATGAAGTCGACGCCGTAGTTGTCGTGCTCCTCGATGCCGGTCGCCACCGCGAAGATGTTCGGGTCGAACACGATGTCTTCCGGCGGGAAGCCGACCTGCTCGGTGAGGATGTGGTACGCGCGGGTGCAGATCGCGACCTTGCGCTCCTTCGTGTCGGCCTGCCCCTGCTCGTCGAAGGCCATCACGACGACGGCGGCGCCATAGGCGCGGCAGAGCCGGGCGTGGTGCAGGAACGCGTCCTCGCCCTCCTTGAGCGAGATCGAGTTGACGATGGGCTTGCCCTGCACGCACTTCAGGCCGGCCTCGATCACCTCCCACTTCGAGGAGTTGATCATCAGCGGCACCCGGGCGATGTCGGGCTCGGCGGCGACGAGGTTCAGGAACGAGGTCATCGCGGCGGCGGAATCGATCAGCCCCTCGTCCATGTTGACGTCGATGACCTGCGCGCCGTTCTCCACCTGATCGCGGGCGACGACGAGCGCGGCGGGGTAGTCGCCGGCGGTGACGAGCTTGCGGAACTTGGCCGAGCCGGTGACGTTCGTCCGCTCGCCGACGTTGACGAACGGGATCTCCGGGGTGAGCGTGAACGGCTCGAGGCCGGAAAGCCGCATCCGCGGGGCGATCTCGGGGATCTCGCGCGGCTTGTGGCGGGCGACCGCCTCGGCGATGGCGCGGATGTGGTCGGGCGTGGTGCCGCAGCAGCCGCCGACGATGTTGACGAGGCCCTCCGCGGCGAACGCCTCGACCTGCCGCGCCATGAAGGCCGGGCTCTCGTCGTACTGGCCGAAGGCGTTGGGCAGTCCGGCGTTCGGATAGGCGCAGATCAGCGTGTCGGCGACCTCGGACAGCTCGGCGATGTGGGGCCGCATGGCCTCGGCGCCGAGCGCGCAGTTGAGGCCGACGCTCAGCGGGCGCGCGTGGCGGATCGAGTGCCAGAACGCGGTCGGCGTCTGGCCGGAGAGGGTGCGGCCGGAAAGGTCGGTGATGGTGCCGGAGATCATGATCGGCAGGCGGACGGATTTCTCCGCGAACACCTCCTCGCAGGCGAAGATGGCCGCCTTGGCGTTCAGCGTGTCGAAGATCGTCTCGATCAGGATCAGGTCCGCCCCGCCGTCGACGAGGCCGCGGATCTGCTCGGCATAGGCGGTGCGCAGGTCGTCGAAGCTGACCGCGCGGAAGCCCGGGTCGTTCACGTCCGGCGAGATCGAGGCGGTGCGGTTGGTCGGCCCGAGGGCGCCGGCGACGAACCGCGGCTTGCCGTCCTCGGCCGTCGCCCGGTCGAGGGCGCGGCGCACGAGGCGGGCGCCATGGAAGTTCAGGTCGTAGACGCGCGCCTCCATGCCGTAGTCGGCCTGGGCGATCGAGGTGGAGGAAAAGGTGTTGGTCTCGACGATATCGGCGCCGGCGATGGCATAGCGGTAGTGGATCGCCTCGATCGCATCGGGCTGCGTCAGGATGAGGAGGTCGTTGTTGCCCTTCTGCGCGTGCCCGTGGCAGGCGCAGGCTCCGTGACCTGTGAAGTCGTCCTCCTCGAGGCCGAGCCCCTGGATTTGCGTGCCCATGGCCCCGTCGAGCACGAGGATCCGCTCCCACGCCGCCCGGCGCAGCGCGTCGCCCGCGTCGATCCTCGTGTTCTCGGCCATGTCACTCTCCCGCATCCCGGACGTGCCCATATAGTCGCTCCGTCTGTCGCGGGAAAGTGCAGGCGATTCCCGGATTGCGGCGGCCCCGGGGCTCCACTATAGAGCGTCCCCAGGCACCCGTAGCTCAGCTGGATAGAGCGCTGCCCTCCGAAGGCAGAGGTCACAGGTTCGAATCCTGTCGGGTGCGC